>NZ_VUKF01000014.1 GCF_009193185.1 Georgenia thermotolerans | reverse complement strand
CACCTCGGCGGCCACCTGCGCCTGCGCGGCCCGGCGGGCCTCGCGCTCGGCGGCCTTGCGGCGGGCCTCGCGCTCGGCGCGGGCGGCGGCGGCCAGGGACGCGGCCCGCCCGGACAGGTTCTTGGCCTGCTCCTCCAGGCCCCGCAGCGCCAGGCGCGCCTCGGTCTCGGCGGCGCGGGCGGCGCGGGCGGCCTCGGTGGCCCGGTCGCGGGCCGCGGTGGCGCCGGCGAGGTCGTCCTCGGCCTGGACGGGCTCGCGCTGGGCGATCTCCAGCCGCTCGGCCAGGGCCTTCAGCTCGGCACCGTGCTCGGCGATCTCCGCCTCGACCCGCTCGATCGCCGGGCGGGCGCGCTCCGCCTCGGCCTGCGCGCCGCGCAGGGTGGACCCGAGCCGGCCGAGCTGCTCGGCGACGGCGGCCAGGCGGGCGTCCGAGGCGTGCAGGTCCTCCAGCGTCGCCCGGGCGCGCTCCCGGGCGGCCTCGACGCGCTCGCGCGCCGGTCCCAGGGCGAAGCGGGCGCGCTCGGCCCGGGCGGTGGCGGCGTCGACCGCCGCGGCGGCCTCCTCGTGGGCGGCGTGCAGCTCGAGCACGCTCGGCGCCCCCGGCGCCCCGCCGTGGGCGGCCGCCGCGGAGAGCACGTCGCCAGCACGGGTGACGGCGGTGAGGGCCGGGTCGGCCGCGAGCGCGCGGCGGGCGTCGGCGAGGTCCTCGACGGCGACGACGCGGGCGAGCAGGTGCTCGACGGTGCCGCGCAGCGCCGGGTCGGCGACGGTGACCAGCTCGGTGGCCGGGCGGGCGCCGTCGCCCGTGGGAGCCGCGCCGCCCGGCGCGGGGGCGCCGGCGACGAGGAGGCGGACCTGCCCGGCGTCGCCGTCGCGGGCCTGACGCACGGCGTCGACGGCGACGTCGACGGACTCCACGACGGCGGCCTCGGCCAGCGGGCCGAGCACCGCGGCGACGGCGTTCTCCCAGCCGGGCGCGACGGTGAGGTGCTCGGGCACCGTCCCGCGCAGGCCCGGCAGCCCGGACTCGACCAGGGCGCCGGTGCCGTCCTTGCGGCGCAGGGACAGGGCCAGGGTGTCGCGGCGGGCGGACCAGGTGGCGCGGTCGGCCTCGGCGGCCCGCTCCTCCTCGACGAGCGCGGCGACGGCCTGCTCGGTGTCCTCCAGCTCCGCGGTGGCCGCCTCGTGCGCCTCGTCCAGGCCCTCCTCGCCCTCCTCGACGCCGGCGACCTGCTGCTCGAGGGCGGTGAACTCGGCCTGCGCCGTCGCCGCCCGCTCCTCCGCAGCGGTCAGGGTGGCGCGCAACCGGCCGAGCTCGGCCTCGGCGGCCTCCAGCCGCGAGCGGCGCGCGCCCACCTGACCGGTCAGGCGCGCCAGCCCCTCACGCCGGTCGGCGACGCCGCGGTGGACGGCGGCCAGGGCCCGCTCGGCGTCGCGCTCGGCCTCCTCCGCGGCGGCCCGCTCGTCCACGACCCGCTCGAGGCCCTGGCGGGCGTCGTCGAGGCGGGCCTGCAGGGCCTCCTCCTGCTCACGGGCGGCGGCGGCCCGGGCCTCGAGCTCGTCCGGATCGCGGCCGGGGGTGGGCTCGGCCGTGGGGGCGCCGAGCAGGCGGCAGCGCTCGGCGGCGACGTTGCCCAGGGCGCGCAGCCGCTCGCGCAGCCCGGAGAGCTGGTACCACACGTCGGTGGCCTGCCCCAGGCGCGGGGCGGCCGCGGCGGCCTGCTGCTCGAGGGCGGCCAGGCGGTGGCGGCCCTCCTCCTGGGCGGCCTCGACGTCGGCGCGGCGCTCGCGCAGCGCCGTCTCGTCGGCGACGTCCTGGGCAAGGGCGGCGCTGAGCTGGACGAGGTCGTCGGCGAGCAGCCGGGCGCGGGCGTCGCGCAGGTCGGCCTGGACCACCTGGGCGCGGCGGGCGACGTCGGCCTGGCGGGCGAGGGGGCCGAGCTGGCGGCGGATCTCGGCGGACAGGTCGCCGACCCGGGCGAGGTTGGCCTGCATCGCCTCGAGCTTGCGCAGCGCCTTCTCCTTGCGGCGGCGGTGCTTGAGGACCCCGGCGGCCTCCTCGATGAAGCCGCGACGCTCCTCGGCGCTGGCCTGCAGCACCGAGTCCAGCCGGCCCTGGCCGACGATGACGTGCATCTCCTTGCCCATGCCGGTGTCGGAGAGCAACTCCTGGATGTCGAGCAGGCGGCAGGGGGTGCCGTTGATGGCGTACTCCGAGCCGCCGGAGCGGAACAGCGTGCGGGAGATCGTCACCTCGCTGTACTCGATGGGCAGCACGCCGTCGGCGTTGTCGATGGTCAGGGAGACCTCGGCGCGGCCGAGGGGGGCGCGCGAGGAGGTGCCGGCGAAGATGACGTCGGCCATCGACCCGCCGCGCAGGGTCTTGGCGCCCTGCTCGCCCATGACCCAGGCGAGGGCGTCGACGACGTTGGACTTGCCCGAGCCGTTGGGGCCGACGACGCAGGTGATGCCGGGCTCGAGGTGCAGGGTCGTCGCGGACGCGAAGGACTTGAATCCTCGCAGCGTCAGCGTTTTCAGGTGCACCCGCGCAGCATATTGCCCACCGGGGACGCGCCCGGGCAGACATCCCCAGGCGGCGGCGCGCCGGGCCGGCCAGGCCCGGCGCCGCGACGGGCCGTCGCCGCGGCCGGCCGGCCGTTACGGTGCCCGTCATGGATCAGCGGTTGAGCTTCATCACCCTGGCGGTGCCCGACCCCGCCGCCTCCCGGCGGTTCTACGCCGACGGGCTCGGCTGGGAGCCGGCCTTCGAGGCCGAGGGCGAGGTGGTCTTCTTCCTCGTGGCGCCCACGGTCGTGCTGTCGCTGTGGCGGGCGGACGACTTCGCGGCGGAGGTCGGGCCGCTCGACCGCCGGCCGGGGACGGCGCCGCTCACGCTCGCGCACAACGTGCCGACCCCAGCGCAGGTGGACGCCGTGCTCGCCGAGGCCGTCGCCGCCGGCGGCACCCTGGTCGGCGCGGCGCAGGACCGGGAGTGGGGCGGCCGCTCCGGCTACTTCGCCGACCCCGACGGCTACCGCTGGGAGGTGGCCTACAACCCCGGGCCGATCGGGGAGCAGCTCATGCGGGCCGCCGGCCTGCTCGGCGAGGCGCCCCCGGCCTGACGCCGCGAGCCCCTACGGCGTGAACAGCCCGGCCAGCGCGGCGTCGGCCCGGGCCTGCTCCGCGCGGTCGTAGGTCGACGTCGTCGCCATGACCTCGTCGACGCCCTGGCGGGCGAGCCGGCCCAGCCGCTCGGCCACCTGGTCCGCGGTGCCGTAGACGGCCTGGGCCAGGAACCGCTCGACGCTGGCGCGCTGCTTGGGCGTGCGTGGCCGGTCCCGCACGGCGTCGACGTCCTCCAGGGGTGGGAAGGCGCCGGTGGCCCGCGACGCGGCCATCGCCCAGGCCTCCGGGAGCAGCAGGTCCCGGGCGCGTTCCTCGGTCTCGGCGATCATCACGGTGACGCCGGCGATCACGTACGGCTCACCCCCGGCGGCGCGCACGTCCCGGCGGTAGGCCGCCAGCGTCTCGACCAGGTCGGGCGGGGCTCCGCCGACCGCCACGGGCAGGCCCGCGCGTGCGGCGAGGGTGAGGCCGTGGCGTCCCGCGAGGAGGAAGAGCGGCGGGGGCGCGGGCAGCCGGGGCATGGCGGTGATCGGTCCGCGGCCGGCGAGGAACGCGCGGACCGCGTCGACGTCGGCGAGGAAGCGCTCGGGGTCCGCGTCCGTGGCGCCCAGCGCCTGGCGCACCGGGGCGCTGAACCCGAGCGAGCGCCCCAGGCCGAGGTCGATCCGCCCGGGATGGAGGCTCTCGAGCACCGCGAACTGCTCCGCGACGACGAGCGGGGCGTGGTTGGGCAGCATCATCCCGCCCGAACCGACCCGGATGCGGGCGGTCCGCGCCGCGACCGCCGCGGCCAGCACGGCCGGGCTGCCACTGGCGATGCCGGGCACGCCGTGGTGCTCGGCCACCCAGAACCGGTGGTAGCCGAGCTCCTCGGCCCGTCGCGCGCGCTCGATCGTCGCCGCGAGGGCGAGCGCGTCCGGCTCGCCCGCGCGCGTACGCGATCGGTCCAGCAGGGACAGGGGCAGGTCGAGCGCGGCCATCGCCCAGGGCAACCGTCCAGCGGCAGCCGATATTTCGGCGTGGCGTCGGCTTGTCTGGTGCTCAGGTAGGCGAAGACTCCGTACGGCATACATATCCGTACGGAGTCCTCGGCTAGGGGCGTGATCGCCCGGGATTCGTGCCCCGACGACTCAGAGAGCGGGGAACCAGAGCCCGATCTCGCGGGCGGCCGACTCCGGGGAGTCCGAGCCGTGCACGAGGTTCTGGACGACGGCGGTGCCCCAGTCGCGGCCGAGGTCGCCGCGGATGGTGCCCGGAGCCGCCACGGTGGGGTCGGTGGTCCCGGCCAGGGACCGGAAGCCCTCGATGACCCGCTGCCCCTCGACGACGGCGGCAACGACCGGGCCCGAGAGCATGAACTCGACGAGCGGCTCGAAGAACGGCTTGCCCTGGTGCTCGGCGTAGTGCTGGGCGAGGAGGTCGCGGTCGGCGGTGCGCAGCTCCAGCGCGGCGATGCGGTAGCCCTTGGCCTCGATGCGGCGCAGCACCTCGCCGGTGAGCTGGCGGGCGACGCCGTCGGGCTTGACGAGGACGAGGGTGCGTTCGGTCTCAGAAGTGGTGGTCACGTCCCGGCACACTACCGGCCGCGCTCGACCGATTCCCAGGACCACCAGGCGCGGGGCCGGTCAGGAGTGGGTGCGGTGGTACTCCAGCTCCGCGGCGTAGCGCTCCTGGCGTTCGACGTCGATGCGGCTCCCCACGCGCAGGGCGACGACCCAGATGACCGCGAAGATCGCGCCGACGATGAACATCATCGGCAGCACGAAGCCGGACAGCAGCAGCAGCGCCTGGATCACCGATCCGAGGACGTAGCCGAGCCTGTGCCTGAGCAGGCCGGCGCACAGCGCGCACGCCAGCATGGCCGCGCCCCCGATGGCCCACACCACGCCTGGCTCGGCCAGCCGCAGCCCGAACGCCACGAGCGAGGCGAACAGGACGATGAAGACCTCGCTGACGAGGACCGACATGGCGAGGGTCTTGCGGGCGGAGCCCGGCGGGCGGGGCGCTCCCGGGGCCGGGCTCGCCGGCGCGGAGGACGTCTGGCTGCTCACCGTGCCAGGTTACCTACCCCGCGCCGGCGTCCACCCTCCCCGGCCGCGGAAGCCGTCACGCACCGTCGGCCCCTCGCGCGCAAACGTGACGACTCACGGCGAACTTGACGCCTCGCGACCAACTTGACGTCTCGCGACCAACTTGACGTCTCACGACCAACTTGACGTCTCACGGGAGGGGCGGGCGGGGGGCGCTACTCCTCGCCGAAGCCGTCGGCGACGGCCTGGGCGACGGCGGCCATCGCCTCCTCGGCCTGGGTGCCGCTGGCCCGCACGTGCATCTCGTCACCCTTCTCCAGGCCCAGGCCCATGAGGGCCAGCACGCTGGCGGCGTCGACCTCGTTCACGGAGACCTCGGCGTCGTAGCCGGCCACCAGGCGGGCCAGCAGCGCCGCGGGGCGGGCGTGCAGCCCGACCTTGTTGTGCAGCGTGAACGTCTCGGTCAGCTCCCCGGCCGCCGTCTCGGGCTCCGCCGCCGCGCCGGCACCCGCCGCGCCGTCGGCCCCCGCGGGCACCGCGCCGGCGGGCTCCGACGGCGCCCCGGTGCCCTCCGCGGCCGCGCCGAAGCTGCGGGCGGCCTCGGCCACCGCGGCGGCCACGGCGGCCGGCGCGGCACCCGACTGGGCGGCCACCGCGCCGGCGACCGCGCCCTCCACCAGGGGGCCGTCGGCGAGGACGACCCGCTCGCGCGCGTCGTCGTCGAGGAACTCCAGGACCGACTCGGCCGTCATCGTGGCCGAGCCGAGGTCGGTGAGCACCACCACCCCGCTGATCCCCGGCTCGTCCAGCAGCCCGGTCACCGCGGACTCGACCTTGTCGAAGCTCGTGCCGACGCGGTCGTCGTCGGTCCCGCCGGCGGGGCGCAGGCGCACGTCGGGGGCCATCTGGGCGGCCACCTCGACGACCCCCTCGGCCAGCCGAACCGAGTGCGAGACCACCACGAGGCCGGCGCGGGCCGTCCCGTCCCCCGCCGTCACAGCGCCGCCGCCGCCTCGGCCGCCGCGGTGAGGAGCAGGGAGGAGGACTCGGCCCCGGGGTCACGGTGCCCCGCGGACCGCTCGCCGAGGTAGCTGGCCCGGCCCTTGCGGGCGACCATCGGGATGGTCGCGTCCGAGCCGGCCGCGGCGGCCTGGGCGGCGGCGCGCAGCGCGTCGGCCGGCCCGCCGCCCTCGTCGGCCGTCATCCGCGCGGCCTCGGCGGCCGGCTCCCAGGCGTCGACCATGGTCTTCTCCCCCGGCTCGGCCTTGCCGCGGGCCTTGATGCCCTCCAGGCCGGCCGCGAGCATGGCCGCCACCCCCGCGGCGTCGAGCTCGCCGTCGACCGCCTTGGCCGCCCGCAGGAACGCGGTGCCGTACAGCGGGCCGGCCGCCCCGCCGACCGTCGACATCAGCGTGGTGGCGACCGTCTTGAGCACGTCGCCGACCGTGTCGGGCCGCAACGTGGCGAGCTTGGCGGTCACGGCGGTGAAGCCGCGGTCCATGTTCTCGCCGTGGTCGCCGTCACCGATGGCCCGGTCGAGCTCGATCAGGTCGATCCGGTGGTCGGAGACCGTCTTGGCGGCCCGGGCGACCCAGTCCAGCGCCCAGTCGGTGCCCAGGGTGGCAGCGCTCATGCATCCTCCTCGATTCTCGTGCCCGTGAGGGCGCTCACAGCGTGCGCCGCCCCGGCGCGGCGGTCAAAACCGGCGCCGGGGCGGCGGCGATCCCGTCCGCCGTCAGAGCCCGCGCCGCAGCGCGGGGGTGTTGACCGGCGCGTCCCACAGGGCGGTGAGGTCCTCGTCCAGGCGCAGGACGGTGACCGACGCACCCTGCATCTCCAGGGACGTGATGTAGTTGCCCACCAGCGACCGGCTCACCGTCAGCCCGCGGTTCTCGAGCACGTCGCGGGCGTGGTTGTAGACCAGGTAGAGCTCGGACAGCGGGGTGCCGCCCATGCCGTTGACGAAGAGCAGCACCGGTTCGCCGTCGGCGAGCTTGAGGTCCTCGAGCACCGGGTTGAGCAGCTGGTCGGTGATCTCGTCGGCGGTGGCCATGGGGACCTTGTGGCGGCCGGGCTCGCCGTGGATGCCGATGCCGATCTCGATCTCGTCCTCGGCGAGGTCGAAGGACGGCTTGCCGGCGTGCGGCACGGTGCACGCCGTCAGCGCCACGCCCATGGACCGGACGTTGTCGATGACCTTCTGGGCGACGGCGGTGACCGCGTCGAGGTCGTCGCCGCGCTCGGCGGCGGCGCCGGCGATCTTCTCCACGAGGACGGTGCCGGCCACCCCGCGCCGGCCGGCGGTGTACAGGGAGTCCTCCACCGCGACGTCGTCGTTGACGACGACGGAGCGCACCGTGATGTCCTCGGCCTCGGCCAGCTCGGCGGCCGTCTCGAAGTTGAGCACGTCGCCGGTGTAGTTCTTCACGATGTGCAGCACGCCGGCGCCGCCGTCGACGGCCTTGGTCGCCTCGAAGATCGGCTCGGGGGTGGGCGAGGTGAACACCGCGCCGGGCACCGCGGCGTCGAGCATGCCGGGACCGACGTAGCCGGCGTGCAGCGGCTCGTGGCCCGAGCCGCCGCCGGAGACCAGGCCGACCTTGCCCTGGCGCGGGGCGTCGGCGCGGACGACGTACATGGGGTCCTCGTTGACCCGCACGAGGTCGGCGTGCGCGCGGCCGAACCCGCGCAGGGACTCGGCGACGACGGTCTGGGGGTTGTTGATGAGCTTCTTCACCGACGTGCTCCTTCGGTAGCCGGGGAGGGTCCGATACCGGACCACGGCCTTATCCTCGCCCCTCCCGGCACCACCCGACCAGCATTTGGCCGTCCGTGCACGACGAGCGGACCGCGGTGAGCAGGTGTGCCGCGCCTCACGGGGTCTCGCGAGGCCCGGCGGCGCGCCCCGCCATCCGCCGGGCACGACGACGCCGAACGCCGACGAGGTCGAGGTTCTGGTCGCAGGTGCAACCAGAACCTCGACCTCGTCACGTTCTCCGACCGGCTGGCGCAGCCACAGTGGCAGGTTGGCTGCTGCCGGCACGGAGAACCGGGCGCGGCCTCAGGCGGAGGTCTTGCCCATCAGCGCCCGCGCCTCGGCCGCGAGCAGCACCGAGCCGGCCACGAGCACCCCGGTGGTGGTGACCACCTCGTCGGGGTCCCGCTCGGCCAGCGTCGCCGCCTTGTCGATGGCGTCGTCGAGCCGCTCGGCCACGTACACGCGGTCCTCGCCGAAGACGTCGACGGCGATCTCGGCCAGCTCCTCGACGTCCATCGCCCGGTCGGTGGTGGCGTGGGTGATGACCACCTCGCTGAGCAGCGGCTCGAGGCCGGCGAGGACCCCCTCGGCGTCCTTGTCCGCCATCACCCCGACCACGCCGACCAGGTGGGAGAAGGCGAAGGCCTCCTCCACCGCCGCGCGCAGCGCCTCGATGCCGGCGGGGTTGTGGGCAGCGTCGACCAGCACGGTGGGGCTGCGCCGGACCAGCTCGAGCCGGCCCGGGGAGTCGACGTTGGCGAAGCCCTGCTCGACCACGCCGCCGTCGAGGGCGCCGCCGCCGAAGAACGCCTCCACCGCCGCGAGCGCGAGGAGCGCGTTGTGCGCCTGGTGCTCGCCGTGCAGCGGGACGAAGACGTCCTGGTAGACCCCGGCCGGGGTGCGCAGGGTGAGCAGCTGCCCGCCCACGCCCAGCTGCCGGTCGAGCACCTCGAGCTCCTGGCCGTCGCGCAGCAGCCGGGCGCCGTGCTGGGCGGCGGCGGACATGATGACCGCGTCGACCTCCTCGGCCTGGTCCGCGGAGATGACCGTCGAGCGGTCGGTGATGATGCCGACCTTCTCCCCCGCGATCTCCTCCAGGGTGTGCCCGAGCCAGCGCTCGTGGTCGCGGTCGATGCGGGTGAGCACCTCCACCGTGCCGTCGGCGACGTTGGTGGCGTCCCAGCGCCCGCCCATGCCGACCTCGACGACGGCGACGTCCACCGGCGCGTCGGCGAACGCGGCGTACGCCATGACGGTGAACACCTCGAAGAAGCTCAGCCGCGGGCCGCCGGCGGCCTGCGAGCGGGCGTCGACCATCTCGACGTAGGGGGCGACGTCCTCCCACGTGGCGATGAACTGCTCGGGGCTGATCGGCTGGCCGTCCAGGGCGATGCGCTCGCGCACCGAGTGCAGGTGCGGGGAGGTGAACCGCCCCGTGCGCAGGCCCCGTTCGCGCAGCAGCCGCTCGACCATCCGCGCGGTGGAGGTCTTGCCGTTGGTGCCGGTGAGGTGGACCAGCGGGTAGGCCTTGTGCGGGTCGCCGAGCAGCTCGAGGACGTCGGCCACCCGCTGCAGGCTGGGCTGGACGTCGTGCTCGGGGGCGCGGGTGAGGATGGCCTGGTAGATCCGCCGGACCTCCTCCTCCGCCTGGGCGTGCGCGACGGCGCCGGCCCGCTGCTGCGCCTCGGTGGGGCCGGCGTCCTCCTCGTGCAGGACCTCCTCGGCCACGTCCGGGTCGGGCCCGGTGAACAGCGGCGAGCTGAGGAGGGCCTTGAGGCCCGCCTCGTGCTCGTCCTCCGCGCGCTCCTCCGCGGTGGGCGCGGCCGCCTCGTCGTCGGGGGCGTCGGCGGCCGCCATGAAGGCGGCGATCCGCTCGCGGGCCTCGCGCTCGGCCTCGGCCGGGTCGCGGGGGGACCGCTCGCCCTCGGGGGTGCGCTCGCCCTCGGGGGTGGGCTCGCCGTCGTTGGTGCGCTCGCTCATCACGCCTCCATCTTCCGCACGCGGGCCTCGGGGGCGTCGACGTCGCCGGCGGAGGCGGCGACCTCCAGGGCGAGGGTCTCGCGGGCGATGAGCTCCTCGTGGGCCTGGACCCACGCGAGCTTGTCCGCCGGGACGACCAGGTCGAGGTGGATCCGGTCGGCCACGTACAGGTCGGCGGCCTTGCGGGCGTCCTGGACCACGCGCACGACGTCGCGGGCGTAGCCCTCGGCGGCGAGCTCGTCGTCGACGGCGATGTCCAGCACCACGAACCCGCCGCCGGGCAGCACGGCGGCGACGTGGGCGTCGCCCTCCCGGCTCTCCACCTCGGTGGTGAGGGTGAACTCCTCGGGCAGCAGCTCGATGCCGTCGGCGACGACGACGCCGTCGCCCTCGCGCTGCTCCCAGAAGCCCTCGCGGGCGGCCTTGATGGCCCGCTGCACGTCCTTGCCCAGCCGCGGCCCGGCGGCCCGGGCGTTGACGGTGAGCTTGGTGACCACGCCGAACTCCTCGGCGGCGCCGTCGGCCAGCGCCCGCAGGTCCACGCGCTTGACGTTGACCTCCGAGGCGGCCAGGTCGGCGAACGGCGCGAGCGCGGCCGGGTCCTCGACGACGACGGTGAGGGTGCGCAGCGGCTGGCGCACCCGCCGGGCGTGCGCCTTGCGCAGCCCCAGGGTGGCCGAGACCACGTCGCGGACCTGGTCCATGGCCGCGACGAGGGCGTCGTCGGCCACCGTCTCGGGCAGCTCGGGCCAGTCGGTCAGGTGCACGCTGCGCCCGCCGGTCAGGCCCCGCCAGATCTCCTCGGTCACCAGCGGCGCCAGCGGCGCCATGACCCGGGTGAAGACCTCCAGCGCGGTGTACAGGGTGTTGAACGCGCCGGCGTCCTCCTCCCAGAACCGGTCGCGCGAGGTGCGCACGTACCAGTTGGTCAGCAGGTCGAGGTGCTCGCGCAGGGACTGCACCGCCCCGGGCACGTCGTAGGCCTCCAGCTGGGCCCGGACGCCCGCGGCCAGGTCGCGGGTGCGGGCGAGGAGGTAGCGGTCCATGACGTGCAGGGCGGCCACCTCCTCGGCGTCGTCCAGCGCCACCGGGCGGGCGAGGTAGCCCTTGCCGCCGTCGAGGGTGCCGGCGTAGAGCGCGAAGAAGTACCAGGCGTTCCACAGCGGCAGGAGCACCTGGCGCACGTTCTCCCGGATGCCCTCCTCGGTGACGATGAGGTTCCCGCCGCGCACCACCGGCGAGCCCATGAGGAACAGGCGCATGGCGTCGGAGCCGTCGCGCTCGAAGACCTCGTTGACGTCGGGGTAGTTGCGCAGCGACTTGCTCATCTTGCGCCCGTCGGAGCCGAGCACGATGCCGTGGGAGACGGCGGTGCGGAAGGCGGGCCGGTCGAACAGGGCGGTGGCCAGCACGTGCAGGGTGTAGAACCACCCGCGGGTCTGCCCGATGTACTCGACGATGAAGTCGCCCGGGTTGTGGTGGTCGAACCAGTCCCGGTTCGCCATCGGGTAGTGCACCTGGGCGTAGGGCATCGACCCGGAGTCGAACCAGACGTCGAGGATGTCCGGGATCCGGCGCATCGTGGACTTCCCGGTCGGGTCGTCCGGGTTGGGCCGGGTCAGCTCGTCGATGTAGGGCCGGTGCAGGTTGGGCTCGCCGTCGGGGCCGAGCGGCAGGCGGCCGAAGTCGGCCTCGAGCTCGGCGAGAGAGCCGTAGACGTCGGTACGCGGGTAGGCGGGGTCGTCGGAGACCCACACCGGGATGGGCGTGCCCCAGTAGCGGTTGCGGGAGATCGACCAGTCCCGGGCGCCGGCGAGCCAGTGGCCGAACTGCCCGTCCTTGATGTGCTCGGGCACCCAGGTGATGTCCTGGTTGAGCTCGACCATGCGGTCGCGGAACTCCGTGACCCGCACGAACCAGCTCGTCACCGCCTTGTAGATCAGCGGCGTGCGGCAGCGCCAGCAGTGCGGGTAGGAGTGGTCGTAGGTCTCCTGGCGCACCAGGACCGCGCGCTCGGCCTCGGGACGACGGGCCAGCGGGCCGGTGCCGCGCTTGAGGTCGGCGATGATCGCCTTGTTCGCCTCGAACACCTGCTGGCCGGCGTAGTCGTGCACCTCGCTCGTGAACCGGGCGGCGTCGTCGACGGGCACCACGGTGCCGATGCCGTGGGCCTGGCACACCGCCATGTCGTCCTCGCCGAAGGCCGGGGCCTGGTGGACCAGCCCGGTGCCGTCCTCGGTGCTGACGTAGTCGGCGGCCACCACCTGCCAGGCGTTCGGGCCGGGCGCCTGGTCGTCGGGGCGGCCCAGGAAGTAGTCGAAGATCGGCGCGTAGCGCCGCCCGGCCAGCTCGGTGCCCGGGAAGGCGGCGACCACGTCGGGCTCCTCGCCCAGCTCGCGGGCGTAGGCGTGCAGGCGGGAGCGGGCGAGGATGACCCGCTCCCCGGCCAGCGGCCCGTCCTGCGGGGCGACCGCGACGTACTCGATGTCCGGGCCGACGGCGACGGCGAGGTTGGACGGCAGGGTCCACGGCGTCGTCGTCCAGATGAGGGCCAGCTCGCCGGTCTCCAGGCGCACGCCGACGGTGACCGAGGGGTCCTGGCGCATCTGGTAGACGTCGTCGTCCATGCGCAGCTCGTGGTTGGACAGCGGGGTCTGGTCGTGCCAGCAGTACGGCAGCACCCGGTAGCCCTCGTAGGCCAGGCCCTTGTCGTAGAGCTGCTTGAAGGCCCAGATCACCGACTCCATGAAGGTGGGGTCGAGGGTCTTGTAGTCGTGGTCGAAGTCGACCCAGCGCGCCTGGCGGGTGACGTAGTCCTGCCACTCCTGGGTGTAGCGCAGCACCGAGTCGCGGCAGGCCTTGTTGAAGGCCTCGATGCCCATCTCGTCGATCTGGGTCTTGTCGGTGATGCCCAGGATCCGCTCGGCCTCGAGCTCGGCGGGCAGGCCGTGGGTGTCCCAGCCGAAGCGCCGCTCGACCCGGTGGCCGAGCTGGGTCTGGAAGCGGCCGACGACGTCCTTGACGTACCCGGTGAGCAGGTGGCCGTAGTGGGGCAGGCCGTTGGCGAAGGGCGGGCCGTCGTAGAAGACGAACTCGTTCTCGCCGTTCTCGCCCGCGGGCCGGTTGTCGATCGAGGCCTGGAAGGTGCCGTCCTGCTTCCAGTACTCGAGCACCTCCTGCTCGAGCGCGGGGAAGCTCGGCGAGGCCTGCACCTCGCTGCCCGGGCGGTGGAGAGGGTAACGCTGCGGCTGGTCAGCCAATGCTGCTCCTCGGTCGGTGACGACTTGTGCTGGCTGCGAGGACGACGCCGCCCCGCGGGTCCTCGCCCGCGCGGCCGGTGCCGCGGTACCACCTCGCTTGCCCCGCCCGGCGTGCGCCGGTCGTGACCGCTCGAGAAAGGCTGTGACGGGCCCTACCCGTCCGGTTCTACTGGGGGCCGGGGGGCCCTGTTCTTCCGGAGGCTCGCCGGTGATGGCCGGGTCGACGCCTGTTCGGGGAAGTCTAGCGCCGACCTGGGGGTGGCGCCGTCAGGGCGCCGCCACCCCCGGGAGCCGTTCGGTGAGGCCGCTCCACCAGATCGCCTGGACCAGTGATGCCGCCAGCACGGCCAGGGCACCGGCAACCGTGGCCGGCCGCAGGCTGGCGGACCACAGCAGCGTCAGGCGTCCGGCCCGCGCGGCCGGTGCCTGAATCAGCGCCGCGTAGGCCGGCGCCCACTCCTCCGGCGGCCCGAGGAAGACCTGTCGGCCGTGCTCGTCCACGAACCCGCGCAGCTCGGCGAGCTCCGCCATCTCCTCGTCGATGTGGTCGCGGCGGACCGTCGCGGCCGCCGCCTCCGTGGTGCTCACCACCAGCGCGATCTTCCGGCCGTGGATGCGCACGTCCTCGCCGTCGCGCACGGCCAGGCAGCGGCGAGGCCCGTCCGCGAGCACCGTGACCGCCACGGGGACGCGACGCCCGGCGCGGATGCGGGCCGGTGCGCGCCGGGCGCTGCGGTCGCGCCAGGCGGCGAGGGCGAAGCCGCCGACGAACTGCGCGAGCAGCACGACGCCGAGGACGATCAGGTACTCCCACCAGGCCACCGACGGAGCGTAGGGCCGCCGCTCGGCGCCCGAGACGAGAGTCGGACGCGGGCGCGGTCACGATCCGATCTCGGTGACGTTGTCGACGGCCGGGTGCGCCGCGCCGGCCGGGCCGGCGGCGAAGGCGTGCAGCAGGTTCGTCGTCACGCGGCTGACGATCGCCTCGTTGCGGGCGGCGTCGGCCCCGGTGCCGGCGCCGCGGTCCAGCGCCCGGACCCACATGTTGGTGCCGACGTTCAGCACGCCGGCCCCGCTCGGGGTGGAGTAGTAGGCCATGTCGGCGAACGAGCGACGCCCGCCGCAGGTGACCGGGGAGTGCGCGAGGACCTGGATGGGCCGGGGGGTGGGCACCGCGAGGTTGACCCGGTCGTACTCGGAGCCGACCAGGCGGGGCAGGGTCGTCCCGGGGCCGGCGCCGCTCCCGGCGAACAGCCACGCCGGGGTGGCGGTGAGGACCATGGGTGCGCGCACCGGGTTGCACTCGTAGAAGGTGCCGGTCAGGTCCGACTGCGGGCGCGGGCGGGGACCGCGGGGCCAGTCCGCCGTCACCTCCGCGTCGTTCTTGCCGAGCAGGGGGTCCAGCCGCGGCTCCTTGTAGTCGATCTCCAGGCGCCGGTCCCCGGTGGCGGCCCGGTCGAAGCGGATGTGCCGGTAGACGGCGTTGGCGCCGAGGAAGGCGACGTTCGTGCCGGCGTCGCGGGCGGCGGTGAGGCGGTCGCGCATGGCGGTCGACCAGTACTCGTCGTGGCCGAGGGAGATCACCGCGCGGGCGCCGCGCACGGCGTCGGGGTCGCGGTCGAGGTCGACGTCGGTGAGGTAGCCGAGGTTGATGCCGCTGCGCTCGGCCAGGCGGACGGCGGGCAGCTCGTCGATCAGGTACAGGCCCGTGCCGTCGTTGCGGTCGTAGGGCCGGTCGAAGCTCACCGCGTAGGAGCGGTCCGGGTAGCCGCGAGGGCCCTTGTAGAGGCTGCGCCCGCCCCAGCCGTTGTAGGCCTGCCAGGTCGTCACGGCGTTGAGGATCAGGACCCGGCCCGCGGCGTCCGGCGTGCGCAGGGTGAGCGGGACGTAGGTCTGACCACCGGAGTCGGCGGTGAGGCGGATCAGGTAGTTGCCCGGCGCCCAGCCCGCGGTCGGCATGGTCAGGGAGGGGCGCCAGGGGGCGCTGGCCGTGCGGGTGTCCGCGGTGGTCGTCGCGGGTGGCTGCCGGTGGCCGGCCACACGGGGCGAGGACCAGTACCGGCGGGCCCCGACGCCGTCGTACCAGCCCACCCGGAACGCCTCGGCACGGAACCGGGCCGCCGTGGTGGACACGAACAGGCGCACCTGCCGGCCGGGCTCGGCGCTGACGGTGTCGGCGTAGCCCTCGATCTCGCCGGGGCCGCTCGGCCGGGCGATCTGCCAGCCCGGCGTGCCGGCGTGGGCGTTCTCGGTGCGCACCCAGTCCGCGGAGGCGGCCGGCGGGCCGCTGGCCTCCGGCGGGGACGGGCTCGCCGGGACCGACAGGGACGACGTCGGGGTGCAGGCGGCGCAGAGCAGGGCGGCGGAGGCTGCGAGGAGCCGAAGTCGGCGCGAGCTCACGGCGCGCCCCCTTCCGGTGCGGCCCGCGGCGCCCGGCCCCGCGGCCGGCACGTCGCGCCCGCCCGACCACGTCATCGGGCGGCACGAGGAGCCTACGCGCGGCCCGGCCGGCCCCGCAGCGGGTGCAGCCGGCCGCGGCCGCGGCCCCGCGCTTCCTCAGCCCTCGCGCGCCACCACGGTGTTGGAGGCCTGCGCGCGCGGGCGGATGACGAGCTGGTCGATGTTGACGTGGGCGGGGCGGGTCAGCGCCCAGACGATGGCGTCCGCGACGTCGTCGGCCACCAGCGGCTCGGCCACGCCGGCGTAGACGCGCTCGGCGGCCTCGGCGTCGCCGCGCAGCCGCCTGAGGGAGAACTCCTCGGTCCTGACCATGCCGGGGGCGATCTCGATGACGCGCACCGGCTGGCCGACCAGCTCGAGGCGCAGCGTGGCCGGGATCATCCGCTCGGCGTGCTTGGCGGCCGCGTACCCGCCGCCGCCGGGGTAGGTGTCGTGGGCGGCGGTGGAGGTCACGGTCAGCACGTCGCCGCCGCCGTCGGGCCCTGAGGTGCGGCAGCAGCGCCTGGGTCAGCCGCAGGGTGGCGAGCACGTTGATCTCGTACATCCGGGCCCACTCCGCGACGTCCCCGGTCTCGACGGGGTCGGTGCCCAGGGCGCCGCCGGCGTTGTTGACCAGCGCGCGCAGCGGGCCGGCGCCGCGCACGTGGGCGGCCAGGGCGTCGACGTCGTCGGGGTCGCTGAGGTCCGCGGGGAAGGTCGCGCAGCCGGTCTCCGCGGCGAGGGCCGCCAGACGGTCCGCGCGGCGCGCGGTTGCCAGCACCTGCCAGCCCTCGGCCCGCAGCCGCCGCACGGTGGCGGCGCCGATGCCGGAGGAGGCGCCGGTGACGACGGCGCGCGGGCGGGTGGGCTCGTGGGGCGATGGCATGCCGCCATCATGCCGCCCCCGCGCCATACTGTGCCGACGGGCCGGGGCCGAGGGTCCCGCGCGAGCAGAGCGACGAGCAGAGGGAGCAGCATGCGGGTCGGGTTCATCGGCGCGGGCAACATGGCCGGCGCAATCGTGCGGGGAATCGTGGCGTCCGGGTCGGTCGCCCCCGAGGACGTAGTCGTCACCAGCGCCCACGGCAGCTCCGCCCAGGCCCTGGCGCGGGAGACCGGCGTGGACGTGCTGGGCACGAACGAGGAGCTCGTGGAACAGGTGGGCGCCGGCGGGGTGGTCGTCCTCGCCGTCAAGCCGCACCTCATCCCTGAGGTCCTGCGCCCGTTGCAAGACCTGCTCGCCGAGAACGGCTCCCTGGTCGTCTCCCTCGCCGCCGGCACCACGCTGGCCCGGCTGGAGGAGCTGCTGCCGCCGGGGCAGGCGGTGGTGCGGGTCATGCCCAACGTCAACGCCCAGATCGGTGCGGGGATGGCGGCCGTATGCGGCAACGCCGAGGCCGGCGACGAGCAGGTCGACACCGTCGTCGGGCTCTTCGAGGCGGTCGGGCGCGCGATCGTGCTGCCCGAGCGGGACTTTGCCGCCTACTCCGCCATCGCCGGGTGCTCCCCCGCCTTCGTCTTCACCTTCATCGACGCCCTCGCCCGCGGCGCGCTGCGCAACGGGCTGCCCAAGGCCCAGGCCGTGCGCATCGCCGCGCAGGCGGTGCTCGGCAGCGCGCAGATGGTCCTCGAGCGGGCGGCCGACGGCGCCACCCCGGCCGACCTCGTCGACATGGTCACCTCTCCCGGCGGGACGACCGTGGCGGGGCTGGTGGCCATGGAGGAGGCGGGCTTCTCCCCCGCCGTCGTCCGCGGCGTGCAGGGCGCGGTCGAGCGGGACCGCGAGCTCGGCGGCTGACCGCCCGGCCCACGCCGGCCGCCACCGCCCCCGGTGGCCCGCCCGCGCGACCGCGGACTGTCCCCAGGCGTCCCAAACTCTTTCCGTCCGATGACCAAGTTGTTACCTTGGCCATATGCGGACGCGAACGCGGGCGCTGGGGGCGCTCGGGGCACTGACGGTGGCAGCCGTCGGTGCGGCCGCGCCCGCCGGCGCGGCCACCGCGAGCGCGGCCCGCGACCACCCCGCCACGCTCCGGGTGGCGACCTTCAACACCTCGCTCAACCGGTCCGCGCCGGGCGAGCTCGTCGCCGACCTCGCCTCGGGCACCGACCGCCAGGCGCGCGCGGTCGCAGCGATCATCCGGACCACCGCCCCCGACGTCGTCCTGCTCAACGAGTTCGACCACGACGACGCCGGCGAGGCCGTGGACCTGTTCCGCCAGCGCTACCTCGAGGCCGACGACGCCGCGGACGGGTCGCCCGCCGTCGACTACCCCTACGCCTACGCCGCGCCGGTCAACACCGGCGTGCCCTCCGGCCACGACCTCAACCACGACGGCGCCGTCGGCGGCCCCGACGACGCCTGGGGCTTCGGCGCCTTCCCCGGCCAGTACGGCATGGTGGTGCTCTCGCGCTACCCCATCGCCGAGGACGAGGTGCGCACCTTCCAGCACTTCAGGTGGCGGGACATGCCCGGGGCGCTGCTGCCGGACGACCCGGCCACCTCCCAGCCGGCGGACTGGTACGCCCCCGAGGTGCTCGACGAGCTGCCGCTGTCGAGCAAGTCGCACTGGGACGTCCCGGTCGAGGTCGGCTCCACCACCGTGCACGTGCTCGCCGCCCACCCCACCCCGCCGACCTTCGACGGCGCCGAGGACCGCAACGGCCGGCGCAACCACGACGAGATCCGGTTCTGGGCGGACTACGTCGCCGGCGAGCGGGAGGGTGCCTACATCTACGACGACGCCGGCCGCCCCGGCGGGCTGGCCCGCGGCGAGCGGTTCGTCGTCGTCGGGGACTACAACGCCGACCCGCTCGACGGGGACTCCACCGACGGCGCCATCGACCAGCTCCTGGACTCCCCGCGCCTGCGCGACCCCGGGCCGACCTCCCGCGGCGCCGTGGAGGCGGCCGCCACCCAGCGCGGCGCGAACGTCACCCACCGCGGCGACGCCGCCCTGGACACCGCCGACTTCGCCGACACCCCCGGGCCGGGCAACCTGCGGGTGGACTACGTGCTGCCCTCGCGCAACCTGCCGGTGCGCGACGCGGGGGTGTTCTGGCCCATGGCGGACGAGCCGGGCTCGGAGCTGACCGGCCAGTACCCGTTCCCCAGCTCCGACCACCGCCTCGTGTGGGCGGACCTGCACGTGCCCGGGCTGCGCTGACCCCGTGCCCGGCCTGCGCTGACCGGCGGGGCGGTCACACCTTCGCGCGCACGGCCTCCCGCATCGCCGGGATGACGTGCTCGCCGTACACCCGGAGGGTCTCCTCCTTGTTGTCGTGCATGAGGTACCCGGCGAACTGGGTGACGCCGATCTCGCGCAGCCCGGTGAGCTTGGCGACGTGCTCCTGCCACGTGCCCAGCACGCAGAACCGCTCGACCACCTCGTCCGGCACGAACTCGGTGTGCGTGTTCCCCGCCCGGCCGTGCTCGTTGTAGTCGTACCCGGTGCGGCCGGCGATGTAGTCGGTCAGGGAGTGCGGCAGCTCCGCGTCGTGGCCGTACCGGGCGACGAGCTCGGCGACGTGGTTGCCCACCATGCCGCCGAACCAGCGGGTCTGGTCGTGCATGTGGGAGCGGTCGTCACCGATGTACATCGGCGCGGCGACGCAGAACTGCAGCGCGTCGGGGTCCCGCCCGGCCCGCTCGGCCGCCTCGCGCACCACCCGGATGGTCCAGGCGGTGACGTCGGGGTCGGCGAGCTGGAGGATGAAGCCGTCGGCGACGTCGCCCGTCAGGGCGAGCGTCTTGGGCCCGTACCCGGCCACCCACACCTCGAGCCGCGAGTCCCGGCTCCAGGGGAACCGGACCGTGGACCCGTTGATCTCCACCGCCCGGGAGTTCGCCAGCTCCCGGATGACGTGCACGGCCTCGCGCAGCTGGGCGAGGGTCGCCGGGCGCCCATTGAGCACCCGGACCGCGGAGTCGCCCCGGCCGATCCCACACACCGTGCGGTTGCCGAACATCTCGTTGAGCGTGGCGAAGGCCGACGCGGTCACGGTCGCGTCGCGGGTCACCGGGTTGGTGACCATCGGCCCGACCCGGACCTTGCGGGTGGCGGCGAGGACCTGGCTGTAGACGACGTACGGCTCCTGCCACAGCAGGTGGGAGTCGAACGTCCACACGTAGTCGAAGCCCTGCGTCTCCGCCTGCCGCGCGAGCTCGACCACCCGCGAGGCGGGCGGGTTGTTCTGCAGGACGACACCGAAGTCCATGGGGCCCTCCTCGGGCTCAGACAAGGTACTGCGACAGGCCGCGCTTGAGGTAGCGGCCGTGCCCCACCCGGCCGCGGAACTCGCCGTCGTCCACGAGGACGGTGCCCCGGGAGATGACGGTGTCGACGTGGCCGTCGATCTCGAAGCCCTCCCAGGCCGAGTAGTCCATGTTCATGTGGTGGGTCTTGCCCATCCCGATGCTCGTGCGCCCGTTCGGGTCGTAGACGACGACG
The DNA here is from genome assembly GCF_009193185.1 of Georgenia thermotolerans. Taxonomy (GTDB): domain Bacteria; phylum Actinomycetota; class Actinomycetes; order Actinomycetales; family Actinomycetaceae; genus Georgenia; species Georgenia thermotolerans. The sequence continues at coordinate 82,185 of NZ_VUKF01000014.1, read as the reverse complement.
TCGCCGTCGGCCCCGGGGGCGATGACGCCCTTCTGGCCGTACATGCCGAACATCCGGGCCGGCGTCACGCAGCACAGCTCGACCCAGCGCTCGAGGGAGATCTCCCCGGTGACCACGCCCTGGTAGAGCAGGTCCATCCGGTGCTCCACCGAGCCGATGCCGTTGGGGATCTTCGAGAAGTCCCCGCGGCCGAGCTCCTTCTGGTCCTTCATGCAGAAGGGGCAGTGGTCGGTGGAGACGACCTGCAGGTCGTTGGTGCGCAGGGCCTTCCACATGTGCTCCTGGTGCCCCTCCGCCCGCGAGCGCAGCGGGGTCGAGCACACCCACTTCGCGCCCTCGAACCCCGGGGCGCCGAGCTGCTCCTCGAGGGAGAGGTAGAGGTACTGCGGGCAGGTCTCGCCGAAGACGTTCTGGCCCCGGCCGCGGGCGGCGGCGATCTGCTCGACGGCCTGCTTGGCCGAGACGTGGACGACGTACAGCGGGGCCCCGGTGAGGTGGGCCAGCATGATCAGCCGGTGGGTGGCCTCCTCCTCGGCCTGCCAGGGGCGGGTGAGGCCGTGGTAGATCGGCGCCGTCTCGCCGCGGGCGAGGGCCTGCTGGACGAGGACGTCGATGACCGAGCCGTTCTCCGCGTGCCCCATGACCATCGCGCCGTTGGCCGCGGCGCGCTGCATCGCCGTGAGGATCTGCCCGTCGTCGGACAGGAAGACGCCCTTGTAGGCGGTGAAGACCTTGAAGCTCGTCACGCCCTCGGCCACGAGCTCGTCCATGGCGTCGAGGGAGGGGGCCTGGATGTCGGAGAGGATCTGGTGGAAGCCGTAGTCGACGGCGCAGCGGCCGGCCGCCTTGTCGTGCCACAGGGCGTACTGGTCGAGGGGGTTCTGCCCGGGGTACTGCACGACGAAGTCCACGATCGTCGTCGTCCCGCCCCAGGCGGCCGCCACGGTGCCGGTCTCGAAGGTGTCCGAGGCGAAGGTGCCGCCGAAGGGCATCTCCATGTGGGTGTGGGCGTCGATGCCGCCGGGGATGACGTACTTGCCGGTGGCGTCGACGACGACGTCGACGTGCGCCGCGACGTCGAAGCCGAGCAGGCTCGAGCCGGGGGCGAGGACCGCGGCGATCTTCTCGCCGTCGATGAGCACGTCGGCCCGCGCCCGGCCGGTGGCGTTGACGACCGTCCCGCCGGTGATCAGGGTCTTCACGGCGCGCCCCGCTCAGCGCGCCGTGATGGCGGCGTAGGAGTCCGGCCGCCGGTCGCGGTAGAACTGCCAGCGCTCGCGCACCTCGCGGATGAGGTCGAGGTCGATCTCCCAGACCTTGACCTCCGCCTCGGTGCTCGAGGCCCAGTCGCCGACGAACATGCCGTCGGGACCCACGACGTAGGAGCTGCCGTAGAAGGTCACGGCCTCGTCGCCGTACTCGTTCGTCTCCGCGCCCACCCGGTTGGCGGCGGCGACGAAGTAGCCGTTGGCCAGCGCGGCGGCCGGCTGCTCGAGCTCCCAGTTGCGGTTGGAGATGCCCGGGGCGGTGGCGTTGGGGTTGAAGACGATCTCGGCGCCGCCCAGGCCCAGCTCGCGCCAGCCCTCGGGGAAGTGCCGGTCGTAGCAGATGTAGACGCCGACCTTGCCCACCGCGGTGTCGAACACGGGATACCCGAGGTTGCCGGGGCGGAAGTAGAACTTCTCCCAGAACTTGGGCAGGTGCGGCAGGTGGTGCTTGCGGTAGGTGCCGAGGATGCTGCCGTCGGCGTCGATGACCACGGCGCTGTTGTAGTAGACGCCGGGCTGGTCCTCCTCGTACAGGGGCAGGACGATCACCATGCCCAGCTCCTTGGCCAGCGCGCTGAACCGTTCGGTCGTGGGACCGGGGATCGGCTCGGCGTACCGGTAGTACTTCGGGTCCTGGGTGATGCCGAAGTACGGGCCCGTGAAGAGCTCCTCGTAGCAGATCGCCTGGGCGCCCTGGGCCGCCGCCTGCCGCGTGTACTCCTCGTGGAGCGCGATCATCGACTCCCGGTCACCGGTCCAGGGCGTCTGGGTCAGGGCCACCTTCACGATCGTCATCACGGTCCTCCAGGTCGGGCAGCGGAACGGGCCACGGCGGAAACGCAGGGATGCAGCAGGGCGTGGAACGAGGACTTCTCCGGCGCGTCCTTGCACCGGTTGGGCCGGGAACGTATCAGAGCTCTGGCCGTCCAGTGACCGTTTCGGCGCGGGTCAGGCATCGGGCACGCGCCGGCCTTGCCGTCGGCGGTCCGGGCGCCACCGCCACAGGGCCGCGCCGAGGAGCCACACGGCGAGGAGGACCCCCGCGATGGCGAACCCGGCGTGCTCGAGGTCGGCCCCCGCCGCCAGGGCCAGCGGGCCCGTGGCGGCCCCGGTGCGCTCGGAGAGGAGCTGGAGGAGAAGCACCGTGCCGACCGTCAGCGCCGCCACGACGGAGAGCACGGTCACGGTCAGCCCGTAGTACGCCCGGCGCAGCGGCACGTCGACGGCCCACCGGTAGGCCCGGGCCATGACCACGCCGTCGGCGGCGTCGAACAGGCTCATCCCGGCGGCGAAGAGCACGGGGAGCACCAGCAGGGCGTACCAGGGCAGCGTGAGCCCGGCCGTGCCCGCGGCGAGGACCAGCAGGGCGACCTGGGTGGCGGTGTCGAACCCCAGGCCCATGAGCAGGCCGACGGGGTACAGGTGCCAGGGCTTGCCGACCCGGCGCAGGGTCCCGCCGAGCAGGCGGGCGAGGAACCCGCGGCTGGCGAGGTGCCGCTCGAGCTGCTGCTCGTCGAGCGTCCCCTCGCGCGTGCGCCGGAGCGTGCGGACGAGGCCCGAGACGGCGGCCAGGTTGGCCAGGCCGACGAGGAAGAGGAAACCGGCAGCCACGGTCGTGCCCACCGCGCCCAGGGTCTGCTGCAACGGCGAGCCGGCGTCGGCGACCGGCCCGACGAGGGCCCGCATGCCCAGGGCCAGCAGCAGGCACAGGCCGAAGACGACGCTCGAGTGCCCGAGGGAGAACCAGTACCCCGCGCTCACGGCCGGACTGCCCTCGCCGACCAGCTTGCGGGTGGTGTTGTCGATCGCGGCGATGTGGTCCGCGTCGAAGGCGTGCCGCACGCCGAGGAAGTAGGCGGTGGCGCCGAGGCCGACGCCGAACACCCCGCCCGCGCCGACGCTGAGCGCCCGGGGCGCGACGACGAGGAGGAGGACGCCCCATCCGAGGAGGTGGAGCAGGAGGACGACGGCGCCCATGCCGGCCAGGGACCGCCGCTCGCCGGCACCCCAGGCGGGGCACGTCGCTGCCGAGGGGGCGCCGCGTGGGGATCTGTTCCTGCGCTGCATCCGACGTCCTTGCCGTCGCGGACCAGGATCGTGTGCTGCACGGCCACAGTAGCGACGTCGCCGGGCGGCGTCAGCAGGCGCCTCCGGGCAGCGCCTCTCCCTCCGTCCGGTCGGCGCCGATCCCCCCGGTCCGGTCGGCGGCACCTCCCCCCGAAAGTGCGGTTGCACAGTCGTCGACAGGCGTCTACGTTGGCGCGGACAGGTGTGCTGATGCACGAACTCTCGATCACCCAGAGCATCGTCGAGGCGGTCCTGGACCGCACCGGCGACCGGAAGGTGACGGTCGTGAACCTGACGATCGGCCGGCTCTCGGGCGTCGTCCCCGATGCAGTGCGTTTCTGTTTCGACCTCGTCGCGGACGGCACCCCGCTCGCCGGTGCCGAGCTGCGCATCGAGGAACCGGTCGGGGCCGCGGTGTGCCGCTCCTGCGCGCGGGAGTTCGAGCTCACCGACCCCATCCCGCTCTGCCGGTGCGGCAGCGCGGACGTCTCGATCCTGCACGGCCGGGAGCTCTCGGTCACCTCGGTGAAGGTGCTGTGAACCATGTGTGCCACCTGCGGGTGCGGCGACGAGGCCGCCACCCGCGTGCTGCTGCCGCTGGACGTCCACCCCGAGCACGGCGGTCATCCGCGGCACGAGCACCACGAGCACGAGCACGACCACCACGAGCACGATCACGACCACGACGACTCCGGCCACGGTCACGGTCACGGTCACGACCACCACGACCACGACCACGGCCGCCCCCGCCCCGAGCACCCGCACGAGGACGCGAGCCCCGCGGGCCAGACGATCAGCATCGAGCAGGACGTCCTCGCCAAGAACGACCTGCTCGCCGCCCGCAACCGCGGCTGGTTCGAGGGCCGGGAGATCCTCGCCGTCAACGTCATGAGCTCGCCGGGGGCCGGCAAGACCACCCTGCTCGAGCGGACGATCCGCGAGCTGGCCGCCGACCGTGACGTCGCCGTCGTCGAGGGCGACCAGGAGACCCTCCTCGACGCCGACCGCATCCGCGCCACCGGGGCGCCCGTCGTCCAGATCAACACCGGCGCCGGCTGCCACCTCGACGCGGACATGCTCCGTCGGGGTCTCGACCGCCTGGCGCCGCGGCCGGGGTCCTACCTGTTCGTCGAGAACGTCGGCAACCTCGTGTGCCCGGCGCTCTTCGACCTCGGCGAGGCCGCCCGGGTCGTGATCATCTCGGTCACCGAGGGCAACGACAAGCCGCTGAAGTACCCGCACATGTTCGCGTCGGCCGACCTCGTGCTCGTCAACAAGGCCGACCTGCTCCCCTTCGTCGACTTCGACGTCGAGCGGTGCGTGGCGCAGGCCCGCCAGCTCAACCCCCGGGTCCAGGCCCTGGTCGTCTCGGCGACCACCGGGGAGGGCTTCGCCGAATGGCTCGAGTGGCTCGCCGCCCACGCTCCCGAGCGGGAGGCGGTGCGGGCGCAGCAGCCCTAGACGAGAGGGACTCCAACCGGCGACGAGGCCACAGGGAGGTGCGAGAGTGAACGATCCGGTGCCCGACCCGTTCGCGCGCGCCCAGGCCGTCGCCGACGCCGTCCTCTACGAGGGCTACGTCCTCTACCCCTACCGCAAGTCCTCGCCCAAGAACCAGGTGCGCTGGCAGTTCGGCGTCCTCGCCCCGCGCGGCTGGATCGAGGCCCGCGGCGACGCCCGCGACAGCGTGGCGGGGTCGAGCGAGGGGTGGTGGCAGCAGAGCGAGTGCCTGCTCGAGGCGCCGCCGACGGCGACGGTGCGGGTGCGGGTGCGCTACCTCCGGCTCCAGGCCCGCGACGTCGAGGCGCTCCGGCCCGACGGCTCGTTCCAGCGGGTCGAGCGGCTCGAGACCGGCGACCGCGCCGAGCTGAGCTTCGAGGAGGCCGTCCCCCGGCTCGCCGACGTGGTGGTGCCGCTCGCGCGGCTGCGCGAGGGGCCCCTCACGGCCGACATCTCGGCCCCGGGCGGCGAGGACGTCGAGCCCGTGCCCGACGGCGCCACCCGCCCGGCCGGCCGGGTGGTGCGCCGGCGCCGGCCGCTCGCGGCGCGCGTGCACGTCACGGCGGAGCCGGCCCCCACGCCGTTCCCGCTCCTGCGCCTGCGCGTGCGCACCGAGAACACGGCCGCGGGCCCGCCGCCGGACGCGCCCCGGCCGGTGGCCCTGCGGTCCAGCCTCGTCGCCGCGCACACCCTGCTGGCCACGGACGACGGCGCGTTCCTGTCGCTGCTCGACCCGCCCGCCTGGGCCGGCGAGTCCGCCGGGCAGTGCGCGAACGTCCGCACCTTCCCGGTGCTCGTCGGCGAGCCGGGCAGCCGCGACCTGGTGCTGTCCTCGCCGATCATCCTCTACGACCACCCGCGGGTCGCCCCGGAGAGCCCCGGCGACCTCTTCGACGCCGCCGAGATCGACGAGATCCTCTCCCTGCGCACCCTCACGCTCACCGACGCCGAGAAGGCGGAGGTCCGCGCCACGGACCCGCGCACGGCCGCGATCGTCGACCGCGTCGACACCATGCCGCCGGAGGTCATGGCCCGGCTGCACGGGGCCATCCGGTCCCTGCGCCCGGCCCGGACCCCGCCGGGCGCCGAGAGCGTGGTCGTCGCCGGGGTGCCGGTCGCCCGCGGCAGCAGGGTGCGCCTGCACCCGCGTCCCCGGGGCACGGACGCGCACGACATGTTCCTCACCGGGCGCACCGCCCGCGTCGAGGGCGTGTACCGCGACGTCGACGACGCCCGCCACGTCGCGGTCACGCTCGAGGACCCCTCCAGCGAGCCGCACCGGTGGTACGGCCGCTTCCACTACTTCGCGCCCGAGGAGGTCGAGCCGCTGGCGGACGACGCCCCCGTGGACGGCACCGCGGGAGGCGCGCCATGACCGTGCTGGTGGCCGGCATCGGCAACGTCTTCCTCGGCGACGACGCGTTCGGGGTCGAGGTGGTCCGCCGGCTCGCCCCGGCCGACGTCCCCGCCGGCGTCGAGGTGGCCGACTACGGCATCCGCGGCATCCACCTCGCCTACGAGCTGCTCGACGGCCGCTACGACACCCTCGTCCTGGTCGACGCCGTGCCGCTGGGACAACGGCCCGGGACCCTCGCCGTCCTCGACGCCACCGGCCAGGTCGACGTCGGCGCCCCCGGCGCCGTCGACGCCCACGCCATGAGCCCCGACGTCGTCCTGGCGGCGCTGCGCGGCCTCGGCGGCTCCGTCGGCCGGGTGCTCGTCGTCGGCTGCCAGCCGCAGGTCCTCGCCGAGGGCATGGGGCTGTCCGCGCCGGTGCGCGCCGCCGTCGAGCGGGCCGTCCCCCTCGTCCTCGACGTGGCGCGTGAGGCTGCCGGGCCGTCGTCCAGCACCCTCGCGCCGTCCCCGGGTTCCCAGCGCCGGCCCGTCCGGTGAAGGAGGCAGAGATGACCACCACCCCGCAGACCGCCCCCGGCGACCAGCGCGCCGGCTTCGACGAGATCGACATCCTGTGGATCTCGGAGGGCATGAGCTGCGACGGGGACACCGTCTCGATCACGGCGTCCAGCCAGCCCTCCATCGAGGACGTCGTCACCGGGCTCATCCCGGGTCTGCCGAAGGTGAACCTGCACAACAAGGTCCTCTCCCCCACCCTGGGCGGCGAGGAGTTCCTCGCCCCCTTCCGGGCGGCGGCGCGCGGGGAGCTGGCCCCGTTCATACTCGTCATCGAGGGGTCCATCCCCAACGAGAACATCAACGGCGAGGGCTACTGGACCTCCTTCGGCAACGACCTGGCCACCGGCGAGCCGCTGACCCTGAACTGGTGGATCGACCGGCTCGCGCCCCGGGCGTGGGCGGTGGTCGCCATCGGCACCTGCGCGGCGTACGGCGGCATCCACGCCATGGCGGGCAACCCGACGGGCTCGATGGGCCTGGCGGACTACCTCGGCTGGGACTTCCGCTCCGCCGGCGGGCTGCCGATCGTCAACATCCCCGGCTGCCCGGTCCAGCCGGAGAACTTCATGGAGACCCTGGCCTGGGTCCTCTACCACGCGGCCGGCGCCGCGCCCCCGCCCCCGCTGGACGACCTGCTGCGCCCGCAGTGGCTGTTCGGCAAGACCGTCCACGAGGGCTGCGACCGGGCCGGGTACTACGAGCAGTCCGACTTCGCCTACGACTACAACTCGCCCAAGTGCCAGGTGAAGGTCGGGTGCTGGGGCCCGGTGGTCAACTGCAACGTGCCCAAGCGGGGCTGGATGCACGGCGTGGGCGGGTGCCCCAACGTCGGCGGCATCTGCATCGGCTGCACGATGCCCGGCTTCCCCGACAAGTTCATGCCGTTCATGGACGCCCCGCCCGGCGGGTACCTCTCCGCCACCCTGGGCAAGCCCTACGGCCTGTTCGTCCGCCGCATGCGGGGCATCACCAACGCCTCGCTCAACAAGGAGCCGCGCTGGCGGCACAACCGCGACGAGCTCACCACCGGCTACGACCCGCGCTGGCGCGCCGACGTCCCCACCACGGCAGGAGGCCCGCAATGACCGCCACCGACCGCCGGGGCGCCGGCCCGGGGCAGGAGCAGGAACAGCTCGTCGAGATGTCCTGGGACCCCATCACCCGCATCATCGGCAACCTGGGCATCTACACCAAGATCGACTTCCGGAACCGGCGGGTCGCCGAGTGCCACTCCACCTCCTCGCTCTTCCGCGGCTACTCGGTGTTCATGCGGGGCAAGGACCCACGCGACGCCGGCTTCATCACCAGCCGGATCTGCGGCATCTGCGGGGACAACCACACCACCTGCTCCAACTACGCCCAGCAGATGGCCTACGGCATCAAGACCCCGAAGCTGGGCGAGTGGATCGTCAACCTCGGTGAGGCCGCGGAGTACCTCTTCGACCACACCCTGTTCCAGGACAACCTCGTCTTCGTCGACTTCTGCGAGGCGATGGTCCGGGCGACCAACCCCAGCCTGCTCGCCAAGGCGGAGAACACCCCCGCGCCGCACGCCGAGATCCACGGCTACCGCACGATCGCCGACCTCATGCGCGCCTTCAACCCGTTCGAGGGCGAGGTGTACAAGCAGGCGCTGCACATGAGCCGGGTCACCCGCGAGATGTTTTGCCTCATGGAGGGCCGCCACGTCCACCCCTCGACGATGTACCCCGGCGGGGTCGGCACCATGCCCTCCCCGACGCTGTTCACCGACTACCTGTCCCGGCTGATGTCGATCATCGACTTCGTCAAGCAGGCCGTGGCGATGAACGACGACGTCTTCGACTTCTTCTACGAGGCGCTGCCCGGCTACGAGGAGGTCGGCCGCCGCCGGGTCCTGCTGGGCTGCTGGGGCGCCTTCCAGGACCCCGAGGTCGTCGACTACCGCTACGAGACGATGAACGAGTGGGGCAACGCCATGTTCGTCACCCCCGGCGTCGTCGTCGACGGCCAGCTGGTGACCACCAACCTCGTCGACATCAACCTGGGCATCCGGATCCTGCTGGGCAGCTCCTTCTACGAGGACTGGGCGAACGAGCCGCCGTTCGTCACCCACGACCCGCTCGGCAACCCGGTGGACCACCGCCACCCGTGGAACCAGACCACCCTGCCCGCGCCGGGCAAGCGCGACTTCGACGGCAGGTACAGCTGGGTGATGAGCCCGCGCTGGTTCGACCAGCGCACCGGCGACCACCTGGCCCTGGACACCGGCGGCGGCCCGTTCGCGCGGCTGTACACCACGGCGCTGGCCAACCGGGTGAACACCCCGTACGTGCGCTCGACCGGCTCGAGCGTGCAGATCACCCTGCCGCGCAGCGCGAGCCTGCCCGAGCAGACCCTGGAGTGGCGGATCCCGCCGTGGTCCAACGCCATCGAGCGCGACCGGGCCCGGGCCTACTTCATCGCCTACGCCGCCGGCATGGCGCTGTACTTCCTCGAGGAGGCCCTGACCCGGGTGCGCGGCGGGGACCAGAAGGTCTTCCAGACCTTCGAGCTGCCCGAGGAGGCCATCGGCTGCGGCTTCCACGAGGCCGTCCGCGGGGTGCTGTCCCACCACCTCGTCATCCGCGACGGCAAGATCGCCAACTACCACCCCTACCCGCCCACGCCGTGGAACGGCAGCCCGCGGGACAGCTACGGCACCCCCGGACCCTACGAGGACGCGGTGCAGGACATGCCGATCTTCGAGGAGAACGGCCCGGACGACTTCCGCGGCGTCGACATCATGCGCGCCGTGCGCAGCTTCGACCCGTGCCTGCCGTGCGGGGTGCACATGTACGTCGGCGGGGGCCGGACCATCCGCCAGACGCACTCACCGATGTTCGGGGCCTCCCATGGCTGAGCCACGGCTGGACGACGCGGCGGTCGGGCAGCTGCTCGCCCGCTTCGACGAGCTCCTCGACGTCGTCGAGTCCGCACCCGGCGCCGCCGCGGAGGCCGCCGTCGAGGCGATCCGGACGCTGGCGGAGATCTACGGCGAGGCGCTGCGCCGCTTGCTGGCGCTCGCGCCCGCCCTGCACGCCGACCTCGCCCGCGACCAGCTCCTCGGGCACCTGCTGGTCGTCCACGACCTCCATCCCGGCACGGTCGAGGACCGGGTGGAGCAGGCGCTGGAGACGGTGCGCCCGTACGTCGAGTCCCACGGCGGGCGCGTCGAGCTGGTCGGCATCGACGCCGGCGTCGCCCAGGTCCAGCTCTCCGGGGCGTGCTCGAGCTGCTCGTCGTCGGCGGTCACCCTCGAGCAGACGGTGTCCGAGGCCGTGCTCGCCCTGGCCCCGGAGCTGCGCGACGTCGCCCCGGTCCGCCCGCCCGCCGCGGCCGCGGTCATCCCGGTCGAGGCGCTGTTCCACCGTCCCGCCGCCCTGGGCACGCCGTGAGCAGCGGCGCGCTGGAGCGGGTGCTCCGCGGGGCCGGCCGGGCCCCGCTGCTCGCCGAGCGGTGCGACGTGTGCGGCGCCCCGCTGCCCGAGCGGCACCGGCACCTGCTCGACACCGAGCGGGCCGACGTCATGTGCGCCTGCCGCCCCTGCGCGCTGCTCTTCGTGCGCGACGTGGCCAGCCTGGGGCACTACCGCCTCGTGCCCGAGCGCCGGCTGCGGCTCGGCGCGGTGGCCACCGACGAGCTCGGCGTCCCGGTGGGACTGGCGTACGTCGTCCGCGGCGCGGACGGCGCGGTGGTGGCGCACTACCCCAGCCCGCTCGGCTCCACCCGCTGGGAGGTCGACCCCGCGGGGTGGGCGGCGGTCGTGGCGCGCCGCCCCGAGCTGGCCGGCCTGGCGCCGGAGGTCGAGGCCTTCCTCGTCAACACCGCCCGCGGCGCCCGGCACCACTGGATCGTGCCGATCGACGACTGCTTCCGCCTCGTCGCCGTCGTGCGCCGGGAGTGGCGGGGCCTGTCCGGCGGGAGCCGGGTGTGGCCGGCGGTCGAGGAGTTCTTCGCCGAGCTCGAGCATCGCGAGGAGGAGCCATGACCATCCGGGTAGGCAAGCCCGACGTCGCCCCCGACGTCTCCGCGCACGTCAAGGGCGTCGACCAGGGCAACGCCGGGCCGGTGCAGAAGCAGCGCGGCCACCACGCCGACGACACCGTGGACGCGCGGCGCTCCACGGGCATCAACCCGCGCCGGCGCGACCCGATCTCGAAGGCCATGCCCAACCTGCCGCCGGGCTGACCCGGCGGCGCACCGCAGGCAAGGACGCCCAGCAGGAGGTGAGGACCGTGTTCATCGCGTGGAAGCGGCCGCCGTCCCGGGCGGCATCCCGGGGGACGACGGCGCCGCCCGAGCCGGCGGCGGCCGGCGGCTCCGGGGCGCTGGTCAAGGTGGCGCTGGCCGCCGCGGGCGCCGCCGGGCTGGTGTACCTGACCCGCAAGGAGCTGCCGGCGCTCAAGCGCGAGTACCGGCTGCTGCGGATGTGACCATCCGCCGCGGACCCGGTGCCGCGCGGCTCCCCGCCGACGAGGACGGAGACAGCACATGTGCCTAGGGATTCCCGGCAGGATCGTCGCGGCCGTGGAGGGCCACGGCGGCATGCTCGCGCTCGCCGACGTGCGCGGGGTGCGCGACACGATCAACCTCGGGATGCTCGACGGCCCGCCACCGGGCCCGGGCGCCTGGGTGCTCATCCACATGGGCTTCGCCATGGAGGTCATCGACGAGGACCGGGCGGCGCGGGCGATGGAGGGCCTCGAGCTCCTGGGGCCCGGCCGGGACGCGGACCCGCGGGGGGCACCATGACGGCGACGACGACGCGGACGACGGTGGCCGGGCCGGTGCTGTTCGCCCGGTACGCCTTCCCGCCCAACCGCCACGGCTACTGCGGCCCGGCGGACCACCTGGCGTTCTTCGAGAGCGGCACCGCCGGTGACGCCGGCGGGCTGCGCGCGATGGCGCGGGAGTTCGCCGGCGCCTGGCCGTACCTCGAGCTCATCGCCGGGGCCACCGGGCTGCCCGACCCGCTCGACCGGCGCGCGGTGGAGGCCTACTGGGTGGGCAGCCGGCTGCTCGACCGCGTCGGGGTGGGCAACGTCGCCGGGTCGATGGAGGACCGCTTCCGGTACCTGGCCGGCCCGCGCTTCGGCCGCCTCACCGCCGAGGTGCTCGCCGGCGGCGTGCCCCACCACAGCTTCGCCGTGCTCTGCGTCTACCCGTGGACCGGGCTGCTGGGCGACGACCGCCGGGCCGCCCAGGCGCTGACCGTGCTGGACATGTGCCGGATCCGCTGGGGCCGGGTCCTCCACGTCCACGGCGACCGGGTCGAGGTCGCGGCGCGACACCTGACGTGGGACGGGCGCCGCCTCGACCTCGGCGGCCCCCGGCCGGAGACGGTCGAGCGGGCCGTCGACGGCCTCGGCCCGGGCGCCGACCTGCGGGCGGGCGACTGGGTCGCCATGCACTGGGAGTGGGTCTGCGACCGGCTCACCGCCCCCCAGGTGCGGGCGCTGGGCCACTACACCGCCCGGCACCTGCGGATCGTCAACGACGCCGCGGACGCCGGGCCGCTGGGGCTGCTGGCATGAGCGGGGCGGGCGAGCCGCCGGCGCTCTCGCGGCGCGACGTCCTGCGGGGCGCCGCGCTCCTCGGGGGCGTGGGCCTGCTCGCCGCCTGCACCGACCGCCCCGCCCCGCCCGGCACCCCGACCGGCGCGGGCACCGGGACGGCGCCCGGGACCGGCACCGGCACCGGCGCGATCACGGTGACCGACCAGCGCGGCACCACCCTGACCTTCGACCACCCGGTGACCCGCATCGTCACGCTGCCGATGCCTGCCGCGTCGCTGGCGATCGCCGTCGACGCCTCGGCCGAGCACGTGGTGGGGATGCACGAGGCGTCCTGGACGGCGATCCGCGACGGGATCCTGGGCAAGATCTTCCCCGCGGCCACCGGCATCGCCCACGACGTCGCCGGGCAGGACTTCACCCCCAACGTCGAGAGCATCCTCGCGCTGCGGCCCGACGTCGTCGTGCAGTGGGCGGAGGAGGGCACGGGCACCATCGCCCCGCTGGAGAACGCCGGCCTGAAGGTGCTCGGGGTGACCTACGGGACCCAGGAGGACCTCGAGACCTGGACGACCCTGTTCGCCACCCTGCTCGGCAAGCCCACCCGCGCGCTGGACATGATCGCCCGCAACGACGAGGCGCTGGCGGAGGTCAAGGCCCGCACCGCCAAGGTGGCCCGCGGCTCCCCGAAGGTCGTGTACTTCAACCGGTTCGCGGCCGGGCTGAAGGTGGCCGGCCCTCAGACCTACAACGACTACTACATCCGCCTCGTCGGCGCGGAGAACCCGGCGACGGGGCCGGCCGGGGTCCAGGGCGCCGGGATGGTCGGCGTGGACGCGGAGCAGGTGCTGCGGTGGGACCCCGACGTCGTCCTGCTGGGCAACTTCGACGGGGCGATGCCCGACGATCTCTACCGCGACCCCGTCTGGGCCTCCCTCGCCGCCGTGCGGACCCGCCGCGTGTACAAGGTCCCGCTGGGCGGGTACCGCTGGGACCCCCCGGGGCAGGAGTCCGGGCTGATGTGGCGCTGGCTCTCCCACGTCGTCTTCCCCGGCGACGACGGCCCCTCCCTGCGGGACCGGATGCGGGAGGCCTATGGCTTCCTCTACGACTACCGGCCCACCGACGACGACCTCGACCAGGTCCTGTGGTCGGCGGCCAACCACGGCTCGGCGGACTACGGGCAGTTCGATGCTTGACGAGGCGGCCCGCACCACCCGGCGTGCCCCGCGGGCGCCGCGGGCCCGCGACGGCCTGACCGCCGCGGCCGTTCCGGTGGCGGTCATGACGCTGGTCGTCCTCGCCGTCGCGCTGGCGGCACTGTCGGTGGGCCGGTTCCCGGTGCCCCCGGGCGACGTCGTGCAGATCCTCGCCGGCCGGGTGCGGGGCGGGGAGGCGGCGAGCGCGGAGAACGTCGTCCTCCTCGTCCGCCTGCCCCGGGTCCTGCTCGCCCTGCTCGTCGGCGGCGGCCTGGGCATCGCCGGCGCGGCGCTGCAGGCGACCTTCCGCAACCCCCTGGTGAGCCCGGAGATCATCGGCGTCTCGGCCGGCGCGTCCTTCGGCGGGGCGCTGGCCCTGCTGCTGGGGCTGGGCACCGTGTACCTGGTCGCCGGGGCCTTCGTGTGCGGGCTGGGCGCCCTGGTCGTGCTGTTCGTGCTCACCCTCGCCCGCGGCGGCGCCTCGATGCTCATGGTCGTCCTGGGCGGGGTGGTCACCGGCTCGTTCTTCTCCGCCCTCGTCTCGCTCGTGACCTACCTCGCCGACCCCTACACCACCCTGCCGGCGATCGTGTTCTGGCTGCTGGGCAGCGTCGCCACGGCGACCTTCGCGAAGGTCCTGGTCGCCGCCGTGCCGGTGCTCGCCGGCGCGGCGACGCTGGTCCTGCTGCGCTGGCGCCTCAACGTCCTGTCGCTGGGCGACGAGGAGGCCGCCGCGCTCGGGCTGCGGCCGGCCCCGCTGCGATGGGTCGTGCTCGGGGCCGCCGCGCTCGTCGTCGCCGGCGGGGTGGCGGTGTGCGGCGTCATCGCCTGGGTGGGGCTGGTGGTCCCCCACCTGGCCCGCATGTGGGTCGGCCCGGACCACCGGGTGCTGCTGCCGGTGTCCTTCCTGCTGGGCGGGGCCTATCTCGTCGCCGTCGACACCCTGGCCCGCACGGCGACCGCCGCGGAGATCCCGCTGGGGGTCATCACGGCGCTGGTCGGGGCGCCGGTGTTCTTCGTGCTGCTGCGCCGCAACCGGGACAGGATCTGGGACAGTGCTTGAGCTCGACCGCGTCGGCTTCGGCTACCCCGGCCGCGGGTGGCTCTTCCGGGACGTCAGCCTGGCGGTGCCGGCCGGGACCGCCACCGCCGTGCTGGGCCCCAACGGGCGCGGGAAGACCACCCTGGTGCGCTGCGCCGCGGGGCTGCTCGCCCCGCGCGAGGGCGCGGTGCGCTGCGGCGGTGCCGTGGGGTACGTGCCGCAGGCCCGCGGCGGGGCGTTCGCCTACCGGGCGGTGGACATGGTGGTCATGGGCCGCACCCGCCTCATCGGGGTGTTCGCGACGCCGGGCCGGGCGGACCGGATCGCGGCCCTGGAGGCGATGGGCCGGGTCGGGATCGGACACCTGGCCGAGCGCCGGTTCCCCACCCTGAGCGGTGGGGAGCAGCAGCTCGTCCTCATCGCGCGGGCGATCGCCGCGGAGTGCCCCACCCTCGTGCTCGACGAGCCCTGCGCGGCGCTGGACCTGCAGAACCAGGCCCGCGTGCTGCGGCTGCTGCGCCGCCTCGTGGGCGAGGGCCTGGCGGTGCTGCTGACCACCCACCACCCCGACCACGCGCTGGCCCTGGCCGACGCCGCGGTGCTCATGATGGCCCCGCACGACGTGCGCGCCGGGGCCGCGCGGGACCTGCTCACCGACGGCGCGCTCTCCGAGCTCTACGGCGTCGAGGTCCGGACGGTCACCTACCGCGAGGGGGGAACGCAGCGGCGGGCGGTGGTCACGCCCTTCGGCGCCGGGCGGGGTGAGGTTCCGGCCGGTCCCGCCGGGTGAGGTTCCGGCCGGTCCGGCCGCGTGAGGTTTCGGCCGTCCGCTACGCTGCCCCACGGATCCCGGGCCGGACGTGGCCCGGTAGCGCGGGCCCGGGCTGGGCCCGGTCGATCCCCGGGCCTGGCGCGCAGCGCGGTGACTGCGCGTGCCGGCCCCGGCCCGCTCCCCCGAGGAGTCCCCGTGCGCACGCGCCGTCACCCCCGCCAGCTGCCCACCCAGCCCACCCAGCGACCGGACCGCCACGCCGGTCGCAGCCAGAATGGCGGTCCGGCTGCGCGGGCGGGCCGGCACCTGCTGCCCGCCCTCGGTGCGGCCGCCGCCGCGCTCACCCTCGCCGCCTGCGGCGCGGCCCCGGCCGCCACGCCGTCGCCGTCCGCCGACGCCCCGGCCGCCCCCGGCTTCCCGCGCACCGTCGCCAGCTGCGGCGTCGAGGCGACCCTTGCCGCCCCGCCGCAGCGCATCGTCACCATCAAGTCCTCCGCCACGGAGATGGTGCTCGCCCTGGGGGCCGGCGACCGGCTGGTCGGCACCGCCTTCGCCGACGGCGAGCCGCCCGCCGCCCTGGCCGACGCCGCCGCCACGGCGCCCGTCCTGGCCGAGAAGAACCCCGCGCCCGAGGCGGTGCTCGAGCTCGAGCCGGACCTGGTCTACGCCGGCTGGGAGTCGAACCTCTCGGCGGACGGCGCCGGCGAGCGCAGCATGTACGCGGACCTGGGGATCGCCACCTACGTCTCGCCCGCGGCGTGCAAGGCGCCGACCTACCAGCCGGACAAGCTCACCTTCGACCTCGTCTTCGACGAGATCACCGAGGCCGGCCGGATCCTCGGCGAGGAGGACGCCGCCGCCCGCCTCGTGGCCGACCAGCGCGCCGAGCTGGCCGCGGTGGCCCCCTCGGACGCCGGGCTGAGCGCGCTGTGGTACTCCTCCGGGGAGGACGCCCCGTACGTCGGGGCCGGCATCGGCGCCCCGCAGATGATCCTCGAGGCCGTGGGGCTGGAGAACGTCGCCGCCGACGTCGCCGACACCTGGACCGCCCTGTCCTGGGAGGCGGTGGCCGAGCGGGCGCCGGACGTCATCGTGCTCGTGGACTCCTCCTGGAACACCGCCGCGCACAAGATCGACCTGCTCGAGGCGAACCCGGTCACCGCGGCGCTGCCCGCGGTGCGCGAGCGCCGCTACCTCACCGTCCCCTTCCCGGCCACCGAGGCCGGGGTGCGCAACGTCGCCGCCGTGACCGACCTCGCCGCCCAGCTCACCGCGCTGCAGGGGGCCGGATGAGGGGCCGACGGCGCCAGCCGCCCCTCGCCGTCGTCCTCCTCGCCCTGACCGCGGCGCTGCTCCTGGCGGCCGGCTGGGCGGTGACGCTCGGGCAGGCGGACATCACCGTCGCCCAGGTCGCCGCCTCGGCCGGGCACCGGCTGTGCACCGCGGTGCTGGCCGCGGCCGGGTGCCCGGCCGACCCGCTCACCCCGGTCCAGGACGCCATCGTCTGGCAGGGCCGGGCTCCGCGCGTGGTCGCGGCGGCCGCCGTCGGCGCCGGCCTGGGGGTGGTGGGCGCCGTCATGCAGGCGCTCACCCGCAACCCGCTGGCCGACCCCTACCTGCTGGGGGTCTCCTCCGGGGCGTCGGTGGGGGCGGTCGCGGTGCTCGTGCTCGGCCTGACCGCGGCGCTGCCGGTGGCGGCGTTCGTCGGGGCGCTGGCGGCGCTGGCCGTCACGCTGGCGCTGGCCACCGGCCGCGGCGGCGGGCTCTCGCCGGTGCGCACGGTGCTCGCCGGCGTGGCGGTCGCCCAGGCCGGCTCCGCCGTCGTGAGCTTCGTGATCATCTGGTCCGCCACCGGCGACTCCTACCGCGAGGTGCTGTCCTGGCTCATGGGCTCCCTCGGCGGGACCACCTGGTCCGAGGCGCTGCTGGCGCTGGGGGCGACGGCGGTGGTCGGCACCGTGCTCGTCGCGCAGGGGCGCACCCTGGACGCCTTCACGTTCGGGGACGTCTCGGCGGCCTCCCTCGGGATCGCCGTCACCCGGGCCCGGTGGCTGCTGCTGGGCGCGGGGGCGCTGCTGACGGCGCTGCTGGTGGCGGTGGCCGGGTCGATCGGGTTCGTCGGGCTGGTCGTGCCGCACGCGGTGCGGCTGGTCGCCGGGTCCCGCCACCACCGGCTGCTGCCCGTGGCCGCGCTGGCCGGCGCGATCTTCCTGCTGGTGGCCGACACCGCGGCGCGCAGCCTGTTCGAGCCGCGCGAGCTGCCGGTGGGCGTGCTCACCGCGGCCATCGGCGCACCGGTGTTCGCCGTCCTCCTGCGTCGGAAGGCCGGCACCGCATGACCCACCCGCGAGACGTCAAGTTGGGCGCGAGACGTCAACTGCGCACCGAGGCGTCACCTCCGTCCCCGCCGCCGGTGCCGGGCGCGGCGCCCTCGCCGCCGGACGCCGCCGCTCCCCTGGACGTTCCCGCCCTGGACCTCGCCGGCCTGCGGGTCAGCGCCGGGCGGGCCGTCCTGCTCGACGGCGTGGACGGCGCCGTCCCGGCCGGGGCGGTGACCGCCGTCGTCGGGCCCAACGGCGCCGGGAAGTCGACCCTGCTGCGGGCGGTCGTCGGCGCGGTGCCTCTGGACGCCGGGGCGGTCCTGCTGTCCGGCCGCGACCTGGGCACGCTGACCCGCCGCGAGCGCGCCCGCGAGCTCGCGCTGGTCGAGCAGGACGCCCCCGCCGACGTCTCCCGCGACGTCCTCGACGTCGTCCTGCTCGGCCGCACCCCGCACCGGGCCCGGTGGGGCGCCGACAGCGCCGCCGACCTCGCGGTCGCCCGCGGGGCGATGGCCCGCACCGGGGCGGAGGCGCTGGCCGGCCGGGACTTCGCCACCCTCTCCGGCGGGGAGCGCCAGCGGGTGCACCTGGCGCGCGCGCTCGCCCAGGAGCCGGCGCTGCTGTTGCTGGACGAGCCCACCAACCACCTCGACGTCGGCGCCCAGCTCGCGGTGCTGCGCCTGGCCCGGGACCTGGCCGCGGACGGCGTCACCGTGCTCGCCGCGCTGCACGACCTCAACCACGCCCTGCGCTTCTGCGACCACGTGCTCGTCCTGGCCGGCGGGACCGTGGTGGCCGCCGGGCACCCGCGCGAGGTGCTCACCGCCGACCTGGTCAGCGACGTCTACGGGGTGCGGGCGCACCGCCTGGCGGTGGCCGGGCGGGACCTGCTGGTGCTCGACCCGGCCTGAGCACTCGGCGCGACGGGGGACACCCGTGTGCCCCCGCGACCGCACGCGCAGGTGCCGGCGCGCTCAGTGTCCGGGGACCACGATCACCTTGCCGACGGTGTGGCCGGCGTCGACGTGGGCGAGCGCCTCGCGCGCCTCGGTCAACGGCCACGTGCGCTCGATCACCGGCGTGATGCTGCCCCTCGCGGCGAGCGCGAGGAGCTCGGCGAGGATCTCGGGCTTGGCGACCGCGGCCAGCGGGCGGATGCGACGCTTCGATCCGATCGAGAGCAGCGCTGCCCGCAGGATCCGCGGTATCGGGCCGAGCACCGGGCCGCCGAGGCCGGCCACCATCACCAGCGTTCCGCCCGGCAGGAGCAACCGGCGCAGCGCGCGGAGCGGAGCGGTCCCGGCGATGTCGATGATCGCGTCGAACGATGCCGCGGGGAGCTCCGCGATGGCCGTGGAGCGGTAGTCGAACGTGCGCGTGGCGCCCAACCGCTCGAGCAGCGACCGGTTGCGCTCGCCGCACAGCGCCCAGACCTCGGCGCCCCTCATCGCGGCGAGCTGCACGGCGAAGGTGCCGACGCCGCCGGACGCGCCGATCACGAGAACGCGACGACCGGATGATCCGGCGGCCACTGCCCCTCGCTCCAAGGCCTGCCACGCCGTGCCCCCGGCCAGCGCGAGCGCGGCCGCCGTCGCCGGGGCGAGGCCGGCGGGGCGGCGCACCAGCCGCGCGGCGGGCGCGACGGCATACTCGGCGAGCGCCCCGCCGGGAAGCTCGCCCACCACCTCGTCGCCCACTGCGAGGCCGGACACGTCCGCGCCGACGGCAAGGACCACGCCCGCGGCATCCATCCCCCTCACGGGCTGCTTCGGGCGGCGGATGCCGAACGCGAGACGCAGCAGCAGCGGATCGCCGCGCAGCAGACGGACGTCGGCGGCGTTGAGCGCGGTTGCGCCGATCTTCAGCAGCACGTCTCCGCGACCCGGGGTCGGAACCGGCACCTGCTCGGCGCGAAGGACCTCCGGCCCGCCGTATTCGGTCTGCCGCCACGCCGTCATGGTCTGCCTCGCTGCATCCGTCTTGCCGGTCACGTCATCCCTCCGGGTACTGGAAGAGGTCGTCGAGGCCGAGGCCGAAGACGCGGGAGATCTGGAAGGCGAGCTCGAGCGTCGGCGAGTACCTGCCCTGCTCGATCGCGATGAGGGTCTGGCGCGTGACACCGATCTGCTTGGCGAGCGCGGCCTGCGTCATCCCGGCTCCCTCTCGCGCCGCGCGGATCGAGTTGGTGACCTTTGTGGGCCTGACCATCAGGCCAGCCCGCGCCTGTAGGCGATCACGCCAGCGATGCCGCCGACGATGGCTGACAGGGCGAAGCCGAAGAACATCACGTTCGCGATCCAGAACCAGTGGGCCTGGAAGCCGCACAGCACGATCACGCCGACACCGGCGATCACGACGAAGGCCTGGCCGACGCGCGAGCCCATGCGCGCGATCTCGCGGTCGCGTTCGTCGGACCTGCCCACTCCGTCGGGGTCGCGCGTGCCCGCGATGATTCCCCAGACGATGCTCACCGCGATCGCGGCGACGATGCTGCCGCCGATGGTCCAGAGCATGACCGGCCACCAGTCGACCTCCGTGAGCGGGCCCCCCGCCGCCCGCTGGAGCACGACCACGACGTACATGATCACGCCGATCACGCTCACGACGAGGCTCGACCACATGTTGCGCTCTTCGTAGACCATCGCCCGCTCCTCATGTCAGGAATTCTTGACATCAAGGTAGGGGGCCGACGGGTGATGTCAAGAACTCTTTACACGCTCGCCTGGCGCGCCTGCCCAAGGCCGGAGATCGCCCGGGTCGACGGGCGGATGCCACGAGGCGGGTCGGCGGGCCGGCGCTGGTCGCCGGCACCGCAAGGAGCAGCTCGTGCACCTGCGCGTCCTCGCCGCGAACCCGGCCGAACGCTTCTGGGCATTCATGACCGGGGCGAGCCCTCACGTCATCGGTGACCTCGACGGGCGCGACGCGCAGCCCGCGACCAGCAGGACCGCTTGACAGCCCGATCTCCCTGAGGGAGTCAGTCGGCGTCCACGCCGTGGCGGAACATGTCCTCCGCGGGCGGGCGGATGAGCGTGGCCGCGCCGTCGCCGTCCTCGAGGGTCACCGCGTGCGCCATCCCGCGCACGACGGCGACCGGGCGCCCGGCCGCCTTGCCCTTGACCAGCTCGGCCGCGGCGGCGATCTCGTCGGCCAGGCTGATGACGGTGACGTTGAGCTCGCGGCCGTAGGCGTCGCGGCGGCCGCGATGGTCGGCGAGCACCCGCACGCCGGCCGCGCCGATGGCCATGTCGACCAGCCCGCGGCGCCACGGCCGCCCGGCGGTGTCGGTGACCAGCACCCCCGGGCGCACGCCCAGCCGGGCGTGCAGCCCGCGCCGGAGCCGGCGGGCGGAGGCGTCCGGGTCCTCGGGCAGGAGCAGCGCGGTGCCGGCCGGCACGTCGGAGGAGTCCACGCCCGCGGCGGCCATGACCAGGCCCTGGGTGTTCTCGACGATGCGCAGCATGGTCCCGTCCGGCCGCTGCCGGGTGGCCACCACCCGCACGGTCTCGCCGGCGATGACCGCCTCGCGCTCGGCGGCGTCCCGGGCGGCCACGAGCCGCCCCTCGGCCTTGGCGACGACCTTCGAGGCGACGACGACGACGTCGCCCTCGGCCACCCCGGTGGACCCGTCGGGCCAGCGCAGGGCCGCGAGCGCCGGGGTGAGCCGGGCGGCGAGGTCGTCGCCGCGCGTGATGACCGGCACGCCGTCGGGCGCCTGGGCCATGACGAGGGCCGCCGGGGCGGTGACGTCGGCGCCGGCCGTTGCGGCGGCGCCGGCCGTTGCGGCGGCGCCGGTCGGCGCGGCGGCGTCCGGGCCGGTGGGCGCGGCGGCGTCCGGGCCGGGCGTGGCGCTCATCGGGCGAGCTTCGGCAGGACGTCGCGGCCGAAGACCTCGAGCCACTCGGCCTGGTTGCGCCCGACGTTGTGCAGGTAGATCCGGTCGAAGCCCAGGTCGACGTACTTCTGGATCTCGGCCCGGTGGGCGTCGGGGTCGGCGGAGATGACCATGCGGCCGGCGAAGTCCTCCTCGCGCACCAGCTTGGCCATGGCGGCGAAGTCGTACGGGGAGCGGATGTCGGCCTTGGGGAACTTCATCCCCCCGTTGGGCCACTGCTCCATCGCGTTCGCCAGCGCCTCCTCGTCCGTCGGCGCCCAGGACAGGTGCAGCTGGAGCACCTTGGGCATCGCGTCGGGGTCCTTGCCGGCCTCGCGCGCCCCGGCGGCGAACTTCTCGAACAGCCCGCCGATCTTCTCCAGCGGCGCGCCGACCGTGATCAGGCCGTCGGCGTGCTTGCCGGCCCGCTTGGCCGTCACCGGGCCGCCGGTGGCCACGAGGATGGGCGGGGCCTGCTCGGGCATGGTCCACAGCCGGGTGGACTCGAGCTTGTAGAACGTCCCGGCGTGCTTGGTGTCCTTGCCCGCCAGGGAGTTGGTGAACAGCTTGCGGATGATCTCGATGGCCTCGAACATCCGGTTGATCCGCTCGGGGGCCTCGGGCCAGTACTGCCCGATGATGTGCTCGTTGAGCGCCTCGCCCGAGCCCAGCCCCAGCCAGTGCCGGCCCGGGTACATCGCGGCCAGGGTGGCCGAGGCCTGGGCGACCATCGCCGGGTGGTACCGGAACGTCGGCGCGGTCACCCCGGGGCCGAAGTCCCCGCGCGTGCGCTCGCCGACGGCGGTGAGCACGTTCCACACGAAGGACGCCTGGCCCTGGGTCGGGGTCCACGGCTGGAAGTGGTCCGCCGCCATGACGCCGGAGAACCCGTGCTCCTCCGCCTGCGCGGAGTAGTCCACCGCCTCGGTGGGGTGGAACTGCTCGAGCGCCGCCGCGTATCCGATGGTCAGGCCGTCTGCCACGATGTGTCCGCCTCTCGTTCGGGGTCCGGCCCATCATCGTAGGACCCCGGCGCGACGGCCCCACCGGCGGGCGCTGTCAGTTCAGGGGCACGCCGTTGGCGCTCCTCGAGTACCGGCCCTCCTTGGCGACCAGGAACAAGATGAGCTCGACGATCACCCAGATCCAGAGCGGGACGAGGATGAAGAACCCGACGATGATGAAGGAGGTGAGCCAGCCGACGATCCCCAGGACCAGCTGGGCGACCGCCGTGCCGGTGTAGCCGAGGTAGAAGTTGTGCACACCCAGGTGGCCGAAGAAGGACGCGAGCACCGCCGTCAGCAGCCGCGACTTCGGCATCACGATCACCGTGGGCTGGGGGTAGGGCTGCGGCAGGTGGGGGTACTGGTACGACGGCGGGTACGGCACCTGACCCGCTGGCGGGTACGGCGCCTGGCCCGCCGGCGGGAACGGAGGCTGCTGGTACGGCTGCGGCTGGTAGGGCTGCGGGAGGTACCGTTCCGGGTTCGGCTGGGGCTGGTCGGACATGGGTGTTCCTTCTGGCGGTCGGACGACGACGGGCGCTGCGTTGGCAGGGGTGCTGGCTGACGAGCACCTCGATGTCGTCCGTGCGAAGTCGAACAGCGACGGCCCCTCTGCAGCCGCAGGGTGGGAACGGGTGTCGCGCCGACCTCGAGCCCGACCTGCCGGGCGATCATACGGGCGGGCACGGCGCGGGCAGGCGATTTCGGACGGCACGCCGAGGAACGCCTGGGCGCGGCGTCGGTCAAGCCGGGATCGCTCAGCCCTGCGGCGGCTCGTCCCGGCCGGACTCCTCGGCGGCGTCGGCCTCGGCCTTGGTCGCGTACACCGCGCCGTCGGCGTGCTCGGGCGGGCTGTAGATCGTGTACAGCACCAGCGGGTTGGGCCCGACGTTGAGGAAGTTGTGCCGTGCCCCCGCCGGCACGACGACGATGTCGCCGGGGGCGACGAACTTCTCGTCGCCGTCGATGACCGCCTTGCCCGCCCCCGCCACGAAGCTGAGGATCTGGTCGGTGCCCTCGTGCGTCTCCTCGCCGATCTCCTCGCCCGGCGGGACGGTCATGATCACGAGCTGGCTCTGCTCCCCGGTCCACAGCACGCGGCGAAACTCCGCGCCGTGCTCCGGCTCGCCCTCGCGCGACCACAGTCGGACGGTCATCGGCTCCCCCTTCCCTCCGGCGCGCTCGTGCGCCGGTGCGTGGGCCCCCAGGTTGCCGCACACCGGCCGGGCGCGCAGGCGGAACGGCGGGCGGCGGGAGGCTCAGGCCGGCAGGTAGGCGTCCACCAGCCGGCGGGCCACGGCCACCGAGTCGACCAGGGGGTGGCGGGCGAACGCCAGCCAGGCCGCCTCCCGCGAGCGGGTGCGGGCGGC
The DNA here is from genome assembly GCF_009193185.1 of Georgenia thermotolerans. Lineage (GTDB taxonomy): Bacteria > Actinomycetota > Actinomycetes > Actinomycetales > Actinomycetaceae > Georgenia > Georgenia thermotolerans. Next base: position 58,320 of record NZ_VUKF01000014.1, on the reverse strand, counting down.
GTCGATGACGAGCCGCTCGCAGGCCTTGACCGTCGCCACCCGCGCGAGCATCGAGGGCGCCAGCGCGGTGCGCTGCCCGAGCGGGTGCACCCCGGCGCCGTCGACCCGCACCGGCACCTCGACGACGGCGTCGGTGGGCAGGCCCGCCAGCAGGGGGGCGCCGTCGGGACCGGTGTTGGCGACGTCGAGGATCATCCGGTGCTCCTCGCCGCCGAGCAGGGCGGCCATGAGGTCGACGGCGACCTCGTGGTAGCCGCCGCCGAGGTCCTCCGCGTGCCGCTCCCCCGCGGCCGTGCTCTCGCGCTCGGTGGCCATGTAGGTCGCCTCCCGCTCGGCCAGCGCCCCGCGCCACAGCGCCAGCGCCAGCGCCGGCTCGGCGGCGGCCGCGGCGTAGAAGGCGCCCTGCTGCCCGGCGAGGAACTCCCCGCGGGTGCGCTGCTCGGCCGCGAGCGCCGCGACCGCCTCGCGGGTGTAGTCGTAGTAGTACAGGTACTCGTTGGGCAGGGCGCGCTGGGCCCGCACCCACTCGGCGCCCATGAGCCGGACCTCCTCCAGCCCGCGCAGGGCGGCGTCGTCGGCCAGCAGGCCGGGCAGCAGGTCCCGGCCGCCGGCGCGCACCCCCCGCAGCCAGCCGAGGTGGTTGAGCCCGGCGTAGTCGACCTCCGCCTCGCCGCGGTCGAAGGCCATCGGGTCCAGGCCGACGGCGCGCAGGGTGCGGCGCACGAGCGCGATGGGGGTGTCGCAGATGCCGACGACGCGGTCGCCCAGGTGGGCGCGCATGGCCTCGGTGACGATCGAGGCCGGGTTGGTGAAGTTGATGGTCCACGCCCGCGGCGCCAGCGCGGCGATCCGCTCGGCGAGGGCGTCGGCGACGGGCACGGTGCGCAGCGCGTAGGCCAGCCCGCCCGGGCCGACGGTCTCCTGGCCCAGGACGCCCAGGCCCAGGGCGGCGCGCTCGTCCTGGGTGCGCCCGCCGGTCCCGCCCACCCGGATGGCGGAGAAGACGACGTCGGCGCCGCGCACGGCCTCGTCGACGTCGGTGGTGGCCCGCACGGCCGGGCCGGTGCCCGCCTCGGCGCGGAGCTGGGCGAGGACGTCGGTCATGACGGCGAGCCGGGCGGCGTCGTCGTCGAGGAGGACCACGCGGTCGACGCCGACCCGCTCGCGGGCGGCGGTCACGGCCTGGTAGACGAGCGGGACGCGGAAGCCCCCGCCGCCGAGGATCGTCAGCTGCACGGGGCCACGGTATCGGGATGGGAGGATCCCCCCATGACCACCGCCCCCGCCGAGCCGCTGGACGTCCTCGTCGCCGGACCCGTCTTCTTCGACGTCGTGTTCACCGGGCTGCCCGCCGCTCCCAGCCCGGGCACCGAGGTGTGGGCGCAGGGCATGGGCACCGCGCCCGGCGGCATCGCGAACCTCGCCGTGCCGATGGCGCGGCTGGGCCTGCGCACCGGGATGGCCGCCGGGTTCGGCGACGACGCCTACGCCGACTGGCTGTGGACGGTGCTGGCCGAGCAGGAGGGGGTGGACCTGTCCGCCTCGCGCCGCTACCGGCACTGGCACACCTCGGTGACGGTGTCCATGGCCTCGGGCCGCGACCGGGCGATGGTGACCCACGGCCACCCGGACCCCGAGCCGGCCCACCACCTGCTCGGCGACCCGCCCGCCGCCCGCGCCGTCGTCACCGAGCTCGTCCCGGCTGGCGAGACGGACGGGTGGTGGCGGCCCATGGCCGACGAGGGGACCCTGGTGTTCGCGGACGCCGCCTGGGACCCCTCCGGGGCGTGGGACGCCGCCCTGTCCGAGCGGCTGGACGGCTGCTACGCCTTCACCCCCAACGCCGCGGAGGCGATGGCGTACACCCGCACGGCGGACCCGGCGGAGGCGGCACGGGTGCTGGCCGAGCACGTCCCGCTCGTCGTCGTCACGCTCGGAGGGGACGGGGCGCTGGCCGTCGAGGGCGGGCGGGAGGTGCGGGTGGAGCCGCTGGACGTCGACGCCATCGACGCCACCGGCGCCGGCGACGTCTTCGCCGCCGCCCTGGTCACCGGCACCCTGCACGGCTGGCCGCTCGAGCAGCGGCTGCGCTTCGCCACCTTGTGCTCGGGGCTGGCGGTCCAGCACTTCGGCGGGTCGCTGGCCGCCCCGGGCTGGGGCGACATCGCCGACTGGTGGGACGCCACGGTGGGGGCCGCGCGCACGGGCGCGCCGGGCGCGCGGGCGACGGCCGACCGGTACGAGTTCCTCACCGACGTCCTGCCCGGCCGGGCGCTGGCCCGGGTCCGGCGGGCGGAGGCGACCATCGCCCGCCTGTCCGACGCCCAGCACGGGACGGCGGCGCCCGCCACGCCCACGCTGCGCACCCGCTGACGGCCCCACCACCCGGGCGCACCCGCTGACGGCCCCACCACCCGGGCGCACCCGCTGACACTGGCCCCACCACCCGGGCGCACCCGGTCACGGAGGCGCGTCGGCGGCCCGGCCCGGGAGAATGCCGCCATGGACACCACCAGCTACCGCCTCGACGGCCACGACGTCTTCGAGCACCGCCTGACCGTCCCGCTCGACCACGCCGACCCGGCCGGGGAGACCCTCACGCTCTTCGCCCGGGAGATCGTGCGCGACGGCGGCGCGGACCTGCCCCACCTCGTGTGGTTCCAGGGCGGGCCCGGCGGGCGGGCCGACCGGCCGGCGCGGATCGGCGGCTGGCTGGACCGGGCGCTGCGCGACTACCGGGTGGTCCTGCTCGACCAGCGCGGCACCGGCGCCTCCACCCCGGCCGACGCCGTCACGGTCACCGCCCGCGGCGACGCCGCCGCGCAGGCGGCCTACCTCGCGCACTTCCGCGCCGACGCCATCGTGGCCGACGCCGAGGCGCTGCGCCGCGAGCTCACCGGGGGCCGGCCGTGGGCGGCGCTGGGGCAGTCCTTCGGCGGGTTCGTCATCACCGCCTACCTCAGCGCCGCGCCCGAGGGGCTCAGCGCCGCCTACATCACCGGCGGGCTGCCCGCCCTGACGGCCAGCGCCGAGGACGTCTACCGCCTCACCTACGCCAAGACCGCCCGCCGCAACGTGCAGTACTTCGCCCGCTACCCCGCCGACCAGGCCCGCCTGCGCGAGCTCGCCCGGCACCTGGCCGACACCGACGAGCGGCTGCCCACCGGGGAGCGGCTCACCGCCCGCCGGCTGCGGCAGGTGGGCATCCGGCTCGGGGCCGACCTGGGGTTCGACGCGCTGCACTACCTCTTCGAGGACCCCTTCGTCACCGTCGGCGGCACCCGGCGGCTCAGCCGGGCCTTCCTCGCCGACGTCGGGGCGCTGGTGAGCTACGCCGGCCGGGAGCTGTACGCGGCGCTCCACGAGGCGATCTACGCCCAGGGCGCCGCCACGCACTGGGCCGCCCAGCGCGTGCGCGGGGAGTTCCCCACGATGGCCGAGGACGCCGACCCCGCCTGGCCCGGCACCCCCTACCACCTCACCGGCGAGCACATCTACCCGTGGCAGCTGCGCGAGGACCCGGCGCTGGCCCCGCTGGCGGCGGCCGCCGACCTGCTCGCCGCCAAGGAGGACTTCCCCCGGCTCTACGACCGCGAGGTGCTCGCCCGTAACACGGTCCCGGTGGCGGCGGCGGTCTACGTCGACGACATGTTCGTCCCGGTCGAGCTGTCCCTGGAGACCGCGCGGACCATCCGGAAGCTGCGCCCGTGGGTGACCAACGAGTATCAGCACGACGGCATCCGGGTCGACGGCGAGCGCATCCTCGACCGGCTCTTCGCCCTCGCGCGGGGCTGAGCGGCGCAGCGGCGGTCGACCACCCGGCAGGCGGGCGCCCGGCGGCCCGGGCACCCGGCGGCCCGGCGCCCGCCTACCGCGCCAGTTCGCGCTGAGCGCGCCAGCTGCGACTGTGGCGGTCGGCGCGAACTGGCACGGGCGGTGAGAGCTGCAGCGCCCGCTGCGCGTGAGGGTCGCCCGTGGGGTCCACGTCCGCGGCCGCCACCGTGACGGGCGTGACGGCGCGCACCGCCGCCGTCATGAAAGAATCGGCCACCATGAGCGAAACGCCCCTGACCGCCGCCGTGCCCGAAGCCGAGTCCCTCCCGGCCCCACAGGTACCGGACAAGGTCAGCCTCGACGGCCTCGAGGAGCGGTGGAACGCCGCGTGGACGGCGGAGGGCACCTACGCCTTCGACCGCACCGCCACCCGTGAGCAGGTGTACTCGGTCGACACCCCGCCGCCGACCGTCTCCGGCTCCCTGCACGTGGGCCACGTGTTCAGCTACACCCACACCGACGTCGTCGCCCGCTACCAGCGCATGCGCGGCAAGGCGGTGTTCTACCCCATGGGCTGGGACGACAACGGCCTGCCCACCGAGCGGCGCGTGCAGAACTACTTCGGCGTGCGCTGCGACCCGTCGCTGCCCTACGACCCCGACTTCACCCCGCCGCACGTCGGGGGCGAGGGCAAGTCGATCAAGGCCGCCGACCAGGTGCCGATCAGCCGCAAGAACTTCGTCGAGCTGTGCGAGCGCCTCACCGCCGAGGACGAGCAGCAGTTCGAGGCGCTGTGGCGCCACCTCGGCCTGAGCGTGGACTGGAAGCACCACTACCAGACCATCGGCCGCGACGCGCAGCTGGTGGCGCAGGCGGCGTTCCTGCGCAACCTCGCCCGCGGCGAGGCCTACCAGGCGCAGGCGCCGGGCCTGTGGGACGTGACCTTCCAGACCGCCGTCGCCCAGGCCGAGCTGGAGGCCCGCGACTACCCGGGCTTCTACCACAAGGTCGCCTTCCACAAGAACGGCGACCCCGGCGACGTCGTGCATATCGAGACGACCCGGCCCGAGCTCCTCCCGGCGTGCGTGGCGCTCATCGCCCACCCCGACGACGAGCGCTACCAGGCGCTGTTCGGCACCACGGTGACCTCCCCGGTCTTCGGCGTCGAGCTCCCGGTCCTCGCGCACCCGGCCGCGGAGATGGAGAAGGGCGCCGGCATCGCCATGTGCTGCACCTTCGGCGACCTCACCGACGTGCAGTGGTGGCGCGAGCTGCAGCTGCCCACCCGTTCGGTCCTCGGCCGCGACGGGCGCATCCTGCGCGACACCCCGGACTGGCTCGCCACCGACCAGGCCCGCGACACCTACGCGGAGATGGCCGGCAAGACCACCTTCTCCGCCCGCAAGGTCGTCGTCGACGCGCTGCGCGCCAGCGGCGACCTCGACGGCGAGCCCACCCCGACCCAGCGCAAGACGAACTTCTTCGAGAAGGGCGACAAGCCGCTGGAGATCGTCACCTCCCGCCAGTGGTACATCCGCAACGGCGGCCGGCCCTACACCGAGGCCAACGGCCGGGAGCTGCGCGAGAACCTCATCGCCCGCGGCCAGGAGCTCGACTTCCACCCCGACTTCATGCGGGTGCGCTACGAGAACTGGGTCAACGGCCTCAACAGCGACTGGCTGGTCTCCCGCCAGCGCTTCTTCGGGGTGCCGATCCCGGTGTGGTACGCCGTGCGCGAGGACGGCGAGGTCGACTACGACCACGTCCTCACCCCCGACGAGGCCGCCCTGCCGGTGGACCCGAGCACCGACGTGCCCGCCGGCTACACCGAGGACCAGCGCGGCGCGCCCGGCGGGTTCGTCGGCGAGGTCGACATCATGGACACCTGGGCGACGTCGTCGCTGTCGCCGCAGATCGCCGGCGGCTGGCTGCGCGACCCGGACCTGTTCGAGCGGGTCTACCCGATGGACCTGCGCCCGCAGGGCCAGGACATCATCCGCACCTGGCTGTTCTCCACGGTGGTGCGCGCCCACCTCGAGTTCGGTGCCCTGCCGTGGAAGCACGCCGCCATCAGCGGCTGGATCCTCGACCCGGACCGCAAGAAGATGTCGAAGTCCAAGGGCAACGTCGTCACGCCCATGGGGCTGCTCGAGGAGCACGGCTCCGACGCCGTGCGGTACTGGGCGGCCTCCGCCCGGCTGGGCACCGACGCGGCGTTCGAGGTCGGGCAGATGAAGATCGGCCGCCGCCTGGCCATCAAGATCCTCAACGCCTCGAAGTTCGCCCTGACCATGGGCGGGGACGAGCCGCTCGCGCTCGACCCCGCGGCGGTCACCGCCCCCATCGACCGGGCGATGCTCGCCGGGCTGTCCGACGTCGTCGAGACGGCCACGGCCGCGTTCGAGGCCTACGACCACACGAAGGCCCTCGAGGTCTCCGAGACCTACTTCTGGACGTTCTGCGACGACTACCTCGAGCTCGTCAAGGACCGCGCCTACAACCGCGACGGCACCCAGCCGGCCGCCGAGGCGGCCTCCGCCCGGGCGGCGCTGGCCATCGCGGTGGACACCTTCCTGCGGCTCTTCGCCCCGGTGCTGCCCTTCGCCACCGAGGAGGTCTGGCACTGGTACCGCACCGGCTCGGTGCACCAGGCCGCCTGGCCGGCCGCGGCCCCGCTGCGCGCGGCCGCCGCGGAGGGCGACCCCACGCTCATCGGCGCCACCGGGCAGGCACTGGCCGCGCTGCGCAAGGTGAAGTCGGAGGCCAAGGTCTCCCAGCGCACCACCTTCGCCCGGGCACGGCTGCAGCTGCCGGTCGAGAGCGTCGCGCTGGTCCAGCAGGCGCTGGGCGACCTGCGCGCGGCCGGCCGGGTGCGCGGGGACCTGGAGATCCTGGGCGTGAGCGGCGCCGAGCACGCGGAGGTCGTCGAGCACCAGCTCGACGAGCCCGAGCCGCGCCGCTGACAAGGCCACCGCCGCCGCCGGTCCCCCGGCGGCGGCGCCATGACGGGCCGCCGCGGCGGCCGGAAGAGCGAAGGGACCACGATGGCGGAGACCGTCAGCGAGCAGGCGGGGGTGCGGCGCGAGGCGTCCACCCCCGGCGTCGGAAAGTTCGAGCCGGGCATGTCGATCCCGGGGATCCTGCGCGAGCGGGTCGCCAAGGACCCCGAGGGAACGATCTTCGAGCGGCAGACCGCCCTCGGGTCGGGCTTCGTGCCCGTCACCGCCCGGGTCTTCGCCGAGGAGGTGCTCGCCGCCGCCAAGGGGCTGATCGCCCTCGGCGTCCGGCCGGGCGAGCGGGTGGCGATCATGAGCCACACCAGCTACGAGTGGACCCTGCTCGACTTCGCCGCCTGGTCCGTGGGCGCCGTCCCGGTCTCCATCTACGAGACCTCCTCCGCCTCCCAGGTGGAGTGGATCGTCACGGACGCCGAGGTCAGGGTCGTCTTCACCGAGAACCGCGCCCAGGCGGCGCTGGCGGAGCCGCTGATCGGCCAGGCCGCGCTCGAGCACGTCCTCGTCATCGCGGAGGACGCGGTGAGCCGGCTGCGTGAGCTCGGCGCCGACGTGCCCGACGCGGACGTCACCACCCGCACCGCCGCCCTCGGCCTGGACGCCCTCGCGACGATCATCTACACCTCGGGGACCACCGGGCGGCCCAAGGGCGTCGAGCTGACCCACGGGAACTTCGTCTCCCTGGTGGTCAACGGCTCCGACGACCCCAACTTCTCCATGGTCGTGCGCGGCGCCGGCAAGCGGACGCTGCTCTTCATGCCGCTGGCGCACGTCTTCGCCCGGTTCGTCGAGGTGCTGTGCGTCTACTCCGGCGCCGTCATGGCGCACGTGCCGGACGCGAAGAACCTCGTCGCCGACCTCGCCGCGTTCCGGCCCACCTTCCTCCTCGCCGTCCCCCGCGTCTTCGAGAAGGTCTACAACGCCGCCGACGCCAAGGCCGGCTCGGGCGCCCAGAAGCGCGTCTTCCGGTGGGCGGCCAAGGTGGCCATCGCCTACTCCCGCGCCCTGGACACCCCCGAGGGCCCCTCGCGCGCCCTCAAGACCCAGCGCGCGCTGGCCAGCCGGCTGGTCTACCGCAAGATCCTCGCCGCGATGGGCGGGACGCTGGACTACGCCGTCTCCGGCGGCGGCCCGCTCGGCGAGCGGCTCGGGCACTTCTTCCGCGGCATCGGCGTGGTGGTGCTCGAGGGCTACGGGCTCACCGAGGTGGGCGCGCCCACCACGGTCAACCGCCCCGGCCTGGTCAAGATCGGCACCGTCGGCCCGCCCTACCCGGGCACCTCGGTGCGCATCGCCGACGACGGCCAGGTCCTGGTCAAGGGCCCGCACGTCTTCCGCGGCTACCACGGCAACCCGGAGGCGACCGCCGCCGCGTTCGACCCCGACGGGTGGTTCATCACCGGCGACCTCGGCACCCTCGACGAGGACGGCTACCTGCGCATCACCGGGCGCAAGAAGGAGATCATCGTGACCGCCGGCGGCAAGAACGTCGCCCCGGCGGTGCTCGAGGACCGGCTGCGCGGGCACCCCCTGGTCTCCCAGGTGGTCGTCGTCGGCGACAACAAGCCGTTCATCGGGGCCCTCGTCACCCTCGACGCCGAGATGCTGCCGCAGTGGCTGGCCAACCACCGGCTGCCCGCGATGACCGTGGAGCAGGCGGCCACCGACGAGCGCGTGCTCGCCGCCCTGGACCGGGCGGTCACCCGCGCCAACGAGGCCGTCTCGCGGGCCGAGTCGATCCGCAAGATCACGGTGCTCACCACGGACTTCACCGAGGCCAACGGGTACCTGACGCCGTCGTTGAAGGTCAAGCGGGCCCTGGTGCTCAAGGACTTCGCCGCCGAGGTGGAGTCGATCTACTCCTGATCCCTGGGCCTCGCGTCCGACGACGCGGCCGCTACAGGACACGGCGAGGGCCACAGGTGCACCTGTGGCGCTCGCCGTGTCCTGTAGCGGCCGGTGACAGCTGGCGCGCCCGGTGGGTCCGTCGCGGTCGCCCGCCCGGGCTATGCCCCGGTCGGGGCGCCCTCCCCCGCCAGCGAGTCGGCGATGTCCTCGTGGTGGCGGATGACCTCCTCGACGATGAACTTGAGGAACTTCTCCGCGAACACCGGGTCCAGCCCGGCGTCCTCGGCCAGCGCGCGCAGCCGCGCGACCTGGCGGTCCTCGCGCCCCGGGTCCGACGGCGGCAGGTTCAGCCGCGCCTTGAGCATGCCGACCTTCTTGGTGCAGCGGAACCGCTCGGCGAGCAGGTGGACGAGGGCGGCGTCGATGTTGTCGATCGTCGCCCGGGCCTCCCGGAGCTCCTCGGGGACCTCGGCGGGCTCGTTGCTGCGGTGGATGCCGGGGGTCGTCATGCGGCGATCCTACGTTCCGCGCCCGCCGGGCCGCGGCGGCGTCCGGGGAGGCCCGGCCCCCGTCCCGCCGGCCGCGTCCCGGCGCGACGGCAGCAACGCACCGGCCACGAGCGCCCCGGCGAGCAGCAGCCCGGCGCACCACCACATCGCGGCGCGGTATCCGGCGTCGAAGACGGCCGGGTCGCCGTAGTCGGCGCCGGACAGGCCCACCACGGCCGGCAGCGCCGCGACGGCGATCAGGCTCCCCGCGCGCGCCACCGCATTGTTGACCCCGCTGGCGATGCCGGCCTGCGCATCGGGCAGGGCGGCCAGTACCGTGGCGGTCAGAGGCGTGACCATGAGGGTGATGCCGGCGCCGAAGACCACGACGCCGGGCAGCGCGTCGCTGACGTAGGACACCCCGCCGGAGACGCCGGTGAGCATCGCCGCCCCAGCGGCTGCCAGCGCGGGACCCGCGGCCAGCAACGGCCGCGGGCCGGTACGCGCCATGAGCGCACCCACCCGGGGCGAGAACACCAGCATGAGCACCGTGAAGGGCAGCGTCGCGAGCCCGGCCTGGAGCGGCGTGAAGCCGCCGACCACCTGGAGCTGGAGCACCAGGAAGAACATCACCGCCGCCAGCGCGCCGTACACCACGAAGGTCATGAGGTTGACGACGGCGAACGTGCGGTCGGCGAACACCCCCAGGGCCAGCATGGGGTTGCGGCCGCGGTGCTCGACAGCGAGGAACGCAGCCAGGCCGACGCCTCCGACGGCGGCCGGCACCCAGCCACCCTGGATGAGCGCGAACGTGACGCCCCCCAAGGCCACCACGGCCAGGGCGGCGCCGGCGACGTCGAACGGAGCCCGGGCTGCCCGCGGCTGCCCACCCGACTCCGGCACGTGCCGCAGCCCCACGGCGACCACGGCCGCCGCCACCGGGACGTTGATGAGAAACACCCAGCGCCAGCTGATCGTGTCGACGATCCAGCCGCCGAGCAGCGGTCCGAGGGCGGCCGCCACGCCCGACCAGGCGGACCAGACGCCGATCGCCCGCGCGCGGTCGTGGACGGCGATGGTGCCCTGGATCATCGCCAGGCTCCCCGGCGTCAGCAGCGCGCCGCCGACGCCCTGCACCCCGCGGGCGACGATGAGTTCGCCGCTGCTCTGGGCGAGCCCGCACGCCAGGGACGCCGCGGCGAACCAGACGACGCCGACGAGAAAGACCCGCCGGCGTCCCAGCCGGTCCCCCAGCGAGCCGCCGACCAGGATGAGGGAGGCCAGGGTGAGCATGTAGGCGTTGACCACCCACTGGAGGTCCGCCAGCGAGGCGCCGAGATCCTCACCCAGCGGGCGCAGCGCCACGTTGACCACGGTGCCGTCGAGGAGCGCCATGGCCGAGCCGAGGGTGGCGGCCAGGACCACCCAGCGCCCCTGGGCGGAGCGCAGGGCGACGTCGGGCACGCCCTTATGTTTCCACGGCGGCGGCGCGGTCGGCAGGCGCGGGAGTGATCGGCGGTCGGCCGTCGCTGCGGGCCGGGACGGCGCCGCCCCGGCCCGCCCCGTCCGGCTAGCGCGCCTCGGCGGCGGCCCGGCGGCGGTTGTGCCCCTCGCCGCGGTGCGGGTCGGCGCTCTGGGTGAACACCCGCTCGTTGGGGGTGGCGGCGTCGTCCCAGCGCAGCAGGGCCCCCACGCCGTCGGCCAGCCCGATGCTGGCGTCGTCCGCCACGGTGATGCCGGCCCCCTGCGCCAGGGCCGCGCGCCCCACGGCGAGGTCGGCGCGCACCTGGTGCGGGGCCGTGGCCCCGAGGTCGATGACGTCCTGCTGGGTCAGCCCGATCTCCAGGGGCCCGTCCCCCACCCACAGCTTCTTGCGGGCCAGGGACGACGGCGGCCCGGCCACCGTCTCGGTGATGATGAGCTCGGCGACCTGCCCGCGCCGCAGCACCGCCAGCACGTCGTCGCGGCCGCTCACCGCCGGGCCGTCCTGGCCCTGCAGCTGGCGCAGCTTGTCGAGGACGTCCTCGCGGCGGCGCATCCGGTACTGCTCGAGGGCCGCGGCGACCCGGGCGTTGAACGTCTGCGGCTTGGCGCCCTCGGAGCGGGAGCCGCCCTCGAGCACGACGGCGATGTCCCGGGCCTGGCGGCCGAGCGCGTCGACGACGAGGGTCCGGGCCCGGATGTCACCGGTGAGGATGAGCAGCTCGGGCCGGCGCTCCGCCACGACCCGGGACAGCTCGGCCGCGACGGCCTCGGCGTTGCGCTCCCAGGAGTCCTCCACCCGCGACTCGTACCGGCGCTGGGACCGGCCGCCGACGTTGGCCTTGCGCAGCTCGTCGTGGCCGCCCTCGACGCTCACCTCCCCGTCCCCGGCCGTGATGGCCGTGGCGGACTCGTGGAACGTCAGGTCCGCCCCCGAGCGGTCCACCGAGGCGAGCAGGTAGCGCACCCGCTCGTCGGCGACGCGGGCGAGGGCGAAGGCGTCGGCGCCCTTGTCGTAGATGCCCTCGTCGGTGGCGGGGGGCTGGCTGAGCGTGCAGTCCATGAAGACCTCGCCCCGCCCGGCGACCAGGACGCGGCCGAACTTGCCCGCCGCCTTGCTGATGGTGCGGATGCGCTCGCTCAGCGCTTCGAGCGTGGCCTCGTCGGCGCCCTGCGCCTCGAGACTGCGCCGCAGATCTTTCCACCGTGTGAGCACCGCCTGGTCGCCGGTCTCGCTCTCCCGTGTCGCGTCCAGCACGACCGTGGCGAGGGGGATGTCCGTGGGAAGGTCGGCGGTGATCCGGTCAAGTCGCATCAAGCACCTCGGTGTGTGGTGGGATCCGTTCTTGGGTCTCCCCACTGTGCATGACGGCGGCGCCCCCTGCCACCCCTGTTGTGGACCTATGTCGTCCGTTCGGCGGTCGCGCACTCCGGACGCGCGACGGGCCGGCGCCGCGGATGCGCACCGGCCCGTCGGCGCGGACGAAGGTCAGGCGCTCTTCTCCCGAGGGGTGCGCCGCTTGGTGGGCGACTCCCGGGGCACGAGGGTGGGGTTGACGTTCTCGAGGACCACCTCGCGGGTGACGACCACGCGGGCGACGTCGTCGCGGGAGGGCACCTCGAACATCACCTCGCGCAGCACCTCCTCCATGATCGCGCGCAGGCCGCGCGCGCCGGTCCCGCGCAGCAGGGCCTGGTCGGCGATGGCCTCGAGGGCGTCGTCGGTGAACTCCAGCTCCACGCCGTCGATCTCGAACATGCGCTGGTACTGCTTGACCAGGGCGTTGCGCGGCTCGGTGAGGATGCGCACGAGCGCGGCCTGGTCGAGCTTGCTCACGGTGGCCACGATCGGCAGGCGGCCGACGAACTCGGGGATCAGCCCGAACTTGTGCAGGTCCTCGGGGCGGACCTCGCCAAAGAGGTCGGCCTCGGCGTCGGCCGAGCGCAGCGGCGCGCCGAAGCCGATCCCCCGGCGTCCCACCCGGGCGGAGATGATCTCCTCGAGCCCGGCGAAGGCCCCGGCCACGATGAACAGCACGTTGGTGGTGTCGATCTGGAGGAACTCCTGGTGCGGGTGCTTGCGCCCGCCCTGCGGGGGCACCGAGGCCTGGGTGCCCTCGATGATCTTCAGCAGCGCCTGCTGCACGCCCTCGCCGGAGACGTCCCGGGTGATCGACGGGTTCTCGCTCTTGCGGGCGATCTTGTCGATCTCGTCGATGTAGATGATGCCCTTCTCGGCCTTCTTGACGTCGAAGTCGGCGGCCTGGATGAGCTTGAGGAGGATGTTCTCCACGTCCTCGCCCACGTAGCCGGCCTCGGTCAGCGCCGTGGCGTCGGCGATGGCGAAGGGGACGTTGAGCATCTTCGCGAGGGTCTGCGCGAGGTAGGTCTTGCCGGTGCCGGTCGGGCCGACGAGCAGGATGTTGGACTTGGAGATCTCGACGCCGGAGTCGTCCTGGCCGGTCTCCTTGGCCTGGACGCGCTTGTAGTGGTTGTACACCGCCACGGCGAGGGACCGCTTCGCGGTGTCCTGGCCGATGATGTACTCCTCGAGGAAGTCGTAGATCTCGCGCGGCTTGGGCAGGTCGACCAGCCCGAGCTCGCTGGACTCGGCCAACTCCTCGTCGATGATCTCGTTGCACAGGTCGATGCACTCATCGCAGATGTACACACCCGGACCCGCGATGAGCTTCTTGACCTGCTTCTGGCTCTTCCCGCAGAACGAGCACTTGAGCAGGTCCGCTCCCTCACCCGTGCGAACCACCGGGCTCCACCACCCTCTCGTCTCGTTCGTGCTCTACGACGCTACCGGCCGTACCCGTCCATTCCACACCACGACGCACCGCCTTGTCCTGCCCGCCGCGCGGGATGGTTGCCGCCGGCGTCGCGGCGGGCGGGCGACCACCGGTCACCCGCCCGCCGCGGTGCCGAGCGCCGGCCGACAGGGTCAGGCCTTCGTCAGCGCCGGGGTCTTGCGGGACTCGAGCACCTGGTCCACGAGCCCGTACTCCTTGGCCTGCTCGGCCGTGAGCATCTTGTCGCGCTCGATGTCCTGACGGACCTGCTCCACCGGGGTGCCGGAGTGCTCCGCGATGGTCTCCTCGAGCCAGGTGCGCATGCGCAGCACCTCGTTGGCGTGGATCTCGATGTCCGAGGCCTGCAGGTAGCCGCCGCCCTCGAGGGACGGCTGGTGGATCATCACGCGCGCGTTGGGCAGCGCGAGCCGCTTGCCCGGCGAGCCGGCGGCGAGCAGGACCGCGGCGGCCGAGGCGGCCTGCCCCAGGCACACCGTCTGGATCTGCGGCTTGATGTACATCATCGTGTCGTAGATGGCCGTCATCGCGGTGAACGAGCCGCCGGGAGAGTTGATGTACATGGTGATGAGGCCGTCCGGGTCCTGGCTCTCCAGGACGAGCAGCTGGGCCATGACGTCGTCCGCCGAGGCGTCGTCGACCTGCACGCCCAGGAAGATGATGCGGTCCTCGAACAGCTTGGTGTACGGGTCCTGACGCTTGTAGCCGTAGGCGGTGCGCTCCTCGAACTGGGGCAGCACGTAGCGCGACGTCGGCATGGCCGGTGCCGTGGCGGCCGGCAGCTGGCCCGCCTGGGCGAGGAAGTTGGTGTTCACAGGTGCTCCTTGGGTGAGGTCGTCGGCCGGGTTCCGCGTCACTTGGTCTCGCCGTCGCCGACGGCGCCGCTGGTGCCGCCGCCGCCGGGCACGCCGGCGGAGGTCTCGACCACGTGGTCGACGAAGCCGTACTCCAGCGCCTCCGTGGCCGTGAACCAGCGGTCGCGGTCGGCGTCCTTGTTGATCTGCTCGACGCTCTTGCCCGTCTGGGCGGCGGTGAGCTCCGCCAGGGTCCGCTTCATGTGGAGGATGAGCTCGGCGTTGATGCGGATGTCGGTCGCCGTGCCGCCGATGCCGCCGGAGGGCTGGTGCATGAGCACGCGGGCGTGCGGGGTGATGTAGCGCTTGCCCTTGGTGCCGGAGGAGAGGAGGAACTGGCCCATCGAGGCCGCCATGCCCATCGCCACGGTCACCACGTCGGGCTGGATGTACTGCATCGTGTCGTAGATCGCCATGCCGGCGGTGATCGAGCCGCCGGGAGAGTTGATGTAGAGGTAGACGTCCTTCTCGGGGTCCTCTGCGGCGAGGAGCATCATCTGCGCGCAGATCGCGTTCGCGTTGTCGTCGCGCACCTCCGAGCCCAGCCAGATGATGCGCTCCTTGAGCAGCCGGTTGTAGATGTTGTCGGTCAGGCCCATCGAGGTCGTCTCGGTCCTCGCCTGCGGCATCTGCTCGCTCACTGCACGCTCCTTCTGGGCCGGGCGGCGCCCGGCCGTGTCGGCCTGTCTGGTCGGTCCTTGGACACTAACGCCGCCCGGCGACAGATCCTTATCCGGGAGGCTCCCTTTTCGCTCACGGCGCACGACGCCCCGGGATACGCCGCGGGCCCGGCACCGATGGTGCCGGGCCCGCGGTCGCGGGAGGTCACTCCGCGTCGTCGGCCTTCGCCTTGGCGGTGGCCTTCTTGGCGGGCGCCTTCTTCGCGGCGGCCTTCTTGGCCGGCGCCTCGGTCTCGGGCTGCTCCTCGGCGGCGGCCTCCTCGGCGGCCTTCTTCGCGGGCTTCTTCGCCGCGGCCTTCTTGGCCGGCGCCTTCTTCGGGGCGGCGGCCTCGGCCGGCTCCCCCGCCTCGTCGGCGGACGGGGCGGACTCGGGCGACTCCGGCGAGTCGGCGGACTCGGGCGACTCCGGCGACTCCGGGGACTCAGGCGACTCGGCGGACTCCGCCTCGCCGGCCTCCGCCGCGCCCTCGGGGCCGGCAGCGTCGAGCTCGTCGGAGCCGATGTACTCGCTGAGGTCGACGGCGTTGCCGGCGCCGTCCTTGACGGTCACCTGGCGCAGCGCCACGGCCAGGGCCTTGTTGCGGGCGATCTCCCCGGTGAAGGCGCCGATCTGGCCGGTCTGCGCGGCGGCCTGGATGAACTGGTTCGGCTCCATGCCGTACTGCTGGGCGTTGCGGACGAGGAACTCCAGCAGCTCGTTCTGGGTCACGCCGACCTCGAGCTGCTCGGCCAGGGTGTCGAGGAGGAGCTGCTCGCGCAGCAGGTCGGTGACCTCCTCGCGGACCTCCTCGCCGTGCGGGTCGTCCTCGGCCTTGCCCTCGGCCTCGAGGTGCCGCTTGATCTCGGCGTCGACGACGCCGGCCGGCACCGGGAAGTCGGTGGCCTCGCGCAGCTTCGCGAGCAGCAGGTCGCGGGCCTGGACGGCGCGGTTGGCGGCCTTGTCGTTCGCGACCTGGGTGCGCAGGTCCTCGCGGAGCTCGTCGATGGTGTCGAACTCGGAGGCGAGCTGGGCGAAGTCGTCGTCGGCGGCGGGCAGGTCCCGCTCCTTGACGGCGGTGGCGGTGACGGTGACGTCGGCCTCCTCGCCGGCGTGCTCGCCGCCGGCCAGGGTCGCCGTGAAGGTCTTCGTCTCGTCGGCGGAGGCGCCGGTCAGGGCCTCGTCGAGGCCGTCGAGCATGTTGCCCGCGCCGATCTGGTAGGAGATCCCGGAGACGGAGTCGACCTCCTCGTCGCCCACCTTGGCGGACAGGTCGATGACGACGAAGTCGCCGTCCTGGATGGGCCGCTCGACGCCGACGAGGGAGCCGAAGCGCTCACGCAGGGCGGTCAGGCGCTCCTCGACGTCGTCCTCGGCGACCTCGACGTCCTCGACGGTGACCTCGAGGGTGTCCAGCGCCGGAAGGGTGATCTCCGGGCGCACGTCCACCTCGGCCTCGAAGACCAGCTGGCCGCCGGGCTTGCCGGTCACCGCGGGGATCTCGGTGACGTTGATGCTCGGCTGGCCGAGGGGCTTGATCTCGGTCTCGGCCACGGCCTGGCTGTAGAAGCCGGAGAGGGAGTCGTTGACGGCGTGCTCGATGACGGCGCCACGCCCCACGCGCTGGTCCAGGATGCGGGGCGGGACCTTGCCCTTGCGGAAGCCAGGCACGTTGACCTGCTCCCCGATGTGCGAGTAGGCGTGGTCGAGGCTCGGCTTGAGCTCGTCGTACGACACCTCCACGGTCAGCTTGACCCGGGTGGGCTCAAGGTTCTCGACGGCGCTCTTCACTGCGGTGCACTCCACTCATCGGACGATCGGTCGGGGCCCGCCGGTCGCGGCGGGGACGTTCGTGGTCTGTCCGTTTCAGCGGCGGTCGTCGCGTGGACAGACCGACCAATGGTAGGGCACGCGGCGGGCGCGGGGCATCCTCGCCCGTGCGCACGCTCGCCCGGGGCATCTCCAGGAGGGCGGCGCACCGGCGCCGCGGTGGACCCAGTCGGGCGCCTCAGGCCGCGGCGGCGTCGAGCTCCTTGGTGGCCGCCGCGGCGTCGAGCCCCTCGGCCCCTGCGACGGCGTCCAGCCCGTCGGCCCCCGCGGCCTGGAGGTCCCCGGCCATCGCGGCGGAGTGCAGGTCGTCGGCGGCGGCATCGGCGCGGTCCCGCGCGACGAGCTCGGCGACGAAGGGCAGCAGCTCCATGAGCTGCTCGGCGCGCGACGCCGACGACAGCGCGTCGAGGCTCGCCCGCGCGCCGACGTACTCGGCCCACTGGGCGGGGCTGATGCCCCGGAAGTAGTAGGTCCCGGCCACCAGGCGGTCGACCGCCTCGCCGTCATATCGGTCGTCCGTCGTCAGCACGTGCCGGATCCTACGAAGGCCCCGGCGGCTCCGCGACCGGAACGGCGGCGGGACACCCCCGTCCGACCGGCCCCGTCCCTCGAGTGGCGGACCGGCCCACAACGGGGAGGATGGCCATATGGACCTAGATCGTCAGATACGGCCGCTTGACAGGGAGGTCGGCGACCTGGTGGAGCAGGTCCGCACGACGCCACCCCCGGCCAACCCCCGTGAGGCCGACGCGCTCGGCCTCTTCCTCGACCGCCACCAGGACGAGCCGATCGCCCTGATCGGGTTCGACGGCGAACAGCTGCCCGTCTCGCCGGAGGTGCGCCAGGTGCTGGCACACGCCGCCCTGGCGCTGCGCGACGGCCATGCCGTGTCGGTGCTGTCGATCGCCGAGCACCTCACCCTGCGCCAGGCCGCGGCCCTGCTGGGCCTGGACCGGGCCGCCCTGCTCGAGCTCGTCGCCGACGGCGAGCTCCCGGTCGGCCCGGACGGCAGGCTCGCCCTGTCGGACCTGGTCGCCCACCACGAGCGGCGCCGCGTCGCGCACCTCGCACACCTGGAGGAGCTGGCCCGCGAGAGGCTCAAGCAGGCCTCCTGACCCCCGCCGCCACGCCGAGCCGCCGGCCGGCGCACCGGGGCGACGGGCCGTTTGCGCAGGTCACGGCGCGCCTGCTGGCGCGGTTGGGGACGATGAGCGACGTTTGTTGCTCATTTTCGATTCAAGTATTCCGTGAACTCGATCACCCCATTAACGTCACTTGTAGCCAAGGCGTACGCCCGCACCCGCGGGGCGCCGCACGGGCTGCAGGAGGTCGTCATGAGGGACCAGTCGTGGGCGGCGCGCGCGGCATGCGCGCAGGGTGAGCCGGACACGCTCTTCGTGCGGGGCGCGGCGCAGCGCTCCGCCCGTGAGGTCTGCTTCAGCTGCCCGGTGCGCCGGGAGTGCCTGGCCGACGCGCTGGACTCGCAGACCGAGTTCGGCGTCTGGGGTGGCATGACCGAGCGCGAGCGTCGCGCCCTGCTCCGCCGTCATCCGGAGGTCACGGACTGGTCGGCCTGGCTCGACCAGCAGGGCGAGGAGATCATCACCACGCCGCTGCGCCGGGCGCGGCGGGCGAGCAGCGTCGCCTACGCCCGGGTCTGACCGGCGCAACCTCACCGGCCGGCGGCCTGCGCCGCCGGGGCGGGACCGAGCCGCGCGCTCGGCGGAGCGAGTGGCAGGCGCTGGCCGGGACCGAGGGCTTACGTGGTGATCCGATTCCTGCTGTTTTATCGGGTGCAGGAGGTTCGCCATGGTCCAGACGATCAGCTCCCCGTTCGCGGCGCCGTTCGGCGTCATCACGAAGCGCACCGAGGCCCGTACTGAGATCGCCGTGGTCCCGCCGACCATCAATGACGCGACCCTGCGCCAGGTCCAGGCCCGGCTCATGTGGGACGAGTCCCTCACCCGGGTGCTGGTGGAGGTGGCCCTCGTCGGCACGGTGCTCATCGGTGCCACGCTGGTCGGCACCGTCAGCGGCGCCACCTGGCTCTCGCTCATCGTCATGGCCGGCATCGGCGTGTGGATGTTCGCCACGGGCTTCGGGAACGACGGTCCCGGCCCGATCGGCCGCGCGCTCGCCCCGCGGCTGTCCGGGGACGCCGCCGCGGCGTACGGACAGGTGGTCCGCGTGAGCCTGTCCCACGAGTCGACAGCAGGCCGGGAGCTGGCCGAGGCGCTCGTCGCCGTCGCCACGACCCCGCTGCCGGACACCGCCGAGGAGCTGGTCCGTTTCGAGACCGCGGCCGCCGTGCGCCGGCTCGCCGCGGACCCCGGCGCCGCCGAGGTGGCCGCCCACCAGCTGCGGCACCTGGCCGGGCACGCCCAGCTCGTCTGACCGGCCCCAGCCTGCCGCCGGAAGTGATGGCAGGCGTCCGACGTGCGCGAAAGCGGCCCGCCGCTACGTTGACGACCATGACGACGCCACCCCAGGAAGCACTGCCGACGCCGTCGCCCGCAGACCTCGACGGTGCCGCCGTGGTCACCGTGCAGGACTTCGTCCTGTCCATCCTGCTCTGGACCGGAGTGCTCGTCGCCCTCGCCGGCCTCGTGGTGGCGGGCGGCTGGTGGCTCGTCCGGCGCCACCGGAGCACCCAGGACGCGTGACGGCACGGGCATTCTCCTCCTGCTGAGGCCGGGTTTCGGGCGTGGCGCGGGCCGATGCGCCGGGCGCCGCACCCGACCATGGGCGCATGACCCCGTTCCCGGGCAGGCGGGTGCTCGACGACCTGCTCTTCCTCCTCGTCGTCCCGCTGTGCCTGCTCGAGACCGACCACGACGCGCTGCGGCTCGCGCCGGCCCTGGTCGTCCTGGTCGCCTCGCTCCTGCAGAGCTTTCCGGCGGTGGCGGCCCGCCTGCGGGCGCACGACCGGCTCGTGCTGCCCGCACTGGTCGCCCTCGCCGCCCTGGGGTGGGCGCTGACGCTCGTGCTGGCCGTGACGGGCCGCCCCGCCGTCCTGGACGTCACCTCGCCCGTGGAGTACCTGCTGGCCGTCGCGATGGTGGTACAGGTCGTCCTGACCGGCCGCACGCTCGCCGCGGCGGCGATTCAGGGCGAGCGGGCACCACGCGCCGCCGCACCGGTCGACGCCACGTGGCCGCGCTGATCCCTCCCGTGGCAACCTGGTTGCATGCCGATGCGTCCCGAGCCCACGCTGACGCCGGTCCTGCCCCAGTGAGCGGGCACGGCTGGCTGGTGAAGGCCCTGACGGAGCAGCACGGGCAAGAGTCGGTGCACGTGCTCGCCATGAACGCCAGCATCGGCCTGAACAGCGACGGCGAGTTCGTCAGCATGGACGAGAACCCGGACATCTCCTTCGACATGGGGCTGGACGCGACGTTCGCCGCGCTCAAGGACGGCACCGCGATCTACAACGACGAGGATTCCGCCGGCGTCGTGGACCGGATCGAGGAGCTCATTGAGACGGGGAGGAGTTGCGCGCTCATCCTCATGAGCGGCGACGAGACCCGTATGCATCAGGAGGACGGGCACGACGTCCCCCTCCAGCTCATCCGGCTGTGGGTGGCCGAGAACGGGTACCTGCACGGCACCACCGCGGCCCAGGTGGCGGAGATCCTGCCGGACGAGCACCACCTGGAGTATCCGTTCGAGACCGCGGACTCCTGGGACGTCCCACCGGTCCTGGCCGGCTGACTGAGCCAGAGCCAGACCGAGTCAACGAAGTCGCTCCAGGCGGTCGCGCAGCGGCACGTCTGTCGCCCGGTGATGCCAGGAGGAACGTACGCGTCCACTGCGTAGCGCCTGTCAGGCCCGATGACATCCACAGAAGCGAGGACACCACCGACGCGGCCCACCATGCGGCGCCGGCTACACGCGCGGGCCCGACGGCGAGGGCGAGCCCTTCGGGCGTCGACCAATCAGGAGGTAGACGGCGGGCCCGACGACCGGGACGAGGAGGACGACCAGGACCCATAGGGCAGTCTCGGCCGAGGTGAGGTCCTTGCGGCGGGCGAGGTGGAGCAGCGTGGCGACGACAAGGAGGGCAGCCACAGCGAGCGCCAGGAACCAGACGATGTCGTACGCGGCCGGGAGGAGAATGTTGTGTTCCTCCGCGGCGCTCAGCAGGAGCGGCCCTGCAGCGCTGGCGGTGATCATGACGCCAGCTGCTCGAAGACGTAGAGGTTCGGGCCTGCCTGGACCCATCCGTCGCCGGGGTCCTCGTGGGTGTCCGGCACGAACAGCGCCGTGCTGCCCTGGACGAGCGGGAGCTCGCCGCTGCCCTTGGAGTAGCTCTCGGGTGGCCCGCACATGGTGACCGCCGGGTAGGGATGGTCGGCAAAGAAGCACAGCACCGTCTCCGTGTTCGATCCCGAGCTGCTCGCCCGGGTCGCGACGCCGATGTAGAACCGGGTGTCGCCGTGGGCCCCGACGAGCCGGGTCGAGGAATCATCGAGCCCCTTGAGGCCGCCATGAGCCCTGACCTCGACAGGAGGTACGTCCTCGCTCGTTTGCTTCCGCTCGAGCACCGCCAGTCCAAAGTCGATCGTCGTCTCCCGCACGTACAAGTTCGTGGACACGCGCTGCCACCCGTCACCCGGGTCGGCATGGTCGTCAGGGACCATCAGCGCACGAAAGTCCCACGCGCGGAGCTCCACCGGGGTGACAGCCCCGGGTGCACCGCATCCGGCGACCAGGCCCTGGAGCCCGCTCGCCTCGGCAATCAGGCACGGGCGGGCCACGCCATCGCGGTGCGCGACGCCGACCCAGTAGGACTTGCCCGCCTTGGACACGATGAAACGGGTCGACTTCGGGTCGACCTCCAGGCCGTCAAGGGTGGCGCCCTCGGGGAGTGTGTCCACCTCTGTCTGGTCCTGCCCGAACAGGGCCACGCCCATGGGCGGCGGGGTGGGGCCGGCGGTGACCTCCTCGGCGGGCGCGCTCTCGCACGCCACGAGTGCGAGGACAGCACCCAGTAGTAGCGCCGTAGAGGTGCCCGTGAGTCTGGTCATCGAGTTAGCCCTCTCATCGCGTCCGATTCATCCCCGAACGTACCGGCTGCCCGGACACCTGTGGCCTCGTTCGAGGAACCGGTGCGCCTTCGAGGAGTCGTCTATTGGCCGCGGGCAGACCTGAGGGCAGAAGAAATGGGCCGCCGACCAGCATTCATGCGAGTCGAGCGGCCCATCTGGGTCGGGATGGACGGATTCGAACCGACGACCTTCCGCTCCCAAAGCGGACGCGCTACCAAGCTGCGCCACATCCCGTCGCGCCACGTCGGGCGCCGCCGTGATTCTACGGTGCCCGGGACGGTCCCCCGGACCGGGGTCCCGACGCCCGGATGCAGGCCCGGCCCCTCGGCTGTGGTTACAATCCGTGTGCGGCTCGTTCGTCGCGCGGGTGTAGCTCAATGGTAGAGCCTCTGCCTTCCAAGCAGATGGTGCCAGTTCGATTCTGGTCACCCGCTCCATCGCCCCGGCCACGACGCCGGGCACGTTCTCTCAGGCCGGACGCCATGATGTGTCGAGCCGGAAGACGAGGTGGCGCTCGCCGGCCTCGCCGAGCGTGGTCTCGCCGGCGGGCACGAAGCCGAGCTTCGCGTGCAGCCTGATGGTCGCGTCGTTGTCGGGCTCCGCGCGGTAGTACAAGGTGGTCGTGAGCGCCTCCAGAAGAGCGATCCTGGCCCGGGTCAGCGCCTCGCCGATCCCCTGCCGTCGGGCACTGTCGGCGACGGTCACGCCACTGAGATACCAGCCAGCGGGGAGCTCTTGTCCTGCCGGCCTCGCTGGATCGTCTCGGCCTCCCGCTGTCGATGCGAGGGTCGCTCGTTCCCGGGCCAGGGGGACGCGATGTCGGTGTGCCAGGCCGTCGGGCCCACGACACCAAGCACCTCCGCGGCAGGTACGCAAGAGCCCCCTCACCCGTGGGTGAGGGGGCTCTCGCGTGGGTTGCTCGTCGAGGTCAGCCCTCGACCAGCATGCCCTTCTGGTAAGCCTTGGCGAGCCGCCGCGGCACCTTCACCTCGCGGCCCTGGACGCGGACGGCGACGAGCTCGGTCAGCTCCGCCTTCCACTGGGACCGGCGAGAGCGGGTGTTGCTGCGGGACATCTTGCGCTTGGGAACTGCCATGCCCTGCCGCTCCTTCCGTCAGTAGGGGGTAATTGCCGACGCCTAGCCTCCCATGAGGAGGGGCCGCGCGGCCAACCTGAGCATCCTACAGCAGGTGTGACGTTGGCCGCCGCGCCCCCGAGGCGTCGGGTACGTCACTTCCGCTCGCGGGTGCCGTAGCGCTGGCGGAACTTCTCCACGCGGCCGGCGGTGTCCACCACGCGCGAGCGGCCGGTGTAGAAGGGGTGCGAGGCCGAGGAGATGTCGACGTCGACCACCGGGTAGGTGTTGCCGTCCTCCCACTCGATCGTCTTGTCCGAGCGCAGGGTGGACTGCGTGAGGAAGGCGAAGTCGGCGGCCGCGTCGCGGAAGACGACCGGGCCGTAGGCCGGGTGGATGTTCTGCTTCATGGCTTCTCCTTTGTCCTTGACGACGACGGCGACCGCTTGGTGCTCAGCGCTCCTCGCGGAACGCCACGTGCCGGCGCACGACCGGGTCGAACTTGCGCAGCACGAGCCGGTCGGGGTCGTTCCGCCGGTTCTTGCGGGTGACGTAGGTGTGCCCGGTCCCGGCGGTGGACCGCAGCTTGATCACGGGCCGAAGCTCGGTACGACTGGCCAACGAGCGCCTCACCTTCTGATCTGCCCGGGTCGAGAACCATTCTCGGCGGGCCCTGGGTAGAACGCAGCCGGGCCGCGAACATTCCCCCGGGCACCGGGGCGGGATACTGGCCCGGTGAGCGACCTTCGGCTGGCGCGCGGCGCCGACGTCATCGTCGAGACGGAGGTGCGCCGCTCCCGCTTCTTCACCCTGCTGCGCCGGGTGGACGACGAGCCCGGCGCACGGGCCCTGGTCGCCGACGCCCGCGGTCGCTACCCCGACGCGCGCCACCACTGCTCCGCCTTCATCGTCGACGTCCCAGGCGCCAACCCGGTCGAGCGCTCCTCCGACGACGGCGAGCCGGCCGGCACCGCCGGCATGCCGATGCTCGAGGTGCTGCGCGGGTCCGGGCTCACGGACGTCGCCGCCGTCGTCGTGCGCTACTTCGGCGGCATCAAGCTGGGCACCGGCGGCCTCGTGCGCGCCTACTCCGAGGCGGTGCGCGCCGCGCTGGCCGCGGCCCCCACCGTGCGCCTGGAACGCCTGGGGCTGTGGGAGGTCGACCTGCCCCACGCCGACGCCGGCCGGGTGGAGGCCGAGCTGCACGGGCGCGGCGTACCCGTCCAGGACGTCGCCTACGCGCCCACCGCCGTCCGCCTCACGCTGGCCAGCGACGACGGGCCGGGCCTCGGCGCGCTGCTCGCCGCCCTCACCGCCGGGTCCGCGTCGCCCCGCCCGGCGGGGAGCACCGTGGTGGAGCACCCGCGATGAGGGCGCGCCCGCCCCTCGGCGGGCGTATGCGCATGGCGTGCGTCACGCGCTAGGGTGGTTGAGGCTTCAAGGTCGGCGCCCGGCGCCGGCCAGCCCACCGCCCGACCGAGAGGACGCCGCCGTGAGCTTCGCGCTCGTCGCCCGCCCCGCCGTCGTGGCCCCCTGCCGCTGCTGCTCCTGTCTGTAGAGCGCCCGGCTCTCGCGCGGCACCCGCGCGCCGGGCGCTCCACACACCCCGCACCCCAGCCCCCGCACGTTCCGACGCCGGACCGGCCGGCCGGACGCACCGACGAAGGAGAACCATGGCCCAGATCTACAAGGACGTCACCGAGCTCATCGGCCGCACCCCGCTGGTCCGGCTGAACAAGATCACCGACGGCGCCGAGGCGACCGTCCTCGCCAAGCTCGAGTTCTACAACCCCGCCAACTCGGTCAAGGACCGCATCGGCGTCGCGATCGTCGACGCCGCCGAGGCGTCCGGCGAGCTCAAGCCCGGCGGCACCATCGTCGAGGCCACCTCCGGCAACACCGGCATCGCGCTGGCTATGGTCGGCGCCGCCCGCGGCTACGACGTCGTCCTGACGATGCCGTCCTCGATGAGCAGCGAGCGCAAGGCGCTGCTGCGCGCCTTCGGCGCCGAGCTGGTGCTCACCGAGCCGGCCGACGGCATGCGCGGCGCCGTGGAGAAGGCCGAGGCGATCGCCAAGGAGCGCCCGGGCGCGGTCCTCGCCCGCCAGTTCGCCAACGAGGCCAACCCGAGGATCCACCGCGAGACCACCGCGGAGGAGATCTGGGCGGACACCGACGGCGCCGTGGACGCCGTCGTGGCCGGCATCGGCACCGGCGGCACCATCACCGGCGTGGGCCAGGTCCTCAAGGAGCGCAAGCCCGAGGTCAAGCTGTTCGCGGTGGAGCCGGCCGAGTCCCCGATCCTCAACGGCGGCCAGCCCGGCCCGCACAAGATCCAGGGCATCGGCGCGAACTTCGTCCCCGAGATCCTCGACACGAATATCTACGACGAGGTCCTCGACGTCGACGCCGAGACGTCCGTGCGGTGGGCCCGCCGCGCCGCCACCGAGGAGGGCCTGCTCGTCGGGCTGTCCTCCGGTGCCGCCCTCGCCGCCGCGATGAACGTGGCGCACCGCCCGGACATGGCCGGCAAGACGATCGTGGTGATCATCCCGTCCTTCGGCGAGCGCTACCTGTCCACCATCCTCTTCGAGGGGCTGGTCGGCTGACGTGCACGACTCCCCGGTGCCGTTCCGGCAGCTGCTGCTGGAGGACCTCCACACCGCGCGCCGCCGCGACCCGGCGGCGCGCAGCCTGGTGGAGGTCGCGCTCGCCTATCCGGGCGTGCACGCGCTGTGGGGTCACCGGCTCGCGCACCGCATGTGGCACGCGAGCCCGTTGCTCAAGCTGCCGGCCCGGCTGCTCTCGCAGGCGATGCGGGCCGCGACGGGCATCGAGATCCATCCCGGCGCGGTGCTGGGCCGGCGGCTGTTCATCGACCACGGCATGGGCGTGGTCATCGGCGAGACGGCCGAGGTGGGCGAGGACGTCGTGATGTTCCACGGCACCACGCTGGGCGGGACGTCCATGAGTCGCGGCAAGCGTCATCCCACGGTCGGGGACCGGGTCCTCATCGGCGCCGGCGCCAAGGTGCTCGGGCCGGTGACGATCGGCCCGGACGCCAAGGTGGGCGCCAACGCCGTCATCGTGCGCGACGTCCCGTCCGGCTCGGTGGCCGTCGGGGTGCCCGCCAAGCCGCGCCCGGTCCCGCCCGCCGTGCGGGCCCTGGACCCGTGGGCGGACCCGGCCGTCTACATCTGACGGCCGATGGCGGGCCGCCTCAGGCCTGCCGGCGCGGGGCCCGCTGGCAGCGCGGGCACCAGAACAGCCGCCGCCCCGCCATCGGCGCCTCGGCGACCTTGGTGCCGCACACCAGGCAGGGCCGCCCGGAGCGGTGGTAGACGTACCAGCGGTCCTCGGGGTCGTGGCGGTCCTCCGGCCGGGTGGTGACGATCCGGCCGGTCGCCACCCCGTCGGCCATGAGCTCGGCCAGGTCCGCCCACATGGCCCGCAGCCGGGTGGCCGGCACGTCCCGGCCGAGCCGCAGCGGGTGCACCCGGGCCCGGTGGAGCGCCTCGGCCCGGTAGATGTTGCCGACGCCGGCCACCACCGACTGGTCCATGAGCAGCTCCCCCACCGCCCGGCGGCGGGCGCGCACGGCGGCGACGAACGCCTCGCCGTCGCCGTCCGGACGCAGCGGGTCGGGCCCCAGGCGCCGGTGGACGGCCGCCTTGTCCTCCGCGGTGATCACCTCGCAGGCCGTCGGCCCGGTGAGGTCGGCCACGCCGTGCGCGCCGAGCAGCCGGACCCGCACGGCCCCGCGCGGGGCGTGCGGGTGCCAGGCGGTCTCCCCCGCGGCCTCGGCATCCGGCTCGGTGCCGGTGTCCTCGACGGCGACGACGACGTCGTCGGCCTCGTCGGGGCTCTCCGGGCTCGCGGGCTCCGCCGGGCTCGCGACCGCGACCTCCTCCTCCCCCACGCGCCGGCGCGGGGCGCCGATGGCGTGCGGGGCACGGAAGGTCTCGTCCCCGGCGAAGGTCCACGACCCGTACAGGCCCAGGTGCACCCGCAGCCAGCGCACGCCGTCGCCGTCGGCGGAGGCGTCGGCGGCGGGCGCGAAGGCGAGGAAGAGCTGCTTGCCGTGCGCCTCGGTGCCCACCAGCGCGTGGCCGTCCAGGAGGGCGGCGCCGTCGGCGAAGCGGCCCTGCGGCGAGCTGACCGCCAGCCGCTGGCCGCCGAAGAGCTCGGCGAAGGCGTGGGCGAGGCGGTGGACTGTGTGCCCCTCAGGCATCGGCGCCCCTCGCGTCCAGACCGGCCGGCGCCCGCCACTCCTCCGGGGCGTCCCACAGCGCCCGGTGCAGCTCGACACGCCCCGCGACGAACGCGCTGACCGGCGTGCCCTCGGCGCGGTAGTGCGCCAGCGCCCGCTCGCGGAGCTGGCGCGGCAGGCTGCCGTCGGCGCGCACGACCCGCCACCACGGCACCTCGGCGCCGTAGGTGGCCATGATCGTTCCCACATGGCGGGCGTGGCCGTGGCCGGTGCGGGCGCGCACCGCCTCGGCCACCAGGCCGTAGGTGGTGACGCGCCCGGGCGGGATCTGGTCGACGACGTCGAGCACGAGCTCGGTCAGCTCGGTCCGGTCTGGGTGCACCCCCTTATGATCGCAAGCACGATGAGTGACCACACCACCGCCCCCTCCGCGGCGGCCACGACCTACCGCTGCGAGCACTGCGACGACTCGGTCCCCCACGAGCACCTCGACGTCGCCGCGATCGTCTCGGCCGCCGCCCGCACAGCGCTGGTGCGCGCCGGGTGGATGCTCGCCCTCGCCCTCGTGCTCACCGTCGCCGCCGTCGCGGTGGCCGTCGCCGACGCCGGCCTCGGCGCGGCGCTGGGCGCGCTCGTCCCGGTGGTCGTGGGCTGGCTGCTGGTCACCGCGGCCGGGCTGGCCGTGGTGGGCGCCGTGCGCGCCCGCTCCTCCGACGCCCGCGCCCTGGTCGCCGGCGGCCTGACCACGGCGGCGCTGACGCCGGTGGCGGCGCTGGCCGTGGCGCTGCTCGCCGGGCCAGGCTGGCCGGCGGCGCTCGTCGCGGGCGGCGGCTGGCTGCTGTGCGGGGCCGTCGCCGCCCTGGTCCGCGCCCGCGCGCTGGGCCTGCTGCTGCAGGCTCCCGGGGAGGCCGGCGAGCGCGAGCGGGCCCGCGCCGTCGCCGGCCGCGACCGGCAGGGCTGGGACGATCAGGTGCGCTGGCTCCTGCAGGGCGTGGCGCTGGCCGTCGCCACCTGGCTGCTGGGCCTGGTGCCCGCCGTGGTCGCCGTGCTCGTTCCGCTCAGCGTCGTGGCCGCGGTGGCGGCCGCACGCCGCGGCCTGCGGGACTGACCGCCCGGGTCCGACGCCGTCCGCGGACCGCCACGCCGCGGCCCGCCGCAGAAAAACGCCTCGCGCAGTCCGCACGGACGCTGACATGCTGACCCGGTGACCACCTTCACGCCTGACCTCGCCGCGCTCGGCGCCACCCTGCCCGCCGGCTACCGCCTCGCCGAGCTGGACGACACCACCGACCGTGACGCCCTGCTCGACGTCGACACCTGGGCCTTCGCCGAGGAGAACACCCCCGAGGACCGCGCCGTCATGCCCTGGCCGCTCGAGCCGGGCCGCAGCGTCGGCGTGTGGGACGAGCGCGGCGCGGAGCCCCGGCTGGCCGCGGGACACTCCTCCTACGCCTTCACCCTGCCGGTCCCCGGCGGGGCACGGCTGCCCACGGCCGGCCTGACCTGGGTGAGCGTGCACCCCGGGCACCGCCGCCGCGGCCTGGCCCGGGCGATGGTCACCGCCCACCTGCACCGGTCGGCGGCGCGCGGTGAGGTGGTCTCCGCCCTCTATGCCGCGGAGATGGGCATCTACGGCCGCTACGGCTACGGCGTCGCCACCCGCCACCTGCAGATGACGCTGGGGCGCGCCGCGACGCTGCGCGAGGTCCCCGGCAGCGCCGACCTCGTCGTCGAGCTCGAGCAGGCCTCGCACGACCGGCACGCCGACCTCGTCCAGCGGGTGCACGCCGCCGTGGACCGGCCCGGCTGGGTCACCCGGGACACCGAGGCCCTGCGCGCCCGTGCGCTGCTCGACCGCCCCTCCCAGCGCCGCGGCACCGAGCCGCTGCGCATCGCCGTCGTCCGCGACCCGGCGGGCGAGCCCCGCGGCTACGCCGTCTTCCGCCGGCACGCCGCCTGGTCGGCCGCGGACCTGCCCGAGGGCACGGTCAAGATCCGTGAGGCGGTGGCCCTCGACCCCGCGGCCGCCCGGGCGCTGTGGGGCACCCTGACCGACCTCGACCTCATGGCCACCGTCGAGTCGGGCCCGCTGGCCCCCGACGACGCCCTGCACGGCCTGCTGCTCGACACCCGCGCGGCGCGGCCCACCCTGCACGACGCGATGTGGCTGCGGCTGCTCGACGTCCCGGCCGCGCTGGCCGGGCGGCGCTACCAGGCGCCGGTCGACGTCGTCCTCGAGGTCCGCGACGCGCTGCTGCCGGCCAACGCCGGCCGCTGGCACCTGCGCGGCGGGCCCGACGGGGCCGAGGTGCGCCGGGCCGACGGCGAGGCCGGGCTCGCGCTCGACGTCGCCGACCTCGCCGAGGCCTACCTCGGTGGCACGTCGCTCGGGGCGTTGGCGCTGGCCGGCCGGGTCGCCGAGCTCGCGCCCGGGGCCCTGGCACCGGCCTCGGCGGCGTTCGGCTGGCCGGTGGCGCCCGCCATCAGCTGGGGGTTCTGAGCCCCCTGCGGGCGGTCGGCGCCGCCCGGCCGGTGACCGGGCGGCGCCACCGTGTCAGCAGCGGTGGTCGCGCTCGTAGGCGCTCATGAGCTCGATGCGCCGGGCGTGCCGCTCGTCGCCGGAGAAGGGCTCGGCGAGGAAGGCGTCGACGATCGCCGTCGCCTCGTCCACCGAGTGCTGCCGGGCGCCGACGGCGACGACGTTGGCGTCGTTGTGCGCGCGGGCGAGCGTGGCGGTGTCGAGGTTCCATGCCAGCGCGGCCCGCACCCCGGCCACCCGGTTGGCCGCCATCTGCTCCCCGTTGCCCGAGCCGCCGATGACGATGCCGAGCGAGCCGGGCTCGGCGACGACCGCCTCGGCCGCGGCGATGCACATCGGCGGGTAGTCGTCCAGGGCGTCGTAGGTGGGGGCGCCGTGGTCGACGACGTCGTGGCCGGCCGCCTCGAGGTGCTCGACCAGCGCGGACTTGAGCTCGAAGCCGGCGTGGTCGGCGGCAATATGGATACGCATGGGGCTCATTGTGCCAAGTGCGCGCGCCCGCCCGGACGCCGCCCCGGCCGGGCGGTCGCCCCGCCGGTGCCGGCCCCGCGGCGCGGGGACGCCAGCCACGTCCGCAGCGGCGGGGTCCGGACACGGGCACGGGCGCGCGCCCCTGCCGTAGGGTCGGAGAATGACCACGACGAACGTGTCCATGAGCGACACCGAGGCGATGGACCCGACGGTGCGCCCGCAGGACGACCTGTTCCGCCACGTCAACGGCACCTGGCTGCGCGAGCACGTCATCCCCGCCGACCGGGCCCGCGACGGTTCCTTCCTGGTGCTGCGCGACCTGTCCGAGGAGCGCGTGCGCGCCATCATCGAGGACGCGGCCCGGCGCACCGCCGAGGCGGCGGCCCAGGGCCAGGAGCCGGCGCCGCACGACGACCAGCCCGGCAACCCGGACAACGCCCGCAAGATCGGGGACCTGTACGCCTCCTTCATGGCCACCGAGCGCATCGAGACGCTGGGCACCAGCCCCCTGCGCGCGGACCTCGACCTGCTCACCGCCGCCCTCGACAAGGAGGCGCTGACCCGGGCGATGGGCGCCCTGCAGCCGACGGGCGTGACCGGCGGGGTGGGCTACGGCGTCGACACCGACCTCAACGACCCCGACCGGTACGTCGTCTTCTTCTGGCAGTCCGGGCTGGGGCTGCCGGACGAGTCCTACTACCGCGAGGACCAGTTCGCCGCCGTCCGCACCGCCTACGTGGCCCACGTCGCCACCATGCTCGCGCTGTCGGGCCTGGTCACCGAGGACGAGGCGATGGGCGCCGGCGAGCGGGTCATGGCGGTGGAGACCCGGCTCGCCGGCGGGCACTGGGACCGGGTGAAGGCGCGCGAGGCGGACCTCATCAACAACCCGATGTCCTGGGAGGAGGTCGTCGCCAGCGCACCGGGCTTCGAGTGGGAGCTGTGGCGCTCCGCGCTCGGCGTGCCGGAGGACGCCTTCGACCGGCTCATCGTCGCGATGCCCTCCTACGTCACCGCCTTCGCCGCGGCCTGGCAGGAGCTGGACGCGGACTCCCTGCGCATGTGGCTGACGTGGCAGGTGGTCCACGCGCGGGCGCCGTTCCTGCCGCAGGCCTTCGTCGACGAGAACTTCGACTTCTACGGCCGCACCCTCACCGGCGCCGAGGAGCTGCGCGAGCGGTGGAAGCGCGGGGTCGCGCTCGTCGAGGGTGCCATGGGCGAGGCCGTCGGGGAGATCTACGTCGCCCGGCACTTCCCGCCCGAGCACAAGGCCGCGATGGAGCGCCTGGTGGACAACCTCATCGCCGCCTACCGCGAGTCCATCACCGCGCTGGACTGGATGGGTGAGGAGACCAAGGCCCGCGCCCTGGCCAAGCTCGAGGCGTTCCGGCCCAAGATCGGCTACCCGGACAAGTGGCGCGACTACTCCAGGCTGGAGATCGACCCCACCGACCTGCTCGGCAACGTGCGCGCGGCGAACCTCTTCGAGGAGCGCCGCGACCTCGACAAGCTCGGCAAGCCGATGGACCGCGACGAGTGGTTCATGCCGCCGCAGATGGTCAACGCCTACTACAACCCCACGATGAACGAGATCGTCTTCCCCGCGGCGATCCTGCAGCCGCCGTTCTTCGACCCCGACGCAGACGACGCCTGGAACTACGGCGGGATCGGGGCCGTCATCGGCCACGAGATCGGCCACGGGTTCGACGACCAGGGCTCGAAGTACGACGGCACGGGCCGGCTCACCGACTGGTGGACCGAGGAGGACCGTCAGGAGTTCGAGGAGCGCACCAAGGCGCTGATCGCCCAGTACGAGGCCTTCAGCCCCGCCCAGCTCGACGGGTCGCACCACGTCAACGGCGCCCTGACCATCGGGGAGAACATCGGCGACCTGGGCGGGCTGTCGATCGCCCTCAAGGCTTACGCGATCGCGCTGCGCGCCGAGGGCAAGGAGCTCGGGGACGCCCCGGTCATCGACGAGCTGACCGGGCTGCAGCGGGTGTTCATCTCGTGGGGCCGGATCTGGCGCGAGAAGGCGCGCGACGCGGAGATCGTCCGGCTGCTGACCATCGACCCGCACTCCCCCGCCGAGTTCCGCTGCAACGGCGTGGTGCGCAACATGGACGCCTTCGTCGAGGCCTTCGGCCTCACCCCCGACGACGCGCTCTACCTCCCGCCCGAGGAGCGCGTGCGCATCTGGTGACCGCGCGGCGGTGGGACGTCACGACGGCGCGTGACGTCCCACCGCGCCTCGCAGGCAGAAGCTGACGTCTGACCGCGCGCAGGGCGCAGAAGTTGACGTCTCACCGCGCATGGGGCGCGGGATGGTCGCTGCCCGCGGGGTCAGCGCGCCGCGGCGCCGCGGCGCTCCAGGACGTAGGAGACGACGGCGATGGCGAGACCGGCGACGGCGAGCAGCGCGCCCGCCCACGCCGGCGCCCGGAAGCCGAACCCGGCGGCGATGACCGCGCCGCCCACCCACGCGCCGAGCGCGTTGCCGATGTTCATGGCGCTGTGGTGCAGCGCCGCGCCGAGCGAGGGCCCCTCGCGCGAGACGTCGAGCAGGCGGGTCTGCAGCGCGGGACCGATGAACTGGCTGGCGATCGCCACGAGCACGACCAGCACCACGGCGCTGACGGGGCCGCGCGCGCCCACCGAGAACAGCAGGAGCGTCACCGCCATCGCGCCCATGCCGGTGAAGATCGCGCCGAACATCGTGCGGTCGGTGAGCCGGCCGCTGAGCACCGTCCCGAGCGTCATCGCGGCCCCGAACGCCGCGAGCACCCAGGGCACGTGCCGCTCGGAGATCCCGGCCGCCGCCATCGTCGGAGTGATGTAGCTGTAGACGGCGAACATCCCGCCGAAGCCGATGGCGCCGATGCCGATGGCCAGCCACAGCTGGCCCGACCGCAGCGCGGACAGCTCGCGCCGCGCCGTCGCCCCGGCGGCGACGGGCACGGGCGGCACCCACCGCCAGATCGCCACCACGGCGACCAGGGCGGTGGCCGTGACCAGCCAGTACAACGAGCGCCAGCCCCACAGCTGCCCCAGCGCGGTCGAGACGGGCACGCCGAGCGTGGTCGCCACGGTGAGCCCGACCATGACCAGGGAGACCGAGCGGGCGCGGCGCTGGGGCGGGGAGATGGTGGCCGCCACGACGGCGGCGATGCCGAAGTACGCCCCGTGCGGCAGGCCGGCGAGGAAGCGGGCGCCCAGCTCGGTGGTCTGGGTCGGGGCCAGCGCGGAGAGCGCGTTGCCGACGGCGAGCGCGGCGGCGAGGCCGATGAGCATGGCGGTGCGCGGCACCCGGGGCAGGGCGAGGATGATCAGCGGGGCGCCGACCACCACGCCGACGGCGTAGGCGGAGACCAGGTGGCCGGCCTGCGGGATGGTCGCGCCCAGGTCCGCGGCGATGCGGGGCAGCAGGCCCATGGTCGCGAACTCGGTGGTGCCGATGGCGAAGCTGCCGATGGCCATCGCGAGGATGGCCCAGGCCAGGCGGCGCGGTCCCAGCGGGCCCGCGAGCCCGGCGCCCGCCGCGGTGGTCCGGTCGGAGGAGATCGCGGCCATCACGACAGCGCGTACGTCGCGCGGCGGACGGAGAAGGAGTAGCCCGACTCCTCGTGGGTGCAGGTCATGCCGGACTCGCTGGAGGCGCAGGTGAAGCCGCTGTCGGTGCGCTTCTGGCCGTAGCTGAGCGTGGGCACGCCCGAGGCGTCGATGGTCAGCGCCTCGCCGGAGGTGTCGCACACCAGGGAGGCGCCCTCGGCGGTGACCTCGAGGAAGTGGCCCACCGTGCCGTCGCAGGCGGACTTCTCGGCAGCCGGGATCTCGTCGGTGTAGGTGAAGTCGGCGATCCCGCACAGCGCCCGTTCGTCGTCGATGGCGCAGGCGATGTTGCCGCTGGGCGCGGCGAAGTCCCACGTGACGTCGGAGAGGTCCTCGCCGGCGGGCGGGGCGGTGGTGGGGGCGGCGGCGGTGGGCGGCGTCGTCGTGCGCGCCTCGGCCGACGGCGAGCCGCTCGACCCGCTCAGCCGGACCCCCAGCATCACGGCGAACACCAGCACGAGCACCGCCGTGACCGCCACCAGGGCCTTCTCACCGCCGCTCAGCCTGCCGCTGCCTTGCTCCGCCATCCCCGCTCCTCGTCAGTTCCCCCTGAGCCGGCGCCGTCCGCGCCTCGGCGGCGTTCGCCGGCCCTGATCGCGGCGCCGGGCGGGTTCGACCCGCCTCGCGATGCTGCCGCCCGCTCGTACGCCCCCGCGCGGGCGCGCGTCGGCCCGCGCCACGGTGGGCGCGGGCCACGCTACTTCATTCAGGAGAAGATCGGTCCGGACGTTCGTGTGCGCTTGATCTCGTAGAAGCCCGGGATGGAGGCGACGGCGACCGCGCCGTCCCACAGCTTGCCGGCGTCCTCGCCCTTGGGCGAGGGGGTGACCACCGGGCCGAAGAAGGCGACGCCGTTGACGGCGACGACGGGGGTGCCGACCTCGTCGCCGACCAGGTCGATGGCGCGCTGGTGGGAGGCGCGCAGGGACGCGTCGAGCTCGTCGGACCCCGCGAAGCGGGCCAGGTCGGCGGGCAGGCCGACCTCGGCCAGCGCCTCGTCGATGACGGCGGGCAGGTCCTCGCCGCGCTCCTGCAGGTGGATGCGGGTGCCGAGCGCGTCGTACAGCGGCTTGACGACGTCCTGCCCGTGGATCTCGCGGGCGGCGTTGACGACGCGCACCGGGCCCCAGGCCCGCTCCATCAGGGCGGCGTACTCCTCGGGCAGGTCGCGGCCCTCGTTGAGGACGGACAGGCTCATGACGTGCCAGCGGACGTGGACGTCGCGGATCTTCTCCACCTCGCCCATCCAGCGCGAGGTCATCCAGGCCCAGGGGCACATGGGGTCGAACCAGAAGTCGGCGGTGTCGGTGGTGGTGCCGGTCTCGGTGGTGGTGACGGTCTCGGTCATGTCCCCATCGTGCGCCACCGCTCCCGCCGTCCGCTAACCGGGCCGCGGGTGTGCCGCCGGACCGCGCGGGACCGGCCGGACCGGCACCGCGCGGATCGTTGCCAGGCGCGCTACCGCCGGACGGTGACGGTGCCGACCATCCCCATCCCGTCGTGGAGGACGCAGATGTAGTGGAACGTGCCGGCCTTCTCGAACGTCACGGTGAACGTCTTCCCCGGCGGGATGATCCCGGAGTGCAGCTGGCCGCCACGGAAGTGCGCGGGGTTGCCGATCGGCGGGGCGAGGATCGAGGACGGCTCGGGACCGAACGTGACGGTGTGCGGGACGTAGAACGCGTTCCGGGCCATGTCGAAGGTGACCTTCTCCCCCACCCGCACCGTGACCTCCTGGCGGATGAAGCGCATGACCATGGCCGTGTCGTCCGCGGCGCCGGCGAAGACGTGGTGGTCGTCCGTCGCCGCGTGGCGGGTGCGCTGCCACAGCGCCTCGCCGTGGCCGATGATCCGGGCGGCCTCGTGGCGGGCCTGGGCGTCGTAGTACGCCTGGCTGTGCGGGTAGGCCGTGCCGGCCGGGCGCACGTGCACCGTGCCCTTCATCGCCCGCCCGTGCACCAGGCAGTAGTAGACGAAGTCGCCGGTGCGGGTGAAGCGCAGCTGATAGGTCCCGACGGACGGGGCGTCGAGCCCGGTCTTCGGCATCGTCGACATGATGCCGGAGTTCAGGTAGGTCCTGCCGTCGTGCGTCTGGCCGCCCTGGCGCCGGATCTGCCGGTGGTCCACGGGGTTGAACTCCGGCAGCCGCTGCCCGGGCGGCAGGAACGTGACCGTGTGGATCTCCGCGGACCGGGCACGCCAGCTGACGGTGTCGCCGACGTTGATCCAGACCTCCCCGGGCAGGAAGGCCATGCCCTGGACGGCCTTGTCCCGCGACTCCTGACCGACGGCGACGTGCCAGGTGCGGGCGTGGTGCTCGGCGGCGGCGACGTCGGCCCGGGAGGGGGCCGCGACGATCAGCGCGAGCACGAGCGAGGCAAGAACGGCGAGGACCGCGCGGCGGCGACGGTCCGGATGACGTGACAACATGTGCGCCTCCAGGGGCGCAGGGCTGCCGGAGCTCGCGGCGCGCGGCGGCGTCGGACCCCGACGGCCGGACGCCCCGCTTGCTGGGATTGATGAGCGCCGGCCGTGACCGACGGCAGCCACGGTGAGCGCCTCACCGGAGGCGGTCAAGCCGTGGTGCCCACAATGTCCCCGCGACGGATCGGTGTCCGCCCCCACTGGACGCCGAGGCCCCGAGCCCTTTTCGTCGGCTCGCCGCCCGCGGTTGCCGGCTTGCCGCCCGCGCTCCGCCCGGACCGGGCGTGGGAGGATCGTCGGGCGTGTGCCGCCGCGGCGGTCGCGCCCCAACCGGACGGCGCCCCGGCGCCGTCGACCAGTCGAAGGAGATCCATGCCCGGAGAGAACCTCACTCGCGCCGAGGCCCAGGAGCGTGCCAGGACCCTCGCCACCTCGAGCTACGACGTCGTGCTCGACCTGACCCGTGGCGATCGCGTGTTCGGCTCGACGACGACGGTGCGCTTCACCGCCACGCCGGGGGCGAGCACGTTCATCGACCTCATCGCCGAGTCGGTGGAGGAGATCACCCTCAACGGCCAGGCGGTGGACACCTCCGCCTTCGCGGACTCGCGCATCGCCCTGGACGGCCTGGCCGCCGATAACGAGCTGCGCGTGGTGGCCACCTGCCGGTACATGAACACCGGCGAGGGGCTGCACCGCTTCGTCGACCCGGTCGACGGCGAGACGTACCTGTACACCCAGTTCGAGGTGGCCGACTCCCGCCGCGTGTTCGCCGTCTTCGAGCAGCCCGACCTCAAGGCGACCTTCGCCTTCACCGTCACGGCGCCGGCGCACTGGACCGTCGTCGCCAACACCGCCACCCCCGAGCCGGAGCCGGCCGGCGACGGCGTCGCCACCTGGCGCTTCGCCCCCACGCAGGTGATCTCCTCCTACCTCACCGCCCTCGTGGCCGGGCCGTACCACGGCGTGACCGGCGAGCTGACCTCCCGCGACGGGCGCACCATCCCCCTGGGCGTGTACTGCCGGGCCTCCCTGGCCGAGCACCTCGACGCCGAGGAGATCATGGACATCACCCGGGCCGGGTTCGCGTTCTACGAGGAGGCGTTCGACCGGCCCTACCCGTTCACCAAGTACGACCAGCTCTTCGTGCCGGAGTTCAACGCCGGGGCGATGGAGAACGCCGGCGCGGTGACCTTCCTCGAGAACTACGTCTTCCGCTCCAAGGTGCCCGAGGCCACGGTCGAGCGCCGGGCGGTGACCATCCTCCACGAGCTCGCGCACATGTGGTTCGGGGACCTGGTGACCATGCGCTGGTGGAACGACCTCTGGCTCAACGAGTCCTTCGCCGAGTTCGCCTCCCACCTGGCCACGGCCGAGGCGACCCGCTGGACCAGCGCGTGGACGACGTTCTCCTCGTTGGAGAAGGCCTGGGCGTACAACCAGGACCAGCTGCCCTCCACCCACCCGATCGTGGCGCCGATCAACGACCTGGAGGACGTCGAGGTCAACTTCGACGGCATCACCTACGCCAAGGGCGCCTCCGTGCTCAAGCAGCTCGTCGCGTGGGTGGGCCGGGACGCCTTCCTCGAGGGGCTGCGCCGCTACTTCGCCAAGCACGCCTTCGCCAACACCGAGCTCCGCGACCTGCTCGTCGAGCTCGAGGCCGCCTCCGGCCGCGACCTGGCCGCCTGGTCCAAGGTCTGGCTCGAGGAGGCGGGCGTGACGCTGCTGCGCCCGGAGGTCGAGACCGACGCGGAGGGGACCATCACCTCCTTCGCCCTCCTGCAGGAGGCCCCCGCCGAGCACCCGACGCTGCGCCCGCACCGGCTGGTCGTCGGCGGCTACGACGTCGCCGAGGACGGCGCCCTGCGCCGCACCGAGCGGATCGAGCTCGACGTCGACGGCGCCCGCACCGAGGTGCCGGCGCTGGTCGGCAAGCGCCGCCCGGACCTCGTGCTCGTCAACGACGAGGACCTCGCCTACGCCAAGGTCCGCCTGGACGAGCGGTCCCTGGCGACCGCCGTCGCGCACCTGGACGGCTTCGCCGAGTCCCTGCCTCGCGCGCTCGTGCTCGCCTCCGCCTGGGACATGACCCGCGACGGCGAGTGGGCGGCGCGCGACTTCGTCGACCTGGTCCTCACCGCCGTGGCGACCGAGACCGACTCCTCGGTGGTCCTGGTGCTGCTGCGCCAGCTCGCCACCGCCCTGACCTCCTACAGCGCCCCGGAGACCCGTGCGGACCTCGAGGCGCGCGCGGCCGACCGGCTGCTCGAGCTGGCCCGGGCCGCGGCCCCCGGCTCGGACACCCAGCTGCAGCTGGTCCGCGCGCTCGCGGCGCACGCCGTCACCGACGCCCAGCTCGACGTCGTCGCCGCCCTGCTCGCCGGCACGACGACGCTCGAGGGCCTGACCGTGGACACGGACCTGCGGTGGGTGCTGCTCCAGGGCCTGGTCGCCGGCGGGCGCGCCGGGGCCGCGGAGATCGACGCCGAGCTCGAGCGCGACGCCACCGCCACGGGGCAGCAGCAGGCGGCCCGGGCCCGCGCGGCCGTGCCGACCATGGCGAACAAGGCGCGGGCGTGGGCGGACGTCGTCGAGTCGGATACGCTGCCCAACGCCGTGCAGTCCAACGTCATCGGGGGCTTCTCCCAGGTGCACGACCGCGCGCTGCTCGTGCCCTTCGCCGGGGCCTACTTCGACGCCCTGGAGAAGGTGTGGGCGGAGCGGACCAACGAGATGGCGCAGAACATCGTCGTCGGCCTCTACCCGTACAAGCTCGCCGGGCTGGCCGATGCCCTCGGCGTCGACGTCGTCGCGCTGACGCAGGGGTGGCTGGACGCCCACGAGGACGCCTCCCCGGCGCTGCGCCGGCTCGTGGTGGAGAACCTCGACGCCGCCCGCCGCGCCGTGCGCGCCCAGGCGGCCGACCGGCTGGCCCACCAG
The DNA here is from genome assembly GCF_009193185.1 of Georgenia thermotolerans. Classification (GTDB taxonomy): domain Bacteria; phylum Actinomycetota; class Actinomycetes; order Actinomycetales; family Actinomycetaceae; genus Georgenia; species Georgenia thermotolerans. Next base: position 19,241 of record NZ_VUKF01000014.1, on the reverse strand, counting down.
GGCTGAGCCGGCGCGCGCGGAGCCCCGTCCCGGCCCCGGGGCGGGGCTCCGTGCGTCAGCCCGCCGGCAGCACCCGCGCGTCAGCCCGCCGGCAGCACGCGCACGCAGCACCCGCCGGCGCCGGGATCGGTGCGCACCGTGCACGCCGCCCCGGCCCCCTCGGCCACCCCCTCCACCAGCTCGCGGTTGAGCTCGCAGACCAGCGCGGTGTGGCGCCGGGCCAGCCGGTGGAAGGGGCAGTTGCCCATGACGGTCCCGCCGCCGGCGTCGGCCCGGGGCTCGTACCCGGCCGCCGCGAGCGCGTCGTCGAGCGAGCCGGCACCGGCGGCGTCCGCGCGGCCGGTCTCCTTCGCCACCCGGCGCAGCGCCGCGCGCACCGGCGCGGCCGCCTCCCCCGCCTCCTCCACCGCGAGCGCCAGCAGCTCCCCCGCCAGCTCGTAGCGCCGGTCCGGCACCGAGACGCTCACCTCGCCCGGGGCGCGGCGGTAGAGCTTGGCGGGGCGCCCGGAGCCCGGGCCGGTGCGCTCGCCGAGCCGCCGGAACTCCACGGCCAGGAGCCCCTCGCGGGCCAGGCGGTCGAGGTGGAACGCGGCGGTGCTGCGGCTGAGCCCGAGCGCCGCGGCGGCTGCGTCGCGGCTCGTGGGCTCCGTCCCGCTCGACACGAGCTCGTACAGCGCCCGGCGCGTGGGGTCCTCGAGGGCGGCGAGCGCGGCCAGGTCGGCGGCCCGCTCCCCCGGCTCCTGCGCTGGTCCGTGCGGCTCGTCGTCGACCATGCGTCCCAGCCTACCACTCTAAAAACAAGAACACTTGACGAAAGAAGACCGGCGGTCCTACGGTCGTGTGCACAGGTGCGGCGACGCCGCCCAAGCACCCCCAGGGGGCGGAGATGACCATCACCGCGACACCCACGGCCCCGGCTCCGGCCCCGACGCAACTCGCCCCAGCCGCGGCCCGGATCGACCGCCTCGGCGCCAGCCGCGCCGTCGCCGATCTGCTGACCGCGCTGGGCCGTGACGCCGCCGGCCCCCACCTGGCCGACACCCCGCGCCGGGTCGCCGACGCCCTGGCCGAGTTGCTCACCCCGCGCGAGCTGACGCTGACCACCTTTCCCAACGACGAGGGCTACGACGAGCTCGTCCTCGTGCGCGACATCCCCTTCCACTCCCTGTGCGAGCACCACCTGCTGCCCTTCCACGGCGTGGGGCACATCGCCTACCTGCCCGGCGAGCGGATCGTCGGGCTGTCCAAGCTCGCCCGGGTCCTCGAGCACTTCGCGCGCGACCTGCAGGTCCAGGAGCGATTGACCCAGCAGGTCGCCGACCTGCTCCAGGCCGAGCTCGCCCCGCGCGGCGTCGCCGTCGTGCTCGAGGCCGAGCACCTGTGCATGGCGCTGCGCGGCGTGCGCGTCAGCGGCGCGCGCACCGTCACCAGCGCGCTGCACGGCCTGCTGCGCGAGGACGTTCGCACCCGCGAGGAGTTCTTCGCCCTCGCCGGGGTGCGGCCCTGACCACCCCTCACCGGTTCACCCCAACCCGCACACCAGGAGGCACGAGATGGACGGGCGCATCGTCATCGTCGGCGGCGGGCTCGCGGCGGCCAAGGCCGCGCAGCGGCTGCGCAAGGAGGGCTTCACCGGCGAGGTGGTCCTCGTCGGGGAGGAGGGCGAGCGGCCCTACATCCGCCCCCCGCTGTCGAAGGACTACCTGCTCGGCAAGGAGGATCGCGAGCAGGGCTTCGTCCACCCGCCGGGCTGGTACGCCGACCACGACGTCGAGCTGCGCCTGGGCCGGCGGGTCGTGGAGCTGGACGTCGCCGGTCACGAGGTCACCCTCGACGACGGCGCCCGGCTGCCCTACGCCGCCGTCCTGCTCGCCACCGGCTCGGCGCCGCGCCGCCTGACCGGCGCGGGCTCGGGCGCGGGCCTGGACGGGGTGCACTACCTGCGCACCCGGCCGGACTCCGACGCGCTGCGCGCGGCCCTGGCCGCGGGCGGGCGCCGGGTGGTGATCGTCGGCGCGGGCTGGATCGGGCTGGAGGTGGCCGCCGCCGCGCGGGCCTACGGCAACGCCGTCACCGTGCTGGGGCGCGAGGACGTCCCCCTCGAGGGCCCGCTCGGGCCCGAGCTCGGCGCCCTGTTCGCCGACCTGCACCGCGAGCACGGCGTGGACCTGCGGATGTCCACCACCACCCGCGGCATCCTCGGCGACGGCGCGACGGTCACCGGGGTGGAGCTGGGCGACGGCGCGGTGGTGCCCGCCGACGTCGTGGTCGTGGGCATCGGCGCGGCACCGCGCACCGAGCTCGCCGAGTCGGCCGGCCTGGCGGTGGACCGCGGCATCGTCGTCGACGCCGGCCTGCGCGCCTCGGCGCCCGACGTCTGGGCCGCCGGGGACGTCGCCAGCGCGTTCCACCCGCTGCTCGGCCACCACCTGCGGGTGGAGCACTGGGCCAACGCCCTGCGCATGGGGCCCGCCGCCGCGCGGTCGATGCTGGGCCTGGCTGTCTCCTACGACCAGGTGCCCTACTTCTACACCGACCAGTACGACCTGGGCATGGAGTACACCGGCTTCTCCGACCTGGCCGTCGGGGCCCGGGTGGTCTACCGCGGCGACCGGGCCGCGCGGCGGTTCGTCGCGTTCTGGGTCCGGGGCGAGACGGTGGTGGCCGGGATGAACGTCAACGTCTGGGACGTCAGCGACCAGATCGCCGCGCTCGTCCGGGCGCAGGCGCCGGTCGACGACGCCCGCCTCGCCGACGAGGCGGTGCCACTCGGCGACCTCGTCCCCGCCGCGGCGGGCTGAGGGCCGTGGCCACCGTCGCGCCGCCGGCCGGCGCGGCGTCCGCCGCCGCACTGCCGGCGGCCGCCGGCACCTGGCCGGCGGACCCCGTCCGGCGCATCGGCGCCCGCACCTTCGACTTCTCCCGGCAGGTCGCGGTCATGGCGATCGTCAACCGCACCCCGGACTCCTTCCACGACCGCGGCGCCACCTTCGCCCTGGACCGGGCGGTGGACCGGGCGCTGGCCGCCGCCGCCGCGGGCGCGGACTGGGTCGACGTCGGCGGGGTGCCCTTCTCCGCCGACGCCGCGCGGGTGGACGAGGCGGCCGAGCTGGACCGGGTGCTGCCCGTCGTCGAGGCGGTGCGGGCGCGCAGCGACGTCGTCCTCTCCGTCGACACCGCCCGGGCGGAGGTGGCCCGCCGCTGCCTGGCGGCGGGGGCCGACGTCGTCAACGACACCTCGGGCCTGCGCGACCCGGCCATGGCCGAGGCGGTGGCCGCCGCGGGCGCCACGGTGGTCATCGCCCACAGCCTCGCCGGGCCCCAGGGGGTGCTGCGGCGCCCGCGCTACCGCGACGTCGTCGCCGAGGTCGCCGCGTTCTTGCGCCGCCGGGTCGCCGAGGCGGTCCGTCGCGGCGTGGCGCCGTCGCGGATCGTCGTCGACCCGGGTCACGACCTGAACAAGACCACCGCCCACTCCCTGGAGCTCACCCGGCGGCTGGGCGAGATCACGGCCCTCGGGCCGCCCACGCTCGTGGCCGTCTCGCACAAGGACTTCGTGGGCGAGACGCTCGGCCGCGCGCCGGGCGGCCGGCTGCCCGGGTCGCTGGCCGCCGCGGTGTGGTGCATCGCCCAGGGGGCCCGGATCGTGCGGGCGCACGACGTCGCCGCCACGGTCGACGCCGTCCGGATGACCGAGGCGCTCCTGGGCCTGCGGTCGCCCACGCTGGCCCGGCACAACACCTGAGGAGTCCGAGCATGCTCGACACCGACGAGCTGGTGCTGCGCTACGCCGTGCCCGAGCGGGAGACGCCCCATCTGCGGGTGAACTTCATCTCCAGCCTGGACGGCGCCGCCACGCACGACGGCCTGACCGCCGGGCTGAACAACGCCGACGACAAGCAGGTCTTCGACACCCTGCGGATGCTCAGCGACGCCGTCCTGGTCGGTGCGGGCACCCTGCGCCAGGAGGGCTACGGCGCCATGGTCCTGGACGCGCCGGCGGTCGCCTGGCGCACCGCCCGCCGGCTGCCGGCCCACCCCACGCTCGCCGTCGTCTCGGGCCGGCTCGACCTCGACCCGCGATCGCCGCTGTTCGCCGAGGCCCCGGTCCGCCCGCTCGTCCTCACGCACGCGGGCGCCCCGCGGGACCGGCGCCGCGCCCTGGCCGCCGTCGCGGACGTCGTGGTGTGCGGCGACGACGCCGTCGACCCCCACCGCGCGGCGCGCGAGCTGACCCGTCGGGGCCTGACCCAGGTGCTGTGCGAGGGCGGACCGCACCTGCTCGGCACGCTCGTCGCGGCGGACCTGGTCGACGAGCTGTGCCTGACCCTCAGCCCGGTGCTCGAGGGCGGGCACGCCGGGCGGATCACGGCCGGCGGCGCCCAGGTCACCCGGCCGATGCGGCTGGCGCACGTGCTCACCGCCGGGGACCTGCTCCTGCTGCGCTATCTCCGCGCCCGCTGAGGTCGCGCCCGCGCTACCTCCTTGCCCGCCCGCGGCACGAGGGCGGTGAGATCGGCGACGGCGTGGTGGGCGCCCGCGGCCTCCAGCTCGGCCGCCGGGTGCGAGGTGGTGACGCCCAGGACGAGCCCGACCCCGGCGCCCAGGGCCGAGGCGAGCCCGGCCGGGGTGTCCTCGGCGGCCACGCAGGCCGCCGGCTCCGCCCCGACGAGCGCCGCCCCGTGGCGGTAGGGGGCGGGGTCCGGCTTGCCCGCGGCCGTGTCCTCCGCCGTCGCCAGGGCCACCCCGAGGTCGGCCACGCCGAGCCGGTCGAGCACGGTGGCCGCCCACGCGCGGGCGGCCGAGGTGACGACGGCGACCGGCACGCCGGCCGCCCGCCAGCCCGCGATCGCGGCGGCGGCCCCGGGCACCGGTGCCGGCGGGTCCGCGGCGAGGTCGAGGCAGGCGATCACCGCGGCGGTCAGCTCGTGCGGGTCCTCCCCCGCCCAGGGACCGTCGAGCTCGGCGAACGCCTCCGCGCCGCGCCGCCCGGCGAACGCCCGGACCGCCGCCTCGTCCACCCGCCAGCCCCGGCGGGCGAAGTAGCGCCGGTAGGCGGCCCGGTGGGTGGGCTCGGAGTCGACGAGGGTGCCGTCGAGGTCGAGCAGGAGCGCGGCGCCGGGCGCCGCGAGCGCCGCCCCGACGGCGGCCGCGGGGGCCACGGACCCGTCAGCCCCAGGCGAAGAGCTCGTCACCGGCGCTGACGCGCTGCCCGGCGCCGACGGCGATCTGCAGCTGGTCGGCCTTGCCCTCCAGCGCGATGACCGGGGTGACCGGCGAGCGGCCGCCGGCGCGCACGGCCTCCGGCGACCACGTGACCAGGCGCTGCCCCTGGGTGACGACGTCCTTCTCGGCCGCGTGCAGGGTGAAGCCCTCCCCGCCCAGCTGCACGGTGTCCAGCCCGAGGTGCACGAGCACCCCGTTGCCGTCCTCGGCGACGATGACGAAGGCGTGCGGGTGGAACTTCATGATCGTCCCGGCCACCGGGGCGACGACCTCGGACGTGGCGTCGCCGTCGGGGTCGACGGCGATGCCCGGGCCGACGATGGCGCCGGAGAAGACCGGGTCGGGCACGTCCTCGAGGGCGACGACGGTCCCGGAGACGGGCGCGACGACGCGCACCGTCACCGCAGGTCCTCGATGTCCTCGGCGATGGTGTCCGCCTGGGGGCCGACGACGACCTGCACGGCGGAGCCCTGCTGGACGACGCCGAAGGCGCCCGCGGCCTTGAGGCCCGCCTCGTCGACCTTGGCCGGGTCCTCGACCTCCACACGCAGGCGGGTGATGCACGCCTCCAGGTCGAGGACGTTCGCGTCCCCACCCAACGCCGCGAGAATCTGCTCCGCCTGGCTCATCGCTTCCTCCTCCACGGCCGCGGCCGTGCCTCTCGGCGGGTGTGCCCCGCCGCTCGCCTCGGGGCGCGCTCGCCCCCGGGTCCTTCTGGCCCAGGTTACGTGATGACACTCTCCCTGCGACGCGGAGTCAAGGCGCCGCGCGCGGCATCGGCGCAGGTGTGGGCGCCGCCGCCAACGGACGGCGGCGGCGCGGTTCCTTGACACTCCTGGGGCGTCGCGATTCGCTGTGCGCCATCGGCACACGTCGGGGCGCGGTGCCCCTGGCCCGCCGACGCAACGGGGCGTCTGCCGGCGCACTGCCCGTGCGCCGTCGTCCAGGCGCTCCTCAACACCATGGGAGCACGGATGACGACAACCACCGCAGGTGCCGCGACCCGGCAGAAGCGGCAGGTCCCCGGCTTCGCGCAGGCCCAGCGGGTGGGCCGCTCGCTCATGCTGCCGATCGCCACCCTCCCGGCCGCCGGGCTGATGCTGCGCTTCGGCCAGCCGGACATGCTGGGCGCGCAGGGGGTGTCCAGCTGGAGCGGGTTCGGCTGGATGCAGCCCGTGGCCGACGTGCTGGCGGCCGCCGGCAGCGCGATCATCGGCAACCTGCCGATCATCTTCGCCGTCGGCGTCGCGATCGGGTTCGCCCGCAAGTCCGACGGCTCGACGGCGCTCGCCGCCCTCATCGGCTACCTCACCTTCGGCGCCGTGCTCGAGGCCCTGGCCCCCTACTTCGGCGCCGGCGCCGAGGGCGAGGAGACCATCAACTACGGCGTGCTCGGCGGCATCACCATCGGCATCATCGCGGCGCTGCTGTGGCAGCGGTTCTACCGCACCAAGCTGCCGCCCTACCTCGCCTTCTTCGGCGGACGCCGGCTCGTGCCGATCATCACCGCGCTGGTCGCCGTCGTCGTCGCCGTCCTCTTCGCGCTGGTGTACCCGGCGTTCAACTACGTCATCGGCGGCTTCGGCCAGTGGGTCACCCACCCGGGCAACGCGGTCGTGGGCGGCTTCGTCTTCGGCACCGTCAACCGGCTGCTCATCCCCTTCGGGCTGCACCACCTGCTCAACAGCCTGCCGTGGTTCCAGTTCGGGCAGTTCACCAACCCCGAGACCGGCGCGGTGGTCCAGGGCGACATCGCCCGCTTCCTGGCGCAGGACCCCACCGCCGGCACCTTCATGACCGGCTTCTTCCCGATCATGATGTTCGCGCTGCCCGCCGCGGCCCTGGCCATCTGGCGCAACGCCCGCCCGGAGCGGCGCAAGGTCACCGGCGGCATCATGGTCTCGGTCGCGCTGACCGCGTTCCTCACCGGCATCACCGAGCCGCTGGAGTACGCCTTCGCCTACGTGGCGTTCCCGCTCTACGCCGTGCACGCGGTGCTCACCGGCACCTCGCTGGCCCTGGTCAACGCCCTGGGGATCCACGACGGCTTCACCTTCTCCGCGGGCGCCATCGACTACCTGCTCAACTTCGGCATCGCCACCAAGCCGCTGTGGATCATCGTCATCGGCCTCGGCTACGCGGTGATCTACTACCTCATCTTCAGCTTCGCGATCCGCCGGTGGAACCTGCGCACCCCGGGCCGCGAGGACGACGGCGCGGAGGGCAGCGGCGCGCCGTCGGTCTTCGACGAGGCCCAGGAGGCGGCCGCCGTGTCCACCGGCAAGCGCGCCGCCGAGCAGCCTGACGACCCCGACCGCGTGCCCACGATCCGGCCCTCCGCCTACGACGACCCCGCCCGCGCCGTCGGCAAGGCCTACGAGGAGCGCCGGCGCGAGCGGGCCGACCGGGCCATCGCCGAGGACGCCGGCACCGCGGCGCCGGAGAAGGCTCGCGACGACGACGGCCGCGGGACCTCCCTGGCCTGACCGCACCGCTGCGTGCGGGCGCCCCACACCGTGGTGGGGCGCCCGCACGGCGAGAGCTCCACGACACGGCGAGCGCCACAGCCGGAACTGTGGCGCTCGCCGTGTCGTGCCGCTGTCGGCGCAGGCCGGGTGCCCAGGGCCCGTGCACCTCGGGCCCCGCCGCCTCAGCGCTGGAGGCGGTCGTCGCTCCCGAGCGCCGCGCGCACGGCGGCGACCAGCGAGAGCAGCCGCGCGTTGCCGGGCAGGTCCTCGACGAGGACGACCTGCTCGGCGCCGTCGGCCAGGGGGATCTTCCAGTTGGGGTACTCGGTGTCGGTGCCGGGCTGGTTCTGCGCGCGCCGCTCCCCCACGGCGTCGGTGAGGGAGACCCCGACGAGCAGCGACGGGGTGCGCACGACGTAGGCGTGCAGGGCCTCGACGAGCTCGCGCTCGGTGGGGTCGGCGCCCACCAGGCCGTGCTCGCGCAGCCGGGCGACCATCCGCTCGCGCTCGGTGCGGGCGGCCAGGCGCACCTTGGCGACGGGCTCGGTGAGCAGGCCGAGCCGCTCGCGCAGGTCGACGTGCTCCTCGGCGAGGTAGCCGGCGACCGGGGGCAGGTCGTGGGTGTCCACGGTGGCCAGCACGAGGCGCCGGTAGGCCTCGGGCTGCAGCGGCTGGCCGCGGTCGTCCTTCTCGAACCACAGCACCGAGGTGCCCAGCACGCCCCGCTCACCGAGGTAGTCGCGCACCCACGGCTCGACCGTGCCGAGGTCCTCGCCGATGATCACGGCGCCGGCGCGGGCCGCCTCGAGGAGCATGACGCCGACCATCGCCTCGTGGTCGTAGCGCACGTAGGTGCCGTCCTCGGCGCCCATGCCCGCGGGGATCCACCAGAGCCGGAACAGCCCGAGGATGTGGTCCACCCGCACCGCGCCCGCGTGGCGCAGCACGGTGCGCACCATGTCGCGCAGCGGCGCGTAGGCGGTGCGGGCCAGCGCGTCGGGCCGCCAGGGCGGCTGGTGCCAGTTCTGGCCCTGCTGGTTGTACATGTCCGGCGGGGCCCCCACGCCGATGCCCTGGGCGAAGACCTCCCGCAGCGACCACGAGTCGGCGCCGTCGGGGTGCACCCCCACGGCGAGGTCGTGCATGACGCCCAGGCCCATGCCGGACCGCTTGGCCACCTGCTGGGCGCGGGCCAGCTGCTCGTCGGCCACCCACTGCAGCCAGACGTAGAAGTCCACCCGGTCGGCGAGCTCGCGACGGGCGCGGGCCACGAACGGCGAGCGGGCGTCGGTCAGCTCCGCCGGCCATTCCTCGCCGTCGTACTTCTCCCGCAGCGCGCTCCACAGGGCGAAGTCCTCCAGGCCCTGGCCCTCCTCCGCCCGGAAGCGCGCGAGGGAGTGCTGGCGCGAGCGGCTGCGCCCGGCGGCGTAGACCACCTCCAGGGCGCGGCGCTTGGCCTCCCACGAGGCGTCGCGGTCGATGGGGTCGTTGGTGGCGTTGGCCGGCCGGATCTCCTCCGCGGCCCACTCCACCAGCGCGCGCTGCGGGCCGGGCAGGTAGGCGACCTCCGGGATGTCCTCGGGGCGGATGTACAGCGGGTTGACGAATCGGCGCGAGACCGGCAGGTACGGCGAGGGCGTCATGTGCCCGGTCGGCTCGGCGGCGTGCAGCGGGTTGATGAGCAGGAAGTCCGCGCCCAGCTCGCCGAAGAAGCCGGTGAGCTCGGCGAGGTCGCCCAGGTCGCCCACCCCCCACGAGCGCGCCGAGCGCACGGAGTAGAGCTGGGCCATCAGGCCCCAGCCCCGCCCGGTGGCCAGGCGCGGCTCCTCGAGCCGGTCGGGGGTGACGGCGAGCGGCGCGCGGACCGCGCCCACGCCCTCGATCTCGGCGACCAGCTCGTGCCAGCCCAGCGGGAGGTCGGCCGGCAGCACGAACAGCGCCCGGCCGGTGCGCACGCCGTCGACCTCGCGCGGCTCGGCGGCGTGGTCCGTCTGGGTCAGCGGCCAGGTGCCGCCGTCCTCGAGCGCGACGGCGAGGCTCACCGCCGCGCCGTCGGGCACGTGCACGGGCACCTCGTGCTCGCGGCCGGCGCGCACGACCAGCGACGGCGGCAGCGGCGAACGCCAGGGGGCGAGCTCGGCCTCCGTGAGAGAGGCGGTCACCTGCGCGTCGGTCGCGGCCGGGACGCCGAGGGCGGCGAGCACGGCCCGGATGGTGGCGGCGGTGACGAGGCGGTGGTTCCCGGTGAAGTCCCAGAACTCGGTGGACACGCCGTGGGCCTCCGCCAGCCGGCGCAGGTCCTCGCTGGGGGCGTCCGGTGACGCCGGGGTCTCTGTCATCTCGCTCCTGCTTCGTCGGTCGCGACGGCCCCCCGTGGGCAACGTCCACCGACCGTCCCGATCCTGCCAGGTGACGGCGGCGCCGCGCGGCGGGGGCGCGCCGCGGCGACCGAGCGGGAACGCCTGGGCCGGCCCAGCCGCCGACGCGGCCGGGCCGGCCCGGGGCTGCCCGGGTCGCCCGGGCTCAGCGCGATCTCAGAGCAGCGTCTCGATCTGCTCGGCGAGCCCGTCGGCCTCGGGGCCGACGACGATCTGCACCACGCGCCCCGAGCGCACCACGCCGAACGCCCCGGTGGACTTCAGCTGGCTCTCGCCCACGGCGGCGGGGTCGCGCACCTCCACCCGCAGGCGGGTGATGCACGGCTCGACGTCCACCACGTTCGGGGCGCCGCCCAGTGCCGCCAGGATGTCCTCGGCCTTGCTCATCGTGACTCCTCCATGTCCCCGGCATCGCGGTGCGGGGGCGCCTTGGCGCCCCCGCACCTCCTGGCCCTCAGCGTACCCGTGACCAAGTTCTCACCCCAGCAGGGCGAGAGGTGGGTCACCTCCGGGACTCCCGCCCCGCACCGCCCACGGCCCGGGCGGGGCATGATGACCCGAGAGCCGTCGTCGTCCACTGGAGCGCACATGAGCAAGGAGCAGCCCGATCTCGCCTCCCGGGGCGCCAGCACGAGCGAGGCCACGGCCGGGGCCGCCGAGCCGTTGCGGGGCGTGGGCGTGAGCCCGGGGCTCGCCGTCGGGCCCGTCGCCCGCCTCGCCCCGCCGGCCGGCGAGCCGGCGGCGGCGACGCTCGCGCCGGACGTCGACGCCGAGGCCGAGGCCGGGCGGGTCGCCGCCGCCGCACAGGAGGTCGCCGCGGCCCTGTCCGCCTCGGCGCAGGCGGTCGAGGGCGAGCGCCGGGAGCTGCTCGAGACGACGGCGGCCATGGCCACCGACCCCACGCTGGTGAAGTCCGCGCAGAAGAAGGTCCGGGAGGGGCGCACGGTCCCGGACCGGGCGGTGTGGGAGGCGGCCGGGGAGGTCGCCGAGCAGCTGCGCGGCCTGGGCGGGTACATGGCCGAGCGGGCCCGGGACGTGCTGGACGTGCGCGACCGGATCATCGCCGAGCTCACCGGCTCCCCCATGCCGGGGGTGCCCCAGCGCGAGGAGCCGTTCGTGCTCGTCGCGCGCGACCTGGCGCCGGCGGACACCGCCCTGCTCGACCCCGCCCACGTGCGCGCCATCGTCACCGCCGAGGGCGGACCCACCTCGCACACGGCGATCCTCGCCCGCGCCCTGGGCATCCCCGCGGTGGTCGGCGCGCCGGGGGCCCCGGACCTGGCCGAGGACCGCGTCGTGCTCGTCGACGGCGGGGCCGGCACCGTCACCCTCGATCCCGACGAGGCCGCCGTGCAGCGTGCCGAGCGGCACCCCACCGCCGCCCGCACCTTCACCGGGCCCGGCCGGACGGCCGACGGGCACCCCGTGCAACTGCTGGCCAACGTGGGCGACCCGGCCGGCGCCCAGGCGGCCGCCGCGGCCGGCGCGGAGGGCGTGGGCCTGTTCCGCACCGAGTTCTGCTTCCTCGACCGCGCCGAGGAGCCCGGCGTCGAGGAGCAGGTGGCGGCCTACCGGCAGGTCCTCGCCGCCTTCCCGGGCCGCAAGGTGGTGGTGCGCACCCTCGACGCCGGGGCCGACAAGCCCCTGCCGTTCGTCACCGCCGCCGAGGAGGCCAACCCCGCGCTCGGCGTGCGCGGGCTGCGCACCGCCCGGCGCGCCCCCGAGGTGCTCGAGCACCAGCTCGAGGCCATCGCCGCCGCGGCGCAGGCGGAGCAGGCCGAGGTGTGGGTCATGGCGCCGATGGTCGCCACCGTCGCCGAGGCGGAGGATTTCGTGGCCGCCTGCGCGCGCCACGGCCTCGAGACGGCCGGGGTGATGGTGGAGGTGCCCAGCGCCGCCCTGCTGGCCGGGCCGATCCTCGCCCGGGCGCACTTCGCCTCCATCGGCACCAACGACCTCACCCAGTACGCCATGGCGGCCGACCGGCTGCTCGGCTCCCTCGCCGACCTGTCCGACACCTGGCAGCCGGCGGTGCTGCGCCTGGTGGAGGCCACCTGCCGCGGCGGGGACCAGCAGGACCGCCCGGTGGGCGTGTGCGGGGAGGCGGCCGCCGACCCGGCCCTCGCCGTCGTGCTGGCGGGGCTGGGCGTGAGCAGCCTGTCGATGACCCCGCGGGCGCTGGGCGACGTCGCGGCCGTGCTCGCGGCCACCGACCTGGCCCGCTGCCAGGAGCTGGCCCGGGCCGCCGTCGACGCCGAGTCCGCCCAGGACGCCCGGGCCGTGGTCCGCGCGGGCCTGCCCGTCCTCGAGGAGCTCGGCCTGTAGCGGGTGCGATGATGGCCCGGTGAGCACCCAACCCACCGAGGAGCAGTCCGCCTTCGCGGCGCTGGGCGGGCACGAGACGTTCGCCCGCCTCGTCGCGCGTTTCTACGAGGGCGTCCGCACCGACGAGGTGCTGGCGCCGATGTACCCCCAGGACGACTGGGAGGGGTCCGAGGAACGGCTGCGCCTCTTCCTCGAGCAGTACTGGGGCGGGCCGACCACCTACTCCGACACCCGCGGGCACCCCCGGCTGCGCATGCGCCACGTCCGCTTCGCCGTCACCCCCGACGCCCGGGACCGCTGGCTGACGCACATGCGCGTCGCCCTCGACGAGCTGAACCTGGCGCCGGAGGCCGAGCACGTGCTGTGGGACTATCTCGTGCGCGCCGCCCACGCGATGGTCAACACCCCCGAGCCCGGTCGCACGCCGCTCATCTGACGCCCGCCGTCCCCTCTGCCCAAGGAGCCGCGAGTGCCCACCTCGCCCCAGCCGCTGACCCTGACCCCCGCCGTGCCGGCCGCCACCGACGTCATCGTGGTGCCCGACGCCGGCGCCGAGCCGCTCGACTCCGTGCTGCGCACCCTCCGGCTGGAGCGGCTGGGCGAGGACGAGTACCGGGGCGTCTCGCTGCCGCAGATGAACCAGCGGATCTACGGCGGGCAGGTGCTCGCGCAGTCCATCGTCGCCGCCGCCGACACCCTCGCCGACGACGGCGACGGCCCGCGCGCGCTGCACTCGGTGCACGGGTACTTCCTGCGCCCGGGCAAGCTCGACCTGCCCATCACCTTCGCCGTCGAGCGGCTGCACGACGGCCGCTCGTTCAGCACCCGCCGCACCCACGCCCTGCAGCAGGGCCGGCCGATCCTGTCCCTCATCAGCTCCTACCAGGAGGACCAGCCGGGCCGCGACCACGCCGACGCCGCCCCCGAGGCGCCGGACCCCGAGAGCCTGACCTCCGCGATCGACCTGTTCAACGCGGTGGACCACCCGGTCGCGAAGTTCATGTCCTCCATCGCCGCCTTCGACATCCGCCACGTGGGCGATCCGGTCTACCTCCAGCCCCCGGGCGAGCGCGCGGACACCCAGATGCTGTGGATGCGGGCCCGCACGCCGCTGCCCGCCGAGCTCACCGACCTGCAGCACCGGGCGCTGCTCGCCTACGCCTGCGACCAGGTCATGCTCGAGCCGGTGCTGCGCCGGCACGGGCTGAGCTGGCGCACCCGCGGCATGAGCGTGGCCAGCCTGGACCACTCGATGTGGTGGCACCGGCCGCTGCGGGTGGACGAGTGGCTGCTCTTCGTCCAGCACTCCCCCAGCGCGCAGGGTGGCCGCGGGCTCGGCACCGCCGAGGTGTTCGACCGGGCCGGGGCGCACGTGGCCACCATCGCCCAGGAGGGCATGGTCCGGGTGCCGGAGGACGCCGAGCCGGCCGCGGCGGCCGCGGCGGCCGACGTCCGGCCGGACGAGGAGTGGAAGCGGCCCTCGCTGCGCTGAGGCCCACATTGCCGACGGCGTGCGTCCGTCGGGTGGGCGTGCCCAGACTGGCCCCATGAGGACGGTGGTCGGGGTGCGGCTGCGGCGGTCGCACCCGGACAGGCCCGGGTACGGGCGCCGCCGGTCGGGCAAGGGCTTCACCTACCTCGACCGTGACGGCAACCGGCTGACGGACCCCGAGGCGGTCGCCCGGTGCCGCTCCCTGGTGATCCCGCCCGCCTGGCGCGACGTGTGGATCTGCCCCTACCCCAACGGCCACATCCAGGCGGTGGGCACCGACGACGCCGGCCGGCGCCAGTACCTGTACCACCCGGCCTGGCGCGCCACCCGCGACGTCGCCAAGCACGAGCGCGTCCTGGACCTGGCGGAGCGACTGCCCGCCGCCCGGCGGCTGGTCACGATGGACCTGCGCAAGCCGGGCATGCCCCGGGAGCGGGCCCTGGCGGTGGCCTTCCGGCTGCTCGACATCGGCTTCTTCCGGGTGGGCGGGGAGAGCTACGCCGACGAGAACGGCAGCTACGGGCTGGCCACGCTGCTCATGCAGCACGTGCACATCGGCCGCGACGGCCGCCTGACGTTCGCCTACCGGGCGAAGTCGGGCCAGGCGCGGCGCCTGGAGCTGCGCGACGACGAGCTGATCGAGCCGCTGACGACCATGCGGCGGCGGCGGGGCGGCGGCGAGGAGCTCCTGGCCTACAAGGACGACCGGGGCTGGCACGACATCACGAGCGCCGACATCAACGAGTACATCAAGCGCCGACTGGGCCCGGACGCGTCCGCGAAGGACTTCCGCACGTGGCACGGCACGGTGCTCGCCGCCCTCGAGCTCGCCAAGCGCACCCCGGAGGCCACCACGCCCACCGCCCGCAAGCGCGCCGAGCGGGCGGCCGTGAAGTCGGTGGCGGCGTACCTGGGCAACACCCCGGCGGTGGCGCGCGCGTCCTACGTCAACCCGCGCGTGATCAAGCTCGCCGAGGAGGGGGAGACCATCGACCCCGAGCTGGCGCGGAAGGTGGACCCGGTGGACGAGGAAGGCCCACCGGACACCCGCGGCGCCGTCGAGAAGGCCGTGCTCGGCCTGCTGGACTGAGCGGTCAGCCCAGCGCCAGCGACCGCGCGCCCGCGGCGTCCAGCGCCGCCCGCTCGGCCGGCTCCAGCTCGGCCCGGCCGGTCACCTTGCGCAGGAAGCGGACGGCGTCCCAGCCCAGCGCCGCCGGACGGCGGGGTCGTCGAGCCAGAGCGGGCGCAGGTGGGCGGCGGCGTCGTCGGTGAGCCACGGCTCGACGGCAAGCGCGTCCGCCAGGTCGAGGCCGTGGACGGCGACCTCCAGGACGCGGGTGGTGAGGAAGTCGGCCACCAGCATGGCATCGCCGTGCCGGGTGCGCACCACCCGGTCGGCGGGCTCGCGCAGGCAGCGCGCCACGACCGCCGCGACGTGGGCGTCGAAGGCGGCGAGCTGGTGCGCCGGGGAGGGGTGCTCGCGGGCCCGGTCACGGCCCAGGGCCACGCGGCGCGCGTTGGTCGCGGGGGCGAAGCGGCCGTCCGGGCGGTAGTACCCGGCCGCGGTGACGGCGGGCGACGGCGGCGCGGCGTCGTCCAGCATCGGCGGGAGCCAGCCCAGCACCACGTGGACGTGGCCGAGGAGGCCGCGCACGTCCCAGGGGGCGCAGCGCGTAGGCCGGGACCACGCCCCGTCCGGCACCTGGCGCAGGGCCGCCACCAGGGCCGCCGCCTCCGCGCGCAGCACGGCGGCGGTGCTCTCGAGGGTCATCGGCCCAAGTTACGGGGGCGGCCGGGCCGGAACGCTCGACCGGACGGGCCTGCGGACCGGCCGGTCAGCCCCGGCGGCGCCGGAAGGGCACCGGCTCGTCGAGGAACGGCTGGCAGGCCTCCCGCTCGTCGGCGGTGAGGCGGCGCGGGCGGCCGGTGGCCTCGTCGACGAGGACCATCGTGCTCAGGGCGCGCACCGCGGGCCCGTCGGCGCCGGCGATCTCGTAGCAGATGTCCAGGCTGGCGCCGCCGAGGTGGGAGATCCACAGCTGCACCGGCAGCGGCCCGGGGGTGTACGGCAGCGGCTCGAGGTACTCGATCTCCTGCCGGGCGATGTAGGTGTGCGTCCCCGAGCCCGGGCCGGTGGTGAACACCCGGTGTGCCGTGCCGTGGCTGGCCGGACCGTCCCAGAAGGCCGCGATGCGGGTCTCCTCGAGGATGGTGAAGATCTTGGCGTTGTTGACATGCTGGTAGGCGTCGATGTCGCTCCAGCGCAGGTGCACCGGGATCGTCAGCCGGGTCATGGCGGTCCTTCCTCTCGTCCCCGGGATAGCCGGCGGGACCGGCACGAGCACGCGGACGCCCGGCGGGCGGCACCCCCGAGGGGACGCCGCCCGCCGGGCGTGGGCATCAGTCGCGCGTGAGCTTGCGGTAGGTCACCGCGTGCGGCCGGGCCGCGTCGGCGCCGAGGCGCTGGACCTTGTTGGCCTCGTAGGACTCGAAGTTGCCCTCGAACCAGTACCACTTCGCCGGGTTCTCCTCGTCGCCCTCCCAGGCGAGGATGTGCGTCGCGACGCGGTCGAGGAACCACCGGTCGTGGCTGACGACGACGGCGCAGCCGGGGAACTCCAGCAGGGCGTTCTCCAGCGAGCCGAGGGTCTCGACGTCCAGGTCGTTCGTCGGCTCGTCCAGCAGCAGCACGTTGCCGCCCTGCTTGAGGGTGAGCGCGAGGTTGAGCCGGTTGCGCTCGCCGCCGGAGAGCACGCCGGCCGGCTTCTGCTGGTCCGGGCCCTTGAAGCCGAAGGCCGAGACGTACGCGCGCGAGGGCATCTCGACGTTGCCGACCTGGATGAAGTCCAGCCCGTCGGAGACGACCTCCCACAGCGTCTTGGTCGGGTCGATGCCCGCCCGGCTCTGGTCGACGTAGGACAGCTTGACCGTCTCGCCGACCCGGAGGTCGCCGCCGTCGAGCGGCTCGAGCCCCACGATGGTCTTGAACAGGGTCGTCTTGCCGACGCCGTTCGGGCCGATGACACCGACGATGCCGTTCGGGGGCAGCGAGAACGACAGCCCGTCGATGAGCACGCGGTCGTCGAAGCCCTTGCGCAGGTCGTTGGCCTCGATGACCACGGAGCCCAGGCGGGGGCCCGGCGGGATCTGGATCTCCTCGAAGTCGAGCTTCCTGGTGCGCTCGGCCTCGGCGGCCATCTCCTCGTAGCGGGCCAGACGGGCCTTGGACTTGGCCTGGCGGCCCTTGGCGTTGGAGCGCACCCACTCCAGCTCCTCCTTGAGGCGCTTGGCGAGCTTGGCGTCCTTCTTGCCCTGGACCTGCAGGCGCTCCTGCTTCTTCTCCAGGTAGGTCGAGTAGTTGCCCTCGTAGGGGTACAGGCGCCCGCGGTCGACCTCGGCGATCCACTCGGCCACGTGGTCGAGGAAGTACCGGTCGTGGGTGACGGCGATGACGGCGCCGGGGTACTTGGCGAGGTGCTGCTCGAGCCACAGCACCGACTCGGCGTCGAGGTGGTTCGTCGGCTCGTCGAGCAGCAGGAGGTCGGGCTGCTCGAGGAGGAGCTTGCACAGCGCCACGCGGCGGCGCTCACCACCGGAGAGGAGAGTGACGTCGGCGTCCGGCGGCGGGCAGCGCAGCGCGTCCATGGCCTGGGCGAGCTGGGCGTCGAGGTCCCACGCGTTGGCCGCGTCGATCTCGGTCTGCAGCTTGCCCATCTCGTCCATGAGGGAGTCGAAGTCGGCGTCGGGCTCGGCCATGAGGTTGCCGATCTCGTTGAACCGCTCGACCTTGGCGAGGATGTCCGCCACGCCCTCCTGGACGTTGCCCAGGACGGTCTTCTCCTCGTTCAGCGGCGGCTCCTGCTGGAGGATGCCCACGGTGTAGCCGGGCGAGAGCCGGGCCTCGCCGTTGGAGGGCGTGTCCAGACCCGCCATGATCTTGAGGATGGTCGACTTCCCGGCACCGTTGGGGCCGACCATGCCGATCTTGGCGCCGGGCAGGAATGCCATGGTGACGTCATCGAGGATGACCTTGTCTCCGTGCGCCTTGCGCGCGCGGACCATGGAGTAGATGTACTCAGCCACTGCTCTCCGCATCACTTCACGTGGGGCCGGCCTGCCTGAAGGCAGACCTTGTCGCATCCCAGGGTAGGACACGCGGCCGCTGCTGCCCCCTCCGCGTAGGCAACGCCACAGCGCCGATTCGCGTCCGGGGTCCGCGGGCGCGTCCGCGCGCCGTGGCGCCGTGGCGCCGGTCCCGCGCGGTGAGGTCGGGACCGGCGCCTCCGCGGCATCCGGGGCTCAGCCGTCAGGACCCGGCGCCGAGCGCGGCGAGCTCCTCCGCGGCCACCTCCTCGAGGGCGTCCTCTTCACCCGGCTCCGGGGGCGCCTCGGTGGTCTCCCACCGGGTGCCGTCCGGACCGGTCAGCGCGGCCGGGCGGGCGGCCTCCTCGCGCACCGTCCGGACGTACCGCGCGGTCCCGCCGACGAGGTCCACCGCGACGGCGTCGGCGTTGATGACGTGGTCCCACCGCTCGCCGGACTCCCCGGTCCAGGTGTCGACGTAGACCTTGCCCCGGACGATGACCGGGGTGCCCTTGTGCACGGACTCGGCCACGTTCTCGGCCAGCTGCCGCCAGACCTTGACCGTGAACCACCCGGTCCGGTCGTCGCGGTACTCCCCCGTCGCCCGGTCGGGGATGCGCGGGGTCGCCCCGAGCCGGAAGGTCACCCAGCTGGCGCCGTTGGCCGCCACGCGCCGGGTGGGCTCGCTGCCCGCCCGGCCCTGCACCGTGATCTCGATCCTGTCGGTCATGCTCGCTCCTCGCTCCCGGCGGGTCCGGCGCCCGCCCGGGCACCACGCTGCCGGGCGCGGCCCGCCCGGCGCCGCGGGCCGCGCACGGCCTGTGGACGAGGTGGCAGGAGCTACCGGCCCAGCGCCTCGCGCAGGCGCCGGTGGCGCGCGAGCACCTCCGCCGCCGGGTCGGCGAGCAGCCGCTCGACGAGCCCCGTGGTGCGGGCGCCGACCTGCGCCGTGTACGCGGCGGCCGCGGTCGCCCCCTCCTCACGCGCGGCCGAGGCGGCCCCGCCGAGCAGCGCCGCGGCGGCGAGGAGGCCGGCGAGCCCGGGGACCACCGCACCGGCCGCGCCGACCCCCTGGAGCAGGGCCAGGACCACGTACACCACCGCCGCGGCGGCCAGGACCGCCGCGCCGATGCGCATCCGCGTCGCCCGGCGCCCGCCGGCCGGCGGGACCACCTCGGCCACCGCCGCCCCGAGGGCGGCGCGCAGCTCGGCGGCGGGCGCCACGGCATCGTCGACGGCGTCGGCCCACCGCGGCGGGAGGCCCGCGGC
>NZ_VUKF01000013.1 GCF_009193185.1 Georgenia thermotolerans | reverse complement strand
ACTGGACCTTCAGAGCTTCGTCGCTCATGAGACGTAGGTATCCCAGCCGGATCATCGGTGGTCAAACACTCCGGGAAATCCGGCGTTTCTACCGCTGCTCCTACCGGGATTAGCCGGTTAAGAGAGGATCACGTGGCCGGCACTGGTGGACCCCGATGCCCAGGGTGCCGCGGAAGGCCTCGAACTCCTCGGTCAGTTTCGGCTTGCCGGCCCGCCAGGAGCCGACCGCGGCCTCGTTGTCCCAGACCAGCTCGCGCGGGACCGCGCCCATGCGGGAAAGCAGCGCCCAGTGCCCGGCGATCAGGTCCGGGCCCTGGCGGGAGGGGATCATCAGCGCGAACGTCATCCGGGAGTAGCCCGAGACCATCACCAACACCGGCGGGCGCCCGACCTGCCCGGCCCCGAGCGGGATGTCGGCCGGCGGGAACCACAGGTCGCACTGCACCCGCGTCCCCGGGTCGTACTCCGTCCGCGAGGCCGGGTCGGGCGGGAGGTAGAACGGGCGCAGCACCCGGACCCGGTCCTTGAGCACCGTCAGCGACCGGTCCCACCCGATGCGTTCGGCGATCACCGTCGCCGGCATCCTCGGATACTCCCGCAACAGCTCGCGCACCTCCGGCTCGACCGCGTCGACGATCGAACCCGCCGCCGCGCGCACGTACCTCGGCGGGCTGTCGCGGGCCAGCGCCCGCCGCACCGCGTTACGCGAGATGCCCAGCCTGCGAGCGATGGCCTTGATCGCCATCCCCTCCACCCGGTGCAACCGGCGGATCTCCGCCCAGTCCTCCACGGTCATCACCCTCCTCAGCGTTGCGGAGGGGGTCCGTTTTCAATCGTCGCCACGGGGTCAGTTTTCACGCGTCGCCGACAAACCGGTGGAAATTCGGCGTTTGTCGAGGTCACGACGTCGGCAGTGAGCGTTCGAGCAACGGACTTCGGGGAGTGCCCGGCCTTGTGAACCGCCGGGAGAAGGTCGAGGGTTCGAGTCCCTCTAGCTCCACCACAGGCCGCTGACCTGCGGAAACGCAGGCAGCGGCCATTCGTTTGTCCGAACTCGTTCGCAATGTGCGATGACCGGGCTCCTGAGCGGTTCAAGTGGCGCCCATGCGAACTCGTGCCGATGGTCGGTCCAAAACAGCCATGCATCCATCACTCTTCGCTGGGCGAGGCGGTTGTTCCACCAATCTGGTCTTCGGCGCCGTCCACGTCGCAGGCGGACGCCATGGCGGGCATGCCGCAAGATCACTACGGCAGCGGCTCTGACCGACGACTCAGCGGCTCAGCGCGGTGAGCTTGTCCTGGCTGGCAAGCAGGCTGATCGTGGACTGAACCACCCTGGGTCTCCTGGAGATTGCTGACGCCGGACCCAGTTCTACCGAACTGGTGCAGGCTTGCGCACGACCGAACGTGCTCTCTCGGGGCTTCCGGACGGAACTACGTCAGCGCGCGGGCGGCCTCGGTGAACTCCGCCACGGCTCGGTCCGTGAGGTGGTCGATGAAGAGTGCCTCCGCGACCGCAGTGGACATCGTGACTGCGTCGCAGTGCTGGAGCGCGAGCTCGTGGACCACGTCGGCATTGCGAATGCTTGCGGCCAGCACTCGGGTCTCGCTGCCATGGAGCACTGCGCCCATCTGCTCGACCTGCCGCAGGCCGTCTCGCCCGGCGTCGTCCATCCGGCCGACGTAAGGGGCGATGCCCCAGGCGCCGGCACTGTTGGCGAGGATCGCCTGTCGTACGTGATACACGGCCGTGACCAGCACCGGCACGCCGTCATGGGCGAGTCGGGCGGTGGCGGCGAAGCCCTGCCGGGTGGCCGGCACCTTGACGATCACGTTCGACCCGAGCGCGACGATGCGCCGCCCCTCAGCGACGATCTCGTCGGTGTCGGACTCGACGGCCTGCACGAAGACCGATCCGGCACCCGCGTCGATCAGCTCCTGCACCAGCGTGGGCAGATGGGCCGGCGCGACACCGGCACGCTGGAGGATGAGCGGGTTGGTCGTGACCCCCTCGAACAGGCCGGTGTGCAGGAGCGGGGCGACGGCCGGGATGTCGGCGCTGTCAAGGTAGAGCTTCATCGGTTGTTCTCCCATGGGTCGTCGCCGGCGGCGCAGGCCAGGCTGAGGTAGCGGTCACGGATCTCCGCGGGTACCGCGTCGCGGGGGCCGGTGCGGCTCGCGCTCGAGGGCTGCCACGCGTCGCGCAGAGCGCCGACCGGTTCGCCATGGAGGACCGCGGCAGCCTGGATGCACGCGCCGCGCGCCGTCGCCTCCGCGACGTCGCGGGTGTGGACCTCGGTCTCGAGCAGATCGGCGAGAATCTGGCGGTAGGCCTCGGAGCGTGCTCCTCCGCCTGCCACGACGACCTCGCCGTCGGCGCTGGCGCCCGCCTCCTGGATGGCCCGGTGGCCGCGGACGAGTCCGAGTAGGACCCCCTCGAACGCGGCACGCGCGAACTCCTCACGGGTCGTGTCCGACCGGAGCCCGCCGAGGAGGCCGCGCGCTGCGGGGAGGGCGGGGCTGCGCTCGCCGTCGAGGTAGGCCGCCAGGACCGGGCGGTCGGGGCGGAGGTCGGCGTTCAGCGCCAGCCGTGCCAGCTCGGTGTGGTCGACGTCAAGGAGCCGGGCAACGAGATCGGTGACCTTAGTGCAGTTGAGCGTGCACACCAGCGGCAGGTAGCCGCCCGCCGCGTCGGCGACGCCGTTGACCCAGCCGCCGTGGTCGTGGACGGGAGTGGGGGAGGTCGTCATGACGACCCCGGAGGTGCCCAGGCTGTACAGGACCTGCCCGGGCCGCAGGCCTATGCCCAGGGCGGCCGCGTGCTGGTCGCCGGCGCCCGGGCCGACGACGACGTCCTCCCGCAGGCCGAGTGCGCGCGCCCAGCGGGTGATGGCGTGCCCTGCGGCCTCCTCCGGTCCGCGGACGGCGGGCAGCACGGCTGGCCAGTCCACCTTTTCGGTGACGAGCTGGTCGAGCAGATCGGGGAGCCAGCCGCCGGTGTGGGCGGCGTAGTACCCGGTGCCGCTGGCCTCGGATCTGTCGGTGACGGCTTCGCCGGTCAGCCGCCAGTTGAGATAGTCGTGCGGCAGGAGAACGGTGCGCGTTCGGTCGAGGAGCTCGGGCTCGTGCTCTGCCACCCAGGCGAGCTTGGTGATCGTGAACGCCGCCGTCGGCACCGAGCCGATCGCGTCCGCCCACGCGTCCGCGCCCAGCTCGGCCACCATCTGCCGGGCTTGCGGACTCGAGGTTGTGTCGTTCCACAGCTTCACCGGCCGGAGCGCCGCGCCGTCCCTGTCGAGGAGCACGAGCCCGTGGCACTGGGCCGCGACGCTGACGGCGTCGACGTCACGACCGTTGAGGTCAGCCGCCTCCAGCGCGCGGCCGAAGGCGAGGACGAGCGCATCCCACCAGGCCTCGACGCGCTGCTCGCTCACCGGTGGGGTCGTGGGTGGGTGCGGGGCCTGGCCGGTGCCGAGAAGCACGCCGGTGTCTGTGTCCCGCAGCTCGACCGTGCAGGACTGGGTCGAGGAGTCGACCCCGGCAACGACCCCCATCACCCCTCCCGGGCGTCGGCGGCGGGCTCAAGCCCCGGGAGTGCCTCGGGAGCAGCGGTCCGGCGCCCGACCGCGCCGGCCGGGTGCGTGAAGAGGACTTCTTCCCAGCCGTACCCGCGCGCCCGCATGAGGATATACGCCAGGGCGTCGCCCCAGACCGCGGCCACCAGGGTCGAGCCCATGGCGACCAGGCCGCCCGGGTCGACGTCCGGGCCCGCGTCGACGATGACCGTCACGTCGGCCAGCCGGCCGAGGGTGGACTGCGCCTGAGCGGTGAGCGCGATGACGGGCACGCCCCGGCGCTGGACGCGCTCGGATAGCTGGTTGAGCTCATCGGACTCCCCGCCGTGCGAGATGGTGATGAGGACGTCGCCGTGCGCGACCGCTCCCATGGTCCCGTGCAGCGCGTCCATCCCGGGCAGGAAGAGGGCCGGGGTGCCGCACACGGAGAGCAGGTGCGCCATACGCCGCGCGACGGCCCCGGACGTGCCTGACCCGGTGACGAACACCTTGCCCCGGCACTCCAGCAGCAGGTCCACCACGCGAAGGAAGGTCTCGTCCACCTGCTCGGCCACGGACAGGACGCCGGCGCCCTCACGGCGGATGACGTCGCGGGCGGCGGCGAGGGTGGCAGTCGGGTTCGTGGTCACTCGTTCATTCCTCTGTGCTGTGCGGCTGCGGGCCGACTCGCCGGCTGGACATCATGGCTGGTAACGGTCGTCGTCATGCCGCAGTCCAGGCGGCATGACGCAGGTCCCGCGGGCTGCGCTCGTGATCGGCGAGGCGGACGCCGTCGGTCCCGCCGTGGGAGACCACGACGATGTCGTCGGCCACCTCGCAGATCTCCTCCTCCTCGCTGGAGACGAGAACCACGGTCAGCCCCTCCTCATGGGCGAGGGCGCGGATCATGCGATGGATCTCGGTCTTGACGCCGATGTCGACGCCCTTGGTGGGCTCGTCGAGCAGGAGCACCCGCGGCCGTTGCGCCAGCGCCCGGGCCAGGAGCACCTTCTGCTGGTTGCCGCCCGAGAGGCTCGCGACCGGGTTGGTGACGTCCCCCCGCACCTGCAGCCGACGGGTGAGGTCGTGGGCCTCACGGCGCAGGGCTCGGTGGTCGAGCAGTCCGAGGCGACGGTGACGGAGCAGCACCGGTAGGGCCACGTTGGTGATGCTGTCGAGCTGGGCGACGATGCCGTCCTGCTTGCGCTCCTCGGTCACGTAGACAACGCCGGCACGCTGGGCCGCGGCGGGGTTGGTGGGCCGGTAGGGCCGACCGTCGAGCGTGATGGTGCCGCCGGCCAGCCGCTCGAGGCCCACGAGGGACCGCAGCAGCTCCGTACGCCCGGAACCGACGAGGCCGTAGAGGCCGAGGACCCTCCCGGGCTCGGCGGTCAGCGTGGCGCCGGTCAGGGTCGGTCCGGTGAGGTCGCGCACCTCCAGGCGCAGGCCCGCGCCTGCCGCTACGGCCGCGGCGGGAGAAGCGGCGGGCAGCTGCTCGCTCGGAGCAGCCTCCCTCGCCTCCTCACCGGCGATGGCGACGATGACCTCCTCCCGGCTGACCTCGTCCACCCGGGCGTCGATGCGCAGCCGGCCGTCCACGAGGGCGGCGACCCGATCGGCCACGGCGTAGAGCTCATCGAGCTTGTGGTTGACCATGAGAACGCCCATGCCGCGCTCGGATGCCAGGGTGCGAACCACCTCGAGAAAGTTCTCGACCTGCCGGCCCTCGAGGCTCGTGGTGGGCTCGTCAAGCAGGAGGTAGCGCGCGTCGCGGTGAATCGCCACCGCGACCTCCAGGAGCTGCCGGGTGGCCACCGGGTAGTCGCCCAGCTTGCGGTCGACGTCCACCTCGAGACCGAAGTCCGCGGCGAGCGCCCGCGCCTCCTTCCGCATGGCGTCACCCTGGAGCAGGCCGCCGGCGGTGCGCTCGTCGCCGAGGAAGACGTTCTGCGCGACCGTGAGGTTGGGCAGCAGCGACAGCTCCTGGTAGACGGTCGCGATCCCGGCGGCCAGGGAGTCCCTCGGCGAGGCCAAGGTCACCTCACGGCCGTCCACCTCGATGCGTCCGGCGTCCGGGACTGTCGCGCCGGACATCGTCCGCAGGAGCGTGGACTTCCCAGCGCCGTTGTGCCCCACGAGGCCCAGCACCTCGCCGGGACGGACGGCGACCGAGACGCCGTGCAGGACCGTGACGCCTGAGTAGCGCTTCATGATGTCGTGCGCCCGGAGCCCCGCACGGTCCTCTCGCACCCCGGTCGCCATCCGGCCCGCACTCATGTCAGCCGACCTCGCCGGCGGCGGGGGTCTGCCCGACGGTGAAGAGCTTGAGGTCCTTGAGGACCTCCTTCTCCGGCGTGGCCCCGTCGCGCCAGGCGGCGATCTGACCGACGACCTCCTCGCCGTAGATCCGCGGCTCCTGAGCCACGCAGCCGGGGTACTGCTCGGTCAGCGTCTCCTCAGCGGCGCAGAATCCGTACACCTTCACGTCTGATCCGCCCGGCAGCGCCTGGAGGGCGCCGTAGGCTCCCGGGCCGGTAGAGGCGAAGATGACGTTGATGTCGGGGTTGCCGGAGAGCATCTCCGACGTGGCGCGCATGGAGTCGTCGGGCTTGACGTTGCCATCCACCTTCGCGACCACCTTCGCGTTCGCATCGGCCGCGATGGCCTCCTCGAAGCCCTGGTCCCGCAGCCGGGTGGGCACCTCGTCGGGCTCGGTCACGAACCCGATCTTGAGGTCGGCGTCGCTCCCGAGGTCCTTGAGGACCTGCTCGGCGGTCTGCCGGCCGCCGGCGAGGTTGTCGGCGCCGAGGTACTGGACGATGCTGCCGCCCTGCGCCTTGAGCGCCTCCTCGTCGACCGTGACGTTCACCGTGAAGACCGGCACCTGGGCCTGGTTGGCGGCGTGGACGATTGCGGCGGCGGGTTCCGACTTGACCGCGTTGAGCGCGAGCGCGCACGGCTTCTTGGCGAGCATCGACTGCACCTGCGCGAGCTGGTTGGCGTCGTCGTCGTCCGCGATCTGGACCTCGACCTCGAAGCCCTTCTCGGCGCCGGCCGTCTCGAAGCCCTCCTTCATGGCGACGTAGTAGGGGTTGGTGAGGTTGGGGAGCGCGACGGCCAGGTAGGGCGTCTCGTCATCGCAGGAGGCGGGCCGCGGGATGGCACCGGAGGCGGCGGTGCTGCCGGCGCCGGCGGTGCTGCCGGTGCCGGTATCGACGGCGCCGGAGCAGGCCGCGAGGGTCAGCGCGGCCGCCGCGGCGGCCAGGCCGGTCAGGAACATTCGGGGACGGTGCGTCATTGCGATTTCTCCTAGTCGCTCAAGGGGGTTACGACGGATGGGGGTGGTGCGAAGTCAGTGCTCTCGGCGGGCCGTGGCCGCGCTGCTCCCAGCGGCGACGGCGGGGGCCGACCGGTCAGCGGTTGGCGTGACCGGCGGGCCGGCGCGCAGCTTGCGGCGCAAGAGCTCGGTGAGGGACATCCGGCGGCGGTACGTGTCGATCGTGACGCCGGCGAGGATGATGACGCCGATGACCAGTGGCTGCCAGTAGCTCTCGACGCCGACCACGTTCATCCCGTTGGACACGGTGGCGATGAGGATGGCGCCGAGGAGGGCGCCCTGGACGGAGCCGATGCCACCGAACAGACTCACTCCACCCACGACGGCGGCGGCGATCGAGTAGAAGAGCTCGTTGCCCGAGCCGGCGGAGGGGTAGCCGACCATGAGCCGGCTCGTCGTGATGAGACCGCCCATGGCCGCGCAGACGCCGCTGAGGACGTAGACCAGCACCGTCACGCGGCCGCTGGGGATGCCCGCGAGGCGCGCGGTCTCGGCGTTGCCGCCGACGGCGTAGATGTGCACGCCCGTGGCCGTGTGGCGCAGGACGACGTAGAACACGAGCGCCGCGAGGGCCACGAGCACCACCGGCATCGGGATGCCGAACAGCGAACCCCGGCCGATGAAGGCGAACATCGGATCGGTGACGTTGACGGAGTTCGCCCCGGTGAGAATGAGCGGGATGCTCGCCGCGTAGCCGAAGGCCGCGAACGTCACGATGAACGGCGGCAGCTTCAGGTGGTGGACGAGCGAGCCGTTGATGAACCCGACGAGCGCGCCGACGGCGAGCGCGACGAGGGCGGCGGCCCACCACGGCAGACCGGCCCGCATGGCCAGAGCGGCGGTCATGCCCGTCAAGGCGATCACGGACCCGGTCGAGAGGTCGATGCCACCGGTCAGAAGGACAAAGGCCTGCCCGAGAGCGAGGAAGGCGATGACCGTGCCGTTGAGCAGCAGCAGCTGCAGGTTGTCGAGAGAGAGGAACCGAGGAGACAGCAAGCCGATGACTGCCCCGACCAAGAGGATCACCACGGTGATCCCCAGCTCCTCGGGTACGCGTCGCCGTCGCACCATGCCACTGCCTCCTCGCAGACCGAATTCCAGAAGCGCTCATTTGAGCACATTGGTTGCTCAATTGGAGACACTACGATGGTGGCATCGCGAAATCAAGATGGCTCGACCATCGAACGAGCGGCTACTCTGCTCCTATGAGCAATGGTGCAGGTCTCGCGACGCCGTCAGAGCGTGCGCTCATGGTCGAAGCGGCGCGGCAGTACTACCTCCAGGACGTCAGCAAGGTCCAGATCGCGGCGAACCTCGGCCTCTCCCGGTTCAAGGTCGCCCGCTTGCTCGAGGCCGCCAGGGCGCAGGGCATCGTCACGATCGAGATCCACGACGGCGGCTTACCCGTCCCCGAGCTCGCCGACGAGCTGAGCCGGGTGCTGCGGCTCAGGCGCGCCGTCGTCATCGAGGCGCCCGAGGAGGGCGAGGAGGCGCGCCGCCTTGTCGGCGCCGCAGCGGCCACCATGCTCGGCGAGACGCTGCGCGAAGGTGAGGTGGTGGGTATGGCGTGGGGCCGCACCCTGACGGCGATGAGTGCGTCGATGCCCCCGTTGCCCCGCGTCGACGTCGTCCAGCTCACCGGTGCCGTGGGCGGTGACCTCGAGGCCTCACCGGTCGAGGTGGTCCGTCGTATCGCGCTGAGGTCCGGCGGCACGGCGACGCCCATCTTCGCCCCCCTCGTCGTCGACGACCCCCGTGCCGCCGAGGCCCTGCGGCGCCAGCACGACGTCGCCAGGGCGTTGCGCATGTTCGACACCGTGACCACTGCCGTCGTCGCCGTGGGCTCTTGGGACCCGCCGGCGTCCCAGCTGTGGAGCGCACTCGAGCCGTCGGAGCGGGAGCGGCTGCAGGATGAGGGGGTGCGCGCGGAGGTCACCGCCATCCTGGTCTCCGACTCAGGCGAGGTCCTCGCCCCACGGTTCGCCGAGCGGTGCATCGCCATCCACGCCGACCAGCTGCGTCGCGTGCCACGCGTGGTGGCCGTCGCCGGCGGACGGGAGAAGGCGCGAGCCGTCGCCGCCATCGCGCGCGCGGGCCTGTGCACCGAGCTCGTCACCGATCGCAGCCTCGCCGAGACAGTCCTCGAGCACGCCGGAGACAGGGCGGCGCTGTGACCACGGCCGGGTTCCCAGGCACCATTACCAGTGTTCAGATGCTGCGGTTGGCGGCCTCCCTGTGGTCCGTCCCCCGGGAGGAGCAGACGTCGGTCGCCACGCGCCTGACCCAGGCGGGGCTGACCCGGTGGCACTGGGACGTGGCCGACGGGAGCCTCGGCAACCCGGGCGGGTTCCGTCCTAAGGAGGCGGCGCAACTGGCGCGCGGCACCGGGCTCGCGAGCGAGGCGCACCTCATGCTCGACGACCCCGCGTCGGTTGTCCCCGACTGGGCGGACTTCTGCGACACCATCGTCGTGCACCGCGAGGCCCGCGGCTGGGAGGAGGGCTTGGCTGCCGTGCGTGAGTCCGGCCGGACACCTGCCGTTGCAATCTCTCCCTGGACGCCTATCTCCAAGGTGAGCGAACTACCAGGCGACGTGGGCGTCCTCGTCATGTCCGTCCCCCCGGGCGGGGCCGGCTCCGTCTTCGCCCCTGCCACGCTCGACCGCGTGGCAGGCCTCCGCGGACGCAAGCTCCTCGGGGTCGACGGCGGCGTCACCCGAGAGCTTGCGGGGCGATGCGCCGAGCACGGTGCCACCTGGCTGGTCAGCGGCACGGACCTGTGCGGGGCGGCCAACCCCGCTCACTGGCTCAGCACCGTGACGGGCCCCCGTCCCTGATGCCCAGCGCCCGCTGTGTGGACTTGCTATGCCGATGCCGAAGGGCGGCAGTCATGGTGATGCGTCGGATGTGCTCGACCTGCGGAATGGCGAGGTGACCGTCGCGGACAGACAGGGCACTCGCCGGCCGCAGCAAGGAACGGCTGGGATGGCCGCGGAACGTACTGACGATACGGAACGGAAGAAGTAAGCGGAGACGGGCTGTCGATCAGCCCAACCGGTGGGCGAACTGCGCGAGTGCCCCCGCAAGCGCCGCAACGTCGAGCTTGAACAGCGGATCGTATGGCAGGTGCAACGTGATCGCGGTGAGCATGTGCTCCTCCGGACGCCCCACCGCCCGCGCAAGCTGGTGAATGCCGTTCTTTGAACGCCACGTCGACACCTCGGACCGACGCATCCGTTCGACGACTGCATGGATCGCTGACCGTCCATCCCCGTCGAGGCCCTGATGTGCGGCGAACAACTCGAGCTCGGCATCGAGCCCTTCGCCCAGGCTGGCCGCAATGGCGGGGCCCGCGGCGCACTGGAGGAGCGGCGTCCGCGTGCCCGGGCGCGGCGTAAGCGGTAACGGATGACGTCCGAGTCGCACGTTCAAGGTGACCACCTCGCAGCCGACCATCGTGCTCACCGAGAGGGTATGCCCGTCCAACGGGGTACCTTCGAGCGAGGCGCGGATGAAGCCGTCGACCACCGAGGGCGCCGGACTGGTCTGCCTGGCGAGAGTAGATAGGTGACCGCCGAGCCGATAAGTGCCGTCGGTGCTGCGCCTGATCAGATCCGTCCCGACGAGGGTGGAGCAGATGTCCGAAACACTACTCTTCGAGAGCCGGACTCGGTCGGCCAGCTCGGCTAGTCCGAGCGGCTTATGCGACAGCTCGTCGAGGATCATGTCCGCTCGTTCGATGGCAGGGGACTTAGCCCGCGCGTTGCCGGTTACCACGGTTCGTACCCTTCTGCGTCACTCGCTGTGATGAGCTGTGTCGGCAGGAGCACGGTTTGGTTCGCCGGCTTGGCGCCGAACACCAGGTTCAGCCCGAAGCGCACGCCTACGCGCGCGAGTCCGCGCGGGTCCTGGACCGCGGTGCCGACGATTCCTCCGCCCGAGGTAATCTCGGCGAGGGCCTCCGACGAGCCGTCGACGCCGACGATCGGAACGTTCACGCCGCGCTCCCGGCAGGCCCGGGACGCGCCGGATGCTGTGGGGTCGTTGATGGCGAATATCCCCTGAAGGTCGGGATGCTTGCGCAGGAGGGCCGTGCCGAGCCGGTAGCCGGTGGCCTCGGTGTTGTCGCCGGTGACGTGCGCAACAATGGAGAAGGCGC
Source organism: Georgenia thermotolerans (assembly GCF_009193185.1). Lineage (GTDB taxonomy): Bacteria > Actinomycetota > Actinomycetes > Actinomycetales > Actinomycetaceae > Georgenia > Georgenia thermotolerans. The sequence goes on along the minus strand of NZ_VUKF01000013.1, from coordinate 91,912 downwards.
CACGCTCGTTAAGCGCGCGGGTGAAGCCATCAATCCGGTCGGCGATCGCGGTCACCCTCGTCCCGCCGATGACGGCGATGCGTGCACCGTTCGGGAACCGGCGGGCGAAGTAGGTGCCTGCGAGGAACCCGGCCTGCGTGTTGTCGGTGGTCACAGCGGCGTCGAAACCTCCCGCGGCGCCGTTGATAGCGACTAGTGTGGCGCCGCGCGTCCGTGCGTACTCGGCCGCGCCGGCAAGTGACTGCGAGTCCACCGGGTCGACGACGATCAGCTCGGCCCCCGCGTCCGCGAACTCGCGGATCTGGCGTTCCTGCACGCGCGGGTCGTGTGAGGCATGGGCGGCGTCGATGCTGGCGCCCACGTTCATGGCCTCCTCGGTTGCGGCGGAGACCTCGGCCTCGAAGAACGGGCCGGCGCCCTGGACGGTGAGTCCGATCAGCCTGACGGGCCGTTCGGTGCCGTTTACGACGGCACCAAGTTCGATGATCCGCGGTCCCAGGCGGAACGAGCCGTCATGCCCGCGCAGCAGCATCCGTTGCGCGACGAGCGTGTTGCAGATGTTGAGCACGCTGCTCTTAGGGAGGGCTAGCCGACGAGTCAGATCGGCGAGCGTGACCGGGGCGCGCTGCGCAGCAACGACGTCGAGCAGCCTGGCGGCGCGCACGAGCGCCGGCGCCTTTGGGCGTGCGACTTCCGTTGCCATCGAGCTCGGAACTCCTTCCGGTGCAAGGTCACTGGATTCTGGCAAAGGTTCGAGCCGGCACATACACGGCGGCCGCGAGCTCACGGAACTCGCTGGCGCGCGCGGACTTGACACCTCTAGTCGCTCACCCTACGTTGCGTGCAACACTTCGGATCGTGGTTCGAAATACTGTACACCACGAATCGGACAACGACGTTCGAAAGGACCCCCCATGATCACGCGTCGCCGTATGGCCGCAGTTGCGGCCTCCATCGCAGCAACAGCAACCCTCGCAGCGTGTTCGTCCGGCGGAGCCGCGCCTGACGCGAGCGGTGCCGCCGGTGGCGGCGAGTACGTAACCGTCGTCAAGCTGCAGGGCATCAGCTGGTTCGACCGGATGGAGCAGGGACTCGACGCCACCGCTACGGAGCGCGGCCTGCAGTCAACGATGGTCGGTCCGGACGACGCGAGCCCGGAGAAGCAGGTCAAGATCATCCAGGACCTGATCGCCAGACAACCCGCCGCGATCGCCGTCATCCCGCTCTCGCCGCAGTCGATCGAAGGTGTGCTGGGTCAGGCCAAAGCCGCGGGCATCAAGATCGTCACGCACGAGGCACCGGGTCAGAAGAACGCCGACGTCGACATCGAGGCGTTCGACAACACCGCGTACGGCGAGCACATGATGGAAAACCTCGTCCAGTGCATGGGCGGTGAGGGCGAGTACGTCACCTTCGTCGGCTCCCTCACCGCCGCGAGCCACATGGAGTGGGCGGAGGCCGAGCTCGCCTACGCCACCACGAACGCCCCGGGCATCACCCGCGTGAGTGACCCCATCGAGACCAAAGAGGACCTGACCGCGACCTACGAGCGCGCGAAGGAGGTCCTGGCCAAGCACCCAAACATCAAGGGCTTCGTGGGCAGCGCCGCATCCGATGTCGCCGGCATCGGCCGCGCAATCGAAGAGGCGGGCCTTGAGGACCAGACCTGCGTCATGGGCACCAGCATCCCGTCTACCGCCGGGAAGTACGTCGAGACCGGCGCGGTCGACAAGATGTTCTTCTGGGACCCGGCGATCACGGGCGAGGTGCTCCTGACCGTGGCGGACATGCTCGCCAAGGGCGAGACGATCGATGCGGGTACCGACCTCGGCATCGAGGGCTATACCAACCTGCAGCCGGTCGACGGCGCCACGAACACCTTCCACGGAGACGCCTGGATCGACGTGGACGCCTCCAACCTGTCGGACTACGACTTCTGATGAACGGTCCGACTACTGTCCGCGACGAGCGGAAGCCCCTGCTCGTCGCGGACGGCATCAGTAAGCAGTACGGCGGCGTCACCGCGCTCGCCGGCGTGACGCTCCGCCTGCACGCCGGCGAGGTGCATTGCCTCGCAGGCGAGAACGGCTCCGGCAAGAGCACGCTCATCAAGATCATCAGCGGCGTCGAGGTGCCGACAACCGGAACGATCACGGTCGACGGGGTGGCGCGCACCTCGCACACCCCGCGTGACGCGATGGCGGAGGGGCTCGACGTAATCTTCCAGGACCTTGCGCTGTTCCCTAACCTCACCGTCGCCGAGAACATCGGAATCACCTCGGTGCTAGCCGGCCGGCGCGGCATCGTCCGGCACGGCTCGATGCGCAGCCAGGCGAAGCGGATCATCGCCGAGATCGGCGTCCACCTTGACGTCGACGCGTTCGTCGAGGACCTGACGATCGCGGACCGCCAGTTGACCGCCATCTGTCGGTCGCTTGCGAAGAGGGCCCGGGTCATCTTCATGGACGAGCCGACGACCGCGCTGACGCAGCGCGAGGTCGCCACGTTGCTGAAGGTGGTCGAGAACCTGCGGCAGAGCGGCGTCGCGGTTGTCTTTGTTAGCCACAAGCTCGACGAGGTCCTCGCCATCTCCCAGACGATCACGGTGCTGCGTAACGGCGCGGTGGTCGCCGAGGGGGACGCCGCGGACTTCACCGCGGCGTCGATCTCCCGTGCGATGACCGGGAGGGACCTGGGAGAGCTGGCCCCGACCGAGACCGTGCACGCCAGTGCAGCACCCGCCCTGGAGGTTCGGGGGTTGAGCCTTGCGGGCGCGTTCGACCAGATCGACTTCGCGGTTCAGCCGGGAGAGATCCTGGGGCTCACCGGACTGCTCGGCTCCGGCCGGACCGAGATCGCCGAGGCGATCATGGGGCTCGACCCCGCCGACCGCGGAACCGTCGCGGTCGGCGGGACGGAACGCCGCGTGCGCAGCATCGACGACGCTCTCGCGCTCGGTCTCGGCTACGTACCTGGCGACAGGCTCTCGCAGGGCGTGTTCATCGAGCGCTCCATCGCCGACAACATCCTCGTGGCCACCATCACCGAGCAGACCAGCGGGCTCGGCTTTCTGGACGGTCGGCGGATGGACCGCCACGTTCAAGACAGCATCGCGGGCCTCGCGATCAAGACGGCCTCGCCCCACGCGCCGGTGTCGAGCTTGTCGGGCGGCAACCAGCAGCGGGTCGTCCTAGCCAGGTGGCTCGCCAGAAACCCAAAGGTGCTCATTCTGAATAGCCCGACAGTGGGCGTGGACGTCGGCTCCAAGGAAGGCATTCTCGAGCTGCTCCAGGCGAGGGCGGCCGAAGGCATGGCCGTGCTCGTCATCTCCGACGACGCCACCGAGCTTGCCGCGGTCTGCCACCGGATCATCGTCGTCCACCGCGGGCGGCTCGCCCACGAACTGGCCGGCGACGAGATCACCGTTCCGAACATCGTGAGGGAGCTTGCCGCATGAGCGTCGTCAGCCCATCCACGTCGGCGTCCTCGCTCGAGGCCGCGCCCGGACCCGCAGGCGCGCGCCGGTTCCCAGTGTCGCGTCTGCGCGGCCCCAACAACGAGGGCGTGCTCGCACTCGTGATCGTGGTGCTTGCGCTCGTCGTCGGTTTCGTCACGCCGTCGTTCTGGTCGGCGGGCACACTGGTCAACCTGGCCGGCAGTTCGATCAGCACCCTAGTGTTCGCGCTGGGCGTGCTGCTGGTGCTCCTCTCCGGCGGGATCGATGTCTCGTTCCTGGCGATCGGGGCGTTCGCGGCCTACACAACCGTCCAGGCGGTGGCGACTAGCGGGCTCGGCTCCGCATCCGTCGTCATCCCGTTCCTGATCGCTGCGGGGATTGGCCTCCTACTCGGTCTGCTCAACGCCGCGGCGATCGTGGGGCTCAAGATCCCCACGCTCATCGCGACGCTCGGGACCCAAGGCATCGTTCGCGGCGTACTGATCACCTACATCGGCTCACGCGTCATCTCGGAACTGCCGGCGGCCACCGCGAGCCTGTCGACCAGCTACCTGCTGGTGGCGGAAGGCCCGACGAGGACGCCGCTCAGCGTGCTGTTCGTGCCGGTCGTGGTCATCGCGGCTCTCGTCGCGGCGCTCCTGCGCTCGACGGTGTTCGGCCGCGGCGTCTACGCGATCGGCGGGCATGCCGAATTTGCCAGACGCGCCGGATTCCCGGTGATGCGCATCCAGGTCGGCGTGTACATGCTCGCGGGCGTCCTAGCTGGGCTCGGCGGGATGGTGCACGTGATCCTCGTGCGCGAAGCGAATCCGTTCACGCTTGTCGGCGGCGAGCTGGACGTCATCGCGGCGGTGGTGCTGGGCGGTGCGTCGATCTTCGGCGGCCGCGGCTCCGTGCTCGGCACCGTGCTGGGCGTCGTCCTCATCTCACTGATCAACAACTCGTTGCTCCTGCTCGGCGTGCCGAGCTTCTGGCAGCGCGCCGCCGTCGGGCTCATGCTTCTCATCGGTGTCAGCGCGCAGGCCTGGCGTGGCAGGAAGCGCCGTCCGGCGCTCGAGGACCTCCCCGAAGCGACTGAGTTCAGCGGTTCACGAGGCTCGGACGGGCGTCGTGGCTCTGGCAACGGGCTGTCGGAAGGGCGGCTGGCATGAGCGCGACCGTCGGCGCTGCCCAGCAGCGCGGCGCCACACCGAGGGCCGGCTTCAAGGCTCGCTTACCGAAGGGGGTCACGGGGCTGGTGGGCTTCGCGCTCGCGGTCACACTGGTCTGTGCTCTGGCCGCGCCGCGCTTCACGAGCGTCGCGAACGTGCAGTCGATGGCGTTCCAGGTGGCGGAGATCGGTCTGCTCAGCCTCGTGATCGCGGTCTCGATGTACACGGCGGGCATCGACCTGTCGCTCGTGTCCGTCGCGAACCTCGCCGCGCTCGTCACGGCACAGCTGTTCGTCCTCACCGATGCAGCGACCGCCGATGCCGGGACCGCGGTGCTCCTGACGGTGCTTTGTGCGGCCGCGGGGCTCGCGGTCGGGGCAGGGTGCGGTGCGATCAACGGCCTCATCATCACCAAGCTTCGGGTAAGCCCGATCCTGGCGACGCTAGGCACGATGCAGCTGTTCAACGGCATCGCGATCGGCTGGACAAGCGGGGAGTCCGTGTACGGCATGCCCGACGCGTTCCTGGCACTCGGCACGCAGTACCTCATCGGGATCCCGGTGCCGTTCGTCGTCTTCGCCATCGCCGCGACCCTGATCGCGGTGCTGATGGCGAAGCGCCCCCTCGGCTTCCGCATCTACGTGCTCGGGTCGAACCCGGAGGCATCGCGGTTCGCGGGCGTGCCCAACACGCGCGTGCTGTTCGCGACGTACGTGCTGTGCGGGGTGATCTCGGCGATCGCCGGGCTTGTCATCGCCGCACGGTCGGCCAGCGCCAGCCCCGACTACGGGGGCTCGTACCTGCTGCTCGCGATCGTGATCGCGGTGCTTGGCGGGACGAACCCGAACGGCGGGTCGGGCACGGTGCTCGGCGTCGTGATCGCGGCGGTGACGCTCCAGATGGTGTCGAGCACGTTCAACCTACTCGGGCTGAGCCAGTTCACCTACCAGGTGGTGCAGGGCGTGATCCTCATCGCCGTCATGGGCATCGGGTTGCTCTCGAAGTCGTGGAACCTCGGCAAGGTCGTGGCGCGGTTGGCCGGGATCGCCGAGAGTCGCGCGGGCGCCGGCGACGCGGAATCGAAGCGTGGCGAAAGCGCCACCGAAGTGAAGGAGAGTGCGAATGACTGAGCGCCGCGTGCGATGGGGGGTGCTCGGCGTCGCGGGCATCAACGAAGCCACGATCCCGGGCATCCTGGGGGCATCGAACGCCACCTTGCTCGGGATCGCGAGCCGGCGGCCGGGGGTGGCGCAAGCCGACGCAAACCGATGGGGGGCCGAGCGCGCCTACGAGTCGTACGAAGCGCTCCTGGCCGACCCGGACGTCGACGCGGTGTACGTGCCGCTGCCGAACACCGCACACGCCCAGTGGACGATCGCGGCGATGCGCGCGGGCAAGCATGTGCTGTGCGAGAAGCCGATCGCGCTGACGTCGGAGGACGTGAGCGCGATCGCGACGACGGCGGCGCAGACCGGGATGCGGGTCATGGAGGCGTTCATGTACCGGTTCGCGCCCCGCTGGTCCCACGCGATCGGGCTGGTGCGGGGCGGCGCGGTCGGCGACCCGCGCGTCGCGCGGATCGGGCTCGGCTTCAAACAGCACTACGACGGCTACAACATCCGCTTCGACCCCAAGGTCGGCGGTGGCGTGGTCTGGGACATGGGCTGCTACGCGATCGACATGAGCCGCGAGCTGTTCGGTGCGGAGCCGACCGAGATCGTCGCCACCGGGTGGAACCGACCCGGGGAGGACGTCGAAACCTCGGCCGCGGCGATCCTGTCATTCCCCGGTGGCCGCACCGCGTTGCTGCACGTGTCGTTCGACTACCCGAACCCGTACAGCCAGGTCGAACTGGTCGGCACCGAGGGATGGCTCTCCATGCCCGGGACGGGCATGCGCGGCGAACCCTTCACCCGCCTGCTGCAGCATCGCTTCGGCGACGAGATCTTCCTGGACGGGATAGAGCCGAAGTCGACGGACTTCGGGTTCGCGAACACCTACACGCTCGAGGTCGAGCACCTCAGCGAGGCCGTGCTCCGCGACCGACCCGTCGATCGCGGCATCGAGGCCTCGCTTGCGACCACGCAAGCGATCGAGGGCTGGCTCCAATCCATCGCCACGAGGGAACGGGTCCCCCTCGGCCGCGCCGCGGAAGCGCGGACCGAAAACACCCCCGCACACACCGGCACCACAACGAACTGACGAAGAGGTAATCAACCATGAGGAACTACAAGCAGATCGCACTCGTCGTCAAAGACGTCTACGCGGCGATGGACCACTGGACGAACCTGCTGGGAATCGGTCCCTGGGACGTGCGGCACTTCACGCAGGAGACGGTGAAAGGCTTCACGGTGGACGGCCAGGAGGTGACCGAGCCGTTCGACTTCATCTGCGCGGTTTGCTGGAGCGGGCCCATGGAGTTCGAGCTGATTCAGCCGATCCAGGGTCCGAACATCTACTGGAGGCACCTGGAGCAGTACGGAGAGGGGCTCCACCACATCAAGGACGTGATGCCCGACGAGGACATCCCCGCCGTGATCAAGCACTTCGAGGATGCGGGCTTCCCCGTGATCCAGACCGGCTGGATCGACCAGGACGTGCACTACTACTTCGACACCAAGGAGGCGCTTGGCATGATCTACGAGATCGGCAACGGCGGCCCCATCCAACCCGCCAACGAGGTCTACGGAGACGTGTCGCGGGCGACAGGGCCCGCGGCGGCCGAGCCTTCACAGGCCACTACGTGACCGTTCTGGTGATCGGCGAGGCGCTGATCGACCTGTCCGAGGACACGCGGTCAGTGCCTTCCGCCGTCGCGGAGCACGTCGGCGGCTCACCCGCGAATGTCGCGCTCGGGCTGGGGCGCCTGGACGTGGACGTGGACCTGTTGACATCGCTGGCGCCAGACGAGCGCGGACGCCGGATCGCGGCACACCTGGAGGCCTCAGGCGTCGCGCTGCTCGCCCCGTCTTGGGGTGCGGCACGCACTCCAACGGCGCACGCAGTCCTGCGAGCGAACGGCGCAGCGGAGTACACGTTCGACCTGACGTGGACCGTGCCTTCGCCATTGCGGATCGAAGATCACCCACGCCCTGAGGGGGCCGAACTGTCCCCAGCGGTGGTGCACACCGGCTCGATCGCATCGTTCCTGACGCCCGGATGCGAGGCGGTGCTGCGGCTCCTCAAGGAAGCACGCGCTATCGGAGCACATGTGACCTACGACCCGAATGTGCGTCCGGCCCTGATCGAGGGCGAGGCCGTGGCGCGCGACCGCATTCTCGCCGCCGCAGCGCTCGCGGATGTGGTGAAGCTGAGCGACGAGGACGCCGCCTGGCTGTTCGGCTGCGAGGTAGAAGAGTCGGTCCGTGCCTTGCTCGATCTGGGCCCGCAGCTGGTCGTCGTGACGGTAGGCGCCGAGGGCTCGATGCTCGCGACCCGGACCGAGTGGGCCGATGTGCCTTCAACGCGCGTGGAGGTGATCGATACCATCGGCGCCGGCGACAGCTACATGGCGGCCCTGATCGCCGAACTCCTCGATCGAGTTGTGGAGAGGCACCGCCGTGCCGGTGACCTGGAGCGCTGGGAGCTCGCCGAGATCGGCGCCCGCTGCGCGGCCGCCGCTGCAATTACGGTCTCGCGCGCCGGCGCCAACCCGCCCACACGCGACGAGTTGGACGCTGCCGTACGCGAAGCCGCCGAGGGAGCATGACCCACGAGCTCATTGGAACGGCGCAAGGTCAAGGGGCCAGTGGGGTGGCGCGCCCACCAGGGGCCCACGGAGGTCCCAAAGTCAGCAGAAGATGCTGCTGGGCGAGCCACAGGCAACTGGTTACCAGTGATGCCGGAAGTGCTTGAGCTAGCCGAGTCGTGACCAGCTGACGGTCACCAGACTCGCGCGACGGCGGTTTCAAGTGGTCGTCGCAACACCTCGATGAGAAGAGGTGGTGCGGGTGCCGCGTCCGATGGTGTGGGTGCCGGGTCGCAGGGCGTTCTGGCGGGCGATCAGGGCGGGGAACTGGACGTTCGAAACCGCCGCGCTGGCTGGGGGCGTGTCGAAGGACGGGACACAACCCCACGCGCCCATCATGACTTTACTGACGAGCGTCAAGCCGCGCCCGCTCTCAGGTAAGAGCGCTCTGCGGAGATCACTCCAGGCGATCTCGTAGCGGTCGTAACGCACCTCATCGAGGTAGAAGGGCACGTCCCAGTCGCGCATGACGACGTTGTGCTGCTCGATGGCCCCGATCACCGGTTGGTAGTGCAGGGCATTCGTCTCTCCGAAGAGAAAGGACGAGCCCCGGAGCATCCCCCATTAAGCGAGGTAGTAGCCAAGATGGAGGCATGACAGTTCCATGGTCTCGGTGGGCCGGCGGTGGTTGCGGAAGTAGTCGTAGCAGAAGTCCCACGACCGCTCCCTGCGCCGCGATGGGGCACGTCCCTCTGTGGTGTCGAGGAAGTTGTCCACAGCGACCCTGATTGCTCCAGGGGGATGTCGTGTGGCTCAGGCTCGGATGGCCGCCCCCTGGGCTATCTCGAGCAGCTCCAGGTAGCCCTCCAGCTGCCAGGCCGCCCGGCCCACGAACAGGCCCTCGACGCCGGCGATGGTGAGCAGTTCGGCGGCGTTGCCCTGGTGGACGGAGCCGCCGTAGAGGACACCCGCGGCGCGCCCGCCGTACTCGGCCGCCAGCGCAGCGAATGGCCCGGCGAGCTCGGCCGCGGTGGCTGGGCGGCCGTGCTCCCCGATGGCCCAGACCGGTTCGTATGCGATGACGACATTGGCGAGTTCCCCCGCGGTAAGGCCGCCGAGGGCGCCTCGGGCCTGCGCAAGGATGTACGCGGTGGAGTCGCCAGCGTCCTTCACCTCCGCTGGCTCGCCAATGCACAGCAGCGCGTGCAGCCCGTGCCGCAGCGCGGCTCGGACCTTTAGTCCGGTGGTCTCGATCGTCTCGGCGAAATGCTCGCGCCGTTCGGAGTGGCCGATCTCCACCAGGCGGGCCCCGGCGTCGGCCACCTGCGGGACCGACACCTCCCCCGTCCACGCCCCGGCGTCCTCCCAGTGGGCGTTCTGGGCACCGAGCAGGATCCGCGGTTCGGCGACGAGCACGTCTGCCACGGGGGTCAGGGCCGTGAACGGCGGGATGATGAATGGTTGCAGCCCGGCGAGGTCGCGGCCATCGAGGGCCGCGACGAGTCCGGCGGCGTACGCCCGCGCCTCGGCGAGCGTCTTGGTCATCTTCCAGCTGGTGCCGAGCCAGATCACCTCAGCAGCCCTCGTAGGCGCGGATCGCGTCCACCTTCGCCGCCGAGGCGGAGGTGGGGTCGAACTCCAGACCGATCCACTCCTTCGCCAGCGTGCGGGCGAGCTCGAGCCCGATGACCCGCTCGCCCATGCACAGCACCTGGGCGTTGTTCGACAGCACCGAGCGCTGCACGGAGTAGATGTCGTGCGCGGTGACCGCGCGTACGCCCCGGACCTTGTTCGCCGAGATGGCCACGCCCAGGCCGGTGCCGCAGATGAGCACGGCCCGGTCGGCCTCCCCGGCGGCGATCTTCTCCGCGGCCGTGACGGCCACGTCGGGGTAGTACGTGAGGTCGTCCGTGCCTGTCACGCCGACGTCGATGACCTCATCGACCAGATTGTGTGCCTGCAGGTCCCGCTTGATCGCCTCCTTATAGCTGAACCCGGCGTTGTCCCCGCCGACGATGACGCGCAGTCCCATGGTGTGCTCCGTTCGTGTCGTTACTGCCGGGCGCCGAGGTAGTCGGCCACGGCGCCCATGAGGATCGAGAAGGACACCGCGCCGGGGTCGGGGGTCCCCAGGCTCTTCTCCCCGAGGACCCGGGCCCGGCCCAGCCGGGCGACGAGCTCGGCGGTGCCCTCGGCGGCCTGCCGGGCCGCGTCCGCCGCGGCCCGGCAGGCCGCCGGCAGGTCACCGGTGCGGTCGAACTCGCGGCGCAGGGTCTCCCGGAACGGGACGACGGCGTCGACCATGGTCTTGTCGCCCACCCTTGCCCCGCCCAGGCGCTGGACCGCGTCGGCGCCGGCCAGCAGCGCCGCCACCACCTGCGCGTTGCCGGTCCCGCCCGCGTCGTCGAGCGTGCCGCCGGCGGCGGTCAGCGCCGCGCCCCACAGGGCGCCGGAGGTGCCGCCCGCCGCCTCGGCCCAGGCGGTGCCAGCGTGCACGAGCGTCGTGCGGGCCCCGGCCCCCCGCTCGAGCGCCCGGCGGCCCGCCGCGGCGGCGCCGAGAGAGCCGAACGTCATGCCTTGGCCGTGGTCGCCGTCGCCCGCCACCGCGTCGAGCTGGCCGAGTGTCTCCTCGTGTGTCTGGCAGGTGCGGCCCAGCACCTCCAGCAGGTCGCCGATGCGGCCGGCGACCTGCTGGGACTCCGGGCTCGAGGCGGGCACCTCCTCCTCGCCCACCTCGTACACCCAGGTGCGGGCGGTGCGCTGCCCGGGCACGGTGTCCCCGCGCCGGTAGGCCGGGGTGTCCACCGGCGCGAGCCAGTACCGCTCGAGCTCGTCGTCGAGGAAGACGAGGGTCAGGGAGAGCCCGGCCATGTCGAGGCTGGAGACGAACTCGCCGACCTCCGGGCGCACCGGGGTCAGGCCCCGTGCGGCCAGCCGCTCGGCGACGCGGTCGTAGATGACGAACAGCTCCTCGTACTTCACGGTGCCCAGGCCGTTGAGCAGGACGGCGACGCGCCCGCGGTAGCCGCCGGTGCGGGCCGGCTCCTCGGCCAGGACGCCGTCGACGAGCAGGTCGGCCACCTCCTGGGCCCGGCCCAGCGGGACGTCCCGGACGCCCGGCTCGCCGTGGATGCCGAGCCCCAGGGCCATCTGGCCGTCCGCGACCCGGAAGAGCGGCTCGCTCGCGCCCGGCAGGGTGCAGCCGTCGAAGGCGAGGCCGAGGGAGCGGGTGGCGTCGTTGGCCTTGCGGGCGATCCGCTCGGCCTCGTCCAGGTCCGCGCCGGCCTCGATGGCGGCGCCGGTGATCTTGAAGACCGGCAGGTCTCCGGCGATGCCGCGGCGGTCGCGGTGCTTGTCGGGGGTGTTGGAGGCGATGTCGTCACTGACGGTGACGATGCGCACGTCGATGCCCTCGGCGCGCAGCTTCTCCGCGGCGGCGCCGAAGTGCAGCACGTCCCCGGCGTAGTTGCCGAATCCGAGGAGTACCCCGCCGCCGCTCTCGGCCGAGCGGGCGACCGAGTACACCTGGGAGGCCGAGGGGGAGGCGAACACGTTGCCGCACGGGGCGCCGTGTCCCATGCCGGGGCCGACCCACCCGGCGAAGGCAGGGTAGTGGCCGGACCCGCCGCCGATGACGAGCGCCGGCTGGCCCGCCGGGGTGTCGGTGGATCGGACCACGCCCCCGTGCACCACCGTCACGTACTGCGGGTGCGCGGCGGCGAAGCCCCGCACGGCCTCGGCGGCGAAGTGGGCCGGGTCGTTGAACAGGTACGTCATCTTTCGCTCCTCGTCGGTGGGTCCGGCGTCAGCGCCGGACCTGGGCGGCGGCGGTGCGGGGGGCCCACAGGTCGGCCCGCCCGGTGTGGGGGTCGCGGGGCAGTGGAGCGCCGTCGTCGGCGACGACGGGGCCGGGCAGGGTGGAGACGAACTCCAGGTGCACGCCGTCCAGCGCCGCCTTGTCGGTGAACCACAGCAGGATGCGGCCCTCGGCGTCCCAGGAGATGCCGTCGTCGCCGACGCCCAGGGCCGCGAGCTCGGCGCGGCGCGCCGCGCAGTCCTCCACCCCGGAGAATCCCAGGTGGTGCACCCCGAGGTGGGCGGCGGAGTGGGTGCCCGCGCCGGTGGCCTCCATGAGCTCGATGCGCGGCGGGCCCTGCAGCGAGAAGCTGATGCGAGCGTCGTGGAAGTGCGGGTGCGGGTTCTGCTGGTCGGTGTAGCGCTCCGTGCGGTATCGGGCGATCGGGCTGAAGGTGTACCCGGTGGCGCGGGACCACCGCGCGATGCCCTCCTCGAGGTTGGGCACGAGGATCCCGATGTGGTCGATGGTCGGCGTGGTCATTCAGTCGCCCTTCGTGGGTGCGGGGTGGGGGCGGCGCCGCTCGAGGCAGTGCCGCAGCGTGGCGAGGATGCCGAGGAAGGTGGCGGAGGCGCCGACCATGGCGGGGGACTTCGGGGTGGTCCAGGCGACGACGAGGCCGCTGGCGGGGTCCGCGGCGACGGCCGAGCCGCCCGCCGCCTCGTGCCCGAAGGATCCCGGGCCGAGCAGGGGCAGCTGGGGGAAGGGCAGCTGGACGCCGGAGCCGAACGCGATGGGGACGCCCAGGACGCGGTCGACGCCCTCGGCCTCCGGCCGCAGCAGGCGGGCGAGGGCGTCGTGGCCGAGGAGGGTCCGTCCGTCCAGGGCGGCGGAGAAGACCGCTGCCAGGCCCCGGGCGCTGGCGATGCCGCTGGTCGAGGGCAGGCACGCCGCCCACAGGGCGGGGTCGTTGTAGAGGTCGCGGAACCGTGCGATGCGGGCGGTGGTGCTGCCCGGGATGCCCGAGGCGGCCGCCCACTCGGCGCGGTGGGCCGTGGTGGCGGCGGGGGAGGGGTCGATGCGCTCCACCCGCGAGTGGACCGTGGTGGGCGCGCCAAGCCACACCTCCGCGCCGACCGGCTCGGCGACGTGGCGCTGCAGCGCCTCGCCCACGCTGGTGCCCAGCGCGCGGCGGAAGAGCCCGTTCATCAGGGTGCCGAACGTGAACGCGTGGTAGCCGTGGGCGGTCCCTGGCTCCCAGTAGGGCTGCTGGCGGGCGATCTCGGCGTCGTCCGCACCGGCGAGGACCTCCTCGAGGGTGAGATCGCGGTCGAGGGAGGCCAGCCCCGAGCGGTGGCCGAGGACCATGCGCGCCGTGATCGCCGCAGTGGCGGGGCGCGCCAGCTCCGGCCAGTGCTCGGCCAGCGGGGCGTCGAGGTCCAGCTCGCCGCGCTCGTGGGCGCGGGCCGCGACTAGGGCGGTCAGCGCCTTGGAGACGGAGAAGACGAGCTGGAGCCCGTCGGGCGCGTAGTCGCCGACCGTGACGTCGACGACCACGCGGCCCTGGTGGTACACGCACAGCGCCCCGCCGCGGGCGCCCTCCAGCGCCACAAGGCGGGCGAGCACCTCCGGCACGCTCTCGAACCCGCCCGTGGCGTCCCCGACGAGGGCGAGCGTGCGCGGGGCGCCGGCCGGCGGGGTGGTCACCGGTAGATCGGGGCGAGCGCGCGCTGGAAGTACTCCAGCCCCTGACGCAGCTCGCCGACAGGGTCGGGCGACATGTCGATCTCCTCGGTGGCCCACCCGGACCAGCCGTGGTCGCGCAGGATCCGCATCCACTCGTGCCAGTCCACCCGGCCCGAGCCGAGCACCCGGAAGTACGTCAGCATGACGGCGTGGCGCTCCTTCTGGTCGCCCCGCAGGGTGTGGGGCAGGAGCGGCTCGTGGCAGTCCTTCCAGTGCATGGTGGGGATCCGGTCGATGTGGTCGCGCAGGACGGCGACCGCGTCCCCGCCGTCGAGGGTGATGTGCCCGGCGTCGGGGCACAGCTGCACGGTGGCAGGGTCGGTCAGCGATAGGACGGTGGCGATGTCCGCGTTGCGTGAGCACACCGAGAACGCGTCGGTGTGGATGGCGATGCGCACGCCGAGCTCGCCGGTGATGGCGCCGAGGCGGTTGAGGTGGTCGGCGAACCGCTCGTGGAGGTCCCGCGGCACGGGGGCCGCGTAGTCGGCGGCGGTGGCGGTCTCGTCCGGGCTGTTGTTGCCGAACCGCGAGCGGGCGAGGTTGCCGGTCACGATGGTGTCCGCGCCCATCTCGGCGAGGAACTCGGCGTGCCGGCGGAAGGCGTCGTCCGCGACCGGGACGAGGTCAGGGTGCTCGATGGCGTTGCCGATGAGCTGGCGGCCGTGGGCATAGCTGGAGGTCAGCACCAGCCCGCGCTCCTCCAGGGCGTCCGCGAGCTGGCGGGTGCCGCCGAACGCGGCGAGGGCCCGCTCCCAGCCACCCGGGTCGGGGGCCAGCTCGACGCCTTCTAGGCCGGCGTCCCGCACGCCGTCGAACATCGCCTCGAAGTAGCGGCGCGGGTCGGCGTCGAACGCGGCCACCCACTCGGGGTGGCTCAGATCGGCCGGCAGACCCCAGTGCGGTGGGTGGAAGAAGGTGATGATGTTCGTGCCGAAGCGGATGCGCGGCTGGGCGCTCATGCGAGGACCTTCCTCTCGGTGCGGACCGGCACGTCGACCCACCGGTCGGTGACGGCGGCGGCGTGGATGGCCTCGACCACGCCCTGGATGTGGGCGGCGTCGGCGAAGCTCGGGCTGGCCTGCCCGCCGGCAAGGATCGCGCGGACGAACTTTTGGAACTGGATGGCCGAGACGTCCACGTACCCGGTGCCCAGCCCGGCCAGGCGCCACCACCCGTCGGGGTGCTGGTCGTTGGTGTGGATGGTGCGGAAGCCCCGGTGGTCGGCCGACTCGTCGGTGTAGGAGACCCGCAGGAGCTCCTTGTCGTTCCAGTTGAACTCCACCGCCCCGCGGGTGGCGTCGAGCTCGAAGCGCACCTGGTTCTTCCGGCCGGAGGCGGCGGCGTTGACGGCGAAACTGCCGATGACACCGGAGGCGAACTCGGCGACCCACACGCCGCCGTCGTCCACGAGGTCCTCGCCGAGGCGCACGCTCTCGTCAGTCCAACCCTCGGTGCCGGGCACCCAGGCGCGCACGCGGGCGGCGACGCGCACGACGTCGCCGAGGAGCATCTCGGCCATGTCGATGACGTGGGAGCCGATGTCCCCTACCATCCCGGAGCCGCCGGTGGCCCGCTTGGCGCGCCACCGGTGCGGGTCGGCGCCGAAGGCGGTCTCCTGCAGGTAGGCGCCGCGGAACTGCAACGGCGCCCCGAGCTTGCCGGAGTCCAGTAGCTGCCTGGCGAAGGAGATGGCCGGAGTGTGCCGGTAGTTGAAGCCCACCTGGGTCACCACGCCGGCCTCCCGGGCGGCGGCGGCCATGCGCCGGGACTCCTCGGCGCTGTTGCTGATCGGCTTCTCGCAGAACACGTGCTTGCCGGCCGCCATCGCGGCCAGGGCGATCTCCTCGTGGAACTGCGGGGGCGTGCAGATGTCCACAATGTCGATCGCCGGGTCCGTGATCGCCGCGCGCCAGTCTGTGCCGCTGCGGCGCCAGCCGAGCTGGCGGGCCTGGCGCGCCGCGAGGTCGGCGTCGACGTCGACGAGCACTTCCGGGACGATCCTCGCGCCCAGATCGGCGGCGAGCGGGGCCACCGCATAGGCGAGGCTGTGCGCCCTGCCCATGAAACCGCCACCGATGAGCGCGACCTGTAGTTCCCTCACGGACCGTCCTTCCTGATCGTGTCGTGGGCGCGGTGCGCCCCTCCTCCCAGCCTGGAGTGGCCCCGGCCGGGCTTCTTGCGTGTACCGGACTGGTGCTTGACGCTCCGCGCCGCGTTCACACCCCGGCCGCCATGGCGGGCCGGCACGCCTCGTCGCAGCGGTGCCCGAGGTGCTTGGTGCGGTAGGCGCGCGGGGACACACCGAACGCGGCCTTGAACAGCCGGCTGAAGTGGGCGGGGTCCCACAGGCCCCAGCGGGAGCCGATGCCGCTGACCGGGATGGTGCGCATCTGCGGGTCGACCAGCTCGGCGCGGCAGTGCTCCAGGCGCCGGGCGCGGATCCAGCCGGCGATCGTCAGGCCCTCGGCCTCGAAGAGGCGGTGCAGCGTGCGGGTGGACATGTTCTGCGCCCTGGCGACCCGGTCGGAGGTGAGCTCGGGATAGTTGAGGTTCTCCTCGATGTACTCCTTGGCCGCGCGGAGGGCGGCGGCCCGCTCGTCGAGCGGGGCGGCGCGGGTTTCGTCGGCGCAGAGCAGCGCGAGCAGGCCCACGATGTGCTGAGCCAGTCGTACAGGGTTCTCGGGGTGCAGCTCGCCGGCGTCGGCGGCCAGCCCGCGCAGCAGGTGACCGACCAGCCCGGCGGTGCCGCGGTCGGCGTCCACGGGCCGGCAGTCCACCGCCCGGAATGCGGGGGCGTACTCGCCGGCCATGACCTCGGGGATGCGCACCAGGAGCACTTCGGCGCTGTCGCCGACCTCGAGCCGGGCGGCGGTGCCGCTCCACACGGTCGTGAACTGGCCCTGGGACAGGGACAAGCCGTGGTCTCCGTGGCCGACCCGCAGGGCGCCTCGCAGGACATAGGCGGCGAGCACGTAGCGCCGGTGGGTGGGCAGCGACGCGGGGAAGTGCCAGCTGCCGGTGCCGAGCTGGATGATGTCCAGGCGGTCGAGGCGGCGGCTGGCCGGGCGGGCCGCCCGGGAGTCGCTCGTCGTGGTGGCGGACGACCGGGAGAGCTCAGCGGTGAGGGCGGCCATCGGCATTGGGGGTACCTCCTTGTAGCGCCACGGGTG
The DNA here is from genome assembly GCF_009193185.1 of Georgenia thermotolerans. Lineage (GTDB taxonomy): Bacteria > Actinomycetota > Actinomycetes > Actinomycetales > Actinomycetaceae > Georgenia > Georgenia thermotolerans. Next base: position 74,904 of record NZ_VUKF01000013.1, on the reverse strand, counting down.
TGCACTCGGCACGAAGAGTAGTTACACGAGTAACTTCAGACAGGACGGCGGGGAGCGGTCGTTGCTCGGGGTCCTGCACGAGGGGGAGGGAGGGTTACTCGTGTAAGTGACGCGTGTAACCTCGCATATCGGAGGTGATCGGCGCAAGTCCCCAGAATGCCTGCGGACGCCCGGAAGCTGTTTTCATCGGTGGCGGCGGGCCGGGCCGGTGCGGCGGGGATGGCATTGGTGCACTAGACGCTGGCGCGGGAGGACAAGCGTTCTTCCGGGGCGCGGGGCATCGTGGCCCCGTGACGGACACACCCGTGAACGCGGCCGGGTCGCCGGCGCTCATCGACCACATCGCCTTCCTCGTGCCGGACCTAGAGGAGGCGATCCTGTGGTGGAGCGCCGCCACCGGCTGCACCTTCAGCCCGATCGCGCGCTACCGGACCTCGCGCTGGTCGGACCGCAGCGACCCCGAACTCCACGACCACGACGCCCGCATCAGCTTCTCGAAGGAGGGCCCGCCGCGCATCGAACTCATGGAGGTCACCGGCGAGGGCGCGTTGGGGGCCGCGGAGATCGGCCCGCACCACCTCGGCTTCGCCCAGGTCCGCGACGTGCGGGCCCGCATGGCTCGGCTCGCGGCGATCGGTGTGGGCGACGACGGGTGGTCCTTCACCAAGGACGGCACGGCGCTCGTGGCCTTCACCGAACGGTCGGCGCTCGACGGGATCCGGCTCGAGATGGTCTCGCCGCTGCCCGGGCCCATCGTGGCCGACGACGGCTCACTGCTGCCGCTCGACCCGGCCACGGGACGCACCGACCTCTGGGCGCCGCGGTAGGACCCACGCAGGCGCGGGGAACGTGGACGTTCCCCGCGCCTGATGATGGCCGGCGCCTCCGAACGTGCCGGGGCGCGCTGGTTCAGTCGTTGGGGGAGGGGGGCGGGGTGCCCAGCTCGCCCACCGCGCTCCAGAACTCCTCGGTGATCTGAGTCTCGGTTAGGCGCGGCAGGTCCTGCAGGCGTTCGAGGGAGTAGATGCCCACCACCGTCGAGTGGATGCGTGGCTCGCGCAGCGAAAACTGCAGGGCCGCGGCGGTGAGGTCCACCCCCAGGTCTGCCGCCGTGGTGTGCAGGCGCTCGATGAACGCCAGCAGCTCGGGGGAGGCCGGGCGGTAGCCGTAGGTCGCCCCCCGAGTTTGGGAGCCGGCCAGGATCCCCCCGCCGAACGGGGCGGCGTTGAACACCGCCATGTCCCGCTCTGCCGCCAGCTGCAGGATGCGCTCGGCGCTGCGGTCCACGAGCGTGTAGCGGTTGTGCGTCAGGACGGCGTCGAAGGCGTCCGAGGAGACGTACCGCTCCACGAGCTCGCGGGTGCCGGCGGCGATGCCGATGGCGTCGACCGCGCCTTCGTCGCGCAGCCGGGTGAGTGCCTCCACCGCGCCGCCGGGGGCCATCGCCTCAGCGAAGGTGATCGTGTACGGGTCGTGCAGGTGCAGCAGGGGCAGGCGGTCCAGACGCAGCCGCTCCAGGGTCTCCTCGAAGGAGCGCAGCACGCGGTCGCCGTCGAACCTGCCGGTCTCCGGGTGCTGGTCGACCTTGGAGAAGACGGTCTTGCCGGCGGGTAGGCCGCCGGCGCGCCCGATCGCGTCGCCGAGGAGCTTTTCGCTCTGGCCGGCGGCGTAGACGTTGGAGGTGTCGATCTGCGGGAACGGCGAGGCGAGGAGGGCGTCCGCGAGCTCGGGGTTGGCGCTCTCCCGCTTGCCGAGGACCGTGGTGCCCAGGGTGACCGGCGCGAGGTGGTCGGCGTCGAAGGTCATGTGTTTTCTCCTTACCAGCGGATCCAGGTCTTGCCAGGGACCTGGCGGACGGCGGCGAACGCGGCGACCGCGTCCTCGGCGGCGAAGGTCGCCTGAACGGCCTGCTCGGGGACGAGCCGACCCTCGGCAACGGTCTCGATGGTGGCGGCGAAATCCGCCGGGTGGTCGTAGATGAGGTGGCCGCGGACCGTGATCTGGCGGCGCACTAGCTCCACCGGGGTCAGCTCCACGGTGTCGCGCATGAATCCGATGAGGGTGATGACGCCGCCGCGCGCCGCGGCCTCGAGCGCACCGGGCCACACCGCGCCCACCCCGGACGTCTCGAAGACGTGCGGGTACCGGCCCGCGCGCGGGCCCTCCTCGACGCGGGCCCCCAGGCTCGTGGCCACCTCGAGCCGCCCCGGGTGGGGGTCGGTCACGACCGGCACGCCGCCGACGGCCAGGACGCACTGGCTGATGAGCTGGCCGACGGATCCGGCGCCGATGACCAGGCACTCCTGCCCGGCCCGCACGCCCGAGCGCAGCACCGCGTGGTGGGCCACGGCGAGCGGCTCGAGGCAGGCGAGCTGGACGTCGCTGATGCTCTCGGGCACCACCCACGTGTACTCGGCAGGCACCGCGACCAGCTCGGAGAGTAACCCGGGGACGTTGAAGCCCGCGCTCAGGCGCGCGTCACAACGCGAGGTGTGGCCGGCGGCGCAAACGGCGCATGTGCCGCAGCCGAAGTTGGGTTCGATGACGACGCGGTCGCCCACCTTACGGTCGGTCACCCGCTCGCCGACGGCTGCGATGACCCCACCCCCCTCGTGGCCGATCACCCAGGGGAACTGCGGCGGCGCGGCCTTGCCGTCGACCATCGCCAGGTCGGTGCCGCACAGCCCCACGCCGCGCATCTCCACGACGACGTCGTCGGGTCCGCACTGAGGGTCCGGCCACCCCTCCACCACCTCGACCCTCCCGGGTTCGGTCAGCACCACTGCGCGCACAGCACATCCCTTCTTGGCATTGGTAACGTTTTCAGGAATGTAGAGGTGCCGGCCCCGTAGGTCAACCAGCGGTGCGGCAGCCGACCTCTCGACCTCCCGTGATGGGGTCTTTCCTAGCGAAATAGTCGAAGTTTGGGGCCCGCTCGTCTCCCCTCGGAGCCGCGAGGTGCCCGGTCGCATATGCTCGGCAGGTGGAAACGTTTTCGAGCAGCGACTCGGTCGGCCCGCAGCGGCGCGCCACCATGCGTGACGTCGCCGCCGTCGCGGGAGTGAGCCTGAGCACCGTCTCCCGCGTGGTCAACGGATCCGGCGCGGTGGCCCCCGAGGCGTTGCGCCGGGTGCAGGATGCGACCGCGCTGCTGGGCTACCGGCCAGACCGCCGGGCGAGCGCGCTGCGCCGCTCCGACGGTCGCTCCGGCCTCATCGGCCTCGTGGTGGACGACGTCGCCAACCCCTTCTTCTCCCAACTGCACCGCGGGGTCGACGAGGTGCTCACCGCCCACGGCTCCGTGGCGCTGGTGGCCGGGTCGGGGCGCGACCCGCGGCGCGAGGACGAGATTCTTTCGGCCTTCTCCTCCCACGGCGTCGACGGCCTCATCGTCGCGCCGGCCGGGCCGGAGACGGGCGCGTTGGAACGCGAACGGCGGGCGGGCGTGCCCGTCGTCGTCGTCGACCGCGCCCCCCGGGACTCCACGTTCGACAGCGTCATGGCGGACAACGCCGCCGGCGTCACCGCCGCGGTGGAGGCGCTCACCGCGGCTGGGCACCGACGCATCGCCTTCCTCGGGGGCCGGCGCGGCATCACCTCCACCGAGCAGCGTCTCGAGGGGTTCCGCACTGCGCTCGTCGCCCCCGGCGGGTACGACGACGCCCTAGTTCTCACCGAGGTGGAGGAGGAGGGCCTGCCGCACCGGCTAGACGCCATGCTCGCCGGGCAGCGGGCGCCGTCGGCGATCGTCAGCACTCAGAACGTGATCACGGAGTGGACCCTGCGTCACCTGCATGCGAGGAACTTGCAGCATCGAGTGGGCGTCGTCGGCTTCGATGACGTCCCGCTCGCCGAACTGCTCGACCCGCCGCTCAGCACCGTGATCGCTGACCCGGCGGAGATCGGGCGGGAGGCCGCGCGGATCCTGCTGGACCGGCTGGACGAGAGCGGCCCGCAGGAGCTGCAGGCGCGGGTGGTCGCGACCCGGCTCGTCCTGCGCGGCTCCGAGCGCGTGGGGGTGCCGGTGGAGTAGGAGGAACGGCGGCATCACGCAAGTGGCGGTTCCTGCCAAGTGCGCGTCCCTCCCGTGCAAGACCGCTCCCCGGTGCTCAGGCGAGAGTCGGTTGACGATTGGAGAGGATTCGGATGCAGCCAGATTCGCAGATTACCCTCGCGAGCGCTGAGCCACCGCAGGTCGACGCGCCGGCCGTGCGGCGCGGTCCGGAGCGGGCGCCGCGCAGGCGCGCGCCACGCCGGCGCATTTCGCCGCTGTGGTGGTTCCTGCTCCCGGCGGCGATCCCGTACGTCTTCGTCGTTATCATGCCCAGCGCTCAGGGCGCCGGGTTCGCGCTGACCGACTGGGACGGGCTCAACCCCGAGTGGTCCTTCGTCGGGCTCGACAACTTCATCCGAATGTTCAACGACTCTCAAGCGGTCCGGGCGATCGTCAACACGCTCCTGCTCGCCGTGGGGGTGACGATCGTGGAGAACATCATCGGGCTCGCTCTCGCGCTCGCGGTTAACTCCAAGATCAAGAGCCGGCACGCGCTGCGCCTGATCTTCTTCGCGCCCGTCGTCGTGCTCTCGATCGTCGTCGCCTTCCTCTGGCAGTTCATCTACACACCCAACGGGCCCATCAACGAGCTGCTGCGGCTCGTCGGCCTGGGCTCGTGGGCTCAGAATTGGCTCGGGGACCCCAACATCGCCCTGGGGGCGATCGCCGTCATGGTGGTCTGGCAGTTCGCCGGCTACGCGATGATCATCTACCTCGCCGGGTTGCAGGGCGTGCCGGAGGAGCAGATCGAGGCCGCTGCACTCGACGGCGCCAACGGCGTGCAGCGGTTCTGGTACATCGTGCGCCCGATGCTGGCGCCGGCCATCACCGTCAACCTCATGCTCTCCCTCATCCGGGGCCTGATGATCTTCGACCAGATCTGGGTCACCACACAGGGCGGGCCGGCGTCCTCGACGAACTCCCTGTCCACGCTCGTCTACCGCAACGCCTTCCAGTACGGCGAGTTCGCCTACAGCGCCGCCATGGCCGTCGTGCTGACCGTGTTCGTCGCGGTGCTCGGCGTCATCCAGTACCGCTTCCTGCTCAACACGAAGGGGAACAAGTGAACCGCTACACCTGGCGTACCGGCACACTCGAGAGCGGGATGTTGCTGCTCGCGCTGGCCTTCCTGTTCCCGATCTACATCCTGATCAACCTCGCCGTCCGCCCGGCGTCGGATCTGTCCTCGCCCCTCGCGCCCACATCCCGGCCCACGTTCGACAACTTTGCCCGGGCGTGGGAGGAGGCCAGCCTGGGCGGGGCGATCGGCAACTCCGTGGTGATCACCGTCGTTAGCGTCACACTGCTGGTGGTGCTCTCGGCGATGGCGGCCTACCCGCTCGCCCGGCTGACGTCCCGCTGGTCGGCGCCGGCGTTCTACGGGTTCATGGTGGGTCTGCTCGTGCCGTTCCAGCTGGGCCTCATCCCGCTGTACCAGACGTTCCGCGACCTCAACCTGATCGGCACGCTGGTCCCGCTGATCGTCATTTACGTCGGCATGAGGATCCCGTTCTCCCTGTTCCTGTACGTGCAGTTCCTGCGGCAGATCCCGCGTGACTACGAGGAGGCCGCCGCCCTCGACGGGTGCTCGCCCATCCAGGCGTTCTTCCGCGTGGTCTTCCCGCTGCTACGCCCGGTCACCGGCACGGTCGTGATCCTCAACGGACTGTTCATCTGGAACGACTTCCTTAAGCCGCTGCTCTACCTCAGCGGGAGCGGTAACCAGACGATCCCGGTGGCCATCTACAGCTTCGTCGGCCAGTACGCCACGGAGTGGGAGCTCGTCTTCGCAGCGCTCATCATCGGCGCCCTGCCGGTGCTGGTCGCGTTCTTCTTCATCCAGAAATCCCTCATGCAAGGTCTCGCCGGCGGGATCAAGGGCTGAGGGACCTTAACGGTCAAACACGTCCACCCTGACACAGCACAACATGCCCATCCCCCTGACACAGCACGACATGTCCATGCCCCTGACACAGCAACGGAAGGAATCACGTTGAGCACGACAGCGCGACGCACGAAGGGAGCGCTCGCCGCGATGGCCGCGGCGGCGCTGACCTTGACCGCGTGCAGCACCGACAACAGCGCAGGCGCCAGCTCCGGCGACGGCGGGAGCTCCGGGGGCGGGAAGTCCCTGAGCATCTTCTGGAAAGGTTCGGAGTCCGCGGGCATCGAGGCCGCGGTGGCCGCGTACCAGGAGCAGAACCCGGACCTCGACATCAAGCTGAGCACCGCCGACGTCGAGCAGTACCAGGCGACCATCCGCACCCAGCTGAGCGCCGGCACAGCCGCCGACGTCGTCTTCGTCTGGCCCGCCCGCGGCAACCCGGCGTCCATCGCCGAGATCGCGCCCGGCGGGTTCCTCGAGGATCTCTCCGACCGGTCCTGGGTGGAGAACTACCCGGACCCGATCCGCGAGCTGACGTCGATCGACGGCAGCGTGTACCTCATGGCCCCGGCCATCTCCTCCTGGGGTCCCTGGTACAACCAGACCGCCCTGGATGAGGCCGGCCTGACCCCGCCGTCGCAGTGGAGCGAGGTCATCCCGTTCTGCGAGGACGCCAAGGCGCAGGGCAAGGCGGCCTACGCGATCGGTTCGGCCACGCTGAACGCCAACCAGAACATCCTTTTCGGCCTCGTGCCGGACCTCGTCTACGCGACGAACCCCGACTTCGGTGAGCAGATCCGCTCCGGGGAGACCACCTTCTCCGAGGAGCCGGGCTGGGTCGAGGCGATGGACAAGTTCTCCCAGATGAACGAAGCCGGCTGCTTCAACAAGGACGCCACAGGTGCGAACCAGGAGGAGCAGAACCGGCTCGTCGCCACGGGTGAGGCCGTTGCCTACTTCGGCATCGCGACGCAGCTGGCGGCCATGGAGTCCCTCGCCCCCGACGTCGAGTTCCGCATCCACCCGTTCTCCGGTGACGACGACCCGAACACCAGTCTCATGGTCGCGTCGAACGCCGGTGGCGCGGCGGTGAACGCCGCGGCCAAGAACAAGGATGGCGCCTTCGACTTCGTCGACTTCCTGGGCAGCCCGGAGGGCATCGCCGCATACAACGGCGCGCTGGTGGGCACCGTCCCCGCCATCCCGACCGGCGAGGAGTACGACGACGTCAACCTGGTCACGACGAACGAGTATCTTTCCGATGGGCGGACAGTTCCGTTCCTCGACCAGGACTGGCCGAACCCGCGCATCCAGCAGGCCATGTTCTCCGGGGTGCAGTCGCTCCTCGCGGGCACCGGCACCGCCGAGGACATCCTGAAGGCGATGGACGCCGAGCTGGGCTAGTTGACCACCGCGATGGGCCGGGCCACCACGGCCCGGCCTATCGCCCTGCTGAGGGAAGTGCACGATGGCCGAGTCCGCGACGAGCGACGAGGGCCGCCGCGCGGTGCCCCGCCACGAGCTGGCGGAGACCGGCCGGAGCGGGCGCCCGCCGCGCCGGGTGACGAGCGCGGACGTGGCCAGGGCCTCTGGTGTCTCCCGTGCGACGGTGAGCTACGTGCTCAACGACGTCCCCGGGCGCTCGATCTCCACCGCTACGCGCGAGCTCGTCCTGCGCACCGCCAAGGAGCTCGGCCACGTGCCGTTCGCGCCGGCGCGGTCCCTACGGCTGGGCACCAGCAACATCGTGCTCGCCCTGGTGCGTGACTACGCCATCGGCTTCGTCTCGAGCCGGGTGCTGCGCCAGCTCGACGTCTCCCTCGCCGAGCACGGCTACGTGGTGCTCAGTCACCGCGTGGACGAGTCCGTGCGGCCGCTGGACGACCTGTGGCGGCTGGTCTCGCCGTCCCTCGTCGTCGGGATGGGCGGGCTGAACCTGCCCGACGACTTCGTCCCCCCGGGCGACGCGAAGGTCCTGCGGGTGCACGGCATCGTGCCGCACGAGGAGATCGGGCGCATGCAGGCCCGCTACCTGCACTCTCGGGGGCACCGGCGCCTGGGGTACGCCTTCCCGAGCAACCCCAGCCTCGAGCTGATCGCCCGCGAGCGGCTTGAGGGGGTACGCCAGGCCTGCCACGAGCTCGGCATCGGCCAGCCGGTCGTCGTCGACGTCGACACCGACGACCCCGAGACCGCGAGCGCGGCGATCGACCGCTGGCTCGGCACCGATGACGCTGTCGACGGCGTGTGCGCCCACAACGACGAGATCGCCATCATCCTCTCCTCCGCGCTGGCCAGCCGCGGCCTGCGTGCCGGCCACGACCTCGCCCTCATCGGGGTCGACGACATTCCCGCCGCGCGGCTGTCGCTGACCAGCATCGCGATCGACGCCGACGCCTGGGGCCGGTTCGTCGCGGACAGCGCCCTGGCCACACTGGAGAACCGGGAGCCACCTCATCTCGAACGAGACCTGCTGCGGCTGGTGGTGCGGGACACCGCCTGAGATGTGGTCGTGGTCTACCACCTGTGTCCGGTCGCCGGTCATCAGAGGCGAAGCGATGGGTGCACGCGGCAGCGAAGGCGAGAGAAGCCTGCTCGAAACAGGAGCCGAGGGCTGTCGATTCCGCTGGCGCCTTTGTAACGGGCCCTTCGACCGTGGCACTCCCGTGGCGGTCAAGCTCTCCAGCGGATTCGCCGAGCGAGCGCGCCGTCGCCCCGGGAACGATGAGGAGCGCGACGAGTAGGGCCGAGTGAGTGCCGGCCGTGAGGCCGTGGGCGCCAACTAAACCCCTACCTACGATCAGTTTGAGTTGGTTAGCGTCAACCACGAAAGCCGACCAGTCGAGCACCACTGCACCGTCTCGGTGACATGTCGGCCTTTGGTCTCGGCAGCCTCGGCCCGCGACGATGGGGGCTCTCCGTTCGCAGACCCTGCGACGGTGGATGAGTTCGTGCCACGGTTGTGCCACGGAATGGGCCCCTGCCACGGTTCTGCCACGGGTTCAGCAGCCACGTTCGGGTGCGATTGCGCGTGATCGGGAAGGTCTGCGAAACTCGTCTCGAGGGCCGGAGATCCGCGAAATTTGCGGTTTTTCGGGCTCCTGTGACAAACAGTCAGCCGTCTTAGCTGGGTAGGTCGGGAGATCTTCCGCCGGGAGAAGGTCGAGGGTTCGAGTCCCTCTAGCTCCACCGAATGGCCGCTGCCTGCGAGAACGCAGGCAGCGGCCAGTTGTTTATCCCGAATTCGTTCGCAATTTGCCGGGACCGGCTCCACGGTGGTTCAAGTCTGCCCACCGCAACGTGTGCCCGCCCACTCAGGGGAAAAGCCGCATCGTGCACGGCGGCATCGGCGACTCTGCGCCGCGATGCTTTGGCCTGCTCTCCGGGCGAGGAGCGCGGCAGGGTTGAATGGGTGCTTCTTCGTGCTTGCGGCGTAGGTGTGACGACGTTGTCTTTCGACCTTGCGACACACGGGCATGCGTCGTCGTGGGGTAGCACGGCGGCGATCTCAGGTCGTTGTCCGCCCTCGAAGCCGAGCTGCACTCTCGTCGCTCATCGGCGTTTTCGTGGACGCCGTCCCGTCGGGGGAGCGGCGCCAACCGGGCGGTGACCTCGTACCTTCGTCAAGGCATCGACGCAGAAGCAGGTTCTATAGTGCGGGTGGCAGTGGGGTCGGGCTGATTGCTGGGTTACTGCGCGCCTACGCGGAGCCAGTCCACTCGTGACTACCGTCAGGGAAGACCTGGCGCTTCCAGACCGGCAGGCGACGCTTCACCTCATTGACCAGTTCGGCGCACGCGGCGAATGCCTCGGCGCGGTGCGCCGCGGACACTGCAGCTGCGAGCGCTACGTCGCCGACGGCGAGTGTGCCGACGCGGTGCTGGACTGCGACGGCGTCGACGTCGGCTCGCGCGGCGATGTCGGCGGCGACCTCGGCGAGGATGCGCGCGGCGTCGGGGTGGCCGACGTACTCGATCTCGGTCACCGAGCGGCCCTCGTCGTGGTTGCGCACGACGCCGGAGAAGCTCACGACGGCGCCGGCCGCCGGGTCGTCAACGACCTTCGTGCAGAGGCTCGCGTCGGCGACGTCTTCGCGAACTTCGGCGATCGCCACGCGGTGAGCGGCTGGCGAGAGACGGGCGGGGACGGTCATGCTTCGCTCCCTCTGAGCATCGGGCTTCTCCGTGGTGGGGCGGAGTGGCCGGTCAGCCACCCGCGAACGGGGGGAGCACGTCGACGCGGACGGCGTCGCCAAAGGTGAGCGGCGCACTCCTGTCGTCGCACGTGACTCCATCGACGAGCAAGGCGCTGATCTCCAGGACGCGGCGAGCGCCCGGATGAGCGGCCGCGATGGCGGCTGCGAGGTTCTGTGCGTTCGCCCCTGCGGCGAGAAGGAGCCGTTCCTCGTGCAGGCCCACGGCCTCGGCGGCGGCGGCGAAGTACCGCAGATGGACGGTGATGGTCTGGGTGCTCGTGATGGTCGTATCAGCCTCCGATAGCGCTCATGAGCCGGTCTGGTTGGAGGAACCCGGGGTCGTCGATGCCGTGGCCCGCCAGCTTCCCCCAGTGGGCGCCACGCCAGATCTGCGCGAGCTCCTCGTCCGTGGAGCCGGAGCGCAGAGGGGTACGCAGGTCGTGCTCTGAGCGGGCGAAGAGACAGGTGCGGACCTGCCCGTCGGCCGTCAGCCGGGTGCGGTCGCATGCGCCACAGAAGTTGTCGGTGACCGCCGCGATGATGCCGACGGCGCCGAGGCGGCTTCCGTCGCGGTCGAGAACGTGCCACCGCTCGGCGGGAGCGGAGCCGCGCTCGGTGGCATCCGCGCGCCGCAGGTCGTAGCGGACCCGGAGGCGGGAGAGGATCTCCGCTGCGGAGACCATCTGCTCGCGGTTCCATGCCTCGTGCGGGCCCAGCGGCATCTGCTCGATGAAGCGCAACTCGTAGCCACGGCCGAGTGCATAGGTGAGCAGCTCGACGGCCTGGTCCTCGTTCTGGCCACGCATGAGTACGGCGTTGAGCTTGATCGGCGCCAGGCCGGCGTCGGCGGCGGCCTCGATGCCGGCGAGTACGTCGTCGAGCCGGTCACGCCGGGTGATCGCGGTGTACGTGGCTCGGTCGACGGAATCGAGAGAGACGTTCACCCGGCGGAGCCCGGCCTCGGCGAGGCCGTGGGCCCGGCGCGCCAGCCCCAGCCCGTTGGTGGTCAGTGAGGTCGCGGGCGGTTGCCCCTCATCGGTGCGCAGCGCCGAGGTTGCCTCGATGATCCGCTCGAGTCCCTTGCGCAGCAGGGGCTCGCCGCCGGTGAAGCGGATCTCCCGGACCCAGAGTCGTTCGACCGCGACGCGCAGGACGCGGATAACCTCGTCGTCGCTGAGCACCGTCGAGGTTGGTGCCCACTCGAGGCCCTCTGCGGGCATGCAGTACTGGCAGCGCAGGTTGCAGCGGTCCGTCAGGGACACCCGGAGGTCGCGTGCCGTTCTGCTGTAACGGTCGATGAGCGAGCGCGTAGCTGGGCGACCGGGCGCCGGTGCCGGGCGCCCTCCTCCGGCAACAGTGGCGCTTTCCGCGCGAGGCGGGACGAGAGGAATACCCAGGGGGACCGGCGCGGTGGTCGGCAGTGCCATGCAAGGGTCTCCTCGTGCTGGAGCGTGCCGCGCCGACGCGGAGGACGGCGGTCTTTCGTCACCGCAGTCGCCCTCAGGAGCGACGTGCGGGCGCAAGACGCCAGCGGCTCTAGACGCCCAGCCTGCCCGATGGTCGTGGAACCCGCGCTGTGGCACGCCACACTGTTTCTTGAGTCTGCTGTGGTGTTGGCCATGGCTTGCGTCAGGGGCGCCTTTCCATACTTGGAGCCCATTGCCAGGTCACAGGCGATCGATGAGATGGACCGACGAGAAGGAAGCGCAGGCACTCCATGGCAAGCAACTACGAGGGCAGCCGGGCTCTGGTTGTGGGCGGCTCGATCGGTGGGCTGACCGCCGGCCTGCTCCTCCGCGACCTGGGCTTCGACGTCACGGTCGTCGAGCGCACCCCGCAGGTGCTGTCCGGCCGCGGCGGCGGGATCGTCCTCCAGCCCGACACCCTCAGGTGGTTCGCCGAGCGCAGCCGGCGCAAGCCGGAGGAGGTCAGCACGTTCACGAACCACCTTCGCTACCTCGGCGCCGGCAACGCCGTGCTCCACGAGGAGTCCGTGGAGTGGCGTTACAGCTCGTGGAGCACCATCTACCGCGCCCTGTTCGAGGACTTCGACCCCGACCGCTACGTCCTGGGCGAGTTCGCCGCCGGCTTCAGCCAGGACGACGACGGCGTCGACGTCCGGTTCGTCAGCGGTCGCACCGAGCGCGCCGAGCTCGTCGTCTTCGCCGACGGGATCTCCTCGATCGGACGTCGCCGTCTCAGCCCGGACTCCGCCGCGAGCTACTCCGGCTACATCGGCTGGCGCGGCACGGTGCCGGAGCGAGAGGTCTCGCGAGAGACTCACGCGCTCCTAGGCGACGCGCTCGCCTACTCGGTCGGGCCCGACACCCACATCTGCATGTACCCCATCCCCGGCCCCGACGAGGCGTTGAGCGTGGGGGAGCGACTGCTCAACTACGTGTGGTACCGCAACGTTCCCGAGGGACCGGAGCTCGAGGAGATCCTCCTGGACAAGCAGGGGATCCCGCGTCCCGTCTCGGTGCATCCGGGGCAGGTCCAGGACCGGTACGTGGCCGAGATGAAGGAGGCCGCAAGGCGCCTGCTCGCACCCGCGGCCGCGGAGCTGGTGCAGCGGACGGCAGAGCCCTACATCCAGGCCGTCCTCGACATCCGTTCCGAGCGCATGGCGTCGGGGCGGGTGGCCGTCATCGGCGATGCCGCCTTCGCAGCCCGTCCGCACGCCGCGGCGGGGACGGCCAAGGCGGCCGCCGACGCCTGGGCCCTGGCCGAGACCCTCGAGGCAAGCGCGGGGGACATCGCCGGCGCGCTCGCCGTCTGGGAGCCGACACGTCTGAAGATCGGCAACGCGCTCGTCGACCGGGTGTCCCAGATGGGGGCGCGGTCCCAATTCCTGAACACCTGGACCCCTGGAGATCCCGAGCTGCAGTTCGGGCTGTACGGTCCGGGCATCCTCACCCAGGCCGCACCGGTTGCCTGACCACACCAACCCGGCCACGCCAGAACGCGGAGAAGGAGAGTAATGAAGGCACTCGTGTACGACGCCCCGGGCCAGATCGAGTGGCGGGAGCATCCCGACCCCACGATCCAGAACGACACCGACATCATCATGCGGGTCACGACGACGACGATCTGCGGGTCCGACGCCCACATCATCAAGGGCGGGGTGCCGGACACACCCGCGGGAACGGTCCTCGGCCATGAGGGCGTCGGCGTCGTCGAGGAGGTCGGGGCTTCCGTCAGCAACGTGAAGCCAGGCGACCGGGTCATCGCCACCTGTGTCAGCGGGTGCGGCTACTGCCGTTTCTGCACCGCGGGGATGGTCGGACAGTGCCAGAACTCGGGCGGGTGGGCACTCGGCCACCTCGTCGACGGGCTGCAGGCCGAGTACGTGCGCATCCCGTTCGCCCAGAACTCGCTGTACAAGATCCCGGACGAGCTCGACGACGAGCAGGTCCTGTTCCTCACCGACATCCTGCCGACCGCGTACGAGGTCGGGATCCTGCGCGGCGAGGTCGGGCCCGGCGACACCGTCGTGATCGTCGGTGCAGGCCCCGTGGGGCTCTCCGCCACACTGACGGCGCAGCTCTTCAGCCCGGCCAACGTCGTCGTCGTCGACCTCGTCGAGAGCCGGCGGGCGAAGGCGCTGGAGCTCGGCGCCACGCACGCGGTCTCCCCAGAAGCGGCGCGCGAGGTCGTGAACGAGCTCACCGGAGGCCTCGGGGCGGACGTCACCATCGAGGCCGCCGGCTTCCCGGCCCCGTTCGAGCTGGCCGCCGCGCTCGTCCGCCCCGGCGGGCGCATCGCCAACATCGGCGTGCACGAGGAGCCGGCCATGCTGCACCTCGAGAGCCTGTGGGCGAAGCAGATCACGCTCACCACCGGCATCCCATCGGCGCTCAGCGTCCCGACGCTGATGAAGGCCATCGCGGCCGGCACGCTCGACGGGACCACACTGATCACCCATCGCCTGCCACTTCAGGAGATGAAGCAGGGGTACGAGATCTTCCGTAACGCTGCGGACACGAACGCGCTGAAGGTGGTGCTGAACCAGTGACGACATCAGGCTTCCTCAACGACCTCCCGCTCGCCGGATCTCTGGTCGGAGAGAACTTCGAGGGCTGGTCCGACGAGTTGAAAGTGGAGTTTGAGCTGTTGGCCTTCGACGGCCACGTCGGCTCCCGGCTGCTGAGCGAGAACGACCGGGTCCGGGTTTGGGAGATTCGGCTCGCGCCCGGCGAGCGCTGGCACGCTCACCGCCACGTCCTCGACTACTTCTGGACTGCCGTGACCGCCGGCAAGAGCCGTCAGCACACCTTCGACGGGACGACCCGCGAGGTGGCGTACGAGGCGGGCGAGACCCGGCACTTCCACTTCGGGCCGGGGGAGTACCTGCTCCACGACATCGAGAACATCGGGACCGAGGAGCTGGTCTTCACCACGGTCGAGCACCTGGACAGCGACAACGCCCCGCTGCCGGTCGGAAACGACTGACTTCAGGGAGTGTCGCGCTCTACTGAGCCGGGACGGGCGCAGCGGGGGCAGACCTCGCGAGCGCTCGTCCCGGCGTGTCTGGTGGCCGCAGCAGGCGGTTGGGGCCTCACGGCTGCCGGGGCCGGCGCCGGCACACTCGCGACCCGCTACGACACGAGTCTCGTCGTCATCGGTCTGCTGACGACGGTGCTCGCCGTGCCCTACGCCGCGATGCAACTGCCGGCCGGTCATCTGGTGGACCGTTTCGGCGCTCGCCGCACGGCGCTGGTCGGTCTCGGCGTGGTCGTGCTGTCCTACGTGGCTGCTGTCGTCGTGCCGGTCCTGGCGGTCGCCTTCGGTGCCCGGATCCTGGCTGGTGCCGGGAGCGCGGTCGGGTTCGTGGTGGGCGCCGACCTGGCCCGCCGCGCGGGTGTCGGGCCGGTCGGTCTCGGCGTGTTTGGCGGGGCGGCCATCGGTTCCGGTGGGCTGGCCGTCGGCGTCGTCCCGGCGCTCGAGCCGCTCCTCGGGTGGAGCGCGGCGTGGGTGACCTGTGCGGCTACCGCTGCAGCCGCCATCGTCGCGGTGGCCGTGGGGGTGGATGCGCCGTCGGCCCGCGCGGCGCGCCCGGCCCGACTCGCTGCCGGCCCCTCAGTGCTGGGCGACGGTGAGCTTTACCGGCTCGCCGCCGTCCATGGCGTCACGCTTGGGCTCGGTGTGGTGCTCGGCAACTGGGCGGCGGTAATCCTTCATGACCGCTGGGGCCTGCCGTCCGGCGCCTCCTCGGCGATCGCCTCGCTGGTCTTGCTGACGACCATCGTCAGTCGGCCGCTGGGCGGCTACCTCGCCGAGCGGTTCCCGCACCAGATGCGGTGGGTGGTCGCGCTTGCGCTCGCGGTATGTGCCATCGACACGGTGGCGCTGGCGTTCCCCTCGACCGCCGCGGTCGCCGTGGCCGTCGTGCTCACCCTCGGGGTGGCGAGCGGGCTGCCCTTCGCCGCGGTGCTCGCCTCCGCCCAGCGATGGCGGCCCGACCGGCCCGCCGCGGCGGTCGGGCTCCTCAACGCGATGGCCAACTCGCTCGTCGTCATCGGAACTCCGCTGCTAGCCGCCGCCATCGAGAGCGGGCAGAGCGTCCTCGCACTGAGCGTCACCGGCGCACTCTGGCTGGTACCGGTCGCCGCGCTGCCCAGATCGCTCAGCCGGACGTCGTCGCGCCGGCGATCTGCACGACCTGGTCCGCCATGAGCGCCAGGCCGACATGGATGACGGAGTCGGTGTCAGCCACGGACATTCGCAGCAGCTCTTCCGCCCGCCGAACGCGCAGGCCGACGGTGTTCGGGTGCACGTGGAGCTCAGCCGCGGTCTCGGCCGTGTTGAGGTTGTGCCTCAGATAGGCGTCCAGGGTCTGGGTCAGCGACGTGCCGCGCTTCTCGTCGTACGTACGCAGCGGCCCGAGCACGCGGTCGGTGAACGCGACGAGCTCCTCGATGTGCTCGAGCTGGAGCAACAGGCCGAGCGGTCCGAGGTCGGCGAGCGTGACCGTCGTGTCGGTGCGGCCGCGAAGCCGTGCCAGCTCGACCGCCCCGCGGCTCAGCCGGAAGGCGCGGCCGTACTCCTCGAGGGAGCGGCACAGCGGCGAGACGGCGACCGAAAGTGTGCCGCGGCCGCCGGCCCGCCGGAACGCCGTGCGTATCTTGTCCGCGACGGCGGCTGTCGCGCCCGTGCTGCCGGTTCTTGGCCACAGCGCAACGACGTACGCCCCGGTCTGCGCCACCAGGGGGCGGGGGCGCACGGGCGATGCCACGGCCCGGACGGTGCTCAAGATCCTCGGGACGACGTCCTCGATGTCGGCGTCGGCCCGGGCGACGAGAGCGATATGGGGCTGGCCGAGGTCGTGACCCATGCGCTCCGCACGCGGAACGAGCGTGGCCCGGGCGGCCGGATTGGCGGTGATCAGGTCGGTCACCAGTTCCCCGGCCATGCGCCATTCGACCTCCAGGGCCGTTCGCATCCGCAGCAGTTCCAGCGCCAGGACGGTGGCAGCGTGCTCGACCGCGCGGTGGTCGAGCGGCGCGAGATCCGCGACCCGGCCTGGCAGCCAGATCCTCGCGACGACCTCCCCGTCGAGCTGCACCGGCGCGGCCATGCGCGGCCCGGGCGTCACCGCGCCTTGCCAGTCCGGAACGTCGACCAGAGCGCCCGTCACGCCGGCCTGGACCAGGACCGCCCGCAGGGCGTCCTGCTGCTCGTCGTCCGGGACGTCGAGTGTCACCCCGTCAACGGGGACGGAGGCGAGCGGCCGTCCGGAGGCGTCCTCGACGAGGACCGGCCGTGCCAGCAGCTCGCAAAGCGCCTCGGCGACCCCGGCCACGCCACCCTCGCGGAGAGCGACGTCGGTCAGGCGCTGGTGGATCGCCTCGCCCTGGCGCAGGAGGCCGTGCTGTTCCTCCAGCGAGGTATTGAGGTCGCGGAGGTCGGCGATGGTCCGGGCCTCAGCGGCGCGCATCCGCGTCGTGGCGATCGCGACGGCCGCCTGGTTCGCCAGCGTGGTGAGCAGCTCGACCTCGTCCTCGGCGAACTCGTGCGACCGGGTCGTGTAGCAGTTGAGCGTGCCCAATGCCGAACCGGACACCAGCAGGGGGACGGCAATCATCGAGGTGAAGCCCTGCGCCCTCGCGCCGAGGCCCCACGGTTCGAAGGCGGGGTCCGAGCCGGTGTCGATGACCTGGACCGGGCGGTGCGTCAGAAAAGCTCGGCTCGACGGCGCCTGCGTCTCGCCCTCGCGCAGCACGATGGGGTGCTGGGCGTTGACGTTGGCGATGTACTCCGCCGAGAGGCCGTGCGACCCCTCGATGAGCAGGGCGCTTCGGTCGGCATCGGCCAGCAGCACACCGCAGAAGTCGAAGCCCATGAGACGGCAGGCCGTCTCAGCCACCAGGTTCAGCAGTGCGGGCAGGGATACCGGCTGGTTGACAGCGGACGCGATCTCGGCGACGCCGTGCAGCCAGTCCTGAAGTTCGAGGCGAGGGATCGACACGATCGGCACTGTGCCACGCCCCACGGAGCGCCCTCAACACAGTGACACTAGCCAGGCGGCGTCGACCGCGGGGTGTGGCGTGACACAGTCTGATCCCCCGACACAGTGGCGGCATCCATTGGTGTAGGTCCAACGTCCCGGCAGAGTGGCGTCCTAATCGGTTGTGCGCCGAGAAGGTTCTCGGTGGGTGTTTGTCTGAAGGAGAGCGATGAAGCCCCCCGCACTGGCTTACGGCGGCTCTGCTGTCGAGGCCACCGACGCCCGGAAACCTGGCCCCTGCCGCAAAGGAGCGCGATGAAGCCGTCGGCCTTCGCCTACTACGATCCCGAGACGCTCGACGAGGCGGCCGCGCTCAAGCGTGAGCACGGCTCCGACGCCCTGATCCTCGCCGGCGGGCTCAGTCTCATGCCGCTCATCAGCATGCGCATCACCCGGCCCAGGGTGCTCATCGACATCAACCGAATCGCCGAGCTGCAGAGGGTCGGACGGAACGACGGTCACATGGAGATCGGTGCGGGCGTGCGCCAGCACGCCGTCGAGGTCGACGCCGAGGTCAGGGAGCAGCTTCCCCTGGTGGCGGAGATGGTGACCTACATCGGGCACCCCGAGATCCGCCACCGCGGCACCGTGGGCGGGAGCCTCTCCTTCGCCGACCCCGCCACCGAGCTGCCCTGTGCCTCCGTCACGCTCGACGCCGAGATGGTCGTGGCAGGCCCTACAGGCACCCGCATCGTGAAGGCGAGCGACTTCTTCGTCGGCGCGATGGCCAACGCCATCGGCCCCGACGAGCTGCTCGTCGCCGTGCGGATCCCCGCCGAGCCGCCCGGCCGGCACGGATTCGTCGAGGTCTCCCGCCGCGTGGGCGACCGGCCGCTCGCTGCGGCCGCCGCGCAGATCGCGCTCGACGACGACGGCCGGGTCGTCTCGGCCGCCGTCGGCGTGGCGAATATCGCCGACCGCCCGCTGCGCGCCACGGCCGTCGAGCAGGCCCTGCTCGGTCAGGTGCCCACGGACGAGCTCATCACCGAGGCGGCGCAGACGGTCGCTGAGCAGGTGAGCAACGGCGACGACATCCACGCCACACGGGCGTACCGGAAGCACGTCGCCGCGGTCATCACCGCGCGCTCGATCAGGGCTGCGGTCACCCGCGGCACGAGAGGAGACCAGTCATGACGACGCAGTCCACCGCCCCCGACAGGGCCTACCGCCGCCAGATCACCGCCACAGTCAACGGCCGCGACGTCACCCGCGACGTCGACACCCGCACCACGCTCGCCGACTGGCTCCGTGACGACCTCGACCTGGTCAGCGTGCACCTGGGCTGTGAGCAGGGCGCGTGCGGCTCCTGCAACGTCCTGCTGGACGGGCAGTCCGTCCGGTCCTGCCTCATGCTCGCCGTCCAGGCCGAGGGTCACGAGATCGAGACCGTCGAGAGCCTGTCCGCCAACCCGCAGGACCTGCACCCCATCCAGGAGGCATTCCACGAGGAGCACGGCCTCCAGTGCGGGTTCTGCACGCCGGCGATGGTCCTGCGGGCCAAGGAGATGCTCACCGAGCGGCGCGACCGCACCGACGCGGAGGTGCGCGACGGCATCTCCGGCATCCTGTGCCGCTGCACCGGGTACCAGAACATCGTCAACGCCGTGCAGTGCGCTGCCCGAAAGCTCGCCGCCGACGGACCGGCGCCGATGGCGGCCGGAGTGGGCACGGGCGGCCCGCGTCCCGACCAGGATGGGAAGGCCTGAGACATGACCGAGACGACCCAGGTGACCAGCACGAGCCGGGAGTACCGCAGCGGCACCGAGAGCGTGCCCGCCCCGCCCGGCAGCAAGCACAAGTACATCGGGCGCAGCATGAAGCGGGTCGAGGATCCGCGCCTGCTCGTCGGGCGCGGCGGATTCATCTCCGACCTGCGCCTCCCCGGGCTCAAGCACGCGGCCGTGTACCGCAGTCCCGTCGCCCACGGTCGGATCGTCTCCATCGACGCCACCGAGGCGCTGAACATCCCCGGCGTCGTCGCCGTTGTCACGGGCGAGGACTGCAAGGCGCAGATGAACCCCTGCATGAACTTCGGTCCCACCACGATCCCGCAGTACCCGCTCGCCGTCGACAAGGTCCGCTACTACGGCGAGGCGGTGGTCGCCGTGATCGCCGACAGCCGCTACATAGCCGAGGACGGCGTCGACGCGCTCAAGGTGGAGATTGAGGAGCTGCCTCCGGTGGTCGACCCGATGGCCGCCCTCGAGCCGGACTCACCGCTGCTGCACGAGGAGCACGGCTCCAACCTCGCCTACGAGCGGACCTTCACCTTCGGCGAGGTGGACAAGGAGTTCGCGGAAGCGGACATCGTCGTCTCCGATCGGCTGCACTGGGGCCGCTCGGCCGGCACCCCCATGGAGACCACGGGCGCCATCGCGCGTCCTGGCCTCAATGGGGTGCTGGAGATCTACTGCAACTCCATCAACTTCACCTATTTCTCCTGGCTCATCGCCACGGCCCTGAAGCTGCCGAGCAACCGCATCACCCTGCACCCGGTGCCGGCGGGCGGCAGCTTCGGCTCCAAGTTCACGGCGCACAAGGTGCCGACGCTGGCCGGGTTCCTCGCCCTGCAGGTGAACCAGCCGGTGGCGTACATCGAGGACCGCCTCGACCACACGATGAACTCCGACCACCACGCCTCGGACAGGTACTACGACGCCAGCCTGGCGCTGAAGGCCGACGGCACGTTCGTGGCGCTCGACATCGACGTCATCGACGACTACGGCGCGTACCTGCAGTTCGGCGTTGGGACCCACGGCAACGCGCTCTCGCAGTCCGTCGGGCCGTACCGGATCGGGAACCTGCGCTACCACCTGCGCGCGGTCGTGACGAACAAGTGCCAGCAGGGCGCCTACCGCGGTTTCGGGTCGGAGGTACAGAACTGGGTCCTCGAGCGGCTCGTCGACCTCGCCGCCAAGGAGACCGGCCTGAAGCCCGAGGAGATCCGCCGAAAGAACTTCATCCAGCCCGAGCAGTTCCCTCATAAGATCCCTGGCGGCAACCTCTACGACTCCGGCAACTACGACGCCGTGCTCGACGAGGCGCTGTCGCTCGTCGACCTGGACCACTGGCGTCAGGAGAAGGAGCGGCTGCGCGAGGAGGAGGGCCGCTACATCGGCATCGGCCTGGTTTCCACCCAGGAGCGCAGCGTGTTCAGCTCCACCGAGTTCTGGTACTGGTTCGACGAACCCGGCTTCCCGGTGACCTCCAGCCCGGAGAGCGCGACCGTATCGATCGATCCCACCGGCGAGTTCCAGGTAGTGCTGCACTCGCAAGCCATGTGGGGCAACAGCCCGGAGACCGTCGCGGCCATGGTCGTCGCGGAGGAGTTCGGCGTCGACCCGGCCAAGGTCAACATCCGCTACGCCGACTCCGCCCACGCCCTGCCCGGCACCGGGCCCGGCGGCAGCCGCTTCACCGTCATGGTCACCGGAGCCATCCGCGGCGCGTCGAGGAAGCTGCAGAAGAAGGTGATCGAGATCGCCGCGCACACCCTCGAGGTGCCGCCGGAGGACATGGAGATCACCGACGGACGCGTGCAGGTCAAGGGCGCACCCGAGGTGGGGCAGGCGCTCGCCGAGGTGGCCGCCACCGCGTACTTCTTCGCGCTCAACCTCCCGCCGGGCGTGACGAGCGGCCTGGAGGAGCAGTACACCTACGACCACCCGATCACGACGATGCCGGCGCCGGACCGCAGTGACCTGGGCATCTTCTACCCGATCATGGGGCACAACTGCCACATCGCCGTCGTCGAGGTCGACCCAGACACCGGGATCATCAAGATCCTTGACTACGCCGCCGTCCACGACGCCGGCACGATCGTCAACCCGATCACGTTGGGTGGGCACGTCACCGGCGGCACCGCCCAGGGCATCGGCACCGCCCTGCTCGAGGAGCTCCCGTACGACGAGAACGGGCAATTCCAAGCCACCTCCTTCCGCGACTACCTCGTCCCGACGGCGCACGAGGTGCCGCCCATCAAGCTCGGCCACGTCGAGACGCCCTCGCCCTACACCGAGTTCGGTATCAAGGGCGGCGGTGAGGGCGGCCGGATGGCGACACCCGGGGTGCTGTCGGCGGCCATCGACGATGCGCTGGCAGAGTTCGGCATGCGGGTGCGCGAGCTGCCGATCAAACCGTCGGCGATCGTCTCGACCGTGGTCGAGTCGAGGGCCCAGCAGTAGGGGATTGAGGCAATGACAGAAGCTCTCGGCCCGGCCGCACGCGCGGGCGTTCCCGCCACCGCGGCAGAGCTGCAGGCGAGCCTGCGCGGCGTCGGGTATCTCGCCGGCGACGACCTCGCGATGGCGGCCTTCCTGGCGCTCCGGCTGGGCCGACCCCTTCTCCTCGAGGGGGAGAACGGGGTGGGCAAGACCGAGATCGCCCACGCGTTCTCCCGGCTCCTCGGCCGGGAGCTCGTCCGTCTGCAGTGCTACGAGGGCATCGACGCCAGCCAAGCGCTCTACGACTGGCACTACCCCCGGCAGCTCTTGGCGGTGCGGGAAGGTCAGGGGCACCGCGACGTCTTCACGCGGGAGTTCTTGGTTGCCCGACCCTTGCTCCGGGCGCTGGAGCAAGGAGCGGGCGCCGTCCTGCTCATCGACGAGCTCGACCGGGCCGACGATGAGTTCGAGGCGTTCCTGCTCGAGCTGCTCTCTGACTTCGCGGTCACGATCCCGGAGGTAGGGCAGGTCCGGGCAGCGGAGCCCCCGCTCGTCATCCTCACGTCCAACCGCACCCGCGAGCTGCACAACGCGGTCCGCCGGCGTTGCCTGTACAGCTGGGTGGCCCACCCGGACCCCGAACGCGAGCTGGAGATCCTCAGGCTCCGGGCGCCGGAGGTGCCAGAGCCGCTCGCGGTCGAGGTCAGCGACGCCGTCGCGCGGATCCGTGGCCTCGACCTTGCTCACCGTCCGGGTGTCGGCGAGGCGCTGGACTGGGCGAGCGCGCTGCACATGCTGGACGTCATGTCGCTGGACCGCGAGACGGCGCGCTCGACCTTGGCGGCGCTCGTCAAGGACGTCGACGACCAGCAGACGGTGCTCGACAACCTCGAGAGCGTCCTCCCCGCGGAGACGTAGATGGTCGGGCTGGTCGCGGAGAACGGCCGACACGAGGGGGATGCGACACGAGCGGGCACGGCTCAGATGTGCGCGGACCTCTCCGCGGCGCTGCGCCGGTATGGCGTCGAGGTGGGTACGGCGCAGAGCTTGACCTTCTACGCGGCCGTCCACGAGCTGGGTGACTTCTCCCTCGCCGAGCTGTTCTGGGCCGGCCGGGCCGTCCTCGCCTCAGATCCCGCCGCCTACGCGCCGTACGCGCTGGCGTTCGCCGAATGCTTCTCTGGCGTGGGGGCGGGGGAGGACTTGCCACCGGCCGCCCGCCCACCCCTGGCCGTCTTCGCCGAGGAGGCGGACCAGAGTGGCCGGCCCCCCAGGACGCTGGCGGTCGGCGAGGAGGTGCTCGAGCTCCCCGAGGAGGCCCGCGTTATCGCCAGCGCGGCCGAACGCCTGCGCGCGAAGTCGTTCGCGGCGATGACCGCGGAGGAACGCCGCGAGGCCGCGAGGATGATCCGGGAGATGCGGCTGCGTCTCGACCGCCGGCCGAGCCGGCGGCGGACCACGGCACGGACCGGCCCCTTCCTCGACATGCGCGGGACACTGCGGCTGCTGCTGTCCACGGACGGCGAACCGACGCGGCTGGGGCGACGCCGTCGGCGCATCCGGCAGCGGCCCGTCACCTTCCTGGTTGACGTCTCCGGGTCGATGGCGGCCTACGGGCAGGCGATCTTGCGGTTCGCCCACGCGCTGATGCGCGTGGGCGAGCGGGTGGAGGTCTTCACGGTGGGGGTGCGCCTGCACCGGGTCACCGACGCGCTCCGGTCCTCCTCCGCGGACCGGGCGCTGGAGCGCGCGGGCCAGGCCGTCAGCGACTGGGACGGCGGCACCCGCCTGGCCAGCTCGTTCTCCGCGCTGCTCCGCCGCCGTCACGGTCAGAACGCCCTGCGCGGCGCCGTCGTCGTGATCTGCTCCGACGGGCTCGACCACGACGACCCCGTCGAGCTCGCCGCGGCGATGGCTCGCTTCCAGCGCCTATCCCACCGGCTGGTGTGGCTCAACCCGCTCAAGGCGGACCCGCGCTACCGGCCGCTGGCACGCGGCATGGCCGCGGCACTTCCCTACATCGACGACTTCCGCGCCGGCCACAACATCGCCAGCCTCGAGGGGCTGACCCAGGTGCTGGCCGGTCGCGGCTCGAGCAGCAAGAAAGGCGGCCGTCCGTGAGAGACATCCTTGACGAGGTGACTGCTTGGTACCGCGCGGGCACACGGTTCGCGCTGGCGACGGTGGTGCAGACCTGGCACTCCTCGCCAAGGTCCGCGGGCGCGGCCATGGCCGTGTCCGAATCCGGCGAGGTCGTCGGGAGCGTCTCCGGAGGATGCGTCGAGGGCGCCGTCTTCGAGCTCGCCCAGGAGGTCATCGCCACCGGCGTCCCGGCCCGGGAGACGTACGGGGTGTCCGACGGTGACGCCTTCGCCGTCGGGCTGATGTGCGGCGGCACGCTCGAGGTCTTCGTCGAGCTGGTCACCGTGGACCGGTTTCCCGATCTCCTCGACGTGGCCGACGCCGTGAGCCGCCGGAGTGCGATGGCCGTCGCCACCGTCATCGGCGCCCCCGGCGCCGTCGGTGCGCACATCGTTCTCACCGAGGACGCCGCGACGGGGTCCGCGGGAGCAGCGGCCCTCGACCACAGCATCGCGGAGATGGGACGCGGAATGCTCGCCCAGGGCCGCAACGGCGTCATCCATCTCGGCATGAACGGTGAGCACAGGATGGACGACGTCAGCGTCTTCGTCGAGTCCTTCGCCCCATCACCGGAGATGATCGTCTTCGGCGCCATCGACTTCGCTGCCGCCGTGGTACGCATCGGCAAGTTCCTCGGCTATCACGTCACCGTCTGCGACGCCCGCCCGGTGTTCGCGACGCGGCGGAGGTTTCCCGACGCCGACGAGATCGTCGTCGAGTGGCCGCACCAGTACCTCGCGCGCCGGACGGTCGACGAGCGAACCGTCCTGTGCGTCCTGACCCACGACCCGAAGTTCGACGTCCCGCTGCTGGTGCAGGCCCTGGGGACGAAGGCGGGCTACATCGGGGCGATGGGGAGCAGGCGCACCCACCTGGACCGACTCGAGAAGCTTCGGGAGGCCGGGGTGGGGGAGGCAGCGCTCGCCCGGCTCGCGTCCCCGATCGGCCTAGACCTGCGGGGCCGGACGCCGGAGGAGACAGCGGTGTCCATCGCGGCGGAGATCATCGCCTTGCAGTGGGGCGGCACCGGAAAGCGGCTGACGGAGCTGTCGACGCCCATTCACGCCTGATGCGACGTCTGGGCGGTCGCGCGGACAGGGGAGGGACTTTGGATCAGGTGGACCACGCTGAGTGCTGCTCCGATGAGATCGGACAGCAGTACACGATGATGCGCAAGCCCGCGCTCAGCTGGAGCCCGCCGTCCCACCAGCACACCCCAGATCGGGCCTGCACCGGGGAGCCGCTCTCGTGAGCGGCGGAGACCTGGTTGGCACGGCGGGAATCGTGCTCGCGGCTGGCGCCGGCACGCGGTACGGCTGTCCGAAGATCCTCGTCCCGGGCTTCCTCGATGCCGCGCTCGGAGCGTTCGACGGCGCCGGGGTGACGAACGTCCGCGTCGTAACTGGGGCCGCCCGTATTGATCTGCCGTTCGACGTCGGCGAAGTCTTCTGTCCGCGTTGGCACCGTGGCATGGGTGCCTCCCTGCGCGCCGGCCTCGAGGCTGTGGAGCCGGAGGTTGATCGCGTCCTCGTCCACGTCGTCGACTGCCCAGATGTCGACGCACGCGTAGTGGCCCGTGTCTTGGCGCAGGACGCCACCCTACCGGCCAGAGCCGTCTTCGAGGGGCGGCCGGGACACCCGGTGTCTCTGCCTCGGCATCACGTCGCCGCGCTGCTGGCGGTCCTCGACGACGCGGCCGGTGCCGGCCGCTACCTCGCTGCTCTGCCAGACCTTGTGCGTGTCGAGTGCGCAGATCTGGCATCCGGCCGCGACATCGACGTTCCGACGGCGGGCGCGCCGATGTGGCGCAACTAGGTCGCTCTCGTCGACGACACGCTTACCGGGCTGCCCTTGCGCCACTTTGCGGACCCAACTGAAGAGGGTCCGTGGCTGCGGACGACCCGTGCTCTGTAGAGATTCCGGATGGTGGGTGCTTGCCCACCCGAGATCAAGACGTGACCGTCAGGGTCTCGCCACCTTCAACTCGGCGGGGGAGCGCGCAGGCGTCCTCATTCCCAATGGTGGTTCCCCGCAGCCTCCGGGCTCACGACGATTCTGCAGGTCCGGGTGAGTTCGAACAGTTCAACGTCTGACTCGCTCGGGGGAAGCCTCGCGCTGAGTGGAGTCCACGCGAGTTCCACGCGTGAGCCCAGATTCCACGCGAGTTCCACGCGTCTGCCGCCACCGGATGACCGCGATTGACGATGTTCACGAGCGGTGCGACCCTGGAGTCGGCCCGCTGAGAACCGTTGATATTCCGCTAATTGTGGAGGTCACGATGTCGGCAATGGGCGTTTCAGACAACGGACTCCGGGAGTGCCGGGACTTGTGAACCAGCGGGAGAAGGTCGGGGGTTCGAATCCCCCTAGCTCCACTTCCGGAAGGTCCTTGACCGGGTGAAAGCCCAGGTCAGGGACCTTTCCGATTTCCGGAGGGCACCGACGCGGAAGCCGGTGACCAGGTGTCCTCACGAATGTCCTCACGAATGCGCAGCCTCACGGTGGCCACGGTTGGGATCGGGTGCCTCGCTCTCGAGGTGGGCCCGGCACACCTGAGGGGCATGGAACCCACCTCGGAACCCCCTTTGGACCACGTGCCGCTGTGGACGATGGACGACCTGGCGGAGAAGCTGCGGATCTCCAAGGCGACCATCCACACCTGGCGCAAGCGCGGCACCGCCCCCAGGGCGTACCGCATCGGCCGGCACCTGATGTTCGCCGAGGCCGACGTGCGCGCCTGGCTCGCCGAGCAGGAGGCGACCCAGGTCGAGCAGCGTGGCACCGACTCGGGCTGGTGATCGCGATGCAGCCCCTCAAGCCCGGCCAGCAGGGCGCCATCTCCTACCGCGCCACGAAGTCCGGCGGCTGGGAGGCTCGGGCACGGCTGAAGCTGTTCAGCGGCGCCGAGACGCAGATCTCCCGGACCCGGAAGACCAAGGCGGCCGCCCGGCTCGCCCTGCAGGACGCCGTCGCCGAGCAGCTGCAGGCCCCCACCGGCTCGGCCGAGCTGAAGTCCGACAGCCGGGTCGGGCTCGCCGCGCGGCAGTGGATCAACGAGCTGCGCGCGCAGTCGGAATGGCCCAACCCGCCCATCCGCGCGCAGACCATCGACGAGTACGAGCGCCTCCTCGGCAACCACCTCGTGCCCGCGCTGGGCAAACGGCGGCTCCACGAGCTCTCCCCGTCGGTGTGCCAGGCCTGGGTCAACTCCATCGTCGCGGCCGGCAAGGGCCGCAAGCGCGACATGGTCGTCACCGCCAACCAGGCCGGCGCCGTGTTCAGGCGAGTGCTCGACCGCGCCGTCGTCCACGACGCGCTGCGCATCAACCCCATGCTCGCGGTCAAGCTGCCCCAGCCCGCCTCCCCGGTGCCCCGGGCGCTGACGGCGATCACGGTCTACCGGCTGCGGCGGGCGGTGCGGGACTGGGAGGCATCCCGGGCCGACAGCCGGGGCCGAGGCCCACCGGCATCCTGCCCGCCGCGGTCGACGTCATGCTCGGCACCGGGCTGCGTATCGGCGAGGTGCTCGCGTTGTTGTGGGAGAACGTCGACCTCGATGCCGTCCGGCCCACGGTGACCGTCGAGGCCACCCTGGTCGACGTCAAGGGCAGGGGCACGCTGCGGCAGGAACGGCCCAAGACGGCCGCGGGGGAGCGGACGATCATCATTCCGCCGTTCACCGTTCAGGCGCTGCTCGCGCTGCGACCGGCCGGGGGGGGGGGGGGGGGGGGGGGGGGGGGGGGGGGGGGGGGGGGGGGCCCCTATCGGGTTCGTCAAGCGGCGAGCGGTTGGGGTGCGTCGTAGAGGGTGCCGTCGCGGAGCATGGCGAACAGGACGTCACAGCGGCGGCGGGCGAGGGCGATGAGGGCCTGGTTGTGTCTCTTGCCCTCGGCGCGTTTGCGGTCGTAGTAGCGCCGGGAGATGGGGTCGCTGAGCGAGGCGAAGGCGGCGAGGAAGAGCGCGCGTTTGAGGACCTTGTTGCCGGCCCGGTTCGGGTGCTCGCCGCGGATGGAGGTGCCCGAGCGGCGGGTCACCGGGGCCAGGCCGGCGTAGGAGGCCAGGTGGGCGGCGGAGGTGAAGTCCTTGCCGGCGAGCTCGGTCAGGAGCCGTGCGGTGGTCCTGATGCCGTTGCCCGGCATCGACATCAGGACCTGGTGAAGAGGGTGGTCACGCACCAGTTCCTCGACCTTCAAGGCGACGTCGGCGCGCTGGGCGCGCAGCTCGGCGAGCTGGGCGGCCAGGCGGGGCAGCACGATCCCGGCGGCGGAGGTGCCGGCGACGACCACGGTCTGCTCGGCCAGGGCGGCGGTGATCTCCTCGGCCAGACGCTTGCCCAGGCGCGGGGCGCGCTTGGTCAGGCGTGCCGCGATCCGCTTGGTCCCGGCGGCCTTGAGGTCGGCCGGGGTGGGCCAGGTCTGGATTAGGTCCAGCACGGCCGGGTGGTCCAGGTGCCTGCCGAGCACCCGCTCGAGGGCGGGGTGGATCTGCGTCAGCAGCCCGCGCAGGCGGTTAGAGGTGGCGGTGATCTGCCCGCGCAGGTCGTCGTCGAACCCGCAGAGCATGGTCAGCTCGGCGACCTGCTCGTCGGCCAGCTCGATCGAGCGCAGCGTGTGGGGCATCGTCCGGGCGGCCTCGGCGATGATCAGCGCGTCGCGGGCGTCGGTCTTGGCCTGGCCTGGGTGCAGGTCCGCGATCCGCCGCATCGACAGCCCGGGCAGGTATCCCACCAGGGCGCCGGCGTCCCGGGCGACCGCCACGGGCAGGGCGCCGATCGTGGCCGGCTGGTCCACGACCACCAGCACCGGCCCGTGCGCGGCGAGCTCGGCGAGGATCGTCCGCAGCTTCGCCTCATCGTTGGGCAGCGCCTTGTCGAACAGGACCTTTCCGGCCCGGTCCAGGGCGACCGCGTGGTGCTCGCTCTTGCCGACGTCGAGGCCAACGAAGACCTCGACCTGGTGGTGTTCTTGGATCACCCATGACCTCCCTAGCCGCTACGAACGGGACGCTGGACTGTCCGCGGTGGCTGGATGTCGGCATCCACGTTACGAAGGCGACTCCGCACCCCGATCAGGGTGTCTGGCCCGGCCCCTATCAGCGATCACCAGCCACCTATGGGCCTCGGCGGCAACACCCCCCGGATCATCGATGACTGGGGGCAAAGAGCCATACCGAGCCCGACAGGCCAGCACCCCCGATCCAACACGACCCCGAGGGCTGCGAAGAAGGTAACGGGGCCGGGCGGGTGGCCGGTGTTCCCGGCCCGGCAGTTCCAGAACGCCGACGGCCCGCCGCCGCCGCGGACCACCAACAACGTCCGCAGCAGCCTGCGCCAGGCCCTTCAGGCCGCCGGGATCGAAGACAACATCTACCCGCACCTGCTGCGCTCGACCGTCGCCACGTTCGTGGCCCGGAGGATGTCGGTCGCCGACGCCGGCGCCCTGCTCGGCCACCGAGCCGACTCGAGCGTGACGACGCGGCACTACATCGAGCGGCTGCGGCTCGCGCCCGACACCTCGGCGGTGCTGCAGGCCCTCATCGAGATCGGGGAGGCCGAGGCGCGGGCGGAGGAGTCCGGCGGCTGGGAGGAAGTCCCGCCGGACGACGGCGAGTTTCGTGCGGATCAATCAGCCGGCCTCAGTGCCAGACGTGTGGCCGGCGAGAACGACGCCTCCCAGACTGCCAAAGCCCGTCGCAGGGAGCAGCGCCGAGCAGCCGCCCGAGCCGACGACCACGCCGCGCCGGACCATCCGCCGTCAACGACCCCGCCCGCACCCTCCCCGCCGCCGGTCGACGCCGAGAGCCCGCCCGCCTCGCGCACGACGGAGCGGCCATCTGGCGGAACGTCGGCCGGGGAGCGGGTGGCCGCACGGTGGACGCAGGGCGAGCTGGAGTGGGGGTAGGTGATGTTTCCATGGGTCCCCACTCGTCTGGCACCAGAGTCGCTGGTTTCGTCCGCACGAAACTGGGGTGGTCGCGATGAGGGACGTTGAGATCGTCGAGGTCACCGGGCGACGCTGCCCCCGGTGCGGCGAGCCCGTCCCGGCCAAGCGCACCGGCCGACCCGCGAGGTGGTGTTCAGAGCGCTGCCGGCGCGCCGCGTCGGAGGAGAAGCGCGCCGCCGAACGAGGCGCGATCGCCAAGGAGGTCGTGCCACAGGTCCAGATGCTCCAACCGGTCCTGCGCTGCGACCGGTGCTACTCCCACGACACCGGCGAGAAGTGCGTCCACACCGTCACCGGCTCGCCCGCCTCGATGGCCTACGTGCTCGAGAACCTGCCAGAGAGGGCGTCCATGCACCTCTTCGACGACGCTGAGAGATGGGGCGAGGTCCTCGACGCCTTCGACGGGCTCGCCGAACAGATCCGGCGCTGGCGGGCCGGACGCAAACAACCCACTGGGCTCGCGCAGCGCCTGGCATTGGCTCCGTCGCCCGTCGGGCCTCGGATCAGGACGGAGCAGAACCGTCCCACCGTCCGCATCACCGACCGGGTCCAGCACGCGATCGTGGACCAGCTGCAGGGCAGGACGGCCGATCACCAAAGCAGGCTTCACGGCATCGACGACTGCGTGGACCGCGTCCTGGCCACGCCCACGGCCAGCGCCCGGGTGGTCCAGGGCCTCGTCGGCCGACTGTTCATGGCGGGTGAGCGCTTCGACCCGCGATGGTCGAGGGTGACGAAGCTGTTCGAAGAGATCGCCGCCTTCCAGAGCCGCAAGGGGTAGCGCGTCCAGCCGCGAAGGATCTCCGCCACGCCGAGACCACGCGAATTGCGCGGAGCGGACAGGTGATCATCGGCTGTGGCGGTGTTGCCCGCCGTCGCTTCCCGCCGTGCCCCGATCGCGGCCGTCTTGTCAGGGCTCGGGTTGATTGCCACGGTGCTGTCATGCCCAATCCGCGACCCTTGCCACAGGAACGGGGAAGCAACACCGTCGAGGCTGGAGGATGGCGCGGCGGAGCGACTACACGGCTGGGGCGAATCGCCCCAGCCTGAAATCTTCATGTCCCCGTAGATCCTTCTCACCCTCGCCCAGATGGGGGGGCGACGAGCCCGTCGATGCGGACCGCAACTACCCCGTGTACGCCGGCGCCGCCCGCTTGCACCGCCTCGACGGCGTGGGCTGTGGCTGTACGGGCCGTTTCGTCGTTGCTCCCGCCAGACATCTTCCAGGAGACGCCGCTGCAGCGGATGGAGGTCGTCGGTGACCTCAGTGCGGTCACGCCCTTCCAGGAGGTGGCGCGCACCGTCGAGGGGCAGCGGGCCTCACGGTGACCACGGAACTCGATCGAGCACCACGCCGTTTACGAGCGCCCGCTCGGCCTTCGCGGTCCTGACTGCTTTGTGATTGTCAAGGGCGTTCTGCCTGAGTTCACGTCCTGACATCAACTGGTGCCTTAGCGCAGGGAGCTGGGTGCGGATGATCGAAGCACCCATCCCCACTGCTGTCGCGCTGTCCAATGCGGCTCCTTGGGCGGGCGAGACCCACACCTGCAAGCGCCTCGCCGAGACATTGAACAGAGGTGCGGGACACGAACCGGGCATGGAGGCCCAAATTGAATCCGATTAGGAGACACGCCATAGTATCGGGTGGTGACGGAAAGTAGCCCGGGCGGCAAGGGCGGGGAAGGTTCGCCGGCCAACCAGATCGGCGTCCAAGTGCTTGCGGGCATCTTGCCTTCGCTCGCAGTCAATTTGGTGTCCGCGGAGCTTCAGTTGCCGTTCGTTTGGACCTTCGCGCTAGTGCTTGCCTCCATCGTTCTTCTCGTGGTGGCTGCAACGGCACACCCAGGGCAAGGCAGGGATCGTCGCCTACCGGCTGTTCATAAGGAATCGCTGGAGTTGGCGCAGTTCGCTCTCGTGTCCCTCGTGATTGGAGGTGTTGTCGCCGGGCTCTCTTTGATTCCTATGGGCACGGCACGGCTGTTCGAAATTTCAGGCTTGGGACTATTCACAAACTACGAGCTTCTTACTGTCGTGATCTTGACGCTCATGGCGAGCGTCTCCGCCCACCGAACGCGAAGACTGATTTGGTGGGTTACCTTCCTCGTCGCAGCAATTACGGGTGCCACGACAGTTTTCGTCCAGTTTGGACCAGATGTGAGCGCGCCGTGGGGTTACGGGCCAGCGCCTATGGACCCATGGCGCACTTTGTTCGGGTGGAGTGTGGTATCGGCCCTGATCACCTCTGCGATCGCGTATTTTCGGCGCGCACTCGCCCTATTCGCCAAGTTCTGGAACTTTCCGAATCCGCACGCTTCGACGGCGAACCAAGGGTTCGGTTCGTCCGATGAGCTCCGCCATGATTCGGGAGCCGAAGTGTCCATGGCAGACGACGAGCAATCGCTGTCGCCAGGCGAGTCAACTGCTGATCAGACTCAGTGAGGCTCGGCGTCTGATCACCGAACGTGGGAGGCACCGCGCCCGCACCATCCCGGAAGGGCTTTCTGCATGAGGTGATCGGCCATGGGTGCGGGGTCCGGCTACCGCTCTCCATGCCCAAGGTTGTACAACGCCTGCTGAATCTTCGTGATCGCTTCTTGGTCTCCGTCGATTTCCGCGAGCTTCTGTGCAATTCGCCTTACGGACCATCCCGTGTGGCTTTGGAGGAACGCGGTGTGATCCAGCATTCCTGCTATCAGCCGCGACCAGGCATCGGGTGCCAGAGCGAGGCTCGCTTCGTCGAGGTAGACGCGTAGCGGGTGGCTCGTTTGGGCGAAGCCGACTTTTGCCTTCAGGAGAAGGTCTGCAGCCTCGTTGAGGTCCTGAGGTTCTGGAAGCGTCGCGACCCATGAGAGGAGTGCTGTAGCTTCGGCCGAAGCGAGCTTTTTCGGCAGGCCCCCTACTCGGTTGATTAGGTGTGGACGCATCCAGCGCTTCCACAACGAGGTACGCGCATCCCGCGTGCGTCGCGGTCGTGCGCAGCCTCAGGGAGCCGCAATCGCGCTCCGTGTCAGCGACACCAGAGCGGCTGCCATCTCGTCGTTGCTGAATGACTTGCCCGAGCGGGACGGCCAGAAGCGAATGTTGTTCAGGGCTCCCAGTACGAACCGCGTGAGCAGGCGCTGGTCCATGTCGCTACGGACGTCGCCGTCGGTCTGGGCGGACGTCAACAGTTTCGCGATGTGCTTCTCGAACGCCCGC
Organism: Georgenia thermotolerans; assembly: GCF_009193185.1. Lineage (GTDB taxonomy): Bacteria > Actinomycetota > Actinomycetes > Actinomycetales > Actinomycetaceae > Georgenia > Georgenia thermotolerans. Next base: position 41,819 of record NZ_VUKF01000013.1, on the reverse strand, counting down.
CCCCAGGCCTGTGCCTCGGTCAGCCGATCGCCGGTCAGCTGATTGCGCTCGCTGAAAAAGATGTTGGCCCGGTCGATGTTGGACAGGTACCAGGTCGAGGACCGGCGCACGTACTCCAGGAGCTCCTCGAATGCGGACAGGTCCAGGGCCGCGACCTCGTGCTCGATCTCCACAACCTGCTCGTGCGACTCCTCGAGGATGCGGAAGAGCAGTTCCTCCTTGGACCGAAAGTAGTGGTACAGGCTGCCCTTGAGGACGCCCACACGGTCAGCGACTTCCTGGATGGACGTCGCCGCATACCCCTTCTGGGACATCACGGTGATCGCGGCAGCGATGACTGCACTGTCCCGGTTCCGCCGCTCGGTGGGTGCTGCGCCATTGGGCCGCCGGCTTCGGCCGGCCGTCGTTGCCGTCATCGTCTGTTTCCCTTGCCGAGAGTGCGTGGTGCCTAGCGCCGTGCGCGACGGTATCGACCAATCGCTTGTTTGATTCTATCATCCGGATGTACGCGACCTGCCGACGGGGGCAGTCACGTCGTGCCAACGATAGGGAATCCCTTGGAAACTGTCTCGATCACCATGGTGGAAGACGTCGCCGTCCTGACCATCGACAATCCACCGGTCAACATGGGCAACGCGACGCTGCGTCGTGACCTCTACGATGCGCTCGGGGCGGCCGGCCCGGACGTCGTCGGCGTAGTCATCATCGGCGCCGGTCGACACTTCTACGCGGGCTCGGACATCTCCGAGTTCGACGGACCGCTCATCGACCCTCAGTTGCCCGCCGTGATCGAGGTGATCGAGTCGCTGCCGGTGCCGGTGGTCGCCGCAATCTCCGGGCTGGCGCTCGGAGGGGGCCTGGAGCTGGCGCTCGGGTGTGATGGTCGGATCGGAGCGACGAGCGCCCGACTCGGCTTTCCGGAGGTGACGCTGGGCATCCTTCCCGGGGCGGGCGGAACCGTCCGCGCGGCCCGCCTGCTAGGCGTGCCCACCGCCATCGACCTCGTCGCCAGCGCGCGGCAGGTCGACGCCGACGAGGCCCTCGAGCTCGGCCTCCTCGACCACGTGGTTCCGGCCGAAGACCTGCTCGCCCGGGCCGTTGACCTTGCCCGGTCCCTCGCCGGGAAGAGTCGACTCCGTGACCGGTCAGTCCCGCACGCGAACCCCGAGCAGGTCGAGGAGGCCGTCGCCCGGCACGCCCGGAAGGCACGGCCCAACGTCCTCGAGGCGGTCGGGATGGTCCGCCGCTCCGCCGAGGTGGACGCCGGTCTGGCGCTCAGTGAGGAGCGCGCGATCTTCGAGCGGCTGCGGGTGAGCGAGGAGGCGGCCAACCTGCGGTACCTGTTCTTCGCCAAGCGCGCCGCCGCCAAGGCGTTGCGCGGGAAGGTGGCGCCCCGCCCGGTACGCACGGTCGGTATCGCCGGTGCGGGCACGATGGGCGCCGCGCTCGCGCGTGCCTGCTCGGGGGCCGGCTATCGCGTCGTCCTCTTCGACACCAACCCTGCGGCCCTTGCGCGGGTGGCCGGCGCGATGCCGGGCCTGACGACGACCGAGACGGTGGGCGGCCTGGCTGGCGCCGACCTCGTGGTCGACGCCGTCTTCGAGGACATGGACGTCAAGCGCGACCTCTTCGCCGAGGTCGAGCGACACGTCGCCCCGGGCGCCGTGCTCGCCACCAACACCTCCTACCTGGACATCAACGAGATGTCCCGCTCGCTTGAGTATCCGCGGCGCTTCGGGGGCCTGCACTTCTTCAACCCGCCGGACCGCAACCCCCTCGTGGAGCTCATCCGGGCGGAAACGACCGACGACGTCACCGCCGCCACCCTCGCCGACGTGGTGAAGGCGCTGGGTAAGACCGGCATCCCCGCCGGCGTGGGAGACGGGTTCGTCGCCAACCGCGTCTACGCCGATTACCGCACGCAGGCGGAGTTCCTCGTCGAGGAGGGCGCCACCCCCGAGCAGGTCGACGCCGCCATGGTCCAGCTCGGCCTCGCCATCGGGCCCTTCGCGGTGGCTGACATGTCAGGCCTAGACATCGCCTGGGCCCGCCGGAAGCGCATCGCACCGACCCGCGACCCGCTCCAGCGCTACGTCGACATACCCGACCGGCTCTGCGAGGCCGGCCGTCTCGGCCGCAAGACCGGTGCCGGCTGGTACGGCTATCCCGATGGGGCGCGGCGCGGCCTCCCCGACCCCGACGCCGTCAGGATCATCGAGGAGGCCCGGGCCACCAAGGGCATCGCCGCCCGCAGCATCGACGACGGCGAAATCCGTGCGCGCATCCTGGCCTCCATGCTGTGCGCGGCCGTACAGCTCATGGAGAGCGGCGTCGCGCAACGCGCCTCGGACATCGACGTCGCCCTCACCGAGGGCTTCGCCTTCCCCCGCGCAACCGGCGGTCCCCTGCGCCTGCTCTCGCGCTGGGAGGAGGACGACGTGATCGCGGCGCTTACCGCGGCCTACCGCTCCTGCCGCGTGACCTTCGCCCTTGCCGAGCCGGCCACACGCGGGGAGCTGCCCCAGGCTGTCCGCGCGGTGCTACGGCAGGTGGCTCCGCACGAGATGTTCGAGCGCGCGGCATCGAGATGACCGCGCGCGCCCGGGCCCGCCCCGGTGCGCCACGGCCACGATGCCGGCGAAGAAGACGACCGCCACGAGGCCCAGAGCGCGACGACCGTGACGCCGCCCCCGAGACACAACCAGGGGCGCGTGCCAAAAAGACGCCAGGAGAGGAACTGAAATGACGCAACAGGATGTCGCCGTCAACTGGGGCGGCAAGACGTGGTCAGGCGAGACCGCTTGGCCGCAGGAGCCAAGCGAGCGGACCTACGACCTCGCGGTACGGCTCGAGCACGGGATGACCCACCACCCGGCGCACCCGCCCTACTCCTACACCCTCGTCAAGAAGCACGGTGAGCATCCGTACCCGGGCGGCATCTCGTCGGCGATGGAGCTGCTCACCATGGGGGCCCACGTGGGCACCCACGTCGACGCGCCGGGACACATCTCGCTCGACGGCTGTATCTACGGCGGCCGCCCCGTCGCGGAGCGCCAGACCCCGCATGCCGGTGTCGAGGTTGGCTCGGTAGAGGAGCTGCCTCCCCTTGTAGGGCCGGGCCACCTGGTGGACGGCCCGGCTTTGTTCGGCCGGGAGATGACGCCGGCCGACGGCTTCGGCGCCGAGGAGCTCCAGTCCTGGTTCGACAACCGGGAGACGCCCGGTCCTGGGTCGATCGTGCTCTTCCGGACCGGCTGGATGCGGTACTGGGAGGACAGCGACCGGTACCTCGGGCTCGCCACCGGTCTGCCGGGGGTCAAGCTCTCCGGAGCGCGCTGGTTGACCGAGCGTGGCGTCCGAGCGGTCGGGTCCGACACCGTCAACTTCGAGCACAAGCCACACGTGAGCGTCCCGGCGCTCGACGTGCACGTGCATCTGCTCGTCGAGCAAGGAGTCCCCATCATGGAGTCGGTCAACCTGGAGGGGTTGGCGGCCGACGGGGTGTACGAATTCTTCTTCACCGCAGCCGCGTTGCGAATCAAGGGCGGCACCGGCTCGCCGATCCGGCCGCTCGCCTTTGCCCGGTGAGGTCCGCCCGCTCGTGAGGTGAGGTCCGTCCCTTCGCGCGGTGAGGGCCGGTTCCCCGCGCCGGAGTAGCGTCCGCGCGGAGGGAACAGGAGGCACTCACCTGGGCTCAGCGTCCCTTGCGGTGCAGTACTGAACCGGCTAGCATTCGACCAACCGATTGTTTGATTCCGTCGCCGCTTGCGCCACGATCTGCAAAGGAAGCCAAGGTTGTCTCTCTCGTCAGCAGATATCAAGAACATCGTCGAGACTCTGCAGGAGTCCGCCTGGGACGAGGCGGTGGTGGTCGTCGGTGACGTGCGGATCGCGGTTGCGCGCAACGGTGCGACGCTCGCGGAGCAGAACGGCCATGCGTCCGCAGCGCACGGTGCGGCACCTGCGGCAGTGCCCGCCGGGGCACCCGCACCCGCCGCAGCACAGGCACTGGCGGCCGCGCCGGTCCCGGCACCGGCGGCCGCGCCCGCGCACCCCGCCGGCGCCCCCGCCGCCCCGAGCGCTGGGCCCGCGACCCAGGAGGGGCACGTCATCACGTCGCCGAGCGTGGGGGTCTTCTGGCGCTCGCCCGAGCCGGGCGCCGCACCGTTCGCGGAGGTCGGTGATCATGTCGAGGTGGGGGACACCCTCTGCATCATCGAGATCATGAAGCTCATGAGCAACGTCAGCTCGGACGTTGCGGGCGTCGTCACTGCGGTCCATCTGGACAACGCCGCAGGCGTCGAGCACGGCACGCCGCTGTTCACGATCCAGCCGGATGCCTGAGATGCGCCGGGTCCTGGTAGCCAACCGCGGGGAGATCGCGGTGCGCGTGGTCAAGGCGTGCTTCGACGAGGGGCTCGAGAGCGTCCTCGTCGTCTCCGACGCCGATCGCGACACCCTGGCCGCACGGCTGGCCGACCGAGTCGTCGTCGTCGGCCCCGCACCCGCGATCGAGAGCTACCTCTCGATCGACCGGGTGATCGCCGCAGCGACCTACGCCGACGCGGACGCCGTCCACCCGGGGTACGGGTTCCTCTCCGAGCGCCCCGAGCTCGTGGACGCCTGCGAGGAGTACGGACTGACATTCGTCGGCCCACCGGCAGACGTCATGCGCCGAGCCGGCTCAAAGCTCGGGGCGCGGGAGGTCGCCGAGTCTGTCGGGATCCCCACCGGCCGGGGAACCACCGGGCTGCGCACCGTCGACGAGGCGATCGACGCCGCCGAGGCGCTCGACAACTACCCCCTCCTGCTCAAGGCCTCGGCCGGTGGTGGCGGCCGGGGGATGACCATCATCCGGAAGCCCGAGGACCTCCTCGAACACTTCACGCGAGCGAGCAACGAGGCCGAGCGGGCGTTCGGTGACGGCACCGTCTACATGGAGCCGTACATCGAGAACGCCCGGCACATCGAGGTCCAGGTCATCGCCGACACCCACGGGAACGTCGTTCACCTGGGCGAGCGGGACTGCTCGGCCCAGCGTCGCTACCAGAAGATCGTCGAAGAGGCCCCTAGCGTGGGTCTGCCAGCCGCACTGGTCGAGCAGATCCGCCAGGCTGCGGTCGACCTCGCCCGGGCGCTGAACTACGTCGGCGCGGGAACGGTCGAGTTCCTCGTCGACGTGGAGAAGAGCGCGTTCATCTTCCTCGAGGTGAACGCCCGCGTGCAGGTCGAGCATCCCGTCACGGAGATGATTTCCGGGATCGACATCGTCCGCGAGCAGCTGCGCGTCGCCCGCGGTGAACCGCTGTCCTTCACCCAGGATGACGTCTACTTCCGCGGCCATGCCATCGAGGTGCGGATCAACGCCGAGGACGCGCAGAACAACTTCGCGCCAACCCCAGGGACGATCGAGGAGTGGACCGTGCCGCAGGGCGCGGGGATCCGGGTGGACACCTACGCCCACCCCGGCGCCCGGGTCAGCCCGTACTACGACTCCCTCGTCGCCAAGCTCATCGTGCATGCAGAGTCGCGCGACGAGGCCGTGCGCCTGATGTCCCGCGCGCTGGACAAGGTCGCCATCACCGGCATCAAGACCACGGTCGACGTCCATCGGGCGATCATGGCCGACGACGAGTTCGCCACTCGGCCCATCACGACCAAGTGGATCGAGGAGCGGTTCCTTCCCGCCTGGCAGCCCTCGTGACCGTGCCACCACCCAATCCGCGCTGCCCGCGGCAGCGAGCCCGGCTGTGACCGCGGGACCGGCGAAGCGGCCGGCCCGCCACGCAAGGAGACAATGATGCACATCGATTTCGTCGACCAGAGCCTCCGCGACGGGCAGCAGAGCCTGTGGGGCATGCGGATGCGTGCCTACGAGGGCGCCGAGGCTCTACCCCACCTCGCACGGGCCGGCTACCGGACCATCGACCTCACGGGCGCCGGCATGTTCACCGTGCTGCTGCGCGAGTACTACGACGACCCCTGGGCCACCCTGGACTTCCAGGTGAAGAACCTTCCCGGTAACGAGCTGCGTTCCGGCCTTCGGACCATCAGCGCCGTGGGGTTCGCCCCCACGCCCCAGGCGATCCTGGACCTCTGGATCCAGACGCTCATCAAGCACGGGGCGACGAGCTTCTGGCTCTATGACTGCCTGTTCGACATGCCGACCATGCGGCACATGGTAAATGTGGTCCGTGACGCGGGCGGTCAGCCGGTGCCGGCGATCATGTACGGGCTAACCGACGTGCACGACGACGCGTTCTTCGCTGACCGCGCCCGCGAAATGGCCACGTGGGAGGGCGTGGAGTCCATCTACGTCGAGGACGCCGCCGGCGTGCTCAAGCCCGAACGTGCGCGGACGCTGCTCCCGGCGATCAGGGCCGCGGTGGGGGAGATGCCCCTCGAGATGCACGCGCACAACACCACCGGGCTTGCCCAACACAACTACGTCGTCGCGGTCGAGAGCGGCTTCAACCGGCTGCACACCGCCTCGCGGCCGCTCGCCAACGGGGCGTCGCTGCCCTCCACGGAGATGATGGTGGCGATCATCGAGCACATGGGCCACACGCACGGGCTCGACACCTCGACGTTCGCGCCGGTCGCCGAGGCGCTCACCCGGGCGGCCCAGGCGGGCAACCACCCGCTGGGCGTGCCCGCGGAGTTCGACCCGCGCATCTACGACCACCAGCTGCCCGGCGGCATGACCGGCACCCTCATCAACCAGCTCGAGCGCCACGGGATGGGGGACAAGCTGCCCGAGGTGCTGGCCGAGATCCCGCAGGTGCGCATCGACCTCGGCTCGCCGATCATGGCGACGCCCTTCTCTCAGTTCGTCGGGATCCAGGCGGTCCTGAACATCATCACGGGCGACCCGTACAGCATGGTCCCCGACGAGGTCGTCCACTACGCGCTCGGCCACTACGGTCCCCTGCCGTCCCCGATCGCGCCCGACGTGCTCGACCGGATCCTCTCCACCCCGCGCGCCAAGCAGTTCGCGGACTGGACCCGGCCCGACCCGTCGCTGACCGAGATTCGCAAGAACTTCCCCGCGGGCATCTCCGACGAGGAGCTGCTCCTGCGCTTCATGATGTCCGACGAGGAGGTCGACGCGATGCTGGCCAAGGGCCCGATCCGGACCGACCCGCGCCGCAGCGCCAGCAACATCGTCAACGCGATCACCGACCTGATCGCCGACCCGGGCGGCAGCACCTCCTTCGCCGTCTCGACGCCGGAGTACAGCGTGAAGGTGAGCAAGCGATGACCGTGGACGTCAGCAACGAGACCGTCCTGCTCGAGCGGGAGCGCCACGTCGCCTGGGTCACGCTGAACCGGCCGGAGCGCCTCAACGCGATGAACGACGCCATGCTCGACGAGCTGGAGGCCGTTCTCGCCGACCTCGCGGCGTCGGACAACCGGGTCGTCGTCATCCGCGGCGCGGGCCGGGCCTTCAGCGCCGGGTACGACGTCGCCGCCGACTCCGCGGAGGTCGGCTACGCCGCCGAGCGCACCCCGGTGGAGGACCGGGACCGGCTCGTGTCCAACATCGAGCGGTTCACCCAGGTCTGGCGGCACCCCCAGCCGGTGATCGCCGCCGTGCATGGCTACTGCGTGGCCGGCGCCACCCAGCTCGCCTCGCTGGCCGACATCACCATCGTCAGTGACGACGCGACCATCATGGCCTCGCCGGCGCTGCCGCTGGGCGGCGGCTACCTCTCGCCCCTGTGGGTGCACCTCGTCGGCCCCAAGCGGGCGAAGCTCATGTCCTTCGACGCCGGACGGAAGATCTCCGGCAAGCAGGCGGCGGAGTGGGGCTGGGCCGCGGAGTCCGTGCCGCCAGAGCTGTTCGACGAGCACGTCGCCCGCACCGCTCACTCGATCGCGCGCACCCCGGCGCCGCTGCTCCGTCTCAAGAAGGAGGCGATCAACCGCGCCGCCGAGCTGCAGGGGCTGCTGACCTATGCGCGGATGGGCGCCGAGACCGACGCCCTGCTGCACCTGACGCCGGAGGTGCAGGCGTACCAGGAGTCGATCAAGACGTACGGGCTGAAGGGTGCGATCGCCCGGTTCAACGCCGAGGACGCCCCATGAGCAGCCGAACCCTCGACGACGTCCCGACCGCCGCACCCAACCAGGGATCGGCACGCCAGCTCCCCGCCTACCGAGACCTCCCCGCGCTCGGGGCGCTGGACATCCGCCATTCCTGGGGGCTGCTACCCCCGGAGGAGGGGACCCTCTCCTTCGCGGGGCCGGCGGAGGTGGCGGCGGCCGCCGGGCTAGTCACCACCGGCGAGACCATCCCCCTGAACCTGCCCGTCGACGCGTTCGACCCGCCGCTGTTCGGCCGCAAGCAGCTCGACCACCAGGTGCTGCAGACCGGGCGGAACGAGTGCGAGGACGTGCTGAGCACGTTCAACCCCCAGGCGTCCTCCCAGCTCGACGGCCTGGCGCACGTCCGCGCCCGCGAGTTCGGGTACTACGGCGGCGAGACCGACCTGGCCGCGGCACGCAGTCGGCTCGGCATGCATCACTGGGCCCGCCGAGGCATCAGCGGCCGAGGCGTGCTGCTCGACGTCGAGCGGTTCCACCGAGAGACGGGGCGTCCCTCGGAGCCGTTCGAGGGAGCGGGCTACGAGCCCGAGGAGCTGCAGGCGACCGCCGAGCACCAGGAGGTGCGGCTGCGTCCGGGCGACATCGTGCTCGTCCGGACGGGCTGGGTCGGCCGGTACCTCGCGCTCGACCCGGAGCAGCGCACGGCGCACACCGGGTGGAACGGCCTGGCCGCCCACGCGGGCATGGCCGAGCTCGTCTGGGACGGTCGGTTCGCGCTGGTCGGCAGCGACAACCCGGCCGTGGAGAACGGCCCCGGTGACCCGCGGCTCGGTTCGCTGCACCGGCGGCTTCTGCCCGCGCTGGGCGTGCCGCTGATGGAGCTGCTCGAGCTCGACCGCCTCGCCGAGCGCTGCGCCGGGCTCGGACGGTGGGAGTTCTTCTTCGTGTCCGTGCCGCTGCACGTCCAGGGCGCGGTGAGCTCGACCGCCAACGCGATGGCGATCCTCTAGCCGCCTCCTGGCGCATCTGCGCCGTGGTGGCGTCCGAACGCAGGGTCGCTCCCCGGCGCCAGTCGCTCGCGGTCGGCGGTGTCCACGGCCGGGACGTGGGGCCGTTGACATCTCGCAGAGACCTGAATATGGTCCGGACACGGCAACCAAACGACCGATTGGTTGCAAGGCCGAGGCAGCGACGCAGGCGTCGCGCCGGAACTCAACGACGAGGGCGATCTCTCATGGTGATGAAGAAGGCAAGGAGTGCCGTGGCGCTGGGGGTCGGCGCGGCACTCATGTTGGCCGCCTGTGCGAGCGGCGCGGCGGAGGACAAGGCGGACGACCAGCCCGCCGGTGGCAGCACCGGACCGGTCGTCGCCGGCGAGGCGACGCCCGATGCGTTCAAGGGCAGCAAGTTCGCGTTCTCCGGTCACGGCGGGACGAGCCAGGAGGCACAGGACGCCATTCTCAAGGACTTCGCCGAGATCGTGGGCGCGAACTATGCGCCTGACGGGCCTCCGGAGCTCGCGAAGATCCAGGCGCAGGTGGAGTCGGGCCAGGTGAGCTGGGACCTCGTCGTGCTCAGCGACGTGGTCGCCAACGACCCCGAGCTGTGCGGGACGCTCGTGGAGAAGATCGACACGTCGAAGATCGACACCAGCAACCTGCCAGAGGTCGCCCCGCTCGTGGAGTGCGGCGTCCCGATGAACGCGAACGGCTGGTCCTTAGCCTACAACACCGAGGCGTTCGCCGGTGCCGACGACATGACGTGGGAGCGGTTCTTCGACACCGAGAACTACCCGGGCAAGCGGGCAATCTACTCGGCCATCCCGCAGCTGCAGCTCGAGATCGGTCTCCTCGGTGACGGCGTCGCCGTGGACGACCTCTACCCGCTCGACGTCGACCGCGCGCTCGCGAAGTACGACTCCATCCGCGACGACCTTCTGTTCTACACCACCGGGTCGGAGTCCCAGCAGATGATGGAGAGCGACCAGATCGTCGCCTGCCTGTGCTGGTCCGGTCGGGTCTACACGATCATCGACAACGGCGGGCAGTGGGCGCTCTCCGACGAGGCGCCGCCGCAGCTGCGGATCGACTACTGGGGCATCCCCAAGGGCGGCAAGAACGTCGACCTCGCCCACGCCGCGATCAACTACTTCCTGGGCAAGGAGCAGCAGGAGCTCTGGCAGACGGAGACCGCCTACCCGTCGATGAACCGCGAGACGGACGTCGAGCTCAGCGAGGCGGCCGACGCCGTCAACGTGCTCGACGAGCGCTTCAACGCCAACCGGGTCGACATCGACTTCTGGGTCGAGAACCAGGCCACGCTGACCGACCGCTGGACCACCTGGGTCTCCCAGTAGGACCACGGCGAGGGGTGGGCCGCGTCCGCGCGGCCCACCCCGGACGAGAGAGGTACCCATGGTCGCTTTGACCGAAATCACCGCGGCTCCAGGCCGCCGCCAGCGGGTGCTCGACGCGGAACCGGCCAAGCGCCGGAGCAGCACCTGGGTGTCCATCGCCATGGTGGTGCCGGGCGTGATCCTGGCGGTGCTGGTCGTCGCGTACCCGCTGCTGACCAGCGCGTGGAGCGCCCTGACCGCGCAGGACGAGGGGCAAAGCGCTTTCCGGTGGCTGGCCGAGAACCCGGTCTACATCGACATCCTCCGGCAGACGCTCCTCACCGGGGCACTCACCGTGGTCATGGCGCTGGCCCTGGGCTACCCCTACGCCTACCTGATGGTGCTCGTCAGCCCCCGGTGGCGCACCGCGCTGCTGGTGATCACGCTCATCCCGTTCTGGGTGAGCGGGCTGGTCCGGATCTTCGCCTGGGTGATCCTCCTGCAGTCCGGGGGACCCGTCTCGACCCTGCTGCCCTTCCTGGGTGGCGAAGGCCTCCTGCGCACCCAGCTCGCCGTCCAGATCGGCCTGGTGCAGGTGCTGCTGCCCTTCATGATCCTTCCCCTCTACAACAGCATCCGGACCGTCGACCCGCGGCTCATGCAGGCGGCCGAGAGCCTCGGGGCGCGCCGCAGCGTCGCCTTCTTCCGGGTCTTCGTCCCCCTGTCCCTCCCGGGCGTCCAGGCCGGCTCCCTCGTGGTGTTCATCCTGACCCTCGGGTTCTACGTCCTGCCGCAGATGCTGGGCTCGCCCTCGACGGCGATGATCGGCAACGCGATATACACGCAGGCCAGCTCCCTGGGCAACCTCGGGCGCGCCGGCGCGATGTCCATGCTGCTCATCATCTCGGCCATGGTCCTGGTGGCAGCGGTGGTCGGAGCCGGCCGGCTCCTCGGTCGGATCGGAGGCCGGCGATGAGGCGTCCCAGCCACCTCACGGTGAAGCTCATCGGCTTCTTCGTTGCCCTGCTGCTCATCCTCCCGACGCTCGTGGTCATCCCCATGAGCTTCACCGGCAAGGCGTCGTTCGTCTTCCCGCCGGAGTCCTGGTCACTGCGGTGGTATCGCGAGTTCTTCGAGGACTCCGCCTGGTACGGGTCCCTGCAGCGCTCGCTCCTGATCGCCGTGCTCTCTGCGGCGGTGGCGACCGTGGCGGGCACCATGGCCGCGCTCGGCCTAGTCAAGTGGACCAGGGCGCGCGCCGTCGCCGGGGTCCGCGCGATCCTGCTGTCCCCGATCGTCGTGCCCGGCATCGTCCTGGCCATCGGCGTCTACACGGCGTTCCTCAAGTTCGGCATCGTGGGGACAACCGGGGCGTTCGTCCTAGCCCACGCCGCGCTGGGGCTGCCGTACGTCCTGGTCTCGGTGTCGGCGACGTTGGCCTCGGTCGACCCCAACCTCGAACGTGCCGCCGTCATCCTCGGGGCGACGCGCTGGTCCGTGATCCGCAGCGTGACCTTGCCCCTCGTGATGCCTGGTGTGCTGGGAGGTGCGCTCTTCGCGTTCGTCACCTCGTTCGACGAGATCCTCGTCTCGCTCTTCATCAAGTCGCCGTTCCTCGAGACCCTGCCCGTCCGGATGTACGTCAGCGTCGTTAGCGACACCGACCCCACCATCGCGGCGGCCTCGACGATCGTCCTCGCCATCACCACGGCCGTGCTCCTGCTCGGTGCGTGGGGAGTCTCCGGTCGGCTCCGTCTCATGAAAGGTAAGGCCGCGCGATGACACTCACGCAACAGGCTCCCGCCGGGACCATCCACGGCAAGGGATCGCGCCTCGTCCTGAGGGGGCTGCGCAAGCGGTACGCCAGCCAGACCGCCATCGACGACGTCTCCCTCGACGTCGAGCCTGGCGAGTTCATGACGCTGCTCGGCCCCTCCGGCTCCGGCAAGACGACCACGCTCAACACCATCTCCGGGTTCACCGAGCTGGATGCGGGGTCGATCCTCATGGACGGCGTCGACATCGCGAAGGTCCCGCCCCGGAAGCGCGGCATCGGGATGGTGTTCCAGAACTACGCCCTCTTCCCCCACATGACGGCGGCACAGAACATCGCGTTCCCGCTGGGGCAGCGGAGAGTGCCCAAGCGGGAGCGCGACGAGCGGGTCGAGGCCGCCCTGGAGATCGTGCGGCTGGCCGGGTACGGCGGCCGCCGGCCTGCCGAGCTCAGCGGCGGCCAGCAGCAGCGGGTCGCCCTCGCCCGGGCGATCGTCTTCGAGCCCGGCCTGCTGCTCATGGACGAGCCGCTCGGCGCTCTGGACCGGGGGCTGCGCGAGTCGATGCAGGCCGAGCTGCGCCGGATCCACCGCGACCTCGGCAGCACCGTCATCCTCGTCACGCACGACCAGGAGGAGGCCCTCGCGCTGTCGGACCGTATCGCGGTGTTCAGGGACGGGCGCATCGAGCAGGTGGGCACCGGGCAGGACCTGTACGCCCGGCCCGAGTCCCTCTTCGTGGCGAAGTTCCTGGGGGAGTCGACGATCTTCGCGGGCCCGGTCACGCGCCAGGGCGGTGCAGCGGCCCTGGACTACGCCGGACAGGCCCTGCCCGCACCGGTCAGCCCCACGCCCGTGCAGGGCGCCGGGGCCCTGGTGATCCGCCCGGAGAACGCCGTCGTCGCGCCCGAGGGGTGGGCGGTGCCCGACGGGCACGTGTCGATGCCCGCCCGGGTGATCGACGACGTCTACCTCGGCGCCAGCCGGCGGATCTCCGTCGCGTTCGCCGACGGCAGCATCGGCGTCGTGCGCGCGACGGAGTCCGGGGACGCCCCGCTGGCGTCCGGCGCCGCCGTCAGCTTCGCGTGGCGTCCCGAGCGGGCCGTCCTGGTCCCGGCCGACTGAGCCTGACGCGGACCTGCCCCGGTGTCCCGGGCACGGTCCACCGCCGACAGAACTGAGCATGATCGCGAGGAGGGGTTGCAAGTGATCACCGAGCAGGTGACCGAGGAAGTTGAGCAGATCCAGGCCTTCGCCGACAGGGCGCGGGCATGGCTCGAGGAGAACGTGCCGGCCCGGTGGCGCAAGCACCGGGGCAGCCTGAGCCCCGAGGAGTCCGACGCGATCCGCCGCGAGTGGGACCGGCAGTTGTGGCGCGGCGGGTTCGCCGGTATCACCATCCCGCGCGAGTTCGGCGGGCAGGGACTCGGCCTGGCGGAGGAAGTCGTCTTCGCCGTCCTGGCCGCGAAGGCCCAGGCGCCAGACGGGTTGGCGCGCGTGGGCAAGATCCTCACCGCTCCCATGCTGATCGCGAGCGGCACCGAGGAACAGCGCGCGAAGTACCTGCGCCCCATCCTCAGCGGGGAGGACGTGTGGTGCCAGGGCTTCTCCGAGCCGGGGGCCGGCTCGGACCTCGCCGGCGTCCAGACCCGCGCCACCCGCGTCGAGGGCGGCTACCTGGTTAACGGCCGCAAGACCTGGACCTCGTTCGTCCAGCACGCCAGCCACTGCTTCGTGCTGGCCGTGACCCAGCCCGACGCGCCGCGGTACCGCAACCTCAGCATGTTGCTGGTCGACATGAACCAGCCGGGTGTCGCCGTCAACGACATCAAACAGATCTCGGGCGCCGTCCACTTCGCGGAGGTGCAGTTCGAGAACGTCTTCGTCCCGGACAGCGACCGGGTCGGTGAGGACGGCGGGGGCTGGAAGGTCGCCATGCGCGTGCTCGGCGACGAGCGCGGAGGCGCCGAGACCGCGTCGCGCTACGTCGAGATCCGCGCCGACGTCGACCTCCTCCTGCGCACCTGCCGGGACCGGCCCGACCTGGCGAACGAGCTCAGCGACCTGGACGTGCGCACCGAGCTGCTGCGCTGGCAGCTCTTCAAGGTCATCGACCGGGCACCGCGGGAGGACGCCACCTTCTGGCGGGCGGTCTCGATCCTGAAGGTCATGTGGAGCGAGCTGTGGCAGGACGTCACCCGGCTCGGCATCAAGGCCGCGCTCCCGACCGACCGGGAGCACTGGCGCTACCAGTACCTCGAGTCCCGGGCCGTGAGCGTCTACTCGGGTACGAACGAGATCCAGCGCAACATCATCTCCGAGCGAGTTCTGGGGCTGCCGAAATGAGCACGATGATCACGACCACCGCCGGTGAGATCGGGGAGCTGGGCGCCGAGGCCATCCGCGACGTCCTCGACCGCGCGACCAACGGTGCCAACATCGCCACCTTCGCCGAGGGGGCGCCGCCCCTGGCGTGGGCGGACCTCGCCGACGGCGGGTGGGACGAGATCGGCATCGCCGAGGACGAGGATGGCGCCACGTTGCGCGACCTCGTCGAGGTGGCCCTTGCCTGGGGCTACAGCTGCGTCCAGCTCCCGCTCCTGCCGACCATCCTGGCCAAGCGGCACTCGGCGGCGGCGCGGCAGGCCGACGGCCCGGTGACGTACGCGCTGCCGTCGTCCCTGCAGCCGGAGGACGTCTCCTACGTCCCCTTCGGGCAGCACGAGGGCATCCGCGTGGCGCTGGGCCTGGGAGCGGGCTCCGACGACCTCGCCGCGGTCCCGGACGGCGAGGCCGACGAGCTCGCCCTGACCATGCGGGGCGTCGTGGCCCCCATCCGGACCACGCTCTCCGCGGTGGCGGCTCGGGAGGTCGCCGTCGTCCTGGCGGCCGAGGCGGCCGGTGCGGCCCGGCGTCTGCTTGACGACGCGGTGGCCTTCGCGAAGGAGCGGGAGCAGTTCGGCCGGCCCATCGGGTCGTTCCAGGCCGTCAAGCACCACCTCGCAAACGCGCTGATCGCCGTCGAGCTGGCCGAGACCGCGGTGATCCGGGCCAGCCAGGAGGAGGACGCGGCGTTCCGGAGCGCCGGGTTCGCGGTCGACCGCGCCGTCGAGGCCGCGGAGATCGCCATGCAGGTCCACGGCGGTCTCGGGTTCACCTGGGAGATGGGTCTGCACTTCTACCTGCGTCACATGCTGATGGCTCGTGAGCTGGTCACCGGTCTGGGCGCGAACCATGCCTGAGGCGGTCATCGTCGCGGCGGTCCGCTCACCGATCGGGCGTGCCTTCAAGGGGTCCATGGTCGACCTGAGGGCGGAGGACGTCCTGGCGCAGATCACCCGGTCCGCGCTGGCGGCGGTCCCGCAGCTGGACCCCCACACGATCGATGAGGTCTTCCTCGGCACCGGGCTCCCGGCCGGCGAGCAGGGCGGGAACCTCGCCCGGGTGCTCGCGGTCATGCTGGGGCTGGACGGCCTGCCGGGCTGCACCGTGAACAAGTACTGCGCCTCCAGCATGCAGACCACCCGCATGGCGGCCCAGGCCATCCGCGCCGGGGATGGGGACGTCTTCCTCTCCCTCGGGGTCGAGATGGTCTCCCGGATCGGGGAGAGAAGTCCCGATCCGACGCCGGCGGAGCGTCACCCGATGTTCGCGCCGGCGGAGCCCGGCAACGGCACCTGGACCGACCCGCGCACGCAGGGCCGGGTGCCTGACGTGTTCGTCTCGATGGGGGAGACGGCCGAGAACGTCGCCTCCCTCCTCGGCGTCTCGCGGGAACGGATGGACGAGTTCGCCCTCCGCAGCCAGACGCTCGCGGCCCAGCGGCAGGAGGAGGGCTTCTGGGACGTCGACATCACACCGGTGACGCTTCCGGACGGCACGGTCCTCGCGCGGGACGACAGCCCTCGGCCGGGGACCTCGCTGGACAAGCTCGCCGCGCTGGACCCGGTGTTCCGGCAGGGCGGCCGGGTGACAGCGGGGAACGCCTGTCCCCTCAACGACGGGGCGGCCGCCCTCGTCATCATGAGTGACGTCCGCGCACGCGAGCTCGGCATCACCCCGCTCGCCCGGATCGTGTCCACGGCCGCCTCCGCCCTGTCGCCCGAGATCATGGGGCTCGGCCCGGTCGAGTCGAGCCGGCGCGCCCTGCGCGCAGCAGGCATGAGCGTCGACGACCTCGACCTCGTGGAGATCAACGAGGCCTTCGCCGCGCAGGTCATCCCGAGCTACGAGGACCTCGGCGTCCCGCTGGAGAAGGTCAACGTCAACGGTGGGGCCATCGCGCTCGGGCACCCGTTCGGCATGTCAGGTGCCCGGATCACCACCACCCTGCTGAACTCCCTGCGCTGGCACGACAAGGGGATCGGCCTGCAGACCATGTGCGTCGCCGGCGGGCAGGGCATGGCTATGGTCCTCGAACGGCTCAGTTGATCAATCAAACGGTCGTTTGACTAATCGTGAATCAGGTGCTGTACTCGATCCCGACGCGGGGACGACCCGCCAGCACCGCAAGGACGAGGTGCCAGACGCGCCGAGGGAGTGGACGACGTGAAATTGATCGTGCTGGTCAAGCAGGTCCCGGACACGGGGGGCGAGCGCGCACTGGACCTGACCACCGGACGGGTCGACCGCGAGGCCAGTGAGCCCGTCATCGACGAGATCGTCGAGCGGGCCCTGGAGGTGGCGCTCGGCCACAAGGACGCGAACAAGGGGACCGAGGTCGTCGCGCTGTCGATGGGCCCGGACACCACGGTCGCCGCGCTGCGGCGCGCACTGGCGATGGGGGCGGACTCCGCGGTCCTCGTCCAGGACGACGACCTGCGCGGATCCGACGTCGCCCGCACCTCGGCGGTGCTCGCCGCCGCACTGCGGAGGACCGGCTTCGACCTGGTGGTGGCCGGCAACGAGTCCACCGACGGGCGCGGCGGCATGGTCCCCGCGATGGTCGCCGAGCACCTCGGCGTGCCGCACCTGACCTTCCTGAACGCGGTCGAGATCACCGGCAACGAGGTGGCCGGGGTCCGGGCCGGGGATGACGGCACCGAGGAGGTCCGTGCCCCGCTGCCCGCCGTGCTCTCGGTCACCGAGCGTGCCGCCGAGCCGCGGTACCCCAGCTTCAAGGGCATCATGACGGCCAAGCGGAAGCCGCTCGAGGTCCTCACGCTCACGGACCTCGATGGCCAGGCCACCGCGTCCGCGAGCCGCACCACCGTCGTCTCGACCAGTGAGCGACCCCCGCGCGCGGCCGGCACGAAGATCGTCGACACGGGCACCGCCGGCGCCGAGCTCGCCGACTTCCTGGCCGCGGCCCGCCTGATCTGACGGAGGAACTTCCGATGGCACACATCCTGACGCTGATCGAGCTGTCCGCCTCGGGCGGGCTGCGCAGCACCGCCCCGGAGCTGCTCTCCGCGGCTCGTCGCCTCGGCACGCCCGTGGCGGTCGTCGTCACCCGGCCCGGCGACGGCGACGCTCTCGTCGAGCAGCTCGGCAACCTGGGCGCCGAACAGGTCTACCTGGTCGAGAGCGACCAGGTCGGCACCGTCCTCATCAAGCCGCAGGTCGAGGCGGTGATGTCCGCCGTCGCCGCGCTCGAGCCGGCCGCGGTGCTGCTCGCCCACTCGGTCACCGGCCGCGATACTGCGGCCCGGCTGGCCGTGCGCACGGGCGGCGCGCTCCTGGTCGACGTCGTCGACGTCCGTGCCGAGGGTGACGCGGTGCGGGCCACCCACTCCGTGTTCGGCGGGGCCTACGTCGTCGAGTCGACGGCGCAGGCGGGCCTGCCCATCGTCACCATCCGTCCAGGTGCGATCGAGGGCGAGCCGTCCCCGGCAGAGGCGACCGTCGTGCGGGTCCCGCTCGACGTCGACCCGGCGGGCGCGGCGGCGATCGACCGTGTCACCGCGGCGGTCGCATCGAGCCGGCCGGACCTGGGCGCGGCGACCACGGTGGTCTCCGGCGGGCGCGGGCTCGGCTCGCAGGAGAACTTCGAGCTGGTCGAGCGGCTGGCCGACGCCCTGGGCGGTGCGGTGGGCGCTTCGCGGGCGGCCGTCGACGCCGGCTACGTGCCCCAGTCCTACCAGGTCGGCCAGACCGGGATCACCGTCTCGCCGCAGCTGTACGTGGCACTGGGGATCTCCGGGGCGATCCAGCACCGCGCCGGCATGCAGACCGCGGGGACCATCGTGGCGATCAACAAGGACGAGGACGCGCCGATCTTCGACATTGCCGACTTCGGGGTCGTGGGCGACGTCTTCGACGTCGTCCCCCAGCTGATCGACGCCATCGAGGCGCGAGGCAAGTGACGGAACCATGCCGACGCTGACCAAGAACAAGCAGGCGCCGACGACGGGGTCGAAGGGCAGACCGCGCGGCGGCTCCTCCCGGCTGTCCCTCCTGCTCAAGGTCGTCCCGGCGGCGCTCGCCGCGCTTGTGGGCCTCGTGCTCCTGGCGCGGTGGCTGCGCGACGTCCCCGCCGTCGCCGCGTTCCTGAGCGACTACCCCGGCGAGTACGACCTGCCACAGGGTGCCCCGGTCGGTTTCCCAGCGTGGCTGGGCTGGCAGCACTTCCTCAACGCCTTCTTCCTGCTGTTGATCGTGCGTACGGGCTGGCTGGTGCGGGCCACCAAGCGGCCCCAGGGACACTGGACCCGCAGCAACACCGGGCGGTTCCGCACCCGGAACGCACCGACCAAGATCAGCCTGAACCTGTGGCTCCACCTCAGCCTCGATGCCCTGTGGGTGCTCAACGGCATCGTGTTCTACGTCCTGCTGTTCGCGACCGGGCAGTGGATGCGCATCGTCCCGACCAGCTGGGAGGTCTTCCCGAACGCGCTCTCCGTCGCGATCCAGTACGCCTCGCTCGCCTGGCCCACCGAGAACGGCTGGGTGAACTACAACGCCCTGCAGCAGCTGGCGTACTTCGTCACCGTCTTCGTCGCCGCGCCGCTCGCCATCGCGACCGGGATCCGGATGTCCGGGGCGTGGCCGAAGGACGCGACGAGGCTCAACCGCGTCTACCCCGTCGAGCTCGCGCGGGCCGTCCATTTCCCGGTGATGCTCTACTTCGTGGGCTTCGTGATCGTCCACGTGACGCTCGTGCTCGCCAGCGGCGCGCTGCGCAACCTCAACCACATGTACGCCGCGAACGACGGCGACAGCTGGGTGGGCTTCTGGTACTTCGCCGGCTCGCTGGTCGTCATGGCCGTTGGGTGGGTCCTCGCCCGGCCGCTCTTCATCGGCCCCGTCGCATCGTTGACGGGGAAGGTCACGCGCTAGCCGCACCAGACGGTGGCGGCTCCGATGGCACTGTGGTCGGCGAATCCTCTGACGGTGCGAGAATCCGCTCGAGATCGTTCGACCTGATGCAACCGCCATTGACTTCCTCGCGCCCCCCACTAGACTGACCAGACGATTGGTTGGTTCATCTCGACGACGAGACTGCAAAGGAGCAATATGAGCATCGCGCCCGCAACGGACCTTGAGAAGCTTGCCGACCGGTACGTGGAGGCCTACAACACCGGGGACTACGACTCCCTCCAGGAGCTGCTGGACGAGAACGTGCGGATGCGTCATTTCCCGCGCGGCGTCGACAACAGCGGCAGCCGGCCGGCGATCCAGATGATGCGCGACTTCACGGCGATCCTCCCGGACAAGGGATTCAGCAAGCGCTCGCTGATCAAGCAGGTTTCGCCTGACTCTGTCGTCATTCGTCACGTATGGGGCGGGACGCCGCTGGCGGACGTCCCCGGGTTCGGAGAGAAGGGCAAGCTGATCGCCCTCGAGCTCGCCACCTTCATGACGTTCGCCGAGGGTCGCCTGGTCGACTACCAGGACTTCGGCTGACGCAGCGGGAAATCGGGCCCCTCGACGTCTCACCGACAAGGCCGAGGGGCCCGCACCCTGTCCGACGTGCACTGCTTCGGTGTCTGAGCGCGACCGGAAGCAGTCGGACCAGGCACGGTCTCGACCGGTGAGAGCGATGCGTCTTCACGTGCCATGTGCAGTGTGCTGGCGCAGCAGGGCGCGAACGAGGGGCACCTCCTTCCTCGATGCGACGCTGCGGCCACCGTGGGCCTGTTCGTATCTCCTGATTCAAACCAGACGGAAGCCTTGACTAGGAGTAGTTCGATGAAGAACTTGGAAAACCGCTTCGCCATCGTCGGCGCCGGACCGAACGGACTGATCGCAGCTCGCGCTTTCAAGCGCGCAGGGCTCGATTTCGACATCCTCGAGCGTCATGACGCGATAGGCGGCATCTGGAACATCGACAACCCCGAGAGCCCGGTGTACGAATCGTGCAACTTCATCTCCGACCGGGTCAGCAGCGCATTCGTGGGGTACCCGATGCCGGAGGACTATCCGGTCTTCCCGACCTGGCGCCACGTTCGCGACTTCATCCAAGCCTTCGCGCGCGACCATGACCTTGAGGGGTCGGTGACCTTCGGCAAAGAGGTGACGAACGCGCGCCCGGTCGAGACCGAGAACGGACAGCGCTGGGTCGTCGAGACCTCGGACGGTGAGCAGGCGATGTACCGCGGGGTGGTTTGGGCCTGTGGCCTGCAGCGCACTCCGTACATGCCCGAGATCAAGGGCCTGGAGGACTTCGAGGGTGAGGTCTACCACAGCCGAAAGTACAAGAGCGTCTCGCAGATCGTCGGCAAGCGTGTCCTGGTCATCGGCGCCGGAAACAGCGGCGTCGACATCGTGTGCGACGCCGCCGTCGCCGGTGAGGCAGCACATCTCTCGACCCGCCGCGGCTACTGGTTCTTTCCCAAGCTGGTCTTCGGTCAGCCGATCCTTCAGATCCTCAGCCGCGCCGGCCGCGTCCCGCAGAACGTGACGCCGCTCGAAGAGTTGACTCCTGCGGAAGCGATGCAGCTCGCGCTTGAGAGCGTCGGCGACCTGAGCGACTTCGGCCTGCAGAAGCCGGACCACGAGGTCGGTGCTACGCACTTCGTCATGAACGACCAGGTCTTGTACCAGATCGCGCACGGGCACCTCGAGCCGCACCAGGACGTGAAGTCGGTCAGCGGCAAGACCGTCGAGTTCGTCGACGGCACGTCCGCCGAGGTGGATGTCATCATCTGCGCGACCGGATACGTCTTTGACATCCCGTGGCTGGACCCGGAGCTGGTGGACTGGGTGGAAGACTCGCCCGCGTTCCACCTCGGCACCATGTCGAGCAAGGTCGAGGGCCTGTACGCCGCCGGTGCGGTCCACTTCCCCGGGCTCACCTACTTCACCTGGGACCGGCTGATCCAGATCGCGGCGTGGGATGCGAAACGCCTGATGACCGGCGAGGGCCAAGAGTTCGTGGACGAAATCATGAGCTACAAGCCGGTGCTGAAGAACGACAACCTCGTCAAGACGCACCGCAACATCAACCAGTACGACATGGAGAAACTCCTAGCGATGACCGAGGAGATGCAGAACCGGTTCGGCATCGAGATGCCGACCTCGCCCGAGGACGACTTCTACAGCCGTCTGCCCGCGAAGAACGAAGCACCGGTACTAGCGGCGTCGTCCTAGCGTCCACGCCACGCCGGCCACGTCGCGCGTCATGTCAGGGCGACGGCGTGGACGTCCCCGAGGTCCCGGTCACCGTGCGCAGGCTCGGTGACCGGGACCTCGGGCTTTGCCGCTACCGGCGCTCTAGCCACTCCCGGCGCCGGTTGGGTGGGAGCCCGACGTACTCGGTCAGCACCTCCACGACCTCGGCACCGCCCTTGGCGCGGACGTTGGCGTCACCGTCGAGCACCAGTGCCGCGGTGAGCGGGGCGTCGGCGCCGGCGTGCAGTGCTCGTTTTGCCGCTGCCACCGCCACGGGCGGCAGCGCCGCGATCTCACGACCGATCGCCACGGCAGTGCGCAGCGCGTCGTCGGCAAGCTCGTCGACCAGGCCGTGCTCGTAGGCATCCTCGGGCGTGAAGACGCGGGCGCGCAGGACCATGTCGAGCGAGCGTCCCAGGCCGACCAGCCGCGTGAGCCGCTGCATGCCGCCGGCCCCGGGCACCACACCCAGCCGCACCTCTGGCAGGCCGTAGCGATAGTTGCCGCGCTGGCCGACCCGAAGGTCGCACGCGAGGGCGAGCTCGTAGCCGAACCCCATCGTGTCGCCGTTCATCGCCGCGATCACCGGGAAGGGTAGCTCGGCGAGCCTGCCCAGCGGCCGGTTCGCCCGCCCGCTGCGGACGGCGCCGGCGCGCACCAGGGCTTCACGGTCGCGGATGCCAGCGAGGATTTCCTCGGGACTGAAGTGGGTGACAAAGGTGCCGGGCGTGCCCCCAGCGAGCACGAGCGCCCGGACCGACTCGGTCGCCAGGCCGTCCACCAGGGCGTCGAGCTCGCCGAGCGCGACGTCGGTGTAGTAGTTCACCGGTGGGTTGCGGTACCGGGCGACGACGACCCCGTTCTCCGTAGCGGTGGACCAGAACGGCGGCATGGTGGAGCCTCCTTCGCTCGGCGGATCTTGTCCCGGGGTCACAGCTGCACGAGCGTCTTGCCCAGGTTCTGCCCGGAAAACAGCCCGGTGAACGCCGCGGGAGCGGCATCGAGCCCTCGGACGATGGTCTCGGGGAAGCGGATCGAGCCCGACTCGAGCCACGAGTGCAGGTCGCGCTGGAACTCCTCGCGCCGGTCGGCGAACATCCGCGCGAGGAAGCCCCGCAGCGTCAGCCCCTTCTCCACAGCCCGGAAGAGGTTCCGCACCGCGGGCTGCGAGGCTCCGGTCTCGTTGTAGCTGGAGATGGACCCGCACAGCGCGACACGGCCGCCGGGGTTCAGATGCGCAAGGGCGGCGTCCAGGTGGTCGCCGCCGACGTTGTCGAAATACACGTCGATGCCACCCGGGGCGTGGGTGGCGAGCTGGTCGGAGAGGTCCCCGTCGCGATAGGAGAAGGCGGCGTCGGCTCCCAGCACGTCGGTGAGGAAGCGGACCTTGTCCGCGCTCCCGGCGCTGGCGATCACGCGGTGTCCCCTGAGCCGGGCGATCTGCACCGCCAAGGTGCCCACGGCGCCCGCCCCGGCGGACACGTAGACCACGTCCCCCTCGCGCAGCTCGGCCACGTGCAGCAACCCGGCCCACGAGGTGAGCCCGCTGGGGCCCAGCGCGCCCAGATACGTCTGCGGCGGACGCGACCGCGACACATCGACCACCCGTGGCGACGTCCATGCGTCGGCGGTGGGCGCGACGACGGCGTGCTCGCGCCAGCCGGCGCTGTGGAAGACGTAGTCCCCGACCTGGAAGTTCGGGTGCTCGGAGGCGACCGTCCTGCCGACCGCCCATCCCTCGAGAGGGGCGCCCACGGCGAAGGACGCGAAGTACGCGGAGTCGCCACCGTGGAGGCGGATCCGCATCGAGGGGTCGACCGAGAACCACTCGTTCGACACGAGGACGTCGCCCTCTCGGAGCCGGGGCAGCTCGACCTCCTCCACGCTGAAGTCGGTGGGCTGCGGGACGCCTGACGGGCGCCGGGCGAGGGTGACCACGCGGGACATGGTCGGCACGGGCGAGAGGTGGGGCATTCGTCTCCTTGCGTGAGGTTTTCGAGGGGGCGTGGTGCGGCAGCCCTCAGGTCTGCTGTCCGGACTGGATGGCGCCCCACCTGAGGGTCGACGGATGCGTCGCCAGGGCGGTGACGGTGAGGTCGGCGTAGGGGAACAGCGGCAGCCCGCACAGGAGAGCGTGGAGCTCGTCATGGTCCGCCGCCTCCCAGATGCTCATCGCGGCGTACCTCCCGGCGATCCGCCAGATGTGGAGCAGGTGGCCGTCTCGGCGCGCCTGGATGCCGTAGTCACTCTCAGCCTGCGCCAGGCGCTGCCAGTCCTCGGGGGTGATCTCCGCCGGTGGAGCCACCCGAGACTCGACGAGGTAGAGCAAGTGCTTGTCCGTCCGTCCGTGGGATCGTCAGGTCGTGCATGGCGATGAGGGTGCCGTCGTGGCCCGATGAGGGGGCGGCGGTCAGATCACGGTGTACCCGCCGTCGACGGTGTACTCGGCACCGGTGACGTAGGACGCCTCGTCGGAGGCGAGGAAGCACACCACGGTAGCGACCTCTGGGGACTGGGCGAGCCGGCCCAGCGGGTGCTTCGCTGCCAGCGCCGCCTTCTGCTCCGGAGTGCGTGGGGAGATCGTAGTGTCGACGTACCCGGGGGTGACCAGGTTGACCCGAATCCCGCGGCCGGCGTACTCCGCGGCGGCCGCCTTAGTCAGCCCGAGGATGCCGTGCTTGGCGGCCGTGTAGGACGACGCCCCCGGCAACCCCACGAGCGAGCCGACCGACCCCATGTTGACGATCGAGCCGCCGCCTGCGGCGAGCATCGCGTTCAGCTCCGCCCGCAGGCAGTAGAAGACGCCGTCGAGGTTGACCGACAGGACGCGCCGCCACTCGTCCACCGGGGTGTCCCCGGTGTCCCGGGCGACCGGCACGCCGACGCCCGCGTTGTTGACGGCGACGTCCAGCCCTCCGAGGGCGGTGACGGTGGCATCCACGGCGGCCGCCACGGATGCCGGGTCGCGCACGTCGATGGCGCAGGCCGCCGCGCGGTCCCCGATCGAGCGAGCCACCGACGTCGCGGCGGCGTGATCGATGTCCGCGACCATGACCGACGCGCCGCGCCCCGCGAGATCGACCGCGCAGGCGGCGCCGATCCCGGTGCCGCCGCCAGTGACGAGGCAGCGCTTGCCGGCCAGGGGGAGGTTCGGCCGGTCCGTCATGCGAGCCTCCCGCCGTCGACCACGAGGGCCGAGCCGCTGACGAAGCTGGCGTCGTCGGACAGGAGGAACAGCACTGCGTCGACCACCTCGCCGACCCGCGCGTACCGGCCGCCGTCCAACGCGAGCGGGTTCGGCGGCGGCTCGGTGCCGGCTCGCTCGCGGCCGCCGTCGATGCCGGCCATCATCCGGCCCTGCACGGGTCCCGGGCTGATAGCGCACACACGGACGCCCCGGCCGGCGACTTCCTTCGCGGCCGCGCGCGTCAGGCCGAGCAGGGCGTGCTTGGACATGACGTAGGGGGCCAGGTGCGGCGCACCGGCAACGGAGGCGGTGCTCCCCGTCTGGACGAGGACGCCGCCGGCCTTCAGGTGGGGGAGGGTGTGCTTGGCGACGGCGAGGGCGCCGAGCACGTTGACCTGGAGCACGCGTGCCACGGCGGCGAGGTCGAGTTCCGTCACCGGGGCGACGGGACCGGTGACGCCCGCGTTGTTGAAGACGCAGTCCAGGCCGCCGCCGAAGGTCACGGCGGCGGCGACCGCCTGCGCCACCTCGTCCTCTACCGCGACGTCCGCCGGGTACGGCCGGACATCGCCGCCGCCGCGAGTGATGGCGGCGGCGACGCCGTCCAGCGCGTCACGGTCGCGGTCGACGAGGGTCACTTTTGCGCCCTCCGCGGCGAGGCGGGCGGCGACGGCGGAGCCGATGTCGCCGCCCGCGCCGGTGACCAGCGCGCTTCTGCCCCGGAACCGGTCCCGGGCCGCTACCACGCCGGCTCCTCAGCCGAGGTGGGACCGGACGAAGTCGCCGATCTCCTTGAGGCTGGCCTCGGCCTGCTCGAGCTTGGGGAACAGGGTCCAGATGTGCACCATGCCCTCGGGGAGCGACAGCTCGGCGGAGCCGCCGGCGGCGCGCACGCTCTCGGCGAAGCGGACGGAGTCGTCGCGCAGCACCTCGGAGTTGCTGGCCAGCAGCAGCAGCGGGGGCAGGTCGTTGTGCTGGCCCCACAGCGGCGAGCAGTATGGCTCCGTGTGCGGGTCGATGTCGCCGATATAGACCTTGCCCATGTCCACGACCATGGCCCGGTCGATGAGCGGGTCCGACTCGGCGTTGGTCGTGGCCGACTGGCCCTCGCCGGCGAGGTCCAGCAGCGCCGAGATGGTGACCCCGGCAGCCGGGCGCGGGGCGCCGCTGTCGCGCAGGGCCAGCAGCGTGGCCATGGCGAGGCCGCCGCCGGCGGAGTCGCCGCTGATCACGATCCTCGAGGCGTCCCACTGCGCCAGGGCCCACCGGTACACCGTGGTGGCGTCCTCAACAGGCGCGGGGAACGGGTTCTCGGGCGCGAGCCGGTAGTCCGGCACGATCACCGGCGCCTGGGTGACCGCGGAGAGGCGGTAGGCGAAGTTGCGGTAGGAGGTGGACGATCCCTGCACGTAGCCGCCGCTGTGGAAGTGGATGATCACGCGATCATCCGCGGCGCCGGGTGCGGACACCTTCAGGCCGGGCACGCCGTCGGCTTCGACGGGCTCGATGACCGCGTCGGCGGGGATCTCGAAGCTCGCGGCCATGTTCTCGAAGCCGGCGCGCCAGTCCTCGATGGGGGCGCCCACCGGCGGGGTGGCGTCGACGAACATCTTCACGACCTCGTCGAGGACGGCCTGCTGGTCCTCGACGAGGACCTCGCTCACTCGGGTCTCGCTCATGATTCCTCACTTGTCCTTTCCACCCGCACCCGTGGGGCTGCGGGAAATCTTCCGCGTCGACCGACGGCGGCTGGCCACCCCGACGGCACGCCGGGGTGGGGTGGCCGGGCGAGGTGCCCGGCCACCCGTCGTCTCAGACGAGCTCGGCGAGCCGCCCGCTGCGCACAAAGCTGGCGTACCCGCTCGCGGCCTCGGCGTCGCACCGGTCCGCGTAGTTGTTGGCGCCACCGAAGTAGACGTTGAACGCCCGCACCTTGCCCTCGATGTTCGCGCCGGTGAACCAGGAGTTGACGGCCTCGCCGTCGCCCGCCGTCGACATCTTCGCGACCTCGTTGAGGTGCGCGGTCCACGCGACCTCGGCCTCGCGGGTGGGCTCCATGAACTCGATGTCGTGCTCCCGCATGTACGCCATGAGGTCACCGATCCAGTCGCCGATCTGCTGCGCCCCGGGGGGCAGGTTGGCGAACGGGCTCTGCGGTCCGGCGACCATGAACATGTTCGGGAACCCGGCGACCGAGATCCCCAGGTAGGTGTCCGGACCCTGGGCCCAGTGGTCGTTGAGCCGCTCGCCGCCGCGACCGCGGATGTCCATCCGCGTGAAGGCCCCGGTGATGGCGTCGAAGCCGGTCGCGTAGACGATGATGTCGACGTCGACGTCCGTGGCGGACGTGCGGATACCGGCCGGCGTGAGCGCCGTGATGGGTGTGGCGTTGACGTCGATGAGGCTCACGTGCGGCAGGTTGAAGGACTCGAAGTAGCCGTCGCTGGCCGGCGGCCGCTTGGCACCGTACGGGTAGTCCGGGCACAGCATCTCCGCGACGACCGGGTTCTTGACGATGGAGCGGATCTTGCGGCGCATGAAGTCGCACGCCAGCTCGTTTGCCTCCCAGTTGGTGGCGAGGTCGTCGAAAGCCTCGTAAAGGATCGAGAACCCGCCACGGTTCCACATCTCCTCGAACAGGCGCTCGCGCTCCTCCTCCGTGGCCTCCAGCGTGAGCCGCCCGGTGGGCTCCCACGGCCAGCCGGCGGGGTGGTTGCGCACGCGGCGCCACACCTCGTCGTAGTTCTCCCGGATCTCCTGCAGTTCCTCCGCCGTCACCGGGCGGTTCCCGGTGCCGGGGCAGTAGTTCGGGGTGCGCTGGAAGACGGTCAGCTCGGAGGCGACCTTAGCGATCTGGGGCACGATCTGCACACCGCTCGAGCCTGTGCCGATGACGGCGACCCGCTTGCCGGTGAAGTCGACGGGCTCCTGGGGCCATCGGGAGGTGTGGTAGATCTCGCCCGCGAACGTCTCCTCGCCGGGATAGCGGGGCTTGTGCGGGTCGGACACCAGGCCCATGCCGGTGAGGAAGTACTTGGCCGAGGCGGTCTGGCCGGTGTCGGTCTCGAACTCCCAGCGGCCCGTGCTCTCGTTGAACACCGCCGACTTCACCGTGGTGTTGAACGTGTAGTGCTGGCGCAGGTCGTAGCGGTCCGCGACCAGGTGGAGGTACTCGAGCACCTCGGGCTGCGAGGGGTGGATCTCGGAGTAGGCCCACTCGTTGAGTAGCTCCTTGTCGAAGGAGAACTGGTACGTGTGGTGCAGGGAGTCGGTCCGGGCTCCGGGGTATCGGTTCCAGTTCCAGACGCCGCCGACGTCGTCGCCCGCGTCGAAGGCCTTAACCGACAGGTCGAGCTGCTTGGCCTTGTATGTGGCGTAGAGTCCGGAGAAGCCGGCACCGATGACGACGACGTCGACGTCGGACCCGCTCTGGGTGTGCTGCGTAGCCATCATGAACTCTCCATTGGGTTCGTGAAGTGGGAAACTGATCCCGGTGTCGTCGGAACCGCCTCTTCCGGGACTGGCGGGAAGAGGCGGCCCCGCATCTACCGAGCGTTTGGTTGCTGAAGGCAACCAACCACCGGTCGCCCCTTCTGTCAACGACCGGTTGGTTGGTGGCTTCAGCGCGCGCGGTCGATCCGTCGCACGGCCTTCCAGCACAGCGGCAGGAGGCCCGCCGCAAGGAGGGCCTTGATGGCCCCGCCGAGGAGGAACGGCGTCACGCCAAGGGCCATGAGCGTGCCGAGGTCGTTGGGCTGCCCGAGGTGGCCGAGCATCAGCCCGAGGTAGGGCACGCCGACCAGGAACGGGATCACGCTGCCGATCGAGAAGGCCGCCAGTGACTTCCAGAAGGTGGCGCCCCAGTTGTGCTCGGCGAACCAGCCGATGGCGTACGCGGCGATCACGAAGCCGATGACGAAGCCGAAGCTCGGCTTCATCACGGACAGCGGACCGCCGGTGAAGTTGGCGAAGATCGGCAGGCCCGCGAGGCCGCCGACGAGGTAGAGCGCGAGCGATGCCGCCCCGCGCCGGGCCCCGAGGCTCGCGCCGACGAGGATGACGCCCAGCGTCTGCCCGGTGATGGGGACGGGCCACAGCGGCACCGAGACCTGGGCGAGGACGCCCACGAGGGCCGTCCCGCCGACGACAAGGGCGGCGTTGGTCGCAGCGCTGCGGGGGAGCAGGTCGGCCAGCACGCGACCGTGCGGCTGGACAGTGATGGCGGTCATGAATCTCCGATCATGATGACGAGTCAGGAACAAGGGCGGCACGCTGCTCGGTGGGAGCCGAGCCTCGCCCGTCGAGAAGGGGAAGGCAGACCTGGTGGCTGAGTGTCTCGAGGTCGACATCGTCGAAGATCTCCAGGACGCGGAGGCCCTCGGGGTCGGGTGCGAAGATCGCGACGTCGGTGTAGACGCGCTCGACGCACTCCGCCGCGGTGAGCGGGTAGGTGCAGTCCTCGACTAGCTTGCAGTCGCCGGAGCGGGTGAACAGCTCCATCACGACGAAGACGTGCTTCGCGCCCACGGCGAGGTCCATGGCGCCACCCACGCCCGGAATCGCCGTGGGGGAGGTGGTGCGCCAGTTCGCGAGGTCACCGCGGGTGGAGACCTGCAGGGCGCCCATGACGCAGAAGTCGAGGTGCCCGCCGCGCATCATGGCGAAGGAGTCGGCGTGGTGGAAGTACGCGGCGCCGGGCTCCTCGGTCACGTAGACCTTCCCGGCGTTGATGAGGTTGGCGTCCTCCTCGCCAGGGGCGGCCGCGCGTCCCATGCCGAGCATGCCGTTCTCGGTGTGCAGGATGACCTGGCGGTCCTCGGGCAGGAAGTCGGCGATCAGCGTGGGCAGTCCTATGCCCAGGTTCACGTAGGAGCCGTCCGGGATGTCCTGCGCCACTCGGGCGGCGATCTGGTGACGGGAGAGTTTCACGAGGACGCCTCCTTCCTGGCGGCGGCCGGAACTGATCGGATGAAGCGGTCCACGTAGATCCCGGGCGTCACGATGGCCTCGGGGTCGAGGGCTCCCACCGGCACGACGTGGTCCACCTCGGCGATGGTCGTCCTGGCTGCGGTCGCCATGACCGGACCGAAGTTCCGCGCGGTCTTGCGGTAGACGAGGTTGCCCATCGGGTCGGCGCTGTGAGCCTTGATGAGGGCGAAGTCGGCGGCGAGTGGACGTTCGAAGACGTAGTGCTTGCCGTCGAGCTCCCGCACCTCCTTGCCCTCCGCCAGCTCGGTCCCGTACCCCGTGCGGGTGTAGAAGCCGCCGATGCCCGCTCCAGCAGCCCGGATCCGTTCGGCGAGCGTGCCCTGCGGGATGAGCTCGAGTTCGATTTCGCCGGCCAGGTACAGCTCGTCGAAGACGGTCGAGCCGATCGCCTTGGGGAACGAGCAGATGACCTTGCGGACCCGACGCGCGGCGAACAGCTGGGAGATGGCTTCGCCACCGGCGCCGGCGTTGTTGTTGATGACGGTCAAGTCCGTCGTGCCCAGCTCGAGGAGGGCCTCGATGAGGTGCACGGGCTGGCCGGGAGGGCCGAAGCCGCCGATCATCAGCGTCGCACCGTCCGGGACGTCAGCGACTGCCGCCGCCGCGTCCGTGACCTCTTTGTCAATCACCGCACACCTTCATCTCGACTCATTGGCACCTGTCGGAGCGTGGTGGACCGCGGTGCCCAGAGGGTTACCTGTCTCACGGGTAATTGAACGACCAGAGACGGTATGGTCACCGTAGCCAAACGATCGTATGGTTGACAAGCGTCAGGGGCTGTTGCCATGGCATTAGCAGTGCCGGGGTCTCCGGAATTCTCCTGTCAGCCATGATGGGCAGCATCGCGGTGTGCCCCCAAAGCTCAACTGAGCATCGGGTGAAGGCGTCGCCTCCGCTTCACTGCAGAAAGAAGAGTGATTGATGCGTATCGGCATTCCCCGCGAGTTGCGGCCCGGTGAGAGGCTGGTGGCCGCGACCGCGGTGACGGCAGGGCAGCTGGCGAAGCTCGGGTACGACGTGGTGGTCGAGGCCGGGGCCGGCCGGTGCGCGGACCAACCCGACCAGGCGTTCCGCGACGCCGGGATCGCCGTTGGTGACGCGGTCGAGGTGTGGTCAAGCGATGTGGTGGTGAAGGTCAACGCCCCGACCGAGGAGGAGATCGCGCGGCTGCGCCCTGGGGCAACGGTGATCAGCCTGATGGCGCCGGCGCGCAGCCCCGAGCTGGTCGAGAAGCTGCGCGCGGCCGGAGTGACCGCGCTGGCCATGGATGCGGTGCCGCGCATCTCGCGCGCCCAGTCGATGGACGTCCTGTCGAGCATGGCCAACGTCGCCGGCTACCGGGCGGTGATTGAGGCGGCGCACGAGTTCGGCCGGCTGTTCACCGGCCAGGTCACGGCGGCGGGCAAGGTCCCCCCGGCGCGGGTCTTCGTGGTCGGCGCTGGAGTGGCCGGCCTCGCGGCGATCGGGGCTGCGGGGGCGCTGGGTGCCGTCGTGCGTGCCTTCGATGTGCGCCCGGAGGTGGCCGAGCAGGTGGAGTCGATGGGCGCGCAGTTCGTGACCGTCGAGGATCCGGCGATGGAGGCCGCGGCGGCCTCGTCCGATGGGTATGCGAAGGAGATGACCGCCGCGCAGGCGGCGGCCACGGCCGCGATGTACGACCAGGAGGCGCGGGCCGCCGACATCGTGATCACGACCGCGTTGATCCCGGGCCGCCCGGCGCCGCGGCTGATCACCGCCGAGACAGTGGCGGGCATGCGGCCGGGGTCGGTGATCGTCGACATGGCCGCGGCAAGCGGCGGCAACGTCGAGCTCACCGTCGCCGATGAGAAGGTCGTGACCGAGAACCAGGTGACGATCCTGGGCTACACCGACCTCGCCGGTCGGCTCGCCGCGCAGGCCAGCCAGCTCTACGGCACCAATGTCGTCAACCTGTTCAAGCTGCTCACCCCGGGCAAGGACGGCCAGCTCGTTCTGGACCTCGGCGACGTCGTCCAGCGGGGCATCACGGTCACCCGTGACGGGGAGGTGATGTGGCCGCCGCCGGTCCAGGTCTCCGCCGCCCCCGCCGTGCCGTCGGCCACCGAGGTCGAGCCCGCCGCCCCCAAGCCACCGGGGGACCCCAGGCGCCGGTTGTACGGCGCGGGGTTGGCCGCGGTGGCCTTCGCCGCCGTGGCGACCGCTGCCCCGCCGGCCTTCCTGAGCCACTTCACGGTGTTCGCGCTGGCGGTGGTCGTGGGCTACTACGTGATCTCCAAGGTCCACCACGCCCTGCACACGCCGTTGATGAGCGAGACGAACGCGATCTCCGGGATCATCGTCGTCGGCGGGATCTTGCAGGTCGGCAGCGACAATCCGGTCGTAGCGGCGCTTGCGGTCGTCGCGGTGCTGGTGGCCTCGATCAACATCTTCGGCGGCTTCTTCGTGACGCTGCGCATGCTCGATATGTTCCGGAAGGCCTGACCCGTGACCGACCTCCTCGCGTCCGAGCGACTGACCGGCCTCGCCCAGGGCGCCTACATCGTCGCGGGCGTCCTGTTCATCCTGGCTCTCGCCGGCCTGTCGAAGCACGAGACCGCCAAGCGGGGCAACGTCTTCGGCATGACCGGCATGGCCCTCGCCCTGGTCGCCACGGTCGTGCTCGCGCTGCGCCAGACCTCCCTGCCCGGCTTCTCCTCCTCCGTGCCGCTCACCCTGGTGCTGATCGGCGCCCCGATGGCGGTCGGCGCACTCATCGGCATCTGGAAGGCACGTACGGTGGAGATGACCGGCATGCCCGAGCTGATCGCCATGCTCCACAGCTTCGTCGGCCTGGCGGCGGTGCTGGTTGGCTACAACTCCTTCCTCGGGTCCGGGGATGCGACCGGCGCCGAGGCCAGCGGGATGGAGACCATCCACGCCGTCGAGGTGTTCCTCGGCGTGTTCATCGGTGCCGTCACGCTCACCGGATCCGCCGTCGCCTACCTCAAGCTCAGCGCCAAGGTGAAGTCCGCCCCGTTGGCGCTGCCCGGCCGGCACTGGCTCAACCTGGCCATCCTGCTGGCCTGCGCCGGTCTGCTCGTCTGGTTCGTGCTCGACGACTCCGGCGCCGCGCTCGTCCCCGTGGCGGTCATGACGGTGCTCGCGCTGGTGCTCGGCTTCCACCTCGTCGCCGCGATCGGCGGCGGCGACATGCCGGTCGTCGTGTCCATGCTCAACTCCTACTCCGGCTGGGCAGCGGCCGCGGCCGGCTTCATGCTGAGCAACGACCTGCTGATCATCACTGGGTCTCTGGTCGGGTCCTCCGGTGCGATCCTCAGCTACATCATGTGCAAGGCGATGAACCGCTCCTTCGTCAGCGTCATCGCCGGCGGCTTCGGCTCCGACGGCGCCGTCGCCGGGGAGGCCCGCGACTACGGCGAGCACCGCGAGGTCCAGGCCAATGAGGTCGCCCAGCTCCTCGCCAACGCCAAGTCGGTCGTGATTACCCCGGGCTACGGCATGGCCGTCGCCCAGGCGCAATACCCCGTCGCCGAGATGACCCGCAAGCTTCGGGACAAGGGCGTCGACGTCCGCTTCGGCATCCACCCCGTCGCCGGCCGCCTGCCCGGGCACATGAACGTCCTGCTCGCCGAGGCCAAGGTGCCCTACGGCATCGTCCTGGAGATGGACGAGATCAACGACGACTTCGACGACACCGACGTCGTGCTCGTCATCGGCGCCAACGACACCGTCAACCCCGCCGCCCTGGAAGAGCCCGGCTCCCCGATCGCCGGCATGCCCGTCCTGGAGGTCTGGAACGCCAAGGAGGTCATCGTGTTCAAACGCTCCATGGCCACCGGCTACGCCGGCGTCCAGAACCCGCTCTTCTTCAAGGACAACACCCGCATGCTCTTCGGCGACGCCAAGGAACGGGTCGAGGACATCGTCAAAGCCGTCTAGTTCACGTAAAGGGCTGCGGGTGAGCGGGCCCCTCCAGTTGGCGCACAACTCACACAGGCGGCGAAGAGGTCCGGAGCACGACAGGAAGGAACGAGAGAGCAGTCGTCGACGAGCTGGCAGGCGATGCTTGGCGTTCGCGAGCGTCATCCACGGTCGTTGCTTCCCTAACCCATGGGCTTGGCCTCGAGCCGCCCGCTCTAGGTGTCTCCTCTCCATCGCAGGCGGCGCGCGTTCGGTGTCGGTCTCGAGCTCAGCAGTCACCTGCTCATCTCCTCGAGTCCTCACGAATGCCCCACGAATGACCCCCGAACCCACGGATGCACCACATTCAGGACCGCTGGCGTTGCCCACGATCCCTGGTTTCGAACGAGCCTGTCGGACAGCCCAGAACCGTTGGTATTGTGCAGTTGTTGCAGGTGGTGACGGGCCTTCCGGACTACCTAGCAACAGCCCTTCCGGAACTGACGAAGTTGAAATCAATCCTTGAGAAGGTCGGGGGTTCGAGTCCCTACACTCCCGTGATGACGCAAGGCAACTAGGTCAGCCCAGACCTTCAATCTAAGGGCGGGCTTTTTCCGTCGGTGGGGGTGGGAGTCGCATTCTGGGACGAGCGGTCGGTGCGCGGGGGATCTCGCCGGCGGTAGCGTCGGCGCTCCTATGCCCGCATTGTGTGGGCCCTGGACGTCACACGGAGACACCGTTCTTGGCAGACGTGCCGGCCACACCTGCCCGGCAGCCACCGCAACGAGAGCTTGAGCCGGACCACCGGGCGGGGTGGGGACGGGACCATCGTCCCCCCGAGCCACGCCGGA
Source organism: Georgenia thermotolerans (assembly GCF_009193185.1). GTDB lineage: Bacteria > Actinomycetota > Actinomycetes > Actinomycetales > Actinomycetaceae > Georgenia > Georgenia thermotolerans. The sequence continues at coordinate 7,205 of NZ_VUKF01000013.1, read as the reverse complement.
CGTTCCTAATCTCCATTCATGAGGCTCTCCCGGTGTCGTGAGTGCGCCGAGGTCCGGGTCGTCGGCGTGGCCGGCGGGGCGGCCCTGCCGCCCCTGCTTCACCGCGTCGGGCTGCGCCCCGGGGTGCGCCTGCGGGTGACCGGCCGCGCCGCCTTCGGCGGGGTGGCGGTGGCCGTGGCCGGGGCCCGCATGGTCCTCGACGCCGCGACCGCCCGCCGGGTCGGCGTGGCCCTGGTGCCTCAGCACGTGCGCTGACGCCCGCCCGGCCGCCGGGACCGGCTCGACGGAGCCGTCCCACCTCCCGGGCCCGGCCCCTGCCTGGTCGGAACCCCGTGGGAGACTGGCGGCCGTGACCACGGCTACCGATATCGACGTCGTCGCGGCCCTGCGCCAGGTGGTCGACGGGGAGGTTGACGACTCCACCCGCCGTCGGGCCGAGTACTCGACGGACGCGTCGAACTACCGGGTGCCCCCGCGGGTGGTCGTCGCCCCCCGTGACGCCGACGACGCGCTCGCGGCGCTCGAGGTCGCCCGCCGCCTGGAGGTGCCGGTCACCGCCCGCGGCGGCGGCACGTCGGTGGCGGGCAACGCCGTCGGCACCGGCGTGGTGCTCGACTTCTCCCGGCACATGAACCAGATCGTCAGCCTCGACCCCGAGGCGCGCACCGCCGTCGTCCAGCCCGGAGTGGTGATGTCGAGCCTGCAGGCGGTGGCGGCCCCGCACGGGCTGCGCTTCGGCCCCGACCCCTCCACCCAGAACCGCGCCACCCTCGGCGGGATGATCGGCAACAACGCCTGCGGCCCGCACGCGGTGGCCTACGGGCGCACCGCCGACAACGTCGCCGCCCTGGACGTCGTGGACGGCACCGGGCGCCGGTTCACCGCCGGCGCCGGCAGCCTCGACGCGGTCCCGGGCCTCGACGGCCTGGTCCGGGCGAACCTGGCCACCATCCGCACCGCGCTGGGCCGCTTCGGCCGGCAGGTCTCCGGCTACTCCCTCGAGCACCTGCTGCCCGAGCGCGGCACCGACCTGGCCAAGATGCTCGTGGGCACCGAGGGCACCCTCGTGACCATCCTGCAGGCGACGGTCAACCTCGTCCCCGTCCCGACGGCCCCGGTGGTGGTGGCCCTGGGCTACCCCGACATGCCCACCGCCGCCGACGCCGTCCCCGCGCTGCTGGCCCACGACCCGCTGGCGGTCGAGGGCCTGGACGCCCAGCTCGTCGACGTCGTCCGCCGCCACCACGGCCCGGCCGCCGTGCCGGAGCTGCCCGCCGGCGGCGGGTGGCTGCTGGTGGAGGTCGGCGCCGCGGAGGGCGAGACTGACGCCGACGTGCTCGTCCGCGCCCGGGCCCTGGCCGCCGACGCCGGCACCGACGCCGTGCGGGTGGTCCCGGCCGGCGCGCAGGCCGCCGCCCTGTGGCGCATCCGGGCCGACGGCGCCGGGCTGGGCGGGCGCACCCCGGCGAACGCGCCGGCGTGGCCCGGTTGGGAGGACGCCGCCGTCCCGCCCGAGAAGCTCGGCGACTACCTGCGCGACTTCACCGCCCTGATGCGCGAACGCAACGTTGACGGGCTGCTGTACGGCCACTTCGGCGACGGCTGCGTCCACGTGCGCCTGGACCTGCCGCTGGAGACCCGCGCCGGCATCGGCCCCTCGCGGGAGTTCCTCGAGGCCTCCGCCGACCTGGTGGCCGCCTACGGCGGGTCCCTCTCCGGCGAGCACGGCGACGGCCGCGCCCGCTCGGAACTGCTGAGCCGGATGTACGCCCCGGAGGTCCTCGAGCTGTTCGGCAAGGTCAAGGCCCTCTTCGACCCCGTGAACCACCTCAACCCCGGCGTCGTCGTCGACCCCGCCCCGCTCGACGCCGACCTGCGCAGGCCCTTCGCCCGGCGCACCCCCGCCCGCGGCGGCTTCGCCTTCACCGAGGACGGCGGCGACTTCGCCACCGCGGTGCACCGGTGCACCGGGGTGGGCAAGTGCCGCGCCGACACCTCCGCCTCCGGCGGGTTCATGTGCCCGTCCTACCGGGCCACGAAGGACGAGAAGGACGTCACCCGCGGCCGCGCCCGGGTGCTGCAGGAGCTGACCAACGGCTCCCTCGTGCGGGACTGGAACTCCCCGGCCGTCATCGACTCCCTCGACCTGTGCCTGTCGTGCAAGGCCTGCTCGGCCGACTGCCCCGCCGGGGTGGACATGGCCAAGTACAAGTCCGAGGTCCTCTACCGCGGCTACAAGGGCAAGATCCGCCCGCGCAACCACTATCTCCTGGGCCAGCTGCCCCGCTGGAGCCGGATGCTCACCGCCGTCCCGCCGCTGGCCAGGCTGGCCAACACGGTGCTCAAGGCCCGGCCGCTGGAGCAGGCCGTGCTCTGGGCCGGCGGCATGGACACCCGCCGCCACGTCGTCACCTTCGCCGAGGAGCGCTTCTCCACCTGGTGGAAGCAGCGGGACGACGGCGCCGCCCGGCCGGGCACGACGGCCTCGGCTCCCGCCGACGCGGCGGCCGAGCGGGCGTCCGCCGCGTCGGAGGCGACCGCGGATGGTGCGGTCACCGCGCCAGCCTCCGAGGCGGCGCGCGACCCCCGTGACCCCGCCGCCCCCCGCTTCGTCGTGCTGTGGGCGGACACCTTCTCCGAGACCCTCGACACCGCCGGGGCGCGCGCCGCCGTCGGCGTCCTCGAGAGCGCCGGCTACACCGTGATCGTCCCCGAGGACCCCGCCTGCTGCGGCCTGACCTGGATCTCCACCGGCCAGCTCGACGGCGCCCGCAAGCGCCTGCGCGAGCTGCTCGGCGTCCTGGCCCCCTACGCGGCCAACGGCATCCCGGTGGTCGGGGTCGAGCCGAGCTGCACCGCCGTGCTGCGCTCGGACCTGCTCGACCTGCTCCCCGAGGACCCGCGCGCGCCCATGCTGGCCGAGCAGACCTACACCCTCGCCGAGCTGCTCACCGCCCCCACCCCGGTCGGGCCCGGGCCGGACTGGCAGCCGCCCTCGCTCGAGGGCGTCGAGGTCGTCGCCCAGCCGCACTGCCACCACCACTCGGTCATGGGCTGGGACGCCGACGCGGCGCTGCTGACACGGGCCGGGGCGCGCGTGACCACGCTGGCCGGCTGCTGCGGCCTCGCGGGGAACTTCGGCATGGAGGCCGGCCACTACGACACCTCCGTCGCCGTCGCCGAGAACGCCCTGCTGCCCGCGCTGCGCGAGGCTGGCCCCGAGACGGTCTACCTCGCGGACGGCTTCTCCTGCCGCACCCAGGCCGAGCAGCTCGCCGGCCGCCACGGCGTCCACCTCGCCCAGCTCCTCGCCGGGCAGCGGTAGGGAGGAGCCCGGCGGCCGGAGCGGTGGGCGAGGAGTCCGGCGGCCGGAGCCGGGGCGGGGCGAGGAGCCCGGCGGCCGGGGAGGCCGGGCGCGGCGGCTCGTCCCGACCATGAGAAGATGGGCGAAGTTCCCATCCACTCCTTGCGAGGTCAGGTCTACGTCGCATGCCGTTCTTCGAGTTCGACGAGGGGCGCCTCGTCCCCGCGCAGTTCGGACGTCCGGTCGGTGAGGACCTCGAGCCCGATCTCCTCCAGGCCATCCGCGACCAGGTGCTCGAGGTGGTCCAGCGCCCCCTCTTCCCGGTCTCCTGGCACGGGGAGACCCCGCGCGCCGGTGCCCTGCCGCCCGCCCCGCGCCTGACCGCGATGGACGCCTCCGGCCAGGTCGTCACCGTCGAGGTGGTCGAGCGCCTGGACTCGGCGGCCCTGGTCTCCGCCCTGTCCCTCAGCGCGCGGAACTCCTCCCTCGGGTGGACCCAGCTCGGCGACCTCTACCCCCGCGGCGTCGGCGCCTTCCGCCGGGACTGGAACGTCTTCCGCGAGTCCATGCCGCCGCGTCCGGCGCCGGGCCCGCGGCTCATCATCGTCGCTGGCGCGGTGGCCGACGAGGTGCGCCCCGCGCTGGCCGGGCTCACCACCTCCGGCGTGGCGGTGCACGAGGTCGCCCTGCGGCAGATGAGCAGCGGGCGCCGGTTCCTCGAGGTCACCGAGCTGCGCCCGCACGAGATCGTGGAGACGGGGCGGGTGCTCTCCGGCCGGCCGGCCGCACCGGCCCGGGAGCTGGCGGCCTCGCCGGCCACCCCTGCCTCGCCCGCCACCCCGGCCAGCCCGGCCTCGCCGGCCACCCCGGTCTCGCCGGTCGGCTCCGCGGCGACCCCGGCCGCGCCGGTCTCGCCGTCGGTCGCCTCCCCGCGGACACCGTCGTCCCCCCGGACGCCGCCGTCCCCGTGGACCCCCGGGTCCCCGGGCACCGCCGGCTCCGGCGCGTCCGCGCCGTCGGCGCACTCCCCACTGACCTCGCCCACGTCCCCGGACGGCGCCGCCTCGGCGGCCTCGCCCGCGGCCGCCGGCGCCGGCACGCACGCCGCCGCCCGCGAGCCGCTCCCGCGCGAGCGCGACGACGCCGCGGCCGAGGACCTCGCCCGGATCGCCGGCTCCCTGAGCGCCGACACGGTGCTGACCTGGGTCCAGCTGCGCCGCGGCGTCCGCCACGAGGCCACCCTCACCACCGAGGGCCTGCTCCGCCTGGCCAGCGGCGCCGCCTTCGACGACCCCGACCTCGCCGCCACCGCCGCCTCCGGGCGCGACGACGTCGACGGCTGGCGCGTGTGGCGCTTCGGCGAGGGCGGCCCGAGCCTGGCCGACGCCCGCGCCGAGCTGATGGCGTCGGCCGGCCGGGTCACGGGCGCCGGCCGCCGCCGGGGCTGACCCGCGCGCCCCGACGGGCCCCGCGGCGCTCAGTGCGCCGGCTCGCCCGCCGGGCGCAGCACGTAGGCCCGCGCCCAGCGGCGCAGCTCGGTGTAGATCCGCTCGCGCACCGGGCGCGCGGAGAGCGTGACGTCGTGGATGGCGCCCTCGAACCGGGCGACCGTGACCAGGTCACCGAGCTGGAGCGCGCGCCGGCGCGTCTGCTCGACGTCGAGCACCGTGTCGGCCTCGCGCATCTGCGGCGACCAGCGCGGGCTGAGCACCGTGCGCCCGGAGGTCATCACCAGCACCGGGCAGCTGATCTGCAGGCCCGCCGCGACCTGGGCGTGCCCGGCCAGCACCGCGGCGAGCCAGCCCGGGCGCACCGGCGCGCTGGGGGAGAGGCGCCACGCCGGCTCGGGGGCCCAGCCGGTGATGAACGGGTCGTCCTCCTGGCCCTCGGGCACCGGCCCGTCGGCCTCGGTCCACCCCAGCAGTGTGCGCTGGTAGAAGCCCAGGTCCGTCGTCGGGATGACCGCCTTGGGCTGCAGCTTGGCGAGGCGGCCGATGATCGGCTGGGACACCGCCCGCAGCAGCGCCGAGCCCTGCAGCTCCAGCCACGGGGAGTTGAGCACGAGGGCGCGCAGCGCGCCCGGGTGGCGGTGCGCCCACAGCGCCGCGGTGAGCCCGCCGGTGGAATGCCCCATGAGGACCAGGTCGGTGCCCACCCCGTGCTCGGCGCGCACCACGCGCAGCGCCGCGTGGAGGTCCTCGTCGTAGGTCGACAGGTTCGTCACGTACCCGCGGGTCTGGTGCGGGCGCAGCGACCGGCCGTACTTGCGCAGGTCCAGGGCGTAGAACGCGGCCCCCAGGGCGGCGAGCTGCCGGGCGAGCTCGCGCTGGGAGAAGTAGTCGTTCCACCCGTGCAGGTACAGCACAGCGAATGTGGGGGAGGACGGCGTGCCCGGTAGCGCGCCCGGGTCGTCCGCCGGCACGTGGCGCACCAGGGTCGCCACCACCTCGCCCTCGTCGTCGTCGAGCAATGGCAGCGTGCGCGCCTCGAAACCCTGGCCCAGCACGTCCTCGGCCCACCGGTCGGCCGGCGGCGCCGGCGGGAAGGTGACGGCGTCCTCGGGCACCGTCTCGTCGGGCACGTGCGGCGCGTCGGTCTTGGGGGTCTTGCGGGCCATGGGGTCATCATGCCGTGCGGCACCGACGCCGGACGGCCCCGCCCCCAGGGTCAGCGCGCCGCGCGCACCGGCGCCACGGACCGCAGGAACCGGCCCAGCAGCGCCGCCACCTGGTCGTGCTCGACGAGGAAGCCGTCGTGGCCGTGGTCGGAGCGCACGTAGGCCACCGGGCCGGCGCCCGGCACGGCGGCGGCGATCCGCTCGGACTCGTCGGGGAAGAACAGCCGGTCCGAGTCCACCGCGACCACCAGCGTCGCCGCCCGCACCTGGGCCAGCGCCGCCTCGACCCCGCCGCGGTCGCGGCCGAGGTCGTGGGTGATCATCGCCTGGGTGAGCGTGACGTAGCTGCCGGCGTCGAACCGGACGGCGAGCTTGGAGGCGTGGTGGTCCAGGTAGGACTGCACCGCGTAGCGCCCCCCGCTCAGCGGCTCCTCCGCGTGCTGGGGCAGCCGGCCGAAGCGCTCCTCGAGCTCGGCCGGGCTGCGGTAGGTGGTGTGGGCGATCTGCCTCGCGAGGCCGAGGCCGGCGTGCGGCCCGTGCCCGGGCGGGGCGTCGTAGTAGTCTCCGCCGCGCCAGTTCGGGTCGAGCCGGATCGCGCCGAGCTGGGCGTGGGCCCAGGCCACCTGCTCGGCGGTGGTCTGCGCGGTGGAGGCGACGACGGCGATCGCGTCGACCCGCTCGGGCGCCATGACGGCCCACTCGAGCACCCGGTGCCCGCCCATGGAGGCGCCCACGACCAGGGCCCACCGCTCGATGCCGAGCAGGTCGGCGAGCTCGATCTCTGCGGCCACCTGGTCGCGCACCGTGATGAGCGGGAACCGCGAGCCCCAGGGGCTGCCGTCCGGGGCGGGGGAGGAGGGGCCGGTGGAGCCCTGGCAGCCGCCGAGCACGTTGGGCGCGACGACGAAGTACTTGGTGGTGTCGATGGCCCGGCCCGGCCCGACCACCTGGCCCCACCAGCCCTCGTCGTCCGTCCCGTCGCCGGGGGAGGCGGTCACGTGGGCGTCCCCGGTCAGGGCGTGCAGCACGAGGACGGCGTTGTCGCCCGCCTCGTTCAGCTCGCCCCACGTCTCGTACGCCAGGCGCACGTGCGGCAGCCGGCCGCCGGCCTCGAGCGGGAGGGCGCCGATGTCGGCGAAGCGCCGGGGGCCCGGGTCGTCGCCCTCGCGCCAGGCCCCGCTGGCCGGGATGGTGGCGGGGTCGACCTCGCGGCGCACGTGCCGACGGGCGAGCGGGGCCGCGCCCGGGGCGGCCGCGGCACCCGCCGCGCCCACGCGCGCCGGG
>NZ_VUKF01000012.1 GCF_009193185.1 Georgenia thermotolerans | reverse complement strand
ACTGGACCTTCAGAGCTTCGTCGCTCATGAGACGTAGGTATCCCAGCCGGATCATCGGTGGTCAAACACTCCGGGAAATCCGGCGTTTCTACCGCTGCTCCTACCGGGATTAGCCGGTTAAGAGAGGCCGGTAGGGCCTCGTGTACTTGTGCTTGACGTCGGCGTCGGTCAGGACGGCGTTGAAGATCTTGGAGCGGTAGCACGAGCCGTTGTCGGTCAGGACCCGCTCGACGCGGATGCCGCGGGCGGCGAAGTGGTCCAGGGCCCGGGTCATGAACGCCGCCGCGGTCTCCTTGGTCTCGTCGGTCAGGATCTCGGAGTAGACCAGGCGGGAGTGGTCGTCCTGGGCGTGGTGGAGGTAGGCGTAGCCCAGGTTCGGCCGGCCGGGGACCTTCCGGGGCCGGCCCTGGTCACGGTGGGCGGAGCTGTTGCGTCCGCCGGCGGCACGGCCGAGCACGCGGTGCCCGCCGCCGTCGGGGATGCGGCCGAGCTTCTTGATGTCGACGTGGATCAGCTCCCCGGGCTTCTCGCGCTCGTAGCGCACGACCTTGCGGCGCCTGGCGCGGATCGGGGCGCCGGTGGCCGGGTCGACCCAGCGCAGCGGTGGGCAGCCGTAGCGGGTCAGGATCCGCTGGACCGTGGAGACGTTCAGGCCCAGGTGGTAGGCGATGTGCTGCGGTCCCCAGCGCCGGGACACCCGCAGGTTCACCACCCGCCGCTCGGTGCGCGCCGGGGTGCGGTGCGGGCAGGACCGGGGCCGGCTGGAGCGGTCGGCCAGGCCCGCCTCGCCCTCCTCGCGGTAGCGCCTGGCCCACCGCTGGGCGCAGGTGACCGAGACGTTGAACCGCTCCGCCGCCCGCCGCAGCGGCCAGCCGTCCTCCACGACGCACCGGGCCAGGCGCAGACGGCCCAGTGGGGTCAGCGGGGCGTTAGCGTGGGACACGAGGACCTCCGTGGTGGTGCAGATGCCTAGACAGCTCCACACCTACCCGGAGGTCCTCACCCGTTCAGGGAAACCGTCCCGGCGTGTCCACAACGTCCCGGGTCAGTACAACTAGGCGGTCGTTGTGCTTGTCGGCGATGACGATCGGCCCCGGCAGCACCGAGGGGTCGGACTTGGGGGCGAGGCTGCCCGGGTCCCCCGGCGCGGCGGCCGGGGGCCACGCGGCGGCCTGGCGGGGATCGGGTGCCGTGGGCATGCCGAAGGTGGTTGTGCCGGCGGCAGGCGTCGGGGCGGGGACGGTGCTCGCCGTCGTCGGCGAGATCTTGTGCCCGTCCGGCCCGTCCGGCCCGCGCGGGCCTGAGGTGCAGGCCGAGACGGCCAGGCTCAGGACCATTGCCAGGCCCAAGGCTGCCGGGCCGAGCGATCCGCGCGTGGGTCGCGGCCGGTGGGACGCGCCCACCACTCCACCGCTGCCGGTGCGAGCCACACGGGCAAGGTACTCGCCCGTGTGGCTCGCCGCGCGGGGCTCAGGTATTCCGGTAATCGCCCGCGGGTTCGCACCGCCCGGGGGCTCAGCCCGGGAGGACCACCACGCCGTCGTCGTCGCTGACCAGCCGCGCGCCAGGGGTGAACGTCGCCCCGCCGAAGGTCACGGCGACGTCCCGCTCCCCCGCGCCGGTCTTGGCGCTCTTGCGCGGGTTGGAGCCCAGCGCCTTGATGCCGAGTTCGAGGGTGCGCAGGGCGGCGACGTCCCGGACGGCGCCGTGAATGACGACGCCGGCCCAGCCGTTGCGCACCGCGGACCCGGCGATGAGGTCGCCCATGAGCGCGGTGTGCAGCGACCCGCCGCCGTCGACGACGAGCACGCGCCCGTCACCCGGCTCCCCGAGCACCGCCTTCACCAGGGCGTTGTCCTCGTGGCACCGGACGGTGGCGATGGTGCCGGCGAAGGCCCGGCTGCCGCCGTACTGGCGCAGCTGGGTGTCGCAGGACTGCAGCGCCTCGCCGTGCTCGTCGTAGAGGTCGGCGGTGGCCGGCGCCGTCATGCGGGCTCCCCGTGCTTGACGGCGAGGACCGGGCAGTCGGCCTCGAGCAGGATGCGCTGGGAGTTGCTGCCCAGCAGCAGCTTGCCCACCGGGGTGCGGCGGCGCAGGCCGATGACGATGAGGTCGGCCCGGTGCTCCTGGGCGGCGCCGAGCACCTCGTCGGCGGCGGAGCGCCCGCGCACGGGCTGCAGGAGCAGGTGCTCGACGCCCGCCTCGCGCAGGTGCTCCTCCGCCGTGGCCAGCTCCTCCTCGCCGACGATCCGAGGGTCGGCCGGCGCCTCCCCGCGCGAGGAGTTGATGACGATGAGCAGCGCCTCCTCCTTGCGCGCGAGGTCGGTGGCGTGCCGCAGGGCGGCCTGTCCCTCGGGGGTGGGGATGTAGCCGACGACGATCTTCATCTGTGCTCCCTGCGGGTGGTCGGGGTGGAGGACTCGACTGCCGTGCCGGACCCGAGGTCGGCGGCGACGTCCGGATCGCCGTCCTCGGGGCGGGCGGCGCTCAGCACAGGGGCGGGGGCCCCGCCCCGGGCGCGGCGGATACCCCACGCGAGCAGCGGCCACAGCAGGACGAGCGCGATGATCACGTAGATGACCACCGCCAGCGGCTCGTTCCACAGGCCGGAGGCGTGCCCGGCGCTGAGCTGGAGGGCCCGGCGCATCTGCGCCTCGGCCAGCGGGCCGATGATCACGCCGATGATCAGCGGCAGGACCGGCAGCCCGTAGCGGCGCATGAGCAGCCCGAGCAGGCCCAGGACGAGCAGCAGCACCAGGTCGAAGGCCTGCATGTTGACCGAGTAGGCCCCCAGCGTGGCGAAGAAGAGGATGCCGGCGTACAGGTAGGGCCGCGGGATCTGCAGCAGCTTCGCCCACGCGGGCGCCAGAGGCAGGTTGATGACGAGCAGCAGGGCGTTGCCGATGAACAGCGAGGCGATGAGCCCCCACACCAGGTCCGGCTCCCGCTGGAGCAGCAGCGGCCCGGGCTGGATGCCGAACTGAATGAGTGCGGCCAGCATGATCGCGGCGGTGGCGTTGGTCGGCAGACCGAGGGAGAGCATCGGCACGAGCGTGCCCGCGGCGGAGGCGTTGTTCGCCGCCTCGGGTCCCGCGACGCCCTCGATCGCCCCGTGCCCGAACTCCTCGGGCTTCTTCGAGAGCCGCTTCTCCGTGATGTAGGACAGGAAGGTGGGGATCTCCGCGCCGCCCGCCGGCAGCGCCCCGAAGGGGAAGCCGAACGCGGTGCCGCGCAACCACGGCTTCCAGGAGCGGCCCCAGTCCTGCCGGCTCATCCACGGCCGCCCCACCGGGATGGTCGCCGACGTCGTCCGGCGCAGGTGCGCGGCGACCCACAGGGCCTCGCCGACGGCGAAAATCGCCACCGCGATGACCACGACGTCGATGCCGTCGACCAGCTGCGGCTCCCCGAAGGTCAGCCGCCGCTGCCCGGTGACCGGGTCCATGCCGATGAGCCCGATGGCCAGGCCCAGCGCGAGCGACGCGAAGCCGCGCACGCGGGAGCTGCCGAGCACCGCCGTCACCGCCACGAGGGCGAGCAGCATGATCGCCAGGTAGCTCGGCGCACCTAGCGCGATCGCGAACCGCACGACCACCGGCGCGCAGAACGCCAGCAGGGCGGTGCCGATGGTGCCCGCGACGAACGAGCCGATCGCCGCCGTCGCCAGGGCCTGCGCGGCGCGCCCGGCCTTGGCCATCTTGTGGCCCTCGATGGCCGTGACGACCGTGGAGGACTCGCCGGGGGTGTTGAGCAGGATCGAGGTGGTCGACCCGCCGTACATGCCGCCGTAGTAGATGCCGGCGAACATGATCAACGCGCTCGTGGGCTCCAGGGCGAAGGCGACCGGCATCAGCAGCGCGATCGTCATGGCCGGCCCGATGCCGGGCAGCACGCCGACGGCGGTGCCCAGCAGCACGCCGACGGTGGCCCACAGCAGGTTCACGGGGGTGGCGGCGGTGAGAAAGCCGTCGGCCAGCGCGGAGAGCACGTCCATCTAGAGCACCCCCTCGAGGAGCCCGGCGGGCAGGTGGATGCCCAGGCCGAGGTAGAAGCCGTAGAACGTCCCCAGGGCGAGGACGAGCGAGACGAGGGCGTCCCGCACGTAGTGGCGGCTGCCCAGGGCCATCACCGAGCCGAAGAAGAGCAGCGCCCCGGAGATGACCCAGCCGAGGGTGTCGATCAGCACGATGTTGGCCGCGAACACCGCGACGAGCGGGACGACGGTGCGCCAGTCGGTGGGCTGGCTGAGGTCGACGTCCTCGCCGCCCTCGACCTCCCCGCGCCCGCCCCGCAGCACGTCGACCGCCAGGACGACCGCGGTGCCGAACAGCAGGGCGGCGACGAGGTAGGGCACCGCCCGCGGGCCGATGGGGTCGGACTGGGAGTACGGGGCGTGCAGACCGAGCGCGTCCCACAGGACGGCGGCGCCGACCACCCCGAGCAGGGCGGCGACGCCCAGCTCGGAGCGGCCGGTCACGCGCCGCGTCGTCGTCGCGGAGGTCATGCCAGCCCGAGCTCCGTGAGGACGTCGGCCACCCGCTTGTCCTGCTCGGTGAGGAAGGTGGCGAACTCGTCGCCGGTGATGAAGGCGTCGGTCCAGCCGTTCTTCTCCAGCGCGGCCTCCCACTCGGGGGTGTCGTGCATGGCCTCGAGGGCGCCGAGCCAGGCGTCGCGGTCGGCGTCGTCGATCTCCGGCGGGGCGACGATGCCGCGCCAGTTGGTGAACACCAGGTCGATGCCGGAGTCCTTGAGCGTGGGGGCGTCGATGCCCTCGACCGGCTTCTCGCTGGAGACGGCCAGCACCCGGATCTCGCCGGTCTCGATCTGGTCCTTGAACTCCCCGGCGCCGGAGGTGGCGAAGCCGAGCTTGTTGCCGAGGATGGCGGGCAGCAGGTCGCCGCCGCCGTCGTAGGAGACGAAGTTGACGGTCTTCGGGTCGATGCCGACCGCCTGGGCCAGCTGCATGGGCAGGAGGTGGTCGGGGCCGCCCGGGTTGGAGCCGCCGCCCACGCTGATCCCGGCCGGGTCGGCCTTCCAGGCGGCGACGAGGTCGTCGATGGTCTGGTACGGCGAGCCGGCCGGCACCATGACCGCGCCCGGCTCCTCGATGAGCTTGGCCAGCGGGGTGGTCTGCGTCAGCGTCGCCTCGGACTCGTTGGTGTAGCTCGCGCCGACGACGCCGAGGCCCATGAGCATCGCGAGGTCGCCGTTGCCGGCCTCCGAGACGGTCCGGGCGAGGCCGACCGTGCCGCCGGCGCCCTCGAGGTTGAAGACCTCCAGGCCCGAGGAGATCTTGGTCGTCTCCATCACCTGTGCCGCCGTGCGGGCGGTCTGGTCGTAGCCGCCGCCGGGCGAGTTCGGGACCATGATCCGCTTGTCGGTGAGCACCTCGGCGGCGCTGGCGGAGTCGCTGGCCGCGCCGGTGGCGGCGCCGTCCTTCGAGCTGGTGACGCCGCAGGCGGTCAGGGCCAGCGCGGCGGCGGCCAGCAGGGCCGGGATGGACAGCTTGGTGGTGCGGTGCATACGAGCCTCGTCTCTGAGGGGGCAGGGCTCCGCCATCGTGGTCGACGGCGGAGCCCGGGTCAGCATTGCGGTCGCAGTGATCGTTGAGTTCTTTGTGGTCACAAAACGGACGGCGAGACCGGGCCGGTGGTGGTGGCACCATGGCCCCGCGGCCGAGCGACCGCGTCAACGCCGATGAGGAGGTCGAGGTGCGCCCGAGCCGGATGACCCTCGCGGGGCAGTTCCTCGTCCTCCAGCTGCTCATCGTGCTGCTGGTCGTGGCCACGGTCGGCGGGCTGTCCTTCGCGCAGACCGGGCGCCAGCTCGAGCGGGCGGAGACCCGGCGGGCCCTCTCCGCGGCCGAGAACCTCGCCGGCAACCCCACCGTCCGGGCGCTGCTGCCCACGGCCCTGCCCGGCGGCAGCTCGCCGCTGGCGGCCGTGGGCGAGACGGTCCGATCGGTGTCCGGATCGACCACCGTGGCCCTGCTGCGTCCGGACCGGACGGTGCTGGCCTCCTCGGTGCCCGACCAGGTCGGGGCGACGCTGCGGCACGACGGCCCGCGGGCCGGGATCGGCTCGTGGACGGGCGCAGTGGCGGCCAACGCGGTGGCCGCCGAGGTGCCGGTGCTCGACGAGAGCGGGCGCCACGTCGGCACCGCCCGGGTGGGCCGGGAGCTGCCGTCCGTCGCGGACCGGCTGGCCGTGGCCGGCCCGGACCTGCTCGCCTACGGCGGGCTGGCGACGACGATCGGGGTGCTCGGCTCGACGATGCTCTCCCGCCGCATCAAGCGGCAGACGCTGGGCCTCGAGCCCACCGAGATCGCCGGGCTCGTCGAGCACCGCGAGGCGCTGCTGCACGGGATCAAGGAGGGGGTGCTCGCCCTGGACACCGCCGGACGGGTCACGCTGCTCAACGACTCGGCCCGGCTGCTGCTCGCCCTGCCGCCCGACGCCGTCGGCCGCCCGCTGGAGGAGCTGACGCAGGACGCCGAGCTGCGCGAGGTGCTCACCGCCGCCGCGACGCCGGACCGGCTCGTCGCCGTCGGCACCCGGCTCCTCGTGCTCAACCGCATGCCGGTGCGCTCGCACGGGGCGGTGATCGGGTCGGTGACGACGATGCGCGACCAGACCGAGCTGCAGGCGATGGAGCGGGCGCTGGACACCTCCCGGCGCACCACCGGCACGCTGCGGGCCCAGACGCACGAGTTCTCCAACCAGCTGCACACCATCTCCGGGTTGCTGCAGCTGGAGCAGTACGACGAGGCGGTGCGGTTCGTCGAGGGGGTGAGCCATCACCGGGAGAACGTCTACGCCCAGGTCACCGAGCGGGTGGCCGACCCGCCGCTCGCCGCGCTGCTCATCGCGAAGGACTCCCTGGCCGCCGAGCGCGGCTCGCGCCTGGTGCTGGCGGTCGAGTCGCAGGTGAGCCGGGTGGACGAGCCGCTCTCGCGCGACCTCATCACCGTGGTGGGCAACCTCGTCGACAACGCGCTCGACGCCGTCGCCGGCACCCCGGAGCCGCGCATCGAGATCGCGCTGAGCGAGGACGCGGAGGCGGTGACGGTGCGGGTGAGCGACTGCGGGGCCGGGGTGGACGTGGCCGACGCCGAGCGGCTGTTCCGCAGCGGCTTCTCGACCAAGGACTCCGACGAGCCCGCCGGGCGCGGCTACGGCCTGGCGCTGGTGCGGCTGGTGTGCCGCCGCCGCGGCGGGGACGTCACGGTCCACAACGACGGCGGCGCCGTGTTCACCGCCCGGCTCCGGAAGACCGCGGCGGAGGTGGCGGCATGATCGACGTCCTCGTCGTCGACGACGACTACATGGTGGCCAAGATCCACGAGGGGTTCGTCAGCCGCTGCGAGGGGTTCCAGGTGGTCGGCGTCGTGCACGACTCGGCGGGCGCCCTCGCCGCCGCCAAGCGGCTGCAGCCCAACCTGGTGCTGCTCGACGTGTACCTGCCGGGGGCGTCCGGCCTGGACATCCTCACCGGCCTGCACGAGGCCGTCCCGGACATGGACGTCATGATCGTCACCGCCGCCCGGGAGGCCGACACGGTCAAGCGGGCCGTGCGCGGCGGGGCGGTGCAGTACCTCATCAAGCCGTTCACGTTCGCGGACCTGCGCCAGCGCCTGGAGCACTACCGGCAGACGCACCGGGCGCTGTCCCCCGGCGCGACGGCGGCGCAGGTGGAGGTCGACCGGCTGTTCGCCACGCCGCGGACGGCGACGCAGCCGCCCAAGGGCCTGAGCGCCGAGACCCTCCAGCTCGTCGCCGAGGTGCTGACGAGCTCCGGCGGGGACCTCTCGGCGGCGGAGGCCGCCGAGCTGGCCGGGATCTCCCGGGTCAGCGCCCGGCGCTATCTCGAGCACCTCGCGGACAGCGGCCGCGCGGAGGTGCGGCTGCGCTACGGCGAGGTGGGCCGGCCGGAGCGGCGGTACGCCGCGCGGTGACGGGCCCCGCCGTCCCGGGACGGCGGTGCGCCGCGCGGTGACGCTCAGGCCCACCGTCCGGCGAGGGCGAGCACCCGGTCGCGGCCGGGCTGCCCCCGCTCCGCCAGGGCGAGGCGCATGAGCGCCCCCGACGCCACCCGCAGCGCCTGGGTGCGCAGGAGCCGGGCCCGGTCGTAGGCCGCCAGCGCGGCCGGCATCGGGCGGGTGTTGACCAGGTCGGCCAGGGTCACCGCGTCGACCAGCGCCTCGCAGGCGCCGCGGCCGAGGTTGGGCGTCATCGCGTGCGCCGCGTCCCCGACGAGGGCCACGCCGTCGCGGGCGTAGCGGCGCAGGGGCGGCGTCGTCCAGATCCGCTGGGCCAGCGAGGTCTCCGGGGCGGCGGCCGCGAGGACGTCCCGCACGCCGGGCGCACGGTCGGCGTAGCGCGCGCGGACGGTGGCGAGCGCGGTCTCGACGTCGACGGTGACGGGCCCGAGGTCGGACCGGAACGAGGCGTACCAGTTGGTCCCGGCCGCCGACGGGGAGATGCCGAACAGGTCCCCCCGGCCCCAGTACTCGCCCCCGCGCTCGCGCCACCCCGGCTCGGCGACGACGCCGCGCACCGCGAGGTACGGCGTGAGGACGGCCGTGGTGCGCCCGCCCCACACCGCGCGGCGCACGGCGCTGTGCACGCCGTCGGCCCCCACGACCAGGTCGGCGCCGGCGCGCGGCTTGGCGTCCACCCGCCCCACGACGCGGCGCACCGAGGGCGGGACGGCGCCGTCGAGCAGGCGCAGGAGGTCCACCCGGGAGACGCCGACCAGGCCGGGCACCCGGGGCGTGACCCAGACGCGGCCGCGGGTGTCCCTGACGGGCAGGGCGGCGATCGGCGGGCTCACCGCCCGCACCGCCTCGAGCAGCCCCAGGGCGCCCAGGGCGCGCTGGGCGGCCGGCCACATGCCCAGCACCGTCCCGACGGCGGGCAGCTCGGCGCGCTGCTCGTGGACCGTGACGTCGAAGCGGCGCGGGTCGAGCCGGGCGGCCAGGGCGAGCCCGGCGATGCCGCCACCGACGATGGCGATCGTCTCCATGACCCGACGCTACTACTTTTGTAGTGGTCAGGGAAGAGCCGCTAGGGTCGCGCCATGTCCGACCGCCGCACCCAGATCGCCGAGGCGGCCCTCACCGTGGTGGCGTCCGCCGGCCTCAAGGGGCTGACCCACCGGGCCGTCGACGCGGCCGCGGCCGTCCCGCCGGGCACCACCTCCAACTACTTCCGCAACCGGGCGGCCCTGGTCGCGGCGGTGGCCGGCCGGATCGAGCAGCTCGACCTGGCGCTGTGGGCGTCGCTCGCCGCCGGCGCGGCGCCGGGCAGCGTCGAGGAGCTCGCCGACCAGCTCGCCGACCTCGTCGGCCTGCTCACCGGCGAGCACGCGACGCTGACCGCCGCGCGCCTGGCCATGTCCCTCGACCAGCCCGAGGCCGCCGTGGCCGGGCACCGCCGGCTCCTCGGCGGCCTCGAGCAGGTCCTGGCTGCCCTCGCCGTGCCCGAGGCGCGGTCGCGCGCCCGGGCCGCCGCCGACTACGCCGACGGCCTGATGCTCCACGCGCTGACCGTGCGGCGCGACGAGCCGCTGGACCGCGCCGCCGTCGCCGCGACGCTGCGCCGCGTGCTGGGTGACTGAGGCTCACCCGCGCCGTCCCGGGCCGGCACCCACGCCCGGGCGGGTGGGGTGCCGGCCGGCGGGGGTCACGGGCGCGACGCCGTCGTCTCCCGGCCGGTGAGCTGGGAGGCGAGGACGTTGCCGAGGGCGGTGTCGGGGTCGAGGAAGCCGGGGCGGGTGGGGATCAGCGGCCAGCCGGTGTAGGCCTCGGCGAGGTAGGTCGACCCGGCGCGGGAGGTGGTGACCAGGTCGAGCTCGCCGAGCTGGCGGCGCCGGTCGAAGGTGGAGGCGCCGGGCTGGGTGTGCAGCATCGAGGTCATCCACCAGGAGAAGTGCTGGGCCTTCCACACCCGCGACAGGGCGGTGGCGGTGTAGGTCTCGAGCAGGTCCGCCTCGCCCTCGCGGTAGTACCGCTCCAGGGACCGCGCCAGCACGGAGACGTCCCCGGCGGCCAGGTTCATGCCCTTGGCCCCGGTCGGGGGGACGGTGTGCCCGGCGTCGCCGGCGAGGAAGAGCCGGCCGTACTGCAGCGGCTCGCACACGTAGGAGCGCATGGGGATGACGGTCTTGTCGAAGATCGGCCCGCGCCTCAGGGTGAAGCCGGGCGCGGCGGTGCACGCGTCGAGCTGGTCCCAGATCCGCTCGTCGTCCCAGTTGTCCGGGCTGTCGGTGGGGTCGCACTGGAAGTACATGCGCTGGGTGGTCGCGGTGCGCTGGGAGATCAGCGCGAAGCCGTGGTCGGAGTTGGCGTAGATCAGCTCCGGGGCGGACGGCTCGGCCTCGACCAGGATGCCGAACCAGCCGAAGGGGTACTCGCGGAAGTGGTCGGTGCGCAGCACCTCGGGGATGGCCCGCTTGGAGATCCCGCGCGAGCCGTCGCAGCCGGCGACGAAGTCGCACACCACCCGGGTGGGGGTGCCGTCGGCGTCGGTGAAGGTGATCGACGGGGACTCGCCGGTCAGGTCGTGCAGGGCGACGTCGGCGACCTCGAAGCGCACGTCCAGGCCCTTCGCGGCGGCGCCGTCGGCCAGGTCGGAAAAGACCTCCTGCTGGGGGTAGAGCTGCACCGCCCGGCCGACCAGGTCGGCGAAGTCGATGCGCCTCGCCTGCCCGGCCACCCGCAGCTCGATGCCGTGGTGGGCGTACCCCTCCGCGCGCATGCGGGCGTCCAGGCCCAGCGCGGTCATGAGGTCGACCGTGCCCTGCTCGAGGATCCCGGCCCGGTGGGTCGCGGCGATCTCCGCCCGCGGCCGCTTCTCCAGCACCACCGAGTCGATCCCCGCCACCGCCAGCAGGTGCGCCAGCCACAGCCCCGCCGGCCCCGCGCCGACGATCCCCACCTGGGTCCGGACGATCCGTTCGCTCATTCCTCGTTCCTCTCCATCGATGCGCGAGCCGCCCGGGCCGCCGGGTCGGGCAGCCGCGGTCGGGAACTCAGGTGTATCGCAGCCGGCGTCGGTCGTGCTCCGCCGTATCGCCGCCGCCCCGGCTCAGCCCAGCGCGAGCCGTTCCGGGCTCAGGTCCGTCGCGGCCACCGCGCCCAGGGCCGCCGCCATCGCCCGGCCCGCCTCGGTGTGCAGGTGCTCGTGGGTGCGGGCGCCGACCAGCCGCAGCGCCTCCTCGGCGTCGAGGCCGAACCAGCGCTGCACGGTGGCCAGCCCGTGCGGGGTGATGCGCCAGAGCTTGTCGGCGTCCTTGACGCAGGCGTCGTTGACCGAGATCGCCTCGCGGCGGCTGTCGTGGCCGTCGATGATCGCGGCGATCTCCTCGACGTCGTCGGCGTCGTGGCCGAGGTCGGTGAGGATCTCCCGGGCGATGCGCGCGCCGGCGATCTCGTGGGCGCGCACCAGCTCGGGCCGGCGCGCCTGGGGGGCGATCGCCTCGAGCACGTCGTCCTCGGGCACGGTGGACCAGCCGGTGTCGTGCAGCAGGATCGCCGGCAGCACCACCTCGGCGCGGGCCTGCGGCGTCCGGGCGAGCAGCGCCGTCGCCAGGCCATAGGAGTACAGGGTGTGCACGTCGTTGTCGCGCACGTGCAGGTAGCCGGCGGCGCGCTCCCACACCGCCCGGTCCCGCCCGGTCAGCTCGACCAGGCCCGGCACCGCGGACCGCGGCGGGACGAGGTGGCTGACGTCGCGGCCCAGCTGGGAGGCGCGCGC
The DNA here is from genome assembly GCF_009193185.1 of Georgenia thermotolerans. Lineage (GTDB taxonomy): Bacteria > Actinomycetota > Actinomycetes > Actinomycetales > Actinomycetaceae > Georgenia > Georgenia thermotolerans. The sequence goes on along the minus strand of NZ_VUKF01000012.1, from coordinate 93,793 downwards.
CGCCGCCTCGCTCTGCGACGCGCTCATCGGGCCACCCGCCGGTGGACGGACTGCGGGGAGAGGTAGGCGTGCAGCCCCTCCAGGCCGTACTCGACGCCGAGGCCGGAGTCGCCGCGCCCGCCGAAGGGGGCGCTGTGGTTGGAGGCGAAGAAGTTCAGCCCGATGGAGCCGGTGCGGACCCGGCGGGCCACCCGGTAGGCGTGCTCGGCGTCGGCGGAGAAGACGATGCCGCCGAGGCCGAAGGTGGTGTCGTTGGCGAGGGCGACGGCCTCCTCCTCGCTGTCGTAACGCAGCACGGCGAGCACGGGGCCGAAGATCTCCTCGCGGGCGATGCGCATGCCGGGGGTGACGTCGGCGAAGACGGTGGGCTGGACGTAGTAGCCGCGCTCGACGGCGGCGGCGGCCCCGCCGGTGGTGGCGCGGGCGCCCTCGGCGTGGCCGGCGGCGAGGTACTCGAGCACCGTGTCGTACTGGGCGCGGGTGGCGACGGGCCCGAAGACGGTGCGCTCGTCGAGCGGGTCGCCCAGCGGCGCGGCGGCCACGGTGGCGGTGACCGCCTCGACGACCTCGTCGTACCGGGCGGCGGGCACGAGCAGCCGGGTGGAGATGTAGCACGTCTGGCCGGTGTTGCGCAGGCAGGAGCGGAGCAGCGCCCGCGACATCTCCTCGAGGTCGACGTCGGGCAGCACGATGCCGGCCGACTTCCCGCCGAGCTCGAGGGTGACCGGGCGCAGCAGCTCCCCGCAGGCGGCGGCGATGCGCCGCCCGACCGGGGTGGAGCCGGTGAAGGCCACCTTGGCCACGTGCGGGTGGCGCACGAGGGCGTCGCCGACGGCGCCCCCGCCGGTCACGAGGTTGACCACCCCGGCCGGCACCCCGGCGGCGGCGACGGCGTCGAGCACCAGCCGGATCGACAAGGGCGTGGGCGAGGCGGGCTTGATGACCACCGTGCACCCGGCGAGCAGCGCGGGCGCGAGCTTGATGACCACGAGGTTGATGGGGAAGTTCCACGGCGCGATGAGCGCGCACACCCCGACCGGGTCCCACCCGACCACCGTCTCCCCGGCCCCGTTGGGGAACGGGCGCACGTCGGGGGTCTCCAGGTGCTCGGCGAGGGTGGCGAAGTAACGCAGGATGCCGGCGGCGTTGGCCGCCGCGCCGGACGTCTCCGCCAGCGGCGAGCCGTTCTCCCGGGTGTTGGTCCAGGCCAGCGGCTGCGCCCGGCGCTCGACCTCGTCGGCGATGCGCCGCAGGTAGGCCGCCCGCTCCGACGGCGCGGTGGCGGCCCAGCCGGGCAGGGCGCGGCGGGCCGCGGCGACGGCACGCTCGACGTCCTCCCCGGTGGCGTCGGGGACGGCGCCCCACTCCTCCTCGGTGGCCGGGTCGACGACCGTGATCCGGGCGGTGCCGGTCGAGGGCGCCCAGGCGCCGTCGACGAAGTGGTCGTCCCGGTAGGTGTAGGGCAGGTCGAGGGTGGCGCGGTCCAGGGCCGCGCCGGCGGGCGGCGCGCCCGCGCCCGGGGCGTGCTGCGTCGCGCTCATCGCAGCACCGCCGTCTTGAGCAGCGCCCGGGACCGGGCCAGGTCGGCGACCGCGATGGTGTGGGCCGCCTCGGTGAGCAGCTCGGGCAGGATCTCCGCCTCGAGCCGGTCGGCGTAGGCGGCCGGGTCGAGCCCGAACCAGCCGGCCGCCACCGCGATGCCGGCGTGGTCGAAGCGCCACAGCCGGTCGGCGTCGCGCACCAGGGAGTCCTCCAGGGACTTCGAGTCCGGCCGGGTGTCGTGCCCGTCGATGATCGCCACCACCCGCTCGACGAACTCCGGGTCGTAGCCCAGCGGGGGCAGCACCTCCTGGGCGATGAGGCAGCCCTGGCGCTCGTGCTCGAACCGGATCTGCGCCTTGCGCCAGTCCCCGGTGAACCCCTCGGCGAAGATGCGGGCCTCGTCCACCCGGCCCCAGCCGGTGTCGTGCAGCAGGATCGCGACCCGCACCACGAGCGCGTCGGCCTCGGGGTAGACCGCGCACAGCCGCTCGGCGTAGGCCAGCGACATCGGCAGGTGCACGTCGTTGCTGCGCGCCCGGGTCTCGGGGACCACCGCGCGCCAGATGTCGTCGAGGTCGGTCCCGGCCGCGGGGGTGCAGACGATGGGCGTGGTGTCCACCGGCAGCTCGGTGGCCAGGCGGGTGACGGACGGTGCAGGCATGAGCTCTTCCTCGGGGTCGGGCGGGCCGGGCGGCGCGGCGGTCAGGCCGGCCGGGCCAGGCCCTTGAGCGGGACGGCGGCGTCGGCGACGAGATCGGCAGGGATCGTCGCGCCCTGGGCGAGGGCGTTCTTGACGGCCATGAAGTCGAGGGGGTGGTTGACGCAGTCGGCGGCGATGAGCCGGCCGGCGCGGTAGTACAGGACGGAGAACTTCCCGCGGGCGTCGTCGCGGCGCACCACGGTGGCGTCGTGGCCGAGGGACAGCCCGGCGATCTGGAGCTTGAGGTCGCCCTGGTTGGACCAGAACCAGGGGATGCCGGCGTACTCCTCGCGCCGGCCCACCACGGAGTAGGCGGCGACCTTGGCCTGCTCGACGGCGTTGTTGACGCTCTCGAGCCGCAGCCGCTCCCCGGCCGGGGAGCCGGGCACCGGGTTGGGCAGGTTGGCGCAGTCGCCCACCGCCACGGTGGCGCCGTCGGAGGCGCGGGCGTAGCGGTCCACGACGATCCCGTTGTCCACGGCCAGGCCCATCTGCTCGGCGAGCTCGGTGTTGGGCACGACGCCGATGCCCACCAGCGCGATCTGCGCGGGGATCACCTCCCCGTCCGCGAGCTCGACGCCGGTGAGGCGCCCGCCGTCGCCGTCGTCGCCCACGAACCGGGCGACCTGGGCGCCGAGCCGGATGTCCAGCCCGGCGGCGCGGTGGGCGCGCAGGAAGTACTCCGAGGTCTCCTCCCCCACCGCCCGGCCCACCAGCCGCGGCCCGGCCTCGAGCACGGTGACCCGCTTGCCCAGCGCGTGGGCGCTGCGGGCCGCCTCGAGGCCGATGAACCCGCCGCCGATGACGACGACGTCGCGCGCCGCGGGCATCGCGGCCTTGAGGGCCAGCGCGTCGTCGGCGTTGCGCAGGTAGAGCACCCCGGCCAGGCCGGCGCCGTCGACCTCCAGGCGCCGGGCCCGGGCGCCGACCGCGAGCGCGAGCCGGTCGAAGGCGAACGCCCGGCCGGAGGCGGCGTGGGCCGTGCCGGAGCCGTCGGCGCGGCGCTCGATGCGCTCGATCCGCTGGCCCTTGACCAGGTCGACGCGGTGCTCGTCCCAGTACTCCTGGCTGCGGAAGATCAACGACTCCTTGCCGACCTTGTCCTGCAGGAACTCCTTGGACAGGGCCGGGCGCTGGTAGGGCCGGTGGTTCTCCTCGCCCAGGAGGGTGATGGGCTCGTCGAAGCCGAGGGCCCGCAGCGACGCGACGAGCTGGACCCCGGCCTGGCTGGCGCCGACGATGAGCAGTCCGGTCATCTCACACCTGCGTCTCGGGCGTGGTCACGTGCAGGTCGCAGCCGTCCTTGAGGCGCAGCTGGCAGGACAGGCGGGAGTTGTCCTCCCGGTCCACGGCGGTGCCGTAGAGCATCTCGTCCTCCATCTCGCTCATGGGGTCGAGGCGGTCGAGGTCGTCCTCGTCCACGAACACGTGGCAGGTCGCGCACGACAGCGACCCGCCGCACTCGGCGACGATGCCCGGCACGCCGTTGCGCACGGCCGTCTCCATGACGGAGTCGCCGACGTTGCCCTCGACGACGCGGGTGGCGCCGTCGTGCTCGGTGTAGGTGATCTGCGGCATGGTGCTCTCCTTCAGATGAACTGGCGGCCGCCGTCGACCACGAGGGTCTGACCGCTGATGTACGAGCTGTCCGGACCGGCGAGGAAGCGGGCGGCGCCGACGACGTCCTCGGGCTGGGAGGGCCGTTTGAGGGCGGCGCGGTCCACGCCGTAGCTGGCCGCGTCCTCCATCAGCGCGTAGCTGGCCTCGGTGAGGGTGAAGCCCGGCGCGATGGCGTTGACCCGGATCCCGCGCCGGCCCAGCTCCTTGGCCATGACCCGGGTCAGCCCGATGACCCCGCCCTTGGAGGCGACGTAGTGCATCCACTGCTCCGAGCCGCTGAGGACGGTGGCCGAGGAGATGTTGACGACGGCGCCGCCCTCGCGCAGGTGGGGGCTGCACGCCCGGGCGCACAGCCACGGGCCCTTGAGGTTGACCGCCATGACCCGGTCCCACTCGGCCGGGTCGATCTGCTCGAACGGGCTGCGGGTGATCCCGGCGTAGATGGCGGCGTTGTTGACCAGGACGTCGATCCCGCCGCCGCCGAAGGCGGCCACCTCGGCGGCCATGGCCTCGGTGGACTCGAGGGAGGTGACGTCGACCTCGACGGCGAGGGCCTGGGCGCCGCGCTCGCGCACGAGGGCGGCGGTCTCCTCGGCGCCGGCGACGTTGACGTCCACCACCGCCACCCGGGCGCCGGGGTCGGCGAACCCGAGCGCGAACGCGCGCCCGAGCCCGCCGGCCCCGCCGGTGATGAGGACCGTGCGGGTCACTGCACCGCCCCGCTCACGGCCGCGGGGGCCTGCTCGCCGCCCGCCTGCCCGGACGCCGCGGAGGTCTCGTCGGCGTCGTCGAGGATCGTGACGGTGCCGGCGTTGCCGTCCACCCGCAGCCGCTGGCCGGTGCGGATGGTCGTCGAGGCGGAGCCGGTGCCGGTGACGGCGGGCAGGCCGTACTCGCGGCAGACGATGGCGGCGTGGCTCATCATGCCGCCGATGTCGGTGACGGTGGCGCGGATCTTGCCGAAGATCGGGCCCCAGCTCGGGGCGGTCACCGTCGCGACGAGGATCTCGCCCTCCTGGACCTCGGCGAGCTGGTCGGCGTCGTGGACGACCCGGGCGACGCCCTCGACCACCCCGGGGGAGGCGGCCATGCCGCGCAGCCCGGCGAAGTCGTCGTCCTCGCCGGCGCCGAGCCACTGCTGGACCTGCTCGGTGGTGATGCCCCAGAGCATGCGGGTGAACGGCTCGGTGATCGACGCCGGCGGGGTGTTCAGCGCCGGGGCGGGGCGGGCGGTCTTGAGCGCCTCGACGATCTTGCGGCGCCGCTCGATCTCCGCCGGCCAGTAGACCGTGCCGATGGCTCGGTGCGGGGCGCCGACGCCCCAGCCGGTGACGAGGTCGAAGAGGACGTCGCGGACCTCGTTGCGGCTGAGGTAGAGCAGGTCGTCCGGCTCGGTCCAGAGGCCCTCGCCGTGGAGCATGCGGCTGAGCTCGCGGACCTTGCGCCAGAAGACGCCCATGGTCCAGTGCTCGATGTAGAAGTTGTGGTTCTCCACGTAGGGGTACGCGGTGGCGGCGAGCTGACGCTTGGCGTCGAAGGCCGCCTGGGTCTCGCCGTCGAGCAGGTCGCGGTACTCGGCGACGATGCGCTCCTTCTCCGCGACGAGCTCGTCCTTGGGCCGCAGGATCTGCTGGCCCTCGTCGAGGCGGCGGATGTAGTCGGCGATGTAGCCGAGCGGGATCTCCTGGTGCTCGTTCCAGTACTTGTCGTGGCCGTAGAAGCCGTTGCCGACGGTGAAGTTGAACCAGGGGTCCTGGGCCTGCTCGTAGCGGGCGATCCACCGCTCCCCGCCGGGCGCGGCCGCGACGGCGGCCAGGGTGGCGGCGACGTCGTCGGTGTTGCCGAAGGCGCCCTGCAGGCCCAGCTCGACGGCGAGGGTGGCGAGCTCCTTGAGCTCGTCGTCGGGGCGGAAGAGCTCCATGTCCACGCCCTGCACCATGGTGGCGATCGCCTGGTCGGGGATGCCCGGGAAGACCTCCTTGCAGAAGTTGAAGAAGTCCAGGTAGGCGATGTAGCCGAGGTTGAGGAACTCGAAGTGGTACTGCCAGTTCTGGTAGCACAGCTGAATGAGCCGGTCGTAGCTCTCGAGGAGCTTCTCGCTGCCGTCCTGCGCCTTGCCGGAGGTGATGTCCTCCATCGGGACGATGTCGGGCAGCTTGGTGAACTGCAGCGTCTCCATCTCGTCGATGGTGGCCCGCACCTTCTGCTTCCACTGCTCGAGCAGGCGCTCCCAGTTCTGGAAGTAGTAGCCCACGCGCTCCTCGAACAGGGGCACGCGCGCGGCGATCTGGTCCTCCGGCACCGGGATCGGGGACATGTAGAGGTAGCCCAGGTGCACCCGGAACTCGATGCCGTTGGCGTTGGGGATCATGAGGTGGCGGGCGTTGTACTGGCCCAGGCACTTCACGGCGAACTCCCCGCCGATGGTCTCGAACGGCTTGAACACCGTCGGCCAGTGCTGGCTGTCGCAGAACCAGAACTTCTCGTCCTCCTCGGCCTTCAGGGCGTCCTGGAAGACGAGGTAGTAGGGGTAGATCTGCTCCCAGCCCTCCGCGCCCGCGGGCGTGGGGAGGTCGAAGGGGCTGGGGAAAGACTTCCGGGCCATGGCTCACCTTTCGGTCGGCTGCGTCGGTGCAGCGTGGGGGGCTGCGGCGTCGTCGCCGCAGGGGCGAACACTGCGTGCTGCGGGTGCTGCGTGGAGGGACAGGGTCGTGCGGTGTGGGTCTCGTGACGGGTCGGTTTCGTGCTCTCGATCTCGTTGCGTGTCGTCTGGTGCCCGTGCGGTGCGGGGTGCCGGTCGGGCGCACCGGTCTATCGATACGCCGCTATCGACCGGCGGCGGCGAGCAGGCTGCTCGTGATGCCGGCGATGCCCAGCGCGGTGGCGGCGGCGGTCGCCTTGGGCTTCTCCTCGCTCTTGCGGGCCGACCAGACCGTCTCGGGCCGGGACTGCAGGAGCAGGAGGTTCTCGCCGTCGGGCAGGTCGGCGTCGAGGGCCCACTCGATGTCCTGCGGGCAGCCGTAGTGCTTCTCGGCCCGCTTGGCCATGGCGGCCACCGCCCGGACCTCGGCGTCGGTGAGGCTGCGGCGGGCCCGGCGCTCGGCGTCGACCTCGCGCTCCACCAACGACCTGGTGGCGGGGTCGGGCACGAGCTCGGCGTGCTTGTCGCCGAGGGTCTCGGCGACCACCGTGAGCATGACCTTGTCGACGCGGAGGTTGTCCGGGGTGACCTGGCCGGAGACGACCATCTCGCCGAGGCCGTAGGAGGCGTCGATGACGATCTTGGACCGGTCGCCGTTGGCGGGGTCCACGGTCATGGCCACGCCGGAGGCGCGGGCGTTGACCATCTTCTGCACGGCGACGGCGATGGACAGGCCCTCGTCGGGCACCCCGTTGCGCAGCCGGTAGGTGATCGCCCGGCTGGTGTACAGCGACGCCCAGCACTGGCGGATGTGGTCGGCGACCTCGCGCCACCCGGTCAGCCACAGGTAGGTGTCCTGCTGGCCGGCGAAGCTCGCCTCGGGCAGGTCCTCGGCGGTGGCCGAGGAGCGCACCGCGACGGGCACCTCGCCGCCGCAGCGGGTCATCAGCTCGTCGTAGGCGGCCTTGGTCTCGGCGCGCAGCGGTTCGGGGATGGGCCGCGAGCAGATCTCCTCGCGGATGCGGGCGGAGACGGCGTCGACGTGGGCGACGTCGTCGGCGTCGAGGCCGGCGAGCAGCTCGCGGATGTCCTCGGCGATGCCGGCCGCGGCGAGGAAGGCGTCGTACAGGGCGGTGGTGACGGCGAAGCCGGGCGGGACCGGCATGCCGGCCGCGGTCATCGACACCAGCGAGGCGCACTTGCCGCCGAGCAGGTCGTGCTCGGGGGCCAGGCCGGCGTCGAAGAACTGGATGTAGGTGGTCATGTCAGGCCTCCCAGGTGACGGGGACGGCGACGGGCACCCGGAAGGAGAGGTTCTCCCGGAAGTCGATGCCGTCGGGGTCGGCGAGGGTGAGGTGCGGGGCCTTGGCGGCCACCTGCTCGAGGACGATCCGCGCCTGGAGCTTGGCGAGCATGTTGCCCAGGCAGTAGTGGATGCCGAAGCCGAAGGACAGGTGCTCGCGGGCGTTGGGGCGATCGATGTCGAAGACCTCGGCGTCGGCGAAGTGGGCCTCGTCGCGGTTGGCCGAGCCCATGAGCAACAGGACGTTCGCCCCGGCGGGGATGTCGACGCCGCCGATGCGCGCGTCCTTGAGGGCCTTGCGCCGCCAGCCGACGATGGAGGGGCTGTAGCGCAGCACCTCCTCCACCGCCGCCTTGATCTTCTTGGGCTCGTCGACCAGGGCCTGCCACTGGTCCTTGTGGGCCAGCAGCACCCGCAGGGAGTTGGCGATGAGCGTCGTCGTCGTCTCGTGGCCGGCGAAGAGCAGGCTGTAGGCGATGGAGGCGATCTCGTGGTCGGTGATCTCGGCGCCGGCCTGCTGGTCGCGGACGAGGTCGGCGATGAGGTTGTCCCCGCCCTGCTCGTGGGCGCGGGCCACCAGGGCCAGGCACTCCTGCCAGTACTCGACGAGGTTGTGCGCGTGCGGCACCTGCTCCTCGTCGCTGAGGTCGCCCCACGTCATCGCCGCGCGGGAGTCCGACCAGCGCTTGTAGGTGTCGATCTGGGAGACGTCGGCGCCGAGCAGCGTGAGGATCGTGATGGTGGGGATGTCGTAGGCCAGGTCGCGCACCAGGTCGGCGCGGCGCTCGGGCCGGGCGAGCATCTTGTCGAGCAGGTCGTCGACGTTCTGCCGGATGAACGGCTCGAGCACCTTGTACCGGCGCGGGGTGAACTCGCGCTGGACGATCTCCCGGATGCGGGTGTGCTCCGGAGGGATGCGGGCGGACAGGCCCGAGTAGGCGGTGAAGCCGCCCTCGGCCATGATCTGCTTCGCCTGCGGGCCGCGCTCGCGCACCGGCGCCTGGGCGTTCTCGCTGCTGAAGGTCTCCCAGTCGGCGAAGACCGCCTTGATGTCGTCGTAGCGGGTGACCACCCAGTAGCCGATCCGCTCGTCGAACATCACCGGCTCCTCGGCGCGCAGCCGGGCGTAGGCCGGGAAGGGGTCGTGCTGGTCGAACGGGACGTACCCGTGGTGGTCGACGGGGCAGCCGGTGGGCTGCGCCGTCACGTCCTGCGTCGTTGCCATGTCCGCTCCATCGCTGATCTCGAACGTGGGGTCCATACAAGCCGCCCGGCTCGCGCGGGGCCAAGGCGGTTCTTCTACTCAGTGGAAGCCGGGTGGGGGTTTGCCCCGGTCTCGGCGGGCCGGGTGTCGGGCGGCCCGGCGTCGGCGGGCCCGGTGTCGGCGGACCGCCCGGGCTGGGCGTCGGCCGACCGCCTGCCCGCTGAACCGGCGCCCGGGCGGAACGTGGACAGGATGGTCGAGAGCGGGAACGGGGAGGTGACCCGCTCGATCTCCGCGGCCGCGCCGCGCAGGGCGGGCAGGTAGCGGGTCATCGACGGCGCCTGCGCGGCGGCGACGACGAGGCCGAGCCCGGCGCCCACCCGGCCCTCGCGGTGGAACACCGGTACCGCGATCGAGCAGGACCCCGCCCGCGCCTCCTGCTCGGTGACCGCGTAGCCCTGCCGGGCGATCTGCTCGAGCTCGGCGCGCAGCCGCGCGGGGTCCACGCGGGTGGCCGGGGTGAAGGACTCGAGGTCGCGCAGCAGGTAGGTGTCGCGGAACCAGGGCTCCTCGTAGGCGAGCAGCACCTTGCCGACGGCGGAGACGTGCAGCGGCAGCCGGCCGCCGACCCGGGCGGCCCGCGGCACCCGCTTGGAGCTGTAGATCCGGTCGACGTAGAGGACGTCGGGGCCGGAGCGGATCGCCAGGTGCGTGGTCTCCTGGGTCACCCCGAAGAGGTCCTGAAGGATCGGCCGCGCCCGCTCGCGCATCTGCCGGCCGGCGTGCTGGCCCAGCTCCCACAGCCGCATGCCCACCCGGTAGTCGCCGCCCGGGTCGCGGTTGAGGGCGCCCCACTCCTCCAGCTCCCCCACCAGCCGGTGGACCGTGCTCAGCGGCAGGTCGCTGCGGGCGGCGATGTCGGTGAGGGACAGGGCGTGCGGGCCGGTCTCGAAAGCGGCGAGGATGGCGAGGACCTTGGAGGTCACGCTCTGCCCGGGCGTGCGCGCGCCTCCCGCCACCGTGCCCCCTTCACCTCCGCCGGGCGCCGGGCGCGCCCTCGCTCGGTCAGGCTAACCGGTGGCGCCGCGGCGCCGGCTCGAGGGTCCGGAAGAACTCCACGGGCTCGATAAGGGGTCATGGGCTGCGACCGCTCACCCCTCCCGGGGGATGGGGGCAGCGGGGGCGGCGCGCACCATGGAGGCATGGACGCTCCGGCGACCGCGCAGCGACGCGCCACCCCCGAGGATCGCCTCCGCGCGGGCGCGCAGGCCCGCACCCGGGTCCCGCCGGCCTCGCACGCGGAGCTACCCACGGAGGAAAGAGACCCCGTGGGAGTGCTGGCCGACCAGATGCCCTCCCGCCTGCCGGACCTCGTGCCCATCCGGCACGCCCGCATGTCCGCCTCCGCGTTCGCGTTCTACCGCGGCGGCGCCGCGATCATGGCCGCCGACCTCGTGCGCACGCCGGCCTCCGGGTTCACCGCCCAGCTGTGCGGCGACGCGCACCTGGTCAACTTCGGCATGTTCGCCTCACCCGAGCGTCGGCTGCTCTTCGACATCAACGACTTCGACGAGACCTTCCCCGGCCCGTGGGAGTGGGACGTCAAGCGGCTGGCGGCCAGCGTCGTCGTCGCCGGGCGGGAGCGCAGCTTCTCGGACAAGCAGGTCCGCCGGGCCGTGGAGGCGACGGTGCGCAGCTACCGCGACGCGATGGCCTGGTTCGCCGCCATGGGCAACCTCGAGGTCTGGTACGCCCGCGTGGACGTCGCCCAGCTGCGCCAGGACGTCGCCGACAAGCTCGGCAAGCGCGGCGGCCGGCGGGTGGACAAGGCCATGGCCCGGGCGCGCCGACGCGACCACCGGCACATGCTGGCCAAGCTCACCGAGGCAGCCGACGGCGGGCGGCGGATCGTCGACGCCCCGCCGCTGGTCGTCCGGCTCTCGAGCCTCGCACCCGAGGTGCAGGCCGACGAGATCGCCGCGACGATCGAGAGCCTGGTCCGGCACTACGCCCAGTCGCTGCAACCGGGCACCCGCGACCTGGTGAACTCGTACACCTTCGTGGACATGGCCCGGAAGGTCGTCGGCGTCGGCAGCGTGGGCACCCGCTGCTGGATCGTGCTCCTGCAGGGCCGCGACGGCAACGACCCGCTCTTCCTCCAGGTCAAGGAGGCCCAGCAGTCCGTGCTCGCGGCCCACCTCGATCCCATGACCGAACGCCACGAGGGACGGCGGGTCGTCAGCGGCCAACGCATCATGCAGGCCGCCGGCGACGTCTTTCTCGGCTACGACCGGGCGGTCGGGCTCGACGGCCAGACCCGTGACTTCTACGTGCGCCAGCTCAACGACTGGAAGGGGTCGGTGGACGTCGAGAAGATGGTGCCCGAGGGGCTGCGGCTCTACGGGCGGCTGTGCGGATGGACGCTGGCCCGGGCGCACGCCCGCTCCGGCGACCGCATCGGCATCGCCGGGTACCTGGGCGACGACGAGGAGTTCGTTCACGCGGTGGCCGACTTCGCCACGGCCTACGCCGACCTCACCGCGCGGGACTTCGCCGCCTTCGGCGAGGCCGTCGCGCGGGGCGGCTGCCGACCGCCGGTCCCGCCCTCGCGGCGTAGGGCGGCCCCGGGGCCCTGAGCCCGCGACGGGGCGGCGCCCATCGCCGCCATGACGGCACCGGCCCCACCCGCCGGTCGGCGGGCGGGGCCGGTGCCGCGCAGGCGCGGTCAGGTCAGCAGCGCCGCGGGGTTGTCCCGGACCAGACGGTCCAGGGTCTCCTCGGGGACGCCACGCTGGCGCAGCATCGCGAGGAACACCGTCGGCACGAACGCGAACCCGTTGCCGCCGTGCTGCGTCCACATCTGCTTGAGGAACAGGTCGTGGCTGAGCAGCAGCTGCCCGGCGTAGCCGGCCTCGGTGAGTCCCGCGACGGCGTCGGCGGTCTGGGGCGCCGTCGGGGAGACGCCCTCCTTGGGGAAGGTGATGTCCAGGCCGATCATGTCGAACTCGAGCCACACCCCCCGGTCGAGCAGGGCGCGCTGGTAGTCCGGGTCGTCCCCCGACGGGTCGGAGTGCGCCAGGGAGACCTTGGCCGGGTCGACCCCCACCTCGTCCAGGACGATGTCGAGGATCTCGTGGGCGTGGCGCTCCCAGCCGGGCAGGTGGATGTTCAGCGCGACCGAGGGGTGGTTCAGTTGCGCCGTCGCCGCCGCGCGCAGCGAGGCCCTCTCACCGTCGGTGAAGGACGGGGAGATGCCGATCTCTCCGATCATCCCCGGCCGGATGCCGGTCTCCCCGACGCCGTGGGTGAGCTCGTCGGAGATGGCCTGGGCCTGCTCGTCGACGCTGCGGGCGGTGATGGCCGCCCCTTCGAACTTCTCGAGGTAGGCGCCGGTCGACATCACGACGTTGAGCCCGGTGCGCTCGGCGACCGCGCGCAGCCGCTCGGGGTTGCGCCCGATGGCCGGTGTGCCGGTGGCGTCGACCACCGTGCGGCCGCCCACCCGGGCGAACGCCTCGATCTCCGTCACGACGGCGTCGACCGGCTTGTCCGCCATGTTGTCGGCGCAGCAGTAGGGGTCCTGCCGCAGCGCCCACTGGTGGGCGGCGCTGACCGGCCGGCCGACGAGGACGGCGGAGAAGTCGTAGGACGGCTCGTCCACCACCCCGGAGAGGTCGTTGAACAGGTGCTCGTGCGGGAGCACGATGCCGAGGTCCTCGCGGGCCACCGGGCCGGTGACCGTCTGGACGTATCCGGTGCTCATGCGATCACTTCGCCCCCACGGCCGCCTCGGCGCGCCGGGACGGGATCATCGCGATCCCGGCGGCCACCAGGGCGACGAGCGTGCCGAGCAGGGTCACGGCGTGGACGACGTGGCCGGGCGCCGGGATCAGGGTGTCGATGAGGACCGAGCCGACGAGCTGGCCGGCCGTGGAGGCCAGGCCGAGCAGCAGCAGCCCGAGACCGCGGACCAGCAGGGCCATCAGCGCGATGGACATCAGGCCGAGGGGGCCGCCGAGGTACATCCACCAGGTCTCCGGCAGGGCGAAGTCGACGCCCGAGGTCACGGCGCGGATGAGGTAGGCGACGAGCAGCGCGGTGAAGCCGACGAGGAAGTTCCAACCGATGGCGACGAACATCGAGCCGGTGGCCTTGGCGACGTTGGAGTTACCGGCCGGCTGCCAGCCGGCGAGCAGGCCGCCGACGAAGGGCAGGATGGCCAGCGCGATGACGTGCGGGGCCTGGAAGTTCGGGGAGATGACCAGGACCGTCGAGGTCACGGCGAGGAGCGCGCCGAGGATGCGGGGGGCGGACAGCGGCTGCTTGACCGCCACGCCGACGCCCAGCCGGTCGCACACGACGCCGGAGATGACCATGCCGGAGATCAGCGAGATCTGGAACGTGGCCACGCCCAGCCCGCCGACCGAGACGCCCTCGGACAGGACGATGACGGCGCCGCACAGCCCGGCGAGGAAGTTCGGCCACGGGATGCGCCGCTCCTTGATGATCCGCGGGATGGCGAGGGCCTGCTCCCGGGTCGACCTGCGGGAGAAGACGATCACGAACATCAGCACCAGGCCGGTGCCGAAGGAGATGAGCGCGGCGGCGTGGCCGTCGCTGAGCCAGGTACCCAACCGCCCGTTCACGGCGGACTGCATCGGCCCGAGGGTGCCCGCCAGGACCGTGGCCAGGACGAGCAGGGCCGTGGCGGTGGTCTTCCGCGTCGGCGTGCTCCGCGGGGCCGGGGCGTCGGCGACCGCGGCGGCGACGTTCCCGCCGTCGGGAACGTGGGACGACGGCGTACGGGTATGCGTCATTGCTTTCTACCTTTTCCCTAGTGGTGCTGCCGGAAGCGCTACCTGGTGGCGCCTGCGGCTTCCGGAATTTCGTCACGGCGGGGCAGGGAGTCCATCGCCCCGTGACGGGTGGTGGTGACGGCGGCGACCCGGGTGGCCCAGCGGGCCGCCTCCAGGAGCGGAGCGCCGTCGAGGAGGGCGTCGACGAGACCGGCGCAGAAGCTGTCTCCGGCGCCGGTGGTGTCGACCGCGTCGACCGGCAGGGCCGGGACGTGCACGGCGTCGCCGCCGTCGCCGGGGACGACGAGCGAGCCGTCGTCGCCGAGGGTGACGACCCAGTCGGCGCCGGAGCCGATCGACCGGGCGGCCGCCTCGACCTCGGCGAGGGTGCGCGGCTCGTCCGGCGCGCCGGCGAGGTTCCCCAGCTCGAAGCGGTTGGGGACGATGAGGTCGAAGCGGGCGAGCAGGTCGTGGGGCAGCGGGCCCTGGGCCGGGGCGGGGTTGAGGATCGTGAGCCCCGGGGCGGTGGCGACGACGGCGCCCAGCGCCTCGACCGGCGTCTCGAGCTGGCAGAGCACCGCCCGGGCCCGGCGGAGCGTCTCCGCCCGCTCCCGGACCATCTCCGCCGTCACCGCGGCGTTGGCCCCGGCGTGGACGACGATCGTCGACTCCGGCCGCTCCCACAGGACGATGGCGGTGCCGGTGCTGCCCGGCTCGCGCGCGACGGTGGCGGTGTCCACGCCCTCGGCCGCGAGGCGGCGCAGCACGAGGGCCGCGGCGTCGTCGTCGCCGACGGCGCCGACCATGGCCACCCGCCGTCCCAGCCGGGCGGCGGCGGCCGCCTGGTTGGCGCCCTTGCCGCCGGCCGCCCGTTGCATGCCGCGGGCGAGGATCGTCTCGCCGCTGCGGGGGATCGCCGCGACGTCGAGCCGCAGGTCGACGTTGATGCTGCCGACGACGACGACGTCGAGGGCCTGCCCGCTCATGTCAGGCAGCGCTTTCGTCCGCGGCGGGCAGGTCTCCGGCGAGCCAGCGGACCGCCCGGTCGAACAGGACCGCGTAGCCCTCCCAGTCCATGAACTCCCGCGGGGCCCAGTGCGGGGAGATGTCCGAGGCGAAGGCGAGGGTGCGCCCCTCCCCGACCTGGCGCACCGCGAGCAGCGGGGAGTCCTCGATCGTGGCGAGCACGGTGGCGTCCTCGCGGGCCTCGAGCCGCTGGTAGCCGAGCAGGATCGGCCACTCCGCGTCGAGCCCGTCGGTGATCGGGTGGGCGACGCCGGCCAGCCGGCCGCCGATGCCCTCGGGGGTCTCGACGCGGTCGTCGTAAGGGGAGATCCGCACGGGCAGGACGTCCTCGACCGCGGTGCGGTGGTAGTTCGCCCGGCCCTGGAAGCCCTGGAAGCTGAGGTAGCCGCCGGCCATCGCCAGCGCGCCGCCGCCGCGCACCCACTCGGCGAGGAGCTTGAGCCGGTTGGGCGCCGGGCGCCCCTGGGCGAAGACCACCGGGGGCAGCAGCAGGGAGTTGGACCCGATGTCGGAGAGCAGGACGACGTCGTACGCGCCGAGCTCCTCGAGCGTCGAGGGGAAGTGCTCGGCGACGTCGTGGGACTGCAGGTGGGTCACCTCGTGCCCGGCGCCGCGCAGCGCCTCGAGCAGGACGGCGCACCCGATCTCGACCTGGGCGTGCGGGAAGGCGTCGTAGCCCTTGTAGTCGGTGGCCGCGTTGACCCAGGACTCGCCCGCGAGAAGAGCCTTCATTACCACTCCTTGCACCGTTGCGTTGGTGCGCATCTTTTGCGCAACGTGTTGTGTGCGACACTATGAGACGTGCTCGCCCGACGTCAAAACCGGAGGGTCTGGGCAGATTCACCGCGCGGTAAGGGTGCGGCGCACCGATGGGAGTGGCGATGACGCTGACGCAGGTGGCGCGAGAAGCGGGAGTGTCCGTCTCGACGGTGTCCCGGTATCTCCGGGGCCAGCTGAAGGTTCAGGACAAGACGGCGCAACGGATTGACAACGCCGTGCGAACCACCGGCTACCGCGTGGACCGGGGCGCCCGACGCGACGGGTTCATCGCCATGGTGGTGGCCGAGCTGACCAACCCCTTCTACGCGTCCCTGGCCGAGGAGTGCTCCACGCTGGCGGCCGAGGCGGGCTACTCGCTCCTCATCGCCGCCTCGGGGCGGCAGCACGCGCGCGAGAACGCCCTCAGCGCGCAGCTGTCGAGCACGGACAGCATCGCCGGGCTCATCTTCGCCGGCATGCACCGCACCAACCCCGAGCTCGAGCGCGCCATCGCGGGCGGGCTGCCCGTCGTCGTCATCGACGAGGAGGTCGACCTGTCCCCGAGCACGGCGGTGTCCACGGTCACCGTGGACAACTACGGCGGCGCCTACCAGGCCACGAGCTACCTGGCCACGCTCGGGCACCGCCGCATCGCCCACGTCGGCGGCCCGCCCGGGCTGCTCACCTCCGAGGACCGGCTGCGCGGGTACCGCGACGCGCTGGCCGCGCACGGGCTGGCGGCGGACGAGACCCTGGTGCTCCGCGGGCCCTACACCGAGGAGTACGGCGCGAGCGTCGTCCCCTACCTCACCCGGGTCGAGGCCCCCACGGCGGTGTTCGTCGGCAGCGACATCGTCGCGGTCGGCCTGCTCAGCGGGGCCGAGCTCCAGGGGCTGCGCATCCCGGAGGACCTGTCCGTGGTCGGCTGCGACGGGATCCAGCTCGGCCAGTGGCTCCGGCCGCGGCTGACCACCCTGGCCCAGCCCGTGCGGGCGCTGGCCCACGCGGCGCTGGAGGCGCTGGGCCGGGTCATCGACAGCCCCGGGGAGACCACCCGGCAGGTGCTGCCGCTCCAGCTGGTGGTCCGGGGCTCGGCGGTCGCGCCCCGGACCACGCCCGAGGCCTAGACCCCCACCCGCGCCTCGAGGGCCGTCGCGAGGCCGTCCAGCGCGGCCACCCGGTCGGGCCCGGTGGGGGTGAGGACGACGCTGGTGGCGCCGGCGCGGTGGCGCGCGGCGATGCCGGCGCGCACGCGCTCGCTCGTCCCGGCCAAGGACAGCTCGGCGACCCACTCGTCGGGGAGGCGGGCGGCGAACTCCTGCGCGCTGCCGGACGCGGCGCGCAGGGCGGCGAGGTCGTCGGCGAAGGGCAGCCCGGCCACGTGGGGGCGCCAGTCCGGCTCGCCGATCGGGGCGAGCGCGGGGCGCACCGTCGCCCAGGCGGCCTGGTCGGTCTCGGCGACGGCGGCGACGTCGTAGGTCACCACCTGCGGGGCAGGTCCGTCCGCGGGGGCGCCGGCGGCGAGGTGGCGCAGGGCGGCGGTGATGTAGGTGGGGTGAGCGGGCTCGGCCAGGATGACGCCGTCGGCGACGGCCCCGGTCAGCTCGAGGGAGCGCGGCCCGCGCACGCCGAGCAGCAGCGGCGGGACCTCGTCGGGGATCTCCTCGAGCGTGAGGTCGGCGGTGCGCACGTACGTGCCCGCGGCGGCGGTGTGCCCGCGGAGCAGGGCGCGCAGCGCCTCGGTGTACTCCCGCAGGAGGGTCAGCGGGCTGGCGGGCCACACGTCGACCTGCTTCATCCAGCCCGGCATGCCGTGCCCGAGCCCGACGGTGATCCGGCCGGGGTGGAGCTGTTCGAGGGTCGCGACCTCCATGGCGGCGAAGGCGACGTTGCGCACGGCGGCGGGCAGGATGCCGATGCCGACGTGGATGCGTGAGGTCACGCCCAGCACGGCGGCCGTCTGCGCGATGCCGCCCCGGTAGCCGAGGTCCTCCACGGTCCACAGCTCGTCGAAGCCGAGCTCCTCGGCCCGGACGGCGAAGTCAAGGATCTGGCCGACGGGCAGGTCGCGGGGCAGCATCACTCCGACGCGTCCAAGGCGGCTGGTATCAGTCATGGGGCGCTCCTTCGGGCATGGCGGGGGCCGCGGATCGCGCACGTGGCGACCCGCGGCGGGGAACAGGGCTTGGCCGCAGTCTGGCAGGCCGGCGGCGAGAACCGAGAGGACCACCGTCCCGGCGCGGCGGGCCGGGACGCCGGACCCGGGCGCGCTGACGCCCCCGCCGGCGGGCGGGGGCGTCAGCGGTGTGCGGGGCCAGGTCAGACGGGCTCGACCTCGAGCACGGGCAGCTGCTCGAGGCTCCGCGTCATGTTGCTGAGGTGGCGCACCGGCTGCCCGATGGTGAACCGGCGGACCCGCCGGGTCAGCGCCTCGAGGACCGCGTGCGCCTGGAGCTTGGCCAGACCCTGTCCCGCGCACCCGTGCACGCCGTACCCGAAGGAGAGGTGGTCGATGGGGTTGCGGCGGACGTCGAAGGCGTCCGGGTTCTCGTAGTGGCGCGGGTCGCGGTTGCCGGAGCCGAAGAGGATCGCGGCCTGCTCGCCGGCGGGGATGCGGGTGCCGTCGACCTCGACGTCCTCCGTGACGCGCCGGCCGAACGCGTGGACGGGCGCCTCGAGGCGCAGGACCTCGTTGAAGGTCGAGGGGATGAGCGACGGGTCCTGGCGGAGGAGCTCGTACTGGTCGGGATGCGCGCCGAGCAGCGCCAGGGCGTTGCCGATCGACGCGATCGTGGTGTCCGTCCCCGCCCCGACGTACTGGTGGACGATGTGGCCGCAGCTCTCGCGCGGGATGTCACCGCGCTCGCCGGCGTCGAAGATGGCCCGCCCCATGGAGCCCGGCATCAGATCCTCGGCCTGCACCTGCAACGACCACTGGAAGAGCTCGCCGGCGATCGGGAAGTTCTCGATGGTCCGCTGGTTCATCGGCCCGAGCACGTTGAAGGCGGCGTCGGCCCAGCGGAACATGTTGGCCCGGGCCTCGCCCTGCACGCCGATCAGGTCCGAGACCACCTCCAGGGGCAGCGCGCGGGCGAGGTCCTCGATCGCGTCGAAGGACCCGCGCTCGACGAGCCGCGCCACGAGGGCGTCCGCCTTGGCGTCGATGTCGCCCTTGAGCTTGCGCAGCGCCCGCGGGGAGAGGTTCTCGGTGAGGGCGGCGCGCAGCGCCGTGTGGTCCGGCGGGTCGGTGGCCAGGCTGGTGCCGGCGAGCGCCTGGTTCATGTCGTCGTTGAAGGCGACGGCGTTGGAGGAGAAGGTTTCCCAGTTGGCCAGCGCCTCGCGGATGTGCTCGTAGCGCGTCAGCGCCCAGACGCCGTTCGTGGGCAGCCGGACCACGGCGGCCTGCTCCCGGAGCTGGGCGAAGTACGGGTAGGGGTCGAGCAGGACCTCGTCGGCGAAGAGGTCGAGGTCGGACGTAGCCAGCGTTTCCACGGTCATGAGGCACCTCGGAGGGTTGGGACCCGCGTCGTCGTGGGTCGTCGGGGTGGACGGCGGGCGAGGCCGCCGCGGGATCGGCCGGCGGACGAAGCCGCCGGGGTGGGCAGGGGTCAGGCGGCGGAGGTGGCCGCGGGGGCGGCGGCGCTCAGGCGGCGCAGCCGGGGCACCGGGATGCGGTAGTTGAGGGCGACGGCGGTGCCCGAGCCGTCGTCGTGGGCCCAGCGCAGCAGCGCCGCGCCGGCGGGGTCGCCGTCGACGATCTCCGGCGCCCCGGTCAGCGGCAGGAAGCCGCTGGCCTTGAGGGTCAGGCCGAACTGCTCGGTCCAGAAGTACGGCTGGAGGTCGAGCTCGGGGCCGTCGTCCCCGGCGAGCAGGCCCAGCGCCGCGATCTTGCTCTGCTCGATGGCGCTGGTCCACAGCGGCACGCGGCCGGCGCCGCGCCGGGTCAGGATGGTCGCCACGTCCCCCGCGGCGACGACGTCGGGCCGCACCCGCCCGCGGGTGTCGACGGCGAGGCGGCCGTCGGTCAGCAGCCCGCTGGTGCCCAGCCACTCGAGGTTGGGGTCGTCGCCGACGGCGCTGACCACGAGCTCGGCGTCGATCGCCGAGTCGTCGGCCAGCACCACCTGCGGGTGGCCGCCGGCCTCGCGCACGCCGGTGGCGTGGGTGGGCGCGAGGCGCAGCCCCTGGCGCTCGGCGGCGGCGACGAGGAGGTCGGACAGGTACGGGCCGAGCTGCTGGGCCAGGGGGCGGCCGTAGGAGACGAGGGTGACGTCGCAGCCGACGGCGAGGCAGCCGGAGGCGATCTCCATCCCGAGCGGGCCGCCGCCGACGACGGCGACGGTCGGCCGGCTCGCCAGGTGGCCGCGCAGCGCCAGGGCGTCGTCCAGGCCGCGCAGGGTCAGCTCGCCGGCCAGGCCCTCTCG
Organism: Georgenia thermotolerans; assembly: GCF_009193185.1. Classification (GTDB taxonomy): domain Bacteria; phylum Actinomycetota; class Actinomycetes; order Actinomycetales; family Actinomycetaceae; genus Georgenia; species Georgenia thermotolerans. The sequence continues at coordinate 73,778 of NZ_VUKF01000012.1, read as the reverse complement.
TCCCAGGCGCCGGGCGCGGGCGCCGGTGGCGATGACGAGGCCGTCGTAGGGGACCTCGGTGCCGTCGTCGAGCGCCACCACCTTGCGGTCGACGTCCAGTCCCGCCGCGGACACACCGAGGAGCTCGGTCGCCTCGTGGGTGGGGGCGGGCAGCTCGTGGGAGGTCATCTCCTCGGCGTCGAGGAGCGCCGCCTTGGACAGCGCGGGGCGGCTGTAGGGGGCGTGGGTCTCGGCGCCGACGACGGTCAGCTCGCCGTCGAACCCGGCGGCCCGCAGGGAGTCGCTCGCGGTGAGGGCGGCGATGCCGTTGCCGGCGACGACGACGCGGCGCAGCGGGCGGGTCATCAGGCCAGCTTCAGCGCGGCGACCGGGCACACCCGGGCGGCGGCCTTGGCGGCGTCGGCGTCGGCGCCCTCGACGGTCTCGACGTCGATGACGAGCTCGCCGTCGTCGTCGAGGTGCATGAGGTGCGGCGCCGCCTCCTCGCACAGGCCGTGGCCCTCGCAGCGCGGTCGGTCGAGGATGATCTTCATTGGTGCCTCCCGGAACACTGAGCGAGCCGATCGCTCGACTCGCTTTACGCAGCAGTGTGTGGGCTGACACGGTGTCAATCAAATAAATTGAACGCATTGCGGCATGCACGGAGTGAATGTCGCGCGCCTCAGGAAACCCGCAGCAGGCCGCGCCGTTCCTCCAGTGCCCGTGTTCGGCATCCGGCGACGGGCCATGCACGCGCAGAATGCAGTCACCCCGGCGAGATTCACTTGACGCACCCTCCGCGCGGCGGCACAGTGACTGCCACGCGCGGGTCGCGCAGACGGCACAAGGGTGTCGGCGTCGGGCGCCCCGGAAGACGATGAGGTGAGCGGTGACCACGACGGCCGGACTGACCTGGGCGGTCAAGGACAGCCTGGTGGCCTACGTCGAGGGGCTCGCGGACGGCGCGGTCGAGGCCCTCGCCCCGGCCTCCCGCGCCGCGCAGGGCTTCTGGTTCCCCCACGCGGAGGAGCCGCCGGGCACCGCGGCCGGCGACGCCGTCCGCGCCTGGCAGTTTCTCGGCGCCGTCCGGCTCACCGGGCACTGGGGCGCCCTGGACGTCGAGCTGCGCGACCCGCGCGTGGAGCTGGACGGCGGGCACGGCACCCTGCTGATCCGCGAGCGCGGAGGCCGCGACCCCGACGCCCGCCTCCCGTTCGCCGACCTCGTGCTGGTCGGGCCGGCCTCGGCCGGGGACGGCCCGGCGGGGGACGACGTGGCCGCGCTGGAGCTCGCCGCCTCGCTGACCGGCCACGGGCGGCTCCTCCTCGGCGGGCAGTACGGCGTCGGCGAGCCGCTGAGCCCGCTCCGCGTCGCGGTCCCGGGCCACGGCGTGCCGGCCCCGCTCCGCGATGCCCCCACCACGCGCGGCGATGGCTAGCGACCTGGCCGCGCCGGCGGACACCGAGCTCGCCCGGCTGGCCTCGGTCGACCTCAACCTCCTGGTGCCGCTCCTGGCGCTGCTGGAGGAGCGGTCGGTGACGCGGGCGGCCGCCCGGGTGGGCCTGTCGCAGCCCGCGATGAGCCACGCGCTGCGGCGCATGCGCCGGCTGCTCGGCGACGACCTCATCGTGCGCCAGGGCAGCGGGATGTCGCTGACCCCGCGCGGGGTGGAGCTGATCGTCCCGCTGCGGCGGGCGCTGCATCAGACGGCCCGGGTGGTCGGCTCCGCGCCGTTCGACCCCGCCGTCGACCGCCGCGTCATCACCGTGGCGATGACGAGCAGCACGGCCCTGGTCATCGGGAGCACGTTCGCCCGGCTGCTGGCGGAGCGGGCGCCGCACGCGGTGCTGCGGATGCGCATCGCGCCGATGCCGTCGAGCGCGATGTTCACCGAGGACGGCGTGGACGTGATGCTCATGTCCGAGGCGTTCTCGCTCCCGATCCCCCGCGAGCGCCTGTACGACGACCGGTGGGTGGTCATCACCAACTCCCGCGCGCCCAAGGCGAGCGCCGCCGAGCTGCTGGCGACGCTGCCGCACGTCACGTTCGACTCCTCGCCGCACCGGTACCGGCCCTACGAGGTCCTGGACGCGGAGGGGCTGGAGTACACGGTGCGCCAGTACGTCTCCGACAGCCTGCTGATCCCGCAGCTCATCGCCGGCGCCGGCGGGGTGGCGGTGCACCGGTACCGGGTGACCACGGCGATGAGCGCCTACCTCGACCTGCGCATCGAGGAGTTCCCGTTCCCGATCCAGCGGCTCGGCACGGACATGGTGTGGAACCCGTGGCTGGCCGACGACGACTTCAAGAGCTGGCTGCGCGGGATCTTCGTCGAGGCGGCGCGCGCGCTGTGACCGGCGGGGCGCGCCCGTCAGCGGGTGCCGTGTCCGCCCGCACCTTCTACCGTCGAGGCTCTGCCGAGAGGCGGCGTCGGACGCCGGGAAGGAGCCGCTCATGCCGGAGGGGCACACCATCCACCGGCTCGCCCGGGACATGGCCGAGCTCGTCGGCACGCGGGTGACCGCGACGTCCCCGCAGGGCCGGGTCGCCGCCGAGACCGTAAACGGGGCTACCGTTCTCGACGTGGACGCCGTGGGCAAGCACCTGCTCGTCGACACCTCGGGCAAGCGCACCGTGCACGTCCATCTCGGCATGCGCGGCAAGTGGCTGCGGTTCTCCCCGGTCACCGGGGAGCCGATGCGCCAGGTCCGCCTGCGCCTGGCGGCGGACGGCGTCGCCTGGGACCTCATCGCCCCGAGCACCTGCGAGCTTCTTGGTCCCCGCGAGCGGGACGCCCTCGTGGGCCGGCTGGGCCCCGACCCCCTGCGCGCGGACGCCGACCCGGCGGAGGCGCGACGGCGCATCGTCGCGTTCCGGGGCCCGATCGGCGCCGCGCTGCTCGATCAAGGCGTCGTCGCCGGGGTGGGGAACGTCTTCCGCGCCGAGGCGCTGCACGCCTGCCGCATCGCGCCGACCCGGCGCGCGGGTGACCTGTCCGAGGCGGAGCTCGAGGCGCTCTGGTCCACCCTGGCCCGGATGATGGCGCTGGCCGTGGAAGAGGGGCGGATCATCACCGTCGACGACGAGGATCGCCTGGCCGTCCCGGAGGACCGGGCCCGACGGGTCTACAAGCAGCGGTCCTGCTACGACTGCGGCACGCCGATCCAGACGGCGGAGATCGGCGGGCGCACCTCGTACTCCTGCCCCCGCTGCCAGGCGCGCTGATGCAGACCTTCCTGCCGTACAGCGACTTCGCCGCCACCGCCCGGGTGCTCGACGACAAGCGGCTGGGCAAGCAGCGCGTGGAGGTCATCCAGATCGTCCGGGCGCTGACGTGGCCCGACTACGCCTGGAAGTCGCACCCGGCCGTCCTCATGTGGAAGGAGCGCGAGGAGGCGCTCGGCCGCTACGGGCTGACGATGTGCGCGGCCTGGACGGCCCGGGGCTTCGGCGACACGTGCGCGGAGACGATCACCACCGACCTCGCCGCCGCCGGGGTGCCGGCCATCAGGAGCTATGAGGAGCTGGCCGCCGACGGCGCCCTGCCGGGATGGCTCTTCGACCCGGCGCTGCTGCGGAGCCACCGGTCCAACCTGATCCGCAAGGACCCCGAGTACTACCGGCCGCGCTTTCCCGACGTGCCCGACGACCTGCCCTACGTCTGGCCGGTGCGATCACCGGCGGTCCTGGAACGCGAGCGGCGCAAGCAGGAGAACGCTGCCCGGCGCCGCCGGTGACCGGAAGCGCCGGTGAGCAGGCGCCGGGAGGCGCAGAGTCTCCCGGAGATCGACTCGCATCTGACGCAAAGAATTACGGCCCCGCACACTTCGACGAGCCCTTCTCGGGCGGCTCACATGAAGAGAGGGACTTAGTTGCCCCTTCCGAGGATCAACTTTGTCGTGCTGTAGGCGGCGATCAGCGGCGCGGCAAAGATCAGGAACAGGATGATGACGGCACCGGGGCTCGCTTCAAGGGGGCTCTCGGAACCCACCGGCCCGTCGTGCGGGCCCGAGTCACCGACGACGAACGCGATGAGCAGGATCGTGATGGTGACGGCAGCCCCGGCAAACCAGGTGCCTGCGATAGCGATGCCGGCGCCGGTACTGACGCCAGCCTGCTGCCGAGTCTCCACCATGAAGTCTCCTTGGAGAGGAACAAATGGATCCGCTTAGATCGCTTTTAAATATGATCATACAACAGCAGTAAATCCAGATTCATGAACCCGGAGGCGGGCTCTACGTGTTGGCGTGGCGGGTGGTCATGCCGTGCCCTTCGCCGGCCGTTCTCGGTGTGATCTCCGCTCGCGGGGCAGCGGCGACGCGCTACCGCACGTTGCCCTTGAGCAGGCGGTGCCAGTAGATCCGGGGCTCGAGATAGCGGTCGAAGACAAAGGTGCTGCGTCGCGGCCGTGCGAGGTCGGGGGTACTCACGGACGGCTCAGGGTGCCCGTCGCGGTCGAACTCGGCCAGCAGCAGCTCGCGGCGGTTGGTCGTGACCGGGGCGACGGAATAGCCGTCGTAGCGGCGCAGGCCACGCCCCGCGCGCTGCGCGGCGATGTTGTGGGCGACCACCGGAACCTGCCTGCGCAGGGCCCCACCGGACGGGAGCGTGTCCACGGTGGCGACGTCGCCCAGGCCCCACACCCGCGGGTGCCGCACGTGCTGGAGCGTGTGCGGGTCCACGGCGGCGAACCCGGCCGCCTCCGCGGTGCTGAGGCCGCTCGCGGCGACCCACTGCGGGGCGCGGTGCGGCGGGGCGAGGTAGAGCGCGTCGTAGGTCAGGTCGTCGGTGCCCTCGGGGCTGCGCACCCGGAGCGAGCGCGCGGAGGCGCGCACGGCCTCGGCCGTGGTGCGGGTCCGCACGCGCACGCCGAAGCTGTCGGCCGCCGTGCGGAGCTCGCGGTCGGCGTCGTCGTGATTGACGAGCCGGCTGCCCTCGACGAGCAGCTCGATGACGATGTCACCGAGGACGCCGGAGCGGCGCCAGTGGTCCGCGGCCATGAAGAGCGGCTTGAGGCCGACCGGGGCGCACGGCACGTGGCGGTCGGAGATGACGAACACGGCCCGTCCCGCCGTCAGGGAGGAGAGCATGGTCCAGGTCTTCACCGCCTGCTCAGGCAGGTAGCTGGTCGCCGCCGCGGCGGTGCCCACCGCCTCCTCGGACCCGGGGATCGCGGCCCAGTCGACCCGCGAGCCCGGGCACACCGCCACGTCGGTGTAGTGCAGGTCGGGCCCGGTGGCGAGGTGCACGACCGACCGGTCGGGGTCGATGCCGACCACCTCGTTGGCGTACCAGGTGCACCCGGAGGGGATGCACTTCGCCTGGGGGCGGGTCAGTTCCTCCAGCGTCGCCATCCCGCCCCCGACGTAGCTGAGCAGGGGCCGGTAGTGGTGGACCCGCTTGGGCTCGACGACGGCCACGTCCTGGCAGCCCATGCGCCGCAGCTTCGCCGCCAGGGAGATGCCGGCGTTGCCGCCGCCGACGATCACGACGTCGTGGTGCCGTGGAGAACCCATGACCGCATCACCGCCGCGTGCTGGAGGACCAGGACCTGTCACGGTAGGGGCCCGGGCGAGGCGGCGCGCGTCGGCAGCCCTCCGCACACCGGGCCGGGCTACAGGGGCTCGCGGAGCCCGCTCGCCCGCCGTACCGGTCGCTCGACCGCCGCCCGCACCGCGTCGGCGGCGCCGACGATGCGCACGAGCTCCTGCGCCCGGGTGACCGCGGTGTAGAGCAGCTCCCGGGTGAGCAGCGGCGAGGTGGCCGGCGGCAGCACGAGGGAGACGTGGGCGAACTGGCTGCCCTGGCCGCGGTGCACCGTCATGGCGTGGACCGTCTCCACCGGCGGGAGGCGGTGCGGGCGCACACGCAGCGGCTGGTCGGGGTCGCCGAAGACGGCGACCACGCCCTCGGCGCCGTCGCCGACGACCACGCCGGTGTCGCCGTTGTACAGACCCGTGTCCCGGTCGTTGCTGGTGACCAGCAGCGGGCGGCCGGGGTACCACGGGGACTGCGTGGCGTCGGGGCCCGCGGCCTCGCGCACCCAGCCCTCGACGAGCCCCGCCCAGTGGGCCACGCCCGCCGGGCCGCGGCGGTGGGCGAGCAGCAGGCGGTGGGACTCCAGGGCGTTCAGCGCCTCGGCGGCGTCGCCCGCCCGCGCGGCGGCGACCAGCGCGGCCCCGGCCGCCGTGGCGTCGTGCCGCACGCCGGCGACCTCGGCGTCGGTCAGGCGCTCCCCGGCGGCCTCGACGAACTCCACCTCTCGCGCGTCCGAGCGCAGCACGGCGAGGACGCGGTCGGCGTCGCCGGCGCGGATGGCCGACGCGAGCTCGGCGATCGCGCCGCTGAACCGGTGGACCCGCTCGAGGCGGACCACCCCGTTGCGCAGGGCGGCCAGGGCGGCGGCGTCGGTCGGGACGTCGTCGGGCACGATCGCCGCGAGCGCGGCGGGGAGGGCGTCGGCGACCGGCGGGCGGGCCACGAGGTCACCGAGCACGGCGCCGGCCTCGACCGAGGCGAGCTGGTCGGGGTCGCCCACGAGCAGCAGCCGGGCCTCGGGGCGCAGCGCCTCGAGCAGGCGCGCCATGAGCGGCAGGGAGACCATCGAGGTCTCGTCGACGACGACCACGTCGTGGGGCAGGTGGTGGTCGGCGTCGTGGCGGAACCTGGTGGAGCTGCCCGGCCGCCAGCCCAGCAGCCGGTGCACGGTGGTGGCCTCCGGCTCCCCCACCGCGGCCCGGTCGGGCTCGGCCAGGCGCGCGACCTCCGCGCGCACGGCCTCCTGCAGCCGGGCGGCGGCCTTGCCGGTCGGGGCCGCGAGCGCGACCCGCAGGCCGGGCCCGGCCACCTCCTGCAGGACGGCGAGCACGCGGGCGACGGTGGTCGTCTTGCCCGTGCCGGGGCCGCCGGTGAGCACGGTGAGCCGGCTGCGGACCGCCGTCGCGGCGGCGAGGCGCTGGCGATCGTCCTGTGGACTGGGGAAGAGCCGTTGCGCGGCGGCGGCCACGGCCTCGGCGGGCGCCGGGGCCGGGGCGAGCGCCCCCAGGCGGGCGTCGACCGCGCGGCGCACGACCATCTCGTGGCGCCAGTACCGGTCCAGGTAGAGGCGGCCGTCCAGCCAGCGCACCGGCCGGTCGGCGGGACCGTGGACGCCGACGGCGACGAGGGGGCTGGCCTCGATGGCGGCGCGCCACTCCCCCGGCTCGGGCCAGGGCAGCTCACCGACCTCGACGACGTCCTCCCCCTCGGGCACGGCGAGGGCGGCGAGGTCGTCGAGGAAGACGCACACCGAGCCCGAGCGCACCGCCCGCACGGCCAGCGCGCCGGCGAGCAGGACCCGCTCGTCGGCCTCGCGGGCCAGCCGGCCGAGCCGCCGGGCGACGTGCACGTCCGCCGCGGCGAGGATGCCCGCCGCGTTGAACTGGGCCAGCAGCGGGCCGGCGTGCAGGGCGATGCGCGGGTCCGCGGCGACGTCCGCCGTTTCCGCGGGAACGTCTCGGCCACGCGTTTCCGCGGAAACGCCTCGGCCACGCGTCTCCGCGGAGACGCCGATCCCGAGGTGCGCGCTCATGCGTGCCTCCCCTCGAGCAGCGCCGACAGCTCCACGACCAGCGCGGCCGGCGGGCGCCAGGCCATCACCCCGTGCGGGGTGCCGCCGGTGACGGGCGTGGCGGGCCCGCACATGCCGCGCACGAACAGGTACAGCCCGCCGCCGAGGTGGCGCTCGGGGTCGTAGCCGCGCTGGCGCCAGCGCAGGAAGCGGTGCAGCGCGGCGAGGTAGAGCAGCAGCTGGAGCGGGTAGTGCGCCTGCATCATCGCCTCGGCCATGGCCGCGGGCCGGTAGTGCCAGGCGGTGAGCGGCTCGTCGGCCGGGCCGAGGCGGTTGGTCTTGTAGTCGGCGACGAGGTAGCGCGGCTGCCCGGCCGCGTCGCGCAGCCGGAGGACGGCGTCGAGGCTGCCGGTGAGGTAGCCGCGCAGCTGGGCCCCGCCGAGCTCGGTGAGCCGGTCGGCGTAGGGGGCGAAGACGTCGTCGGCCGGCAGGTGCCGGCGCAGCAGGACGGCGAGGTCGGCCAGGGTGGCGGCGACGCCGGCGGGGCGGTCCCCGCCGCCGAGGGGCAGCTCGAACTCCAGCTCGGCCAGCCGGTCGGCGGGGGCGACGTCGGCCAGCGTCGCCCCGCCGGCGAGCGGGCCCAGCGGCGTGGCGAGGACCGGGGCGAGCGCGGAGGCGAGATCGGCGGGCTCGACGCCGGGCACCCGGGCGGTCCCGGCCTCCCGGCAGGCGCGCAGCAGCTCGGCGGCGAGGTCGGCGGCGCCGGTGTCGAGGTGCTCGAAGACGGTATGGACGAGGGTGCCGAAGGCCGCCCCCGCGGGCATGTCGGCCAACGGGGAGGCGACCGCGCGGGCCGGGTCGGCCAGACCGGCGGCCGGGCTCGCCGCGCCGGGCCCGACGGGCAGGTCGGCCTCGTCCTGGACGCCGGTGGTCTCCGGCTCGCTGGCGACGCCGGCGTGCTCGTGGGCGGCCGCCGTCAGCCCGGTGTAGGAGGTGCGCCGCCAGGTCAGGTCCAGGCGCCGGTCGAAGGCCGCGACCTCCAGCGCGGGCCGCGCGGTGGGCGGGGGGTCCCAGCGGGCCGGGGCCGGTCGTTCGGTCACCGCCTCGACGGCCACCGCGCCGTCGGCTCGTGCGGCCAGGGCCGCGAGGGCGGCGGTGATCTTGTCGTCGGCGCCGGGGGCGACTCGGTCCGGCGGCTGCTGGCCGGGGGCGTGGCCGCCGAAGAGGAGGCGGCTGAGCGGCCCGGCGGCGGAGTTCGACGAGGGCGCCCAGTGGACGACCACCTGCGCGGCGGCGCGTGTCAGCGCGACGTAGAGCAGGCGCAGGTCCTCCCCGCGCTCCTCGGCCAGGTGGCGCTCCCGGGCGGCGTCGTAGCCGGCGTCCTGGTCGGCGCCGACGTGCAGGAGCCGGGTGCCGGCGTCGTCGTGGAAGTGCAGGATCGGCGGGGTCTTGCTCTCGTAGCGGTCCCAGCCGAAGGGCACGTAGACCACCGGGAACTCCAGGCCCTTGCTGGCGTGGATGGTGACCACCTGGACGGCCGCGGCGTCGGTCTCGAGGCGGCGGCTGCGCTCCTCGGCGTAGTCCTCGGCGGCCTCGACGATGCGGCGGCGCAGCCAGTCGGTCAGCGCGGCCGTGCCCAGGTGGTCCTGGACCGCGGCCAGGTGCAGCGTCTGGCCCACGTGGCGCAGGTCGGTCAGCGTGCGCTCGCCGGTGGTGGTGCGCATGAGCCGCTCGGCGACGCCGTCCTCACTGACCGCCTCGAGCAGGGCGGCCACGCCGCGGTCGGCCAGGGCGCGGGCCCAGGCGCGCACCCGGTCGGAGAGCTCGTCCCGGGCGACGTCGTCGGCGGCGGCGAGCCGGGCGGCGTCCCAGCCGACGAAGGGGGTCAGGGCCAGGGCGGCGGTGCGCCCGGCGTGGCCGGGCTGCTCGAGGGCGGTGAGCAGGGTGAGCCAGTACCCGGCGGCGGGGGTGCCGAAGACGCTGGAGAGGCCGGAGACCACGGCGGGGACCCCGGCGGCGGCCAGGGCGTCGCGCACGGCCAGGGCGTCGGCGTTGCGGCGGGTGAGCACGGCGACGTCGCGGGGCTGGAGCGGGCGCCAGGCGCCGCCGTCGCGCAGGCGGGTGGCGCCGAGCTGGCGGACGACGTCGGCGGCGACGTCGGCGGCGAGGAGGTCGCGGACCTCCCCGACGCGGGGGTTGCTGGTGCCGCGCTTGCCGAAGGGGGCGCGGGTGACGTGCCGCAGCCGCACCGGCGCGCCGCCGTCGAGGCGGCGGCCGGTGTGCTCGGCGTCGACCGGGCGCACCACGATGGCGTCGTCGCCCAGCGCGGCGCCGCCGAGGAGCGCGTCGAGGCCGCGCAGCAGGGGCGCGTCGCTGCGCCAGTTGCGGCCCAGGGTGGCGGTGGCGGTGGCGTCGCGGCGGGCGGCGAGGTAGGTGACGACGTCGCCGCCGCGGAAGGCGTAGATGGCCTGCTTGGGGTCTCCGATGAGGACGAGGGTGCGGTGGCCATGGAAGGCGGTGCGCAAGATCTCCCACTGCACCGGGTCGGTGTCCTGGAACTCGTCGACGAGGACGACCCGGTAGCGGGCGCGGACCCGCTCGGCGGCGGCCGGGCCGTGCGCGGGATCGGTGAGGGCGTCGCGCAGCAGCACGAGCAGGTCGTCATAGTCGAGCAGGCGGCGCTCGCGCTTGCGGCGGCGCACCTCCGCGGCGACGTCGCGGGCGAAGGCGTAGCGGTGCCCAGGAACGGAGTCGGGCGGGGCGGCCGCGGGCTCGAGGCGGGCCTGGTGGTCACTGACGGCGGCCTTGGCCACCTCGCGGGCCTCGGCGGGGGTGAGCACCGGCTGCGGCTCGCTGGCGTAGCGGCGCAGGTAGAGGTCGTCGACGACCTCCTCGACGAGGTCGGCGATGTCCGGGACGAAGGTGGCGTCGGCGTCGACGTCCCCGGCCACGCCGAGGGAGGCGAGCATCTGCTGGCAGAAGCCGTGGGTGGTGGTGATGGTGGCGGCGTCGAACTGGGCGAGGGCGCGGGTCAGGCGGCGGCGCCGCCGGTCGAGCTCGGCGTCGTCGACGGCGGCGAGGTGGCGCACGACGGCGTCGGCGCTGTCGCGGGCGTCCGGGGCGCGCAGCGCCCGCTCGGCGGAGACGAGGCGCTCGCGCACCCGGTCGCGCAGCTCGGAGGTGGCGGCGCGGCCGAAGGTGACGAGCATGAGGTCGGCGAGCTCGGCGACGCCCTCGGCCACGTAGCGGGTGGCCAGGGCGGCGATGGTGAACGTCTTGCCGGTGCCGGCGCTGGCCTCGAGGACGGTGGTGCCGGTGGGCAGGTCGCCGCAGATGTCGAACACGGCCGCCCCAGTTGACGTCTCGCGCCTGACTTGACGTCTCGCGCCCGAGTGGGGGTCGTGGAGGGTGAGCGGGTGGGTCATGGGTGCTCCGTCTCCTCGTGCGCGAGCAGCGGGTCCCACACGCGGCGGGCCAGCACGCCGAGCCGGGTGCGCTCCTCGGGCCACCAGGCCTGCTCGTCGGGGGCGGGGGTGCCGGCCAGATCGGCCAGGTCGGCCTCGCCCCACACCAAGACGTGGTGCTCGTCGGTGCGCTCGAACCCGCCGCGCCAGTCGCGGTCGGCCTCCTCCAGGGCTTGGGCCTCGGTGTTGTGGGCGGCCCGGCTGCTCGCGTAGGCGCAGGCGGCGGACACCGGCAGCGGCAGCGGCTCGCGGCGGGCGCGCTCGCGCAGCGCGAGGAGCTCGTCGAGCCAGGCCCCGGCACGGGCCGGGTCGGGGGCGCCCAGGGTGGCGACGAGGGCGCCGGGTCGCCTGCCGGGGGCGCGGCCGACGGTGACGGCGCGCCAGGGGCGGGTCGGGTCGGAGACGGTCAGGGCGAGCAGCTGCACCCAGGCGCGCAGCCGGTGCTTGGGTGCCAGGCGCGAGTAGGTCGCGCGCAGCACCGTGTCGCCGCGGACGCCGGGCACGGTGCCGGCGAGGACCGCCCCGGAGGGCAGGGTGGCGCGGACGTCGACCGCGCGGGCCTCGGCGCCGGCGAGGCGGCGGGCCGCCTCGGCGATGGGGGCGACCCGGTCGGCGATGTCGACCAGGGCGGCGCGGCCGAGCTCCTTGGGCGGGACCTCGCCGCGGCGCCACTCGGCGTTGACGGCCTGGCGGGGGTCGGCCCCGGCCAGTCGCGCGGTGAGCAGCCGGTCGCCGACCTGCCAGGACTCCAGCGGGTCGAGGTCCAGCGGCAGGCGGTCCTCGACGTCCGCGGTCTCCCCGGCCAGGGCGACCTGGAGGCGCTGGCGCAGGAACCACTTGGCCGGGTGCTCGAGGGCGGCGACGAGGTCGTCGAGGTCGACCACCGCCGGGGCCGGCTCGGGCGGCAGCGGGGCCGGGAGGAACGGGGCGCCGGCGGAGCGGGGCCCGCGCCCGGCCAGGGCGGCGCGGTGGGCGGTGGCGTCGAAGCTGAACGGGCCCGGCCGGCCCAGCGCGCCGGGGGTGTAGTTGCGCTCGTCGACCACCTGCAGCGGGTGGCGCACGAGGAGGCGCTCGCGCACCGGGCGCCCGTCGGGGGCGGTGGCGGCGGCGTCGAGGGCGTCGAGCAGCTCGCCGACGGGCACCGCCGGCGGGCGGGCGGCGCCGGTGCGCTCGTCGGCGCCGCTGTAGAGCAGGACGAGCCGCTCCCCCGCGGCGGCGACGGCGTCGAGGAAGAGCTGGCGGTCCTCGCTGCGCCGGTCCCGCTCGCCCAGGCACGGCTCGCGCAGCAGCACGTCGTCGCCGTCGCTGCCGCCCCCGCGGGGGAAGGCGCCGTCGTCGAGGCCGAGCAGGCACACCACCCGGTGCGGGACGGCGCGCATCGGCTCCAGCGAGCAGATGGTCAGCGCCCCGGTGCGGAAGCCAGCACGAGTGGGTCGGCCCTGGAGGCGGTCGGCGAGCAGGGCGCGCACGTCGGGCAGGCGCAGCTCGGCGTCCTCGCGGCCCTCGGCGGCGGCGCGGACGTCGCCGAGCACCCAGCGGGCCTGGACGGCCTGCCAGTCCTCGCCCGGGGCGGGCTCGGCGAGCAGGGTGAGGGCGCGGTCGAGGCGGTCGAGCCAGGTGCCCAGCGGGTGGGCGCCGTCGAGGGTGGCGAGGACGTCGGCGAGGCGGTCGAGCAGCTCGGCCACCCGCCCGGCGAGGTCGATGTCGGTGCTGTCGACGTCGTCGAGCGGCAGGGCCGGGCCGAGGTAGCGGTAGTCCTCCTCGGCCATGGCGGCGCCGAGCAGGAGCCGGTCGAGGGCGACGTCCCAGGTGCCCTGGCCGAGGGCGGGCAGGCCGAACCGCTCGCGGCGGGCGAGGTTCTCGCCCCAGTGCACGCCGGTCTGGACCGACCAGTCGCGGACGCGGGCGAGGTCGTCGTCGTCGAGGCGGAACTTGCGGCGCACCGGGTCGGTGGCGGCGAGGTCGAGCACCTCCGAGGCGGTCACGCGCCCGTCGGCGAGGTCGAGCAGGGCGGCGAGCAGGCCGAGGAGGGGGTTGACCTGGCGGGCCGAGCGGTCGGCCAGGCGCACCCGCAGGGTCTGGCCGGGGTGGACGGCGTGGCCCGGCTCGCCGCCCTCGGCGGCCAGGCCGAACGTGGCGGCGACGAGCGGGGCGACCGCCTCGACGTCGGGGCACATGACGATGACGTCGCGCGGCTCGAGCGTGGGGTCCTCGGCGAACAGGCCGGCGAGCACCTCGCGCAGCACCTGGATCTGCCGGGTGGGCCCGAAGCAGGCGTGCACCTCGACGCTGCGGTCGTCCGCGGCGAGGACGTGGGGGGCACCGGCGGGTTCGTCGGCGCGCAGGCGCCGCTGCAGCGCGCCAAGCAGGGTGGGCGGCGGCTCGGGCGCGGGATGGTGGACGTCGGCCGCCTCGCCCAGCGCGGCGAGGCGCTGCTGGAGCTCGGTGGCGTCGCGGGCCATCGAGGCGAGCAGCGGGTGCCCGGCGAGGGTCGGCTGCTCGTGCCGGCGCGGGGAGGCGGGGGCCGGGGCGGCGGCGACCTTCTCCCACAGCGCCGGAGAGGGGTGGGGCAGCCACAGGTGGACGTCGCGGTGGCCGCCGAGGGCGTGCAGGACGCGCAGCTGGTCCTCGGGCAGCCGGGTGGGCCCGAACACCGACAGCCGGGCGGGCAGGTCGGCGCTCTCGGGCCGGTCGGTCAGCAGGCGCAGGGCGTCGCCGAGCCGCTCGGCGGGGCTGGGCGTGCCCAGCCGCTCGCGCAGCAGGCGCCACAGCCGCGGCTGCCAGGCCAGGTCGGCGGGCACGGCCCCGCCCGCGCCGTCGTCGTCGCGCCCGGCGGCCCAGGCGCGGACCATCGCGGGCCTCTGCGCGGCGTAAGAGGCGAAGAGGCGCGCGAGGTGCCGGGCGACCACGAGGCGGCGCCCGCGGCGGACCTCGTCGTCGGTGCCGACGCCGAGGTGGCGGCCCAGGGCGGCGCACCACGGCTCGCCGGCGACCTCGTCGAGGACCTCGAGCAGGGGCCACGTCAGGTGCTCGGCCCGCCAGGGGTCGGCGTCGCGGTCGAGGCCGAGACTCGCGGCGAGCACCTCGCCGACCAGGCGGGCGGGCGACCCGAACGTGACGTTAGCGCACACCCCCGCCTCGCCCGGGGCCGCGCCGAGATGGTGGGACAGGCGCTGGGCGAGCCAACGCTCCACGCCACGGGTGGGGACGGCGACGACGTCGGGGGCGAAGGGGTCCTCCGGCGGCTGGGCGAGCAGCTCGGCCAGCGGGCCGACGAGCGCGTCGGCGCGCTCGGAGCGGTGCAGGTGGAGCACGCGGCCTCGCCTCCCTCTGGTCTCTCGTGTCCTCCACCCTATTTCGGCCCACTGACATCCCCGCGACGCCACGTCCGTGAGACGCGATGCGCGGCGCTGCTGGCAGGGCCTTGCGGGCGGGCACCGGCGCGCGGAGACTCGACGGCACACCCGCGAGGGAGGGGGTTCCCATGAGCACGCCCAGCCCTGACGAGGCCATCGGGATGGCCAACGACCCGTACATCGACGAGCGGGAGCACGCGAAGGCGGGGAACGAGGCCGCGGAGCCGACCGAGGACGCCACCGGGGGCGAGGAGACCGGCTCCGCGAGCGGCCGGTAGCCCCGAGCGCCAGCCCGCACCGGCGTCCGCCGCTCACGTAGCCGTCAGCCGGTGGCCAGCCGAACGGCGAGGACGATCATCACGGCGCCGATGACGACGTCGAGCGCCCGCCACGTGGCGGGCCGGCGCAGCACCGGCGCGGCGGCGCGGGCGCCGAAGCCCAGGGCGGTGAACCACAGCAGGCTGCCCGCCACGGCCCCGGCCGCGAACCACCACCGGTCCGGGCCGTACTGGTTGGCGACGGAGCCGAGCATGAGCACGGTGTCCAGGTAGACGTGGGGGTTGAGGTAGGTCAGCGCCAGCGTGGTCGCGACCACCCGGCGGCGCCCCACCGCCCGACCGGCCAGGGGGTCCAGCCCCTGCGGCCGGCGCGCGCTCCACAGCGAGCGCAGCCCGTACGCCAGCAGGTAGGCCGCGCCGACCCAACGCAGCACGGCCAGCGCCGTCGGGTGCTCGCGCACGACGGCACCGACGCCGCTGACGCCGAGGGTGATGAGCAGCGCGTCCGAGACGGCGCAGATGGCGACCACGACGGCGATGTGGTTGCGAGTCAGCCCCTGGCGCAGCACGAAGGCGTTCTGGGCGCCGATGGCGACGATGAGCGAGAGCCCGGTGAGCAGGCCGGGGAGAACCGAGGACACCCGATGGACCCTAGGCAGAGCGCCGCGTGAAGGGAAGCGAAGGTTTCTTCACGATCATTAGCATTGCTTCATGTCCTTCCGCACGGACCAGCTCGCCGCCCTGGTCGCCATCGTCGACCACGGCACCTTCGACGCCGCCGCCCGGCACCTGTCCGTGACGCCGTCGGCGATCAGCCAGCGCATCCGCGCCCTGGAGTCCCAGCTCGGGCAGGTCGTCCTCGTGCGCACGACGCCGGTGCGCACCACCGCCGCCGGTGCCGTGCTGCTGCGCCTGGCCCGCCAGCAGCAGCTGCTCGAGCGCGAGGCCGTCGCCGAGCTCGCCGCCGGCGACGCCCCCACCCTGGACCTGCCTGTCGCGGTCAACGCCGACTCGCTGGCCACCTGGTTCGTCGGCGTCCTCGCCGAGTGCGCGGCGTGGGACGACGTCGCGCTGCGGCTGGAGGTGGAGGACCAGGACCACTCCGCGACCCTGCTGCGCACCGGCGCCGTCCTGGGGGCGGTGACCTCCGACCCCGTCGCGGTGCAGGGCTGCGCGGTCGAGCGGCTGGGCACCATGCGCTACCTGCCGGTGGCCACCCCGGCCCTCGCCCGGCGCCACGCCACCGGTGGCGGCCCGGACTGGGCGGAGATGCCGGTCGTCCGCTTCAACGCCAAGGACGAGCTGCAGGACCGGCTGCTCGCCGCACACGGGGTGCCGGCGGCCGCCCGAGCCCACGTGGTCCCCTCCTCCGAGGGCTTCCTCTCCGCCGTGCGGGCCGGGCTGGGCTGGGGCGCGGTGCCGGAGGCCCAGCTCGGCGACGACCTGCGGACCGGGCGCCTGGTGCGGCTCGACGCCCGGGACCGGGTCGACGTGCCGCTGTACTGGCAGTGCTGGCGGCTGCGGTCGGCGCACCTCGACCGCATCACCGCCGCCGTCAGGGCGGCGGCCGGGACGCTGCGCCGCTGAGCCGTCGCGCGGCTCCCCCCCGCCACGTGGTCCTCCTCGGCGCGTCGGTCCCCGCCGATGTCAGTGGTCGGGTTCATCGTGGAACCGACCGAACGTTGCGGACGAAGGGGGAAGCACATGACCGCCATCGCGCTCGAGGTCGACCTCGAGATGGAGCAGGCCTGGGGCCTGGCCGACGTCGCGGAGGGCATGGCCGACGACGTCGACCCCGCCGCCGACCCGGACCGGGTGTGGTGCGACTTCTCCCGGGGGCCGGCGATCGTCGTCGCCGGCTTCTGCGAGCACTGCGGCGCCGTGGGCCACGACGACCTCTGAGGGGGGCACGCCGCGCGTGCGGTGACGCGCCGGGCGGGGGCGGCCCTCAGCCGGCCGGGTCCATGACGACGATCGCGCCGCTCGGCTCCTCGGAGTCGGCCGAGAGTCGCGAGACGGTGACCTTGACCTGCAGCGGGCGACCGCGCCGGTTGACGGCGGGCAGCACCAGCCGCTCCGGCTCGGCGCCGTCGCCGGTCAGCTGGTTCCACAGGGGCTGACGTAGCTCGTCCACCGGCAGCCCGATGTCGAGGTTGAGCAGGTGCTGGCCGAGGGCCTCGTCGGTGCGCACCCCCCACAGCTCCTCGGCGGTGGCGTTCCACGCCATGATCCGCAGGTCGTCGCCCACCACGGCGATGCCGCTGGTGAGGCTGCCCAGCACCGCGGTCATGAAGGCGTTCAGCCGCCCGATCTCCTCCTGCCCCTCCTCCAGGGCCTCGTTCGTCACGTGGAGCTCGTCGTTCATCGACTGCAGCTCCTCGTTCATCGTCTCGAGCTCCTCGTTGGTGGACTGGAGCTCCTCGTTGGTCGTCTCGAGCTCCTCCACGGTGGACTGGAGCTCCTCGTTCGTCGTCTCGAGCTCCTCGTTCGTGGACTGGAGCTCTTCGTACGCCGTCTCGAGCTGGAGGTTGGCGATCTCGAGGTCTTTGTGCAGCTGGCGGAAGGGTGTCACGTCGTCGAACGTGATCATCACGCCGAGCCGGCCCGACTGGTCGGCGAGCGGGGTGATGTGGACGTCGTAGGTGGCCTCGGTGCGCCCGCCCCGGGACCACCGCACGTCCCGCAGGAAGACCGGCCGGCGGGTGGTGACCGCCTCCTCGACGTGCGTGCGCAGCTCGACGGGCCGGTACGAGAGCTCCAGGTCCTGGAACGGGCGGCCGACGTCCCGAGTGGTGATGCGGAAGACCTCGGTGGCCCGGTGGTTGACGAGGGCCACGTTGTTGCGCCCGTCGAGGACGACCTGCGCGGACAGGGCCGCCATGAGGGCCGCCTGCCGCAGCCGCGCCAGCTCGGCGCCCGCCCCCGGATCCATGCCCTGGGGCAGGAGGAACCGCCGGTCGCGAACCTCGACGGGCACCTTGCGGAAGAACCTGCTGCGCAGCTCCACGGGGCGGAACTGCGCGGCGTGGGTGAGCAGCATCTCGGCCTTGCCGAGGAAGAGCACGCCGTCGGGTCGCAGCGCGAAGTGGAACCGGCTGAGGATCTGCGACTGGGTCTCGGCGTTGAAGTACATCAGCGTGTTGCGGCACGCCAGGATGTCGACGTGAGAGATCGGGGCGTCCTGGACCAGATCGTTGCGCCCGAAGATGACGGCCCGGCGCAGCTCCTTGCGGAAGACGAACCGCTGGCCCACCTGCTCGAGGTACTTCTCCCGCAGCGCCGGCGGCACGGCATCCACCTCGACCTCCGTGTAGGAACCCTGGCGGGCGTAGTTCAGGGCCTCCTCGTCGACGTCGGTGGCGTAGATCTTCACCCGCTCGCGCAGCTCGTCGAGGCCGAGGGCCTCGGCGAGGACCATGGAGAGGCTGTACGCCTCCTCCCCCGAGGCGCAGCCAGCGCTCCACACCCGGATGGGCTGGCCCACCCGGACGGCGATGAGGTCGGGAACGATCTTGTCGGCGAGGTACCGCCAGGCGGCGACGTCGCGGAAGAAGCTGGTGACGTTAATGAGGATCGTGTTGAACAGCGCGGTGAACTCGAGGGGGTGGACGAGGAGATAGTCGTGGTACTCCTCGAAGGAGGACGCTCCCACCGCCGCCATCCGTCGCATCACCCGGCGCGTGAGGCTCGCCCGCTTGTATCCGGTGAAGTCGAACCCGCGCTCGTCCTTGAGGTAGCGCAGCAGCGCCTCGAGGGTGGCGTTCTCCGGCACGGTGGCGTTCTCCGGCGACGCCGGCCGCTCGCCCGCGCCGTTACTCGCTCCGGGCTGCGCCCGGGCCGGCTCCTCCGCGCCCGCGCCCGCGGCGGTCGGATCGGGCGCGGTCGCCTCAGGCTTCTCGCTCACCGGCCACCTCGGTCTCGACCGCCCCGTACGGGTCGCGCTCAGTGAGGGCGTCGATGAGGTCGCGCAGCGTGGTGGCGGCCGCGAGCACCTCCGTGGCCTCCCGGTCGAACGCCTCCCCGGCTAGCTGGTGCCCCTTCTCGGCGGCGCGCCGCCCCAGCCGCCTGGTCAGGGCGGCCTTCTCCTCCAGCGTGCGCAGCGCCAGCCACAGCGCACCCTCGACCGACGAGGACTGCTGCGCCACGAGGCTGGCCAGGGACCACGCGTGGCCGACGCGGCAGCGGAACCGCACGAGGCCGCCCTCGGTGATCTCGAAGAGGGTTCCGTGGCAGTCGGGGCACGAGTAGCCCGCCGGGCGGCCCGGGCGCTCGGCGGCGTTCAGGGCCTCTTCGTCCAGGTTCGCCATGGCGGCCTCGATCTCCATCAGGGCCGAGACGGCGCCCGGGTCGTCCGGGACCTCCTCGGTGACCAGGCGGGTGAGGAGTCCGGCGAGCTGGGCCGCCGGCACGACGTGGTCGACCTCCGCGGCCTGCATCGCGGAGGCCGGCATGGAAGCGTGGAGGGCGTCGGCCGGGTCCTGGCAGACGGCGAGGCCGCCGCGCAGCTTCACGGCCACGGTGCCGGCGGCGCCGTCGTCCAGCGCGCCGGAGAGCACGACGGAGACCACGCGCGGGCCGAGCACCTTGGCCGCCGAGCGGAAGAGCACGTCGACGGCAGGGCGGTGCCCGTTCTCCTTGGGGCCGCGCGAGAGGGTGACGGCGCCGTCGTAGACGATGAGGTGCTGGTCGGGCGGGGCGACGAGGATGTGCCCGGGCTCGAGCCGGTCGCCCTCACGGGCGTGACGCACCGGCAGCGGCCCGGTGCGGGCGAGGATCGTCGGCAGCGCGCTGCCGCCGATCGCCGGGATGTGGAGGACCACCAGGAGGGTCCCGGGGAAGTCGGCGGGCAGTCCGCCGACCAGCATGCGCAGCGCCTCCACACCGCCGGCGGAGGCGCCGACGACGACGACATCACGAGTGGCCATCTGCGTCTCCGTCCGTCGTGCCGTCCTCGTCGGCGAGCTCGGCCTCGAGGTCCGCCCGGGAGGCCGTGCGGTGCTCCGCGGCGCGAGCGGGGCTGCCCGCGGCCTCGAGCACGGCCGCCGCGGCGTCGTGCGCCTGCGCCGCGTGACAGTGCGCGCTGGCGGCCCGCGCGCGGGCATCGGCCGCGAGCCGGCGCGACTCCTCCGCCCGACGCGTGGCGAGAGCGAGGTCGTCCTCGGTGAGGTCCCCACCGGCGGCGAGCCGGAGCCTGAGAGCGGCCAGCTCACCGGTGCGCTCGGCAGCCAGGGACCCACGCCGCCGCGCCTCGCTCGCCCGCGCCTCGTCCACGCCTTCACGCTACGCTCGAAGGGCTGGTCGCCGCGGCTGGGTGTCTCACCAGACCGGGCGACGGGTCGACCGCCGACGAGCGGGGAGCAGCACATGCCACAACGTCCGGGCGCCGGCCCGTTCGACGACGAGAAGGCCTTCACCGACGAGCTCGCCGCCATCGAGCGGTACATCGTCCGCCTGCGGGAGCGGCCCGACATCGAGGCGCTGCTGCAAGGGCTCGAGTCCGCCCAGGAGGAGCTGCGGGCGGCCGACGAGGAGGTCCGGGCCCAGCAGGCCGAGCTCGCACGCCTGGCGGAGAGCCACCGCATGGGGCGGTGGCAGCACGAACGGCTGCTCGCCGTGCTGCCCGCGGCCATCGTCACCACCGACGCCACCGGCGTCCTCAGGTCCGTCAACGCTGCGGCGGCCGCGCTGCTGGGCCTGCGGGTCGACAGGTTGGTCCGCAAGCCGCTCTTCGCCCTGGTCGACGCCCCCGACCGGCCCGAGCTGCGCCGGCGCCTCACCGCCGCGGTCGACGACGCCGGCTCCTTCCGTCAGGTCGTCACCCTGTTCGGGCGCCACCGTCAGGCCGTCCGCGTCGAGGCGGACGTGACGGTGGTGCTGGACCCGGACGCGTCCTCGGCCGAGGCGACCTGGGTGCTCCTGCCCACGGAGGAGGAGTCCGGGCGGCTGGTGACCGCGGGGTACCGGCACGCCCTGGCGCACGCCCTGGTGCGGCTGACCGAGCTGCCCCTGCGCCGGCACGACCGCCGCTCCGACCTCGAGGAGGTGGCGGACATCTGCGCCCAGGCTCTCGGTGAGGGGGCCGCCGTCAGCGTCACGGCGGGTGAGCCGGTGCGGCCGGAGGTGGTCGCCACCACGTCGGCGTTCGCCCAAGCCGTCGACGGCGCCCAGATGGTGGCCCAGGAGGGCCCGTGCCAGGCGGCCTGGCAGGGGCACGAGACGGTCGTCGTCCAAGACCTCGAGCACGACGCCCGGTGGCCACGGTTCACCGCGCGGTCCCGGGGCACCGGCGCCCGCTCCGTCCTCGCCGTGCCGGTGGAGGTCGGCGACGAGCGCGTGGGCGTGCTCAACGTCTACGCACCGGGCGCGCACGCGTGGGACGCCGAGCGCGTCGAGGTCGCGGAGCTGCTCGCGAGCGCCGCGGCGGCCGCGGTCCACGAGATCGACCTCAAGGCGGAGCTGGAGGACCTCGCCCGGAACCTCGGCGCGGCGCTGGACTCACGGGCCACCATCGACCAGGCCAAGGGCATCCTCATGGCCACGTTCTCGTGCGACGCGGAGGAGGCATTCCGCCGGCTGGTCAAGATGAGCCGGGACAGCAACGTCAAGCTGCGCACGCTGGCGGCGCGGATCGTCACGCAGACCGCCGCAGGCACGTCGCTGCTGACCTGACGGCGGCGCCTCGCCGACCCGCGCGTCGCTGGTTGTCTCCCTGCCCGGCGGCGGCATAGTCTCACGCTGTCCGCTCGAAACCACTGGTGGGCCCGTTCCGCAGGCCTACCCGCGGAAGACGAGAGGACCCCATGAGCGAGCACGACCTCACCGGCGACCGACCCCACCTCAAGGCCGTCCCGGTCGACCCCCAGTCCGACGCCGACGGGTCGGTCCACCTGCTCGCCGCTGCGGACACCACCCGCCTCGTCCTGGCGGGTGACCTCGACATCTCGTGCTCCGCCGAGCTGCGTCAGGCGATCTCCGAGGCCGTCGACCGTGGCAAGCCGGTGCAGGTGGACGCCCGGCACGTGCGGTTCATGGACTCGTCCGCGGTCGCCATGCTCGCGTACCTCGCGCACCGGTCGAGCTCCCGGCTCACGATGATCCAGCCGCCCGACGTGGTGCGGTTCCTGCTCGAGGTGACCAACGTGGGCTCGGCCGTCGAGGTCGTCGAGGTCGATCCCGGCATGTGATCGCCGCGTCACCGGCCGCCGCGGTGGGCCGCGGCGCGGTGCGGCCGCTGCGGTCAGCTGGCGGCGCGCCGCGGGCGTTCGTGCACCGAGCCGCCCGCGAGCACCACCCGGCGCTGCGCGCGGGCGGCGACCGACTCGTCGCGCGTCGTCACGACAAGGGTGAGGCCCAGCAGCTGCCAGAGGTTCACCAGCAGCGACATGGTCTCCCGGGTCGGCTCCTCCACCAGCAGCACGCTCGCCCCGGCCGCCAGCCCCCGGGCGACGGCGACGCGTTGCCGGGTGCCGGCGTCCAGGTCGGCCACCAGCACGTCGCGCAGCGGCTCGAGGCCGACGGCCTCCAGCGACGAGGTGACCGCCTCGCGCCGGTCCTCGCTCGCCACCCCCAGGCGCGCGAGCGCCAGCTCGACGTTGTCCTGCACGCTGAGCCAGCCGACGAGCTTCGGCGGGGCGCAGACCCAGCCGATGTCCCGGGAGCGGACCTGCGCCAGGCGCTTCGGCGTCATCGCCGCGAGGTTCTCCTCGTGCAGGCGCACGGTGCCCGTGTGCGGGCGCTCGACGCCGGCCAGGACGCGCAGGAGCGCCGACTTGCCGACGCCCTCCGGCCCGCTGATCGCCACGGCCTCACCGCGGCCCACGTGCAGGTCCAGGGAGCGGAGCACGGGCGCGGATCCGTCCGATCCCGTGCGGGTCAGGGTCACCTGGGTCAGGTCGTACATGTGCAGCAGCCCCATCAGTGCGCGCGCCACCTGGCGGCAACGCATCAGCGGCGACTGCTTGACCGCACCGTCATGGCATGGACCGGGAGCCGGCCCGAGGGATGGATCCAGGTCCGCCCGGTCGCGCCCCTGAACTCCCCCAGCGTGACACCCGATGTTCACGTGCGCATCTCAGCCTCAGTACGGGGTCGGCAGGGACGAGCCGCACTCAGCGCTGGCGCAGCACCTGCCGCTGCTCCCCCAGCCCCTCGATCCGCAGCGTCATGACGTCCCCGGCCCTCAGGTAGGGGAAGCGCCCCGACAGCGCCACGCCCTCGGGGGTGCCGGTGTCGATGACGTCGCCGGGCTCGAGGGTGAGGTACTGGCTGATGTGCCAGACGAGGTAGGGCACGGGGAAGATCATGTCGGCGGTGGTGGAGTCCTGGCGCGTCTCGCCGTTGACGGCCGAGCCGATGCGCAGCGCACCCGGGTCGACCTCGTCGGCCGGCACGAGATAGGGGCCCAGCGGGTTGAAGGTGGGCGCGCACTTGCCCTTCGACCACTGCCCGCCGGAGTGCTCGAGCTGCCAGGCCCGCTCGGAGACGTCGTTGGCGATCGTGTACCCGGCGACGTGGGCGAGGGCGTCCTCCGGCGTCGCCAGCTCGGCGGCCCGCCGGCCGATGACGACGGCGAGCTCGACCTCCCAGTCCGTCCTGGTGCTGCCCGGCGGGATCTCGACGACGTCGTGGGGCCCGACGACGGTGTTGGGCGTCTTGAGGAAGAGGATCGGCGTGACCGGCGGCTCGGCGCCGGACTCGCGGGCGTGGGCGGCGTAGTTCTGCCCCACGCACACGATGGCGGAGGGCCGGGCGACCGGGGGGCCGAGGCGCTGCCCTGCGAGGTCCACCTCGGGCAGGCGCCCCGCGGCCAGCGCCTCCCGGGTCCGGGCGATCCCGTCGGCGGCGAGGAAGGCACCGTCGACGTCGCCGGTGAGCGGGGTGAGGGAGAACGCCCGCCCGTCCTGCTCGACGGCGGGGCTCTCGGCGCCCGGGGCGCCGTGGCGCAGCAGCCTCATGACCACGTCCCTCCTAGGGCAGCCGGTCCTGGTCGGGCAGGACGGCGTCGAGCTCGGCCCACAGCTCCGCGGGGATCTCGACGTCGAGCTGGGCGCGGACGTCGTGGACCTGCTCGGCCGTGCCGGCGCCGGAGACCACCGCAGCGACCGCAGGGTGGCGGGTGGGGAACTGCAGCGCGGCCGCCCGCAGCGGCACGCCGTGGGCCTCGCACACCGCCTGCATCCGCCGCGCCGCCGCGACCAGCCAGTCCGGCGCGGGCGCGTAGTCGAACGGGGCGCCCGGGCGCGGGTCGGCGAGCAGGCCGGAGTTGAGCACCCCGGCCACCACGAGCCGGACGCCCTTGTCCGCGCAGGCGGGCAGGAGCGTGCGCTCGGCCCGCCGGTCGAGCAGGGAGTA
Organism: Georgenia thermotolerans; assembly: GCF_009193185.1. Classification (GTDB taxonomy): domain Bacteria; phylum Actinomycetota; class Actinomycetes; order Actinomycetales; family Actinomycetaceae; genus Georgenia; species Georgenia thermotolerans. Next base: position 49,801 of record NZ_VUKF01000012.1, on the reverse strand, counting down.
CCGGCCGGCGATCATGAAGCGGTCCGCGTCGGTCTCGCGCAGGAAGGCAAGGGCCACGTCGGCGAAGTTGGTGCCCACCCCGTAGCCGGTGATGACGCCCTCCGCGCGCAGCCGCGCCAGCTCGGGGGCCGCCTCGCCCAGCGCCTGCTCCAGATGGTCCTCGGGGTCGTGGACGTACAGGACGTCGACCCGGTCCAGCCTCAGCCGCCCCAGCGACTGCTCCAGCGAGCGGCGCACCCCCTCGGCGGAGTAGTCGCGCACCCGTGACCGCTTGGGGGTGCCGTAGAACTCGTCGGTCCCGTCGACGGCGCCGGGGTCGTCGACGAGGAGGCGGCCGACCTTGGTGGAGAGGGTGAAGCTGTCGCGCGGCCTGCCGGCCAGGAAGCTGCCGAGGTACTCCTCGGACTGGCCCACGCCGTAGTGCGGGGCGGTGTCGAAGTCGCGGAAGCCCAGGTCCCAGGCCGCCTGCAGGGCCTCGTGGGCCGCGGCCTCGCTCACCGGCGCGTACAGCCCGCCCAGCGCCGCGCACCCGATGACGCACCTCACGGCAGCGCCCCCAGGTCCCACACCTGCGGCACCGTCGCAGCGGCCCCCGCCGCCGAGTAGTCGTGGGTGACCTCCTGCAGCGTGGCCATGCGCTCCTGCCACGCGACGTTGACGGGCAGGTGCTCGAGCGCGGCGAGCAGCCGGGCGTAGTCCTCGCAGTCGATGACCTGGAAGACGTCCCGGCCGCTGCGCCAGATCTGCCACCCGGTCACGCCCGCGTCCCGGATGGCGGCGATCAGCTCCGCGGGCACCTCCCGGTGCGCGGCGTCGTAGTCCGCCTCCCGGCCGGCGCGCAGCCGCACGTGCACTGCGACCCGCATCCGTAGCCCTCCTTCCCGCCGCGTCTTCCTTCCCGCCGTGCCGTCCGTCAGGTCGGAGTTCTGGCTGTCCTCACAACCAGAACCTCGACCTCGTTGAGTGTGCCGACGGCGCGCCCTCCTCAGGCCCGCTCCTCCTCGCTGTGAGCCGGGGCGCGCAGGCGCAGGCCCTGCATGCCGCCGTCGACGGCGAGCGCGGTCCCGGTGGTCGAGCCGGACGTGGGCGAGGCGAGGTAGGCGATCGCCCCGGCGACCTCGTCGGCGCTGACCAGCCGGCCGTGCGGCTGGCGGGCGTCGAGGGCGGCCCGCTCGGCGGCGGGGTCCGCCGCCCTGGCGAGGAGGCGGCCGATCCACGGGGTGTCCGCCGTGCCCGGGTTGACGCAGCTGACCCGGATGCCCTCGCGGAGGTGGTCCGCGGCCATGGCCAGGGTGAGGGAGTAGACCGCGCCCTTCGACGCCGAGTACAGCGCCCGCTCGGGCAGCCCCGCCGTCGCCGCGATCGAGCAGACGTTGACGACGGCGGCGCTGGCCGACCGGCGCAGGTGCGGCAGGGCCGCGCGGGTCACCCGGGCCATGCCGACGACGTTGACGTCGAGCACCCGCGCCCACTCGGCGTCGTCGTTGTCCTCCACGGTGCCCTGGGCGCCGATGCCGGCGCAGTTGACCAGGACGTCCAGCCCGCCCAGGCGGTCCGCGGCCTCGGCCACCCCGGCTCGCACGGTGGCGTCGTCGGTGACGTCCCCGGCGACGGCGAGCAGCGGCGCCGGCACGTCCGCGAGCGCGCGCGGCAGGTCGAGGACGGCGACGGCGGCCCCCCGGGCGGCGAGCAGCCGCGCCGTCGCCAGCCCGATGCCGGACGCCCCGCCGGTGACCAGGGCCCGCAGCCCCTCGAACTCGCTCATCTCAGCTCCCCGGGCGCGGGGGCCACCGCGACCCCGCGGAAGGTGTGGGCGGCCACCGACGCCGGTTTCATCTCCGCGCTCATCCCCGCCGCGTGCGGCGCGCGGTACCGGCCGTGCGCGACGACGGCGGGGGCGACGAAGTTCTCGTGGAGGTGGTCGACGAACTCGATCGCCCGGTCCTCCATCAGCCCGGAGATGGCCACGTAGTCGGCCATGGCCAGGTGCTGCACGAGCTCGCACAGCCCCACCCCGCCGGCGTGCGGGTACACCGGCACCCCGAAGCGGAGCGCGAGGAGGAGGATGGCCAGGTTCTCGTTGACCCCGCCGACCCGGACGGCGTCGACCTGGATGAGGTCCACCGCCCCGGCCTGCAGCAGCTGCTTGAAGACGACCCGGTTGGGGGTGTGCTCGCCGGTGGAGACCGGCACGGTGACGCGCCGGCGGATGGCGGCGTGCCCCAGGACGTCGTCGGGGCTGGTGGGTTCCTCGACCCAGGCCAGGTCGAACGGCGCGAGGGCCTCGATCCACGGCACGGCCTCGCCCACGTCCCAGCGCTGGTTGGCGTCGACGGCGATGCGCACCTCGGGCCCGACGGCGCCGCGGGCCAGCCCGAGCCGGCGCACGTCGTCGTCCACCGAGCGCCCGACCTTGAGCTTGATGAGGCGGTAGCCTTCGGCGACCGCCTCGCCGCACAGCCGGACCAGCTTCTCGTCGGAGTAGCCCAGCCAGCCAGGGGACGTCGTGTACGCCGGGTAGCCCACGCGCTCGAGCTCCGCGGCCCGCGCCGCCCGGCCCGGCTCGGCCCGCTCGAGCAGCTCCAGGGCGTCGTCGGGGGTCAGGGCGTCGGAGAGGTAGCGCCAGTCCACGCAGTCGACGAGCTGCCGGGGGCTCAGGTCGGCGATGAAGCGCCACAGGGGCTTGCCGGCGCGGCGGGCGGCGAGGTCCCAGGTCGCGTTGACGACCGCGCCGATGGCCATGTGCATGACGCCCTTCTCCGGCCCGAGCCAGCGCAGCTGGGGGTCGCCGGTGAGGCGCCGGTAGAGGCCGCCGAGGTCCGCGCACAGCTCGGCGACGTCGCGCCCGACGACGTACGGCGCCAGCGCCGCGACGGCCGCGCACTGGACGTCGGTGCCCCGGCCGGTGGTGAACACCAGGGCGTAGCCGGCCTCCGGCTCGCCGTCGGTGCGCAGCACGGTGTAGGCCGCGGAGTAGTCCGGGGCGGGGTTCATCGCGTCCGAGCCGGCCAGCTCCCGGGACGTGGGGAAGCGGACGTCGTGGACCTCGAGCGCCGTGACCGTCGTCATCGCCCGCCCCTTCCTCGAGGGCTGACCCCATGATGCGCCTCCGCGGACGACGGCGCGCCGGGGAAGGCCGCGGGTGGCGCCGCGACGCCGGGGGCGCGGCCGTTACGGCGAGCGGGCCGCGCCGTCGCCGACGCCGTAGACGCGGGCGGCCGTCCCGGCCCGGATCGCCTGCCGCTCGGCGGGCGAGAGCTCCTCGAGCAGCTCGAGGAGGGCCCCCATGACCGAGGGGTAGTCGCCGTTCTGGGTACACACCGGCCAGTCGCTGCCGAGCATGAGGCGCTCCGCGCCGACCGCCTCCAGCGCGTGCTCGAGGTACGGCCGCCACTGGCTGACGTGCCAGGGCCCGCGGGAGATGGTGCCGAGCCCGGAGACCTTGCCGTAGATGTTGGGCCAGCCGGCGGCGTCGGCGACGTTGCGGCGCCACTCGTCCGCCGCCTCGCTGCGCCACGGTGCGGTGACCGGCGGCTTGCCGAGGTGGTCGACGACGATCGTCAGGCGGGGATGGCGCCGCGCCACCTGCGGGACCTGGGTGAGCAGGTCGGGCCGCTCCGCCACGGCGTCGAAGACGAGGCCGTGCCTCTCGAGCATGGCCATGCCGACGGCGACGGGCGGCTCGAGCATCCAGCGCGGGTCGGGCTCGTCGTGGATGAGGTGGCGGGCGCCGACGAGGCGGGGGTCCGGCCGCCGCGCGAGCTCGCGCTCGGCGGCGGCCGCGTCGGCCAGCGGCAGCCATCCGACCACCGCCGTCGGCAGCGGCGAGGTCGCGGCCACGCGGAGCAGCTCGTCGGTCTCGGCGAGGCTGTCGCTGGCCTGGACGAGCACCATCCCGGTGACGCCCAGGCCGGCCATGTCTGGGAGGACCTGGTCGAGGGTGTGCGTGGCGTGCAGCGCGCCGAAGTCCGGGGTGAGCCAGGGATAGGTGACGCCGTACGGGCCGCCGGTGAGGTCCCACACGTGCACGTGCGTGTCGATCAGGGGCTCCATGCCGACCTCCCGCGGGTGCCGGTCGGGAGCCGCTCAGGCGTACATGAGCGACCCGGGGGTGGTGAGCACCTGGCCGGTCTCCAGCCAGGTCTTCAGCCCCGACAGGATCATCGGCCAGCCGCCGTAGAGCTGCTCGTTGGCGCCCTCGCGCAGCTGGTCGTGGGTGACGGTCAGCCGGCAGGAGTCCGCCACCTGCTCGATCTCCCAGGTGACGCGAGAGAAGCCCTCCTCCTTGACGTCCTCGCCCCACAGCGCGCGCAGGGTGTGGACCAGCCGGCGGGGCGGGTCGATCTCGAGGACCTCGCCGTCGCCGAGGGGCCCGTCGGCCTTGGGGCTGGCCATCGTGAGCGGGGAGCCGACCTGCCAGTCGGACTCCACCCGGGCGCCGAAGTTGTACTTGGCGCGGATCTCGGGGTCGGTGATCGCCTCCCACAGGCGCTCGGCGGTGGTGCGGATGTAGATCTCGAAGACCTTCTCCATCGGAGTCTCCAGGGTGGTCTTGAGCCCGCTGAGCGCCGCGGCCCAGGGCTCGGCGTACTTGCTCACCCACCGGTCGTGGATGAGGCGGATGGGAACCGGGTTGAGGAAGTGGAGCTTCTCCCGGCCGCGCCGCCGGACGACGACGAGGCCGGCCTCCTCCAGCTGCTTGAGGTGCTTGGCCACCCCGAAGCGACTCATGTCGAAGCGCCTCTCGAGCGCGCTCATGGACTGCCCGTCCTGACGGAAGAGCTCGTCGAGGAGCTGCCGACGCGTGGGGTCGGCGAGCGCCTTGAACACCGCGTCCACCCCTCCATTATGTGACCTTTTGGTCACATGTCAACGGCTCTCGTTCGATAGCCGGCTGGCCGCTCGGCTCCGGACGCCGTCGCGGCCAGGGGCCCTCGACCCTGGACGGCGGAGCGCCGCTGGTGGCCGCCGTGACTGACGCCACAGCACCGGCTGGAATCTGATTGAACTTTCATGCATTCTCATAGAGCGACGGGCACGAGCCCGTTCGAGATGCACAACATGGGAGAGTCATGACGAAGATCGCCATCGTCACCGGCAGCGTCCGCCCAGGTCGCCAGAGCCTCAACGTCGCCAGCTGGGTGAAGTCCATCGCCGACCAGCGCTCCGACGCCGAGTTCGAGGTCGTCGACATCGCCGACTTCGACCTGCCGATCTGGGCCGAGCCCACGCCGCCGTCGTGGGGCCCCGCCCAGTCCGCCGAGGGCCAGGCCTGGGCCGCCAAGATGGCCGAGTTCGACGGCTACGTCTTCGTCGTCTCCGAGTACAACCACTCCATCACCGGCGCCCTGAAGAACGCCCTGGACTACCTCGCCTCCGAGGTCAACAACAAGGCCGCCGGGTTCGTCTCCTACGGCTCCGCCGGCGGCGCCCGCGCCGTCGAGCACCTGCGCGGCATCCTCTCCGAGCAGCAGGTGGCGCACGTGCGCAACGCCGTCCTCATGTCCCTGTTCACGGACTTCGAGAACTTCTCGATCTTCACCCCGACCGAGCCGGCCGCCGCCTCCGTCGAGCCGATGCTCGACCAGCTGGTCGTCTGGACCAAGGCCATGGAGGCCGTCCGCGCCGGCCAGTTCTCCCCCGTCGGCGCCAACGCCTGACCCACCCGGGCCGATGGCCCGTCCCCGCCGGCGGCGCGGCACCCCGTGGTGCCGCGCCGCCTGCACAGTCCCACCCGGAGGTCACCTCGTGACTCACCTGGACCACACCCCACGCCCCGTCGGCGCCACCTGGCCCGACGAGGTCCACACCGACGTCACCGCCGCCCTGCGCCACCTGCCGGTGGGCACCGTCGCCGTCGTCGTCGGCAACTCCTTCGGCCACACCTCCCCCGCGTCCCTGCCCGGCCGGGTCGTGGTCGTCAACAAGGTCAAGCACTGGTCCCCGGCGGCGCGCGTCGTCGTGCTGCGGGCGACCACCGACGACGGCGGGTCGGCCCTGTTCCGCCCGTGCGACCTGCGAGTCGCCTGACGACGGGCGGCCCCGGGCCGACCCGGGGACGCGAGCACCCGCACGGCGCCGGCAAGGAACGGGCACGCGGTCGGGTCTCCGTCTTGCGGCGTACCGGTGCGCCCGGCCGTCCGCCTCGCGGAGGAGGGCCCGGGACGTCGCCCGGCCTACCGTGACGCGCGGAGACCCGCCGTCTCCCACCTCGCGGCACCGGCCGCGTCACGACGGCGCTCCCAGGAAGGCCCGTCGATGACTCCTCTTGCCGGCGCGGGGCGGACGCAGACCTCGGCATCTCCCAGCGGCGTCCCGGGCGCGGTCCCGCACGCCCGGTGGCGCGGGACGATGACCGCGAGCGCGGGCGTCTACCTCGCGGCCTGGTTGGTGGGCTTGGTCATCGCCCCCGCCTCACCGGCGGCCTTCGCGCCCGCGGCGGAGGTCCACGCCTTCTTCGCCGCCCACGGTGGGGCGGCGCTGCTCCAGTCGGGGCTCGTCCACGGCGTCGCGGGCCTGGCCCTGGCGGGCTGGGTCCTCGCCGTCGGCCGGCCCGGCCGGCAGTTGCGCCGCTCCGTCACCGCGGCGGGCCTGACCGCCGCGGCGCTCTCGCTCGTGCAGGCGGCGGCGATGGCGGTCCTCGTGGCGCAGGCGGACGCCGGCCGGGTGACCGCCACGGACGCCGCCTTCGACCTCATCAACCGGCTGGACAGCGCCAAGCTGCTCGCGCTCGGGCTGCTCGTGGCCGTCGTCGGTCTGGCCGGGCGGGGCACGCTGCCGGCCTGGCTGCGCCACCTGGGCGGCGGCCTGGCCGTCCTGCTGCCCGTCTCCGGAGCGGCGTTCCTCGTGCCCTCGCCTCCCCTGACCGCCCTCCTCTACGTCTCGCTGCCCGCGCTGCTCGTGTGGGTGGCGGCGGTGACCGTCGTGCTGCGCCGGGCGACCGCCCGGGGCGTGCGGTGAGCGCCTCGACGGTCCTGGCCCGGCTGGCGCCGGAGCACGCCGCTCCCCTCCTCGCCTTCGAGCTGGCGAACCGGGAGTGGTTCCGCACCCTGGTGCCCGACCGCGGCGACGCGTACTTCCGCGACTTCGCCGGCCGCCACGCCGCCCTGCTCGCCGAGCAGCGGGCCGGGACGTCACTCTTCTGGCTCGTCCTCGACGGCGCGGGAGACATCGTGGGCCGGGTCAACCTCGTCGACCTCGCCGCCGGCGGTGCGACGCTGGGGTACCGCATCGGCGCCGCGCACACCCGCCGCGGCCACGCCCGCCGCGCCGTCGCCGAGGTGGTGCGACGCGCGGCCCGCCTGGGGCTGACCCACCTGCTCGCCAGCACCACGGTGGACAACACGGGGTCGCAGAAGGTCCTCGCCGGCGCCGGGTTCCGCCCGGTTCCCGGGCTCCCTCCGAGCTTGCCGGTGGGCGACGGGGAGCGGCCCGCGCTCCACTTCCGCCGGGACCTCACGCCCGCGGACGCAGGTCCGGGGCCTCAGGTCGAGGACCCGGTCCAGGCCACCAGCCAGGTCCGCGCGGCGGCGTCGCACCAGCGGGGCAGGCTGCGGGGGTAGGGCTCCATCTCCCCGCCCCCCAGCTCCACCTCCGTGCCGAGGCGGTACGCCTGGCCGTCGGCGTGCAGGTCCTCCCCCTGCCAGGCGAGCCCGACGTCGGGGAACATCGGCACCCACCGCTGCCCGGTGTGGTCCACGACGTAGGTGCACCCGTGGTGTCGCACCAGCGTCCCGGTCAGCAGCGCCTCCATCCCGCCGCGTTCGTACGGCTGGTAGTAGGCGACGTCCGGCGGCGGCGACGCCTTGCCGGCGCACCCGGCGACCGCGGCCAGGAGCACGACCACGGCGCCCCGTCGAGCGAGCGTGCGCATGCCTCCCACGATGGCACGCCCTCGCGGGCCAGGGGGCCGACTCGGGCATCGAGGGCCCCACGAGATGACGCCTCGCGACCAAGTTGACGTCTCGCGACCGAGTTGACGTCTCGCCGCCGGGAGGAGGCTGCGGGGGCGCGGCTGGCTCAGGAGACCAGCAGCGAGCGGATGTCCTCGGCGCTCAGCGGCGCGGCCAGGGTGTCGCCGTCGTCGACGACCCGGTCGAACAGGTCCCGCTTGCGCTCCTGCAGGGCCAGGACCTTCTCCTCGATCGTCTCGTCGGCGACCATGCGGTAGACCATGACGCGCTTGTCCTGGCCGATGCGGTGGGCCCGGTCGACGGCCTGGGCCTCGGCCGCCGGGTTCCACCACGGGTCGAGGATGAAGCAGTAGTCCGCCTCGGTGAGGTTGAGCCCGAAGCCGCCGGCCTTGAGGCTGATGAGGAACACGGGTGCGTCCCCGCCCTTGAACTGCTCGATGCGGCGGGCGCGGTCGCGGGTGCGCCCGTCGAGGTAGGCGTAGTCGATGCCGGCCTCCTCCAGCCGGGCGCGGATGGTGCCGAGGAACCCGGTGAACTGGCTGAAGACCAGGGCGCGGTGGCCGCCGTCGACCACCTCCTGGAGCTGTTCGAGGAAGACGTCGGCCTTGCTCGACGGGATCCCGGCGTACTCCTCGTCCACCAGGGCCGGGTCGAGGCTGAGCTGGCGCAGCAGGGTCAGCGACCGCAGGATCGTGAAGCGGTTCTTGTCCAGGTCGTCGACCAGGCTGAGCACCTTGCGCCGCTCGCGCTGCAGGTGGCGCTGGTAGACCTTGCGGTGGCGCGGGTTGAGCTGGACGCGCAGCACCTGCTCCTGCTTGGCCGGCAGGTCCGCGGCGACCTGCTCCTTGGTGCGGCGGCGGATGAACGGGGTGACGCGCCGGCGCAGGGTGGCGAGCCGGGCCGGGTCCTCGCCGCGCTCGATGGGCTTGCGGTAGGTCTCGGTGAACGTCGCCGGGTCGGGGAACAGCCCCGGGGCGACGATGGAGAGCAGCGACCACAGGTCCATGAGGCTGTTCTCCAGCGGGGTGCCGGTGATGGCCAGCTTGAACGGCGCGGCCAGCTTGCGGGCGCACTGGTACGTCTGGGCCTGGTGGTTCTTGACGAACTGGGCCTCGTCGAGCACCAGGCCGCTCCACGGCAGCGCCGTGTAGGAGGCGAAGTCGATCCGGAACAGCGCGTAGGAGGTGACGACGATGTCGGCACCGGCGACGTCGTCGCCCAGCGGCCGCTTGGCCCGCCGCACGGTCTCGGTCACGGCGCGCACGGTCAGGCCCGGCGCGAACCGTGCCGCCTCGGCCGCCCAGTTGCCCACCACGCTGGTGGGCGCGACGACCAGGACCGGCGCCTCGAGCCGGCCCGTCTCCTTCGCGCGGCACACGGCGGCGAGGGTCTGGACGGTCTTGCCCAGGCCCATGTCGTCGGCGAGGATCCCGCCCAGCCCGGCCTCCCACAGGTAGCTCAGCCACCGGTAGCCGTCGAGCTGGTAGGGGCGCAGGTGCGCGGCGAGCCCGGCCGGGACCGGCGGGGGCGCGACGGTCTCGCCGTCGAGCAGGTGCGCGACGGCCCCGGCCCAGCGGGCGCTCTGCGTCTCGACGACGCCGAGGTCGCGCAGCTCCTCCCACAGCCCGGCCTGGTAGGCGCTCAGGCGCAGCTGGTGGGGCGGGCGGTCCTCCAGCGCCGCGGCCTCGGCGATGAGCCGGCGCAGCTGCTCGAGCTCGGGCCGGTCCAGGGAGAAGTACGTGCCGGAGTCGAGCACGAGGTGGCTCTCGCCGCGGGCGAGGGCGACGAACAGCGGCTCGAAGGGGATCTCCTCGCCGTCGATCTCGACGGTGACCCCCAGGTCGAACCAGTCGGTCTCCGTCGAGTCCTGAGTGGAGACGCGGATGACCGGGGCGGCGTCGGAGCGGCGGTACTCCCGGGCCTCCCCCTCGACGTCGACGACGACGCCCTGGTCGCGCAGCGCCGGCAGGACCTCCTCGGTGAAGACGGCGACGTCCAGGCCGCGCAGCGCGGCGGTGGCGGCCAGCGCGGGCGGGGGGCCGGGGGTCCACAGCGCGGCGGGCGCGTCGGGGGGCAGGGTCAGGGCGCGCAGCAGCGCGGCCTCGGCGGCGGCGTCGCGGGCGGCGCTGGCGGCGGCGTCGTCCAGCGGCACGTGCTGGGCGGTGCCGGCCAGGTCGTAGCGGAAGGACCAGGCCAGGTCGAGCCGGTGGCCGGGGCCGTAGACCAGCCGCAGGGCCAGGCGCGGCGGGGCGACCTCGGGCAGCTCGACGCTGCCGTCCGTGGACTCCACCGGCAGCACCCGGCGCAGGCCCGGGTAGTACTCGCGCAGGAACCGCTCGGCGTCGGCGGCGGGCACGACGACGCGGCCGGCGTCGACCAGCGCGGCGGCGCGCTTGGTCAGCGGCTCGGCCAGCGGCGCCACGAGCAGCCCGGCGGGGCCGCGGTCGGCGGGCACCTCCACGGCCACCCCGTGCCCGGGCCGGCCGAGGAGCCCGAGCAGGCGGCCGCCGTCGGCGGGCAGGCGCAGGGCCGCGGTGACCTCCAGGTTCCCCGCGGCGGTGCGGGCCAGGTCGACGACGGCGCGGGCGGGCTCGCCGGCCAGCCGGACCGGGCCGGCGCCGCGCGCGGGCACGAGCGCGACCCCGGCGTCGGCGACCCGGCGCAGCAGGGGCCACAGCGCCGGGCCGAACTCGTCGAGGAAGACCGGCACGTCGCCGTAGGTGTAGGCGGTGCCGGTGCGGTGGGCGAGGAAGAGCTCCTGGAGGGCCTCGCGGTGGGCGCGCACGAGGCGGTCGGTGTAGGCGTAGCGCAGGTCGGCCCAGGAGATGCCGGTGCGCACCCAGTTGTCGCGGCGCCCGGGCACGACGGGGCGCAGGCGCACGCGGGCGCCCTCGCCCGCCACCGCGCGGACCACCTCGAGCTGGAGGCCGAGGGGCACCCCGTGCGCGACCGGCGCGTCCTGGCGGACGACCTCGCCGAGCACCTGCTCCCACTCGGCGGCGGCGGTGGGGGCGTCCCCACCGAGGCCGATCCCCCAGCGGGCCGCGAGAAGGACGGCGGCCACGTGCTTGCAGTCGGTGCCGACCGGGCAGGTGCAGTGCCCGGTCGAGCGCGGGCGCTTCGTCGTGCCCCCGACCTGGACGAGGACGGAGTACGGGCGCAGGCTCGAGCCCTCGACGGCGGCGTAGAGGGTGCGGCTGCGCGCGTCGGTGTGGTTCCACAGCACCCGGCCCTGCTGGGCGTAGGCGAACCCGCGCGCGAAGGTGGCCCCGCCGACGGTGTCGAGGATGTCGTCCTCGTCGGGGAAGCCGGGCCACCGCGCCGGTGGCGTGGATGCCGGGAGGTCGTGGGCCACGTCGCCAGGGTAGATGTCGGGACCGACATCCCTTGCCGGGGCCGCCGGGCGCACTCTCCCGGCGCGGCGGGGCGTCCGGCCAGGCCAGGGCCGCCCGCCGCGCGGGCGCCGTGCGGTCCCACCAGCACAAATGGCTGTACGGTGACCGATCGGGCTGGGATCCTGGAGGCGCCGGCCCTGTCCGGTCCCGACGTCAGTGAAGTGGTGAACCATCATGACGACCAACCCGAACGAGCGCGAGCCGGGATCCGCCGAGGAGGGCCAGCCGGGCCCCGTCTCCCCGGAGGAGCGCACCTCGTACCCGACCCCCGAGTCCTACCAGGCCCCGGAGCCCGCGATGGGCGAGCCCACGCCGGGCGAGCCCACGCCGGGCGAGGCCACCGCGGGTGAGGAACGCGCCGTCGGCCAGGAGGGCGCCGCGCCGCAGCCCGACTACGGCGCGCAGGGCTACGGGCAGGCCGGCTACGACCAGGCCCAGGCGGGCGCGCAGGCCGCCTACGGCGCGCCGGGCCAGCCGGGCTACGGGGAGCAGGGCTACGGCCAGCAGCCCTACGGCCAGCAGGGCTACGGCGCCCAGCCGGCGGCCGAGCAGCAGTACGGCCAGCCGGGCTGGGGCCAGCAGGGGGCCGGCGAGCAGCAGTACGCCCAGCCCGGCTACGGCGCCCAGGGCTATGGCCAGCAGGCTTATGGCCAGCAGGGCTATGGCGCCCAGGGGTACGGCCAGCAGGGCTACGGCCAGCAGCAGTACGGCTACCAGACCCCGCCGATGTCGCCGCAGGACCAGCGCCTGTGGGCCACCCTCATCCACCTCAGCGGGCTGATCTTCCCCCTGCTGGGACCGCTCATCGGCTACCTCGTGCTCAAGGACCGCGGCCAGTTCGTCGAGGACCAGACCAAGGAAGCCCTGAACTTCCACATCACCCTGACGATCCTCGGCGTCATCATCTCGATCGTCGCGGTCATCACCTTCGGCATCGGCAGCATCCTGTTCCTCTACTACATCGCCGCGATCGTCTTCATGATCCTCGCGGCGGTCGCCGCCAACCGGGGCGAGCGCTACCGCTACCCGCTGACCTGGCGGCTGGTGCACTGACCCCGCCGGGTCGGTGAGGGCGGCCCTCCCGCGGTGCACCGGGAGCGGCCGCCCTCGCCGCGGGCGCGCCCACTCGGGCCCCATTAGGCGTACTTTTCGCGCGGTGGGATAGTGTCATACCCCACAGGGGCATCAAGGGGCGGCAAGGAAGACGTCATGGCAGGGAAGAACCTCCACCAGCAGGTCCTCGCGGAGCTCGGCCGCGCGATCGTCACCGGCGCCGTGCCGTCCGGCTACCGCACCACCGTGGCCCAGCTGGAGGAGCGCTACGGCATCTCCCGGTCCGTCGCCCGCGAGGTCGTGCGCGTGCTGGAGGTCCTGGGGCTCCTGCGCTCGAGCACCAAGATCGGGCTCACCGTCACGCCGTCGAACGAGTGGAACCTGCTCGCCCCCGAGGTCATCCGCTGGCGGCTGGAGAGCCCGGAGAAGGCCTTCCAGCTCAAGACGCTCACCGAGCTGCGCCGCGGCATCGAGCCCGCCGCCGCCCGCTACGCCGCCCAGCGGGTCACGTGGCAGCAGCTGCAGGAGATGCGCCGCTGCGCCGCGGAGATGCAGCGCCTGGGCGCCGCCGGCCGGGGCGACTCCCCGGAGTTCCTCGCCGCGGACATCGGCTTCCACACCACTCTGCTGGAGGCCAGCGGGAACGAGATGCTGGCGACCCTGGCGGGGACGATCACCGCGATCCTCACCGGGCGCAACGAGCTGGGGCTGACCCCGGCGCGCCCCGCCGCGGAGAACCTCGACACCCACGTGCGCCTGGCCGACGCGCTCGCCGACGGCGACGCGGCCCGCGCCGAGCAGCTCGCCGTCGCCCTCGTGGACGTCGTCGAGGAGGAGGTGGCCCAGCCGGTCCCCGCGCCCTGAGCCGGGCCCCCGGCGGCGGCGACGATTGCGTGCCGCGACGGCGCATAATCGACGGAGCCATGGCCATCACCCCGCGCACGTCCGCGCCCACCGCCCCCGCACTTCCCCGCGAGATCTGGGTCCTCGTCTCCGCGGCCGTCGTCATCGCCATGGGCTACGGCCTGGTGGCCCCGGTCCTGCCGCAGTTCGCACGCAGCTTCGACGTGGGGGTGACGGCCGCCTCCGTCGTCGTCAGCGTCTTCGCGTTCTTCCGGCTGGTGTTCGCCCCCGCCGGCGGCCGGCTGGTCGGCCGCTTCGGCGAGCGGCCGGTCTACCTCGCCGGGCTGCTCATCGTGGCCGTGTCGACCGGGGCGACGGCGTTCGCGCAGAGCTACGTCCAGCTGCTGGTCTTCCGCGGGCTGGGCGGCATCGGCTCGACGATGTTCACCGTCTCGGCGATGGGGCTCATCGTCCGGCTCGCGCCGCCGGCCGCGCGCGGGCGCGCCTCGGCGGCCTACGGCACGGCGTTCCTCCTGGGCAACATCGGCGGACCGCTCCTCGGCGGCCTGCTCGCGGGCGCCGGGCTGGCGGTGCCGTTCCTCGTCTACGCCGCGGCGCTGGTGCTCGCCGCCACCGTCGTCGCCGTGTTCCTGCGCCCGGCGGCGCTGCGCGAACGGACCGGGCAGGCGCGCAAGCCGCCGATGACGCTGCGCGAGGCGGTCGCGGTGCCCGCCTACCGCTCGGCCCTGGCCTCCGCCTTCGCCAACGGGTGGTCGAACTTCGGGGTGCGCACGGCGATCGTGCCGCTGTTCGCGACCGTCGCCCTGGGCGCCGGCTCGTGGGCGGCCGGCGCGGCGCTGGCCGCGTTCGCCGTCGGCAACGCCGCGGCCCTGACCGTCGCCGGGCGGCTGGCCGACTCCCGTGGCCGCAAGCCCCTCGTCCTGCTCGGGCTGGTCGTCAGCGGCCTGCTGACCATCGCGCTGGGCCTGGCGCCCGACACCGGCTGGCTCCTGGCGCTGTCGGTGCTCGCCGGCACCGGCGCCGGGCTGCTCAACCCCGCCCAGCAGGCCACCGTGGGCGACGTCGTCGGGCAGGACCGCTCCGGCGGCCCGGTCCTGGCGACGTTCCAGATGTGCACCGACGCCGGGCAGATCCTCGGCCCGATCGTGGCCGGCATGCTCGTCGACCACGCCGGCTACGGCGCCGCGTTCGCCCTGTCCGGGGTCCTGTCGCTGCTGGCCGCGGCGGCCTGGCTGCCGGCCCGCGAGACGCGCCCGGCGCACCACGAGCCGTAGCCGGGCACGTCCCCGGGCGCCGTCGTCCGCGCCAGCGATCCCGGCCCCGCGGCCGCCGTCGCCCGTCGTTCACCCCGGTGCCGCGCCCCGGACACCGGCGGGCCACCCGGCTCTGCTGCACTCCCCCGGACACCGTCCGTATCACCGCAGGGGGAACCATGCGCAGAAGCACCCTGGCCGGGGCCGCCGCCCTCGCCCTGACCCTGACCACCGCCACCGCGGGCGTCGCGGCCCAGGCCGCCGCGCCCGACGGCGTCCGGCTCACCGGCCGGGCGGTCCTGCCCGCCGACACCTTCGTGCCCGGCAGCGAGCCGTCCGGGTTCTTCACCGGCAACCCGGCCGCGCCGTTCCCCGGCCAGCCGGTCCAGGGGTTCTCCGCGGTGCACGCCCTGGGCGACGGCACCTACCTCGTCATGAGCGACAACGGCTTCGGCAACAAGGCCAACAGCGCGGACTTCCTGCTGGCCGTCCACCACATCCGCCCGGACCTGGCGACCGGCGAGGTCGAGGTGCTGCCCGGCGGCTTCACCCTCTCCGACCCGGACGGCCTCGTGCCGTGGACGATCTGGCGCGACGGCGGCTGCGCGGCGGCCGGCGAGCTGCCCGCCGGCTACACCTGCCCGGCGGACCGCCGGCTCACCGGCTGGGACTTCGACATCGAGTCGATGCAGATCGCCCCGGACGGCACCTTCTGGTTCGGCGAGGAGTTCGGCCCGTACCTGCTCCACACCGATGCCCAGGGCCGCCTGCTCGACGCGCCGGTGCCCACCCCGGGCGTGCAGTCGCCGTCGAGCCCCGAGCTGGGCGACGGCGTCGCCAACCTGCCCAACTCCAAGGGCTTCGAGGGGATGGCGATCTCCCCCAACGGCCAGCGCCTGTACCCGATGCTCGAGGGCGCCACCGCCGAGGACAAGGCCGCCGGGCTGGGCAGCGACCTGCGCATCTACGACGTCCGGCTCCACCCCACCCGCGGGGCCCGGTTCACCGGGGACTTCCTGCGCTACCGGATGGAGTCCCCGGACCACGCGCTCGGCGACCTCATCGCCGTCAACGCCCACGAGCTCCTCGTCATCGAGCGTGACAGCCTCGACGGCGCCGAGGCGGCGTTCAAGCGGATCTACCTCGTGGACCTGCGCGACACCGACCAGGACGGGTATGTCGAGAAGGAGCTGCTCGTCGACCTCATGGCCGTCCCGGACCCGGGCGGCGTCGGCGGGATGGGAGAGACGTTCACCTTCCCGTACTTCACCATCGAGGACGTCGAGATCCTCGACGAGCGCACCATCGCCGTCCTCAACGACAACAACTACCCGGCCACCGGCGGGCGCGGCGACGACGTCATGGACGTCAACGAGTTCCTGACCATCGAGCTCGCCGAGCCGCTGAAGGTCGACCACCGGCTGCTGCCGGCCGACCCGCGTCGCTGACGCGCGGGTCCCCGCCCGCCGTGCCGGCGGGCGGGGACGGTCAGGCCGCCGTCGGCTGCGCGGCCTCCACCCGCACCACCGCCACCACCGGGGCCTCGTACAGCACGCCGCGGGCGACGGACCCCAGCCGCAGCTCGGCCAGCCCGTGGCGGGCCCGGCTGCCGACGACGACGACGCTCGCGTTCGCCGACTCCTCCACCAGGGCCTCCACCGGGTGCCGCCGCGCCTCGTGCACCTCCACGGGCACGTCCGGGTAGCGACCCGACCACTCCGCGGCGAGCTGCTCGACGGCCCTGGCCTCCTCCGCCGCCGCTGTCTCCCGCATGTGCTCCACCTCGGCGTCGCGGAACTCCGGCAGGGGCCGCTCCCGCGGGGCGGCGTGCACGATGCGCACCCCGAGCCCGCGCCGGCGCGCCTCCTCGAAGGCGAACTGGATCACCTCGGGGGGCTGGTCCAGCGGGTCCACCCCGACCACCACCGGGGCGCCGGGCACGGGCACGGTGTCCCGCACGACGATGACCGGGCCGTGCGCGTGGGCGGTGACCTTCTGGGAGACCGAGCCCAGCAGCCGCCCCGCGATGCGTCCGAGCCCGCGCGCGCCGAGGATGATGACCCCGGCGTGCCGCGACGCGTGCACGAGGGCGGTGGCCGCGTCCTCCATCACCACCGCGCTGGTCACCGTCAGGTCGGGGTGCCCCTCGCGCGCCTGGCGGGCGGCGTCGTCGACGATGCGCTGGGCGGTGTCGTGGATGCGGTCGAGGTTCGCGGACGAGACCACGCCGTAGACCCGGGAGTACTCCGTCCAGGCGACGGCGTAGATGAGGTGCAGGCCGGTCCGCCGGCGCTCCGCCTCGTCGGCCGCCCAGCGCACCGCCCGCTGGTCCTTGTCCGTGCCGTCCACCCCGACGACGACCGCCCCCGCCGGGACCGCCTCGACGTCCTGCGACATGGCGTCCCCCTTCTTCGTGGCTCGCCCCGGCCGGTCCACGCCCCTGTGGCCCACCGGCATCGTGAGCGTCCCACCGTCCGGCCCGGCCCGCAAGAACGGCGGAGTGCCGCCGCTTCCCGTCCGGTAGCACCCCGTTCTTTCGGTCCGGCAGCGTCCTCACGCGGCCCTCGCCACCGTCGCCGCATGGTGGTGGTCCCCGACGGCGCCCCTTTCACGCGTCCGGAATCTCCCACCACCGACCCCGGTCCGGTACTACGTTGTGCCCGGCGAAGCCCAAAGCCCGGCAAAGGGGCCTCGTGCGGGCTGGTCACGGCATCGGCGCCCGGCCGGCCCGACCGGACAGGAACACGACCTCCCCTGGGGGTCGAGAGGGGGAACCACATGAGACAGCCATGGCGTCGCACGCTGGTGGCGACGACGGCGACCAGCGCGCTGGCGGTGGGCGGCCTGACCGCCCCGGCCCTGGCGGCCGACCCGGTGGACCGCGGCAGCGCGGGCGACCCGACGATCACCGTGCCGATCAACGACTCCGAGGCCGGGGGCACGTACGACCAGGTCTTCGAGCGCGCCTACGCCGGCGAGACCGCGGAGGGCACGCCGGTGTACGTCTACGTCCCGCAGGGCGCGTTGCAGGGCCCGGCCGGCGTGGACAGCCTCGACCCGGCCTTCGACCACAACCCGGACGACGAGTTCGTCCCGTGCGCCGACAAGGGGGCCGAGGACTACCGGCTCACCCAGGCGCAGATCGACTACCTCGGCGACGAGCTCAAGAACCAGATCGTCGCCGTCGACGAGGCGCACTTCGGCGAGATGGGGTCGGCCGACCCGAGCGACCCGGACAGCAAGTCCCTGGTCACCCTGGTCTACAACGTCCAGGACGAGTCCTACTACGACTGCTCGGTGACGTCCTACACCGCCGGGTACTTCGCGCCGGACTTCATGCAGTCCCTCGGCATGAACGTCATCGTGCTCGACGCGCTGGACTGGGCCAACCGCATCGGTGACCCCACCTCCGTGCCGTGGACCGACGGGGACCCGAGCAACGACCGGCCCGAGCTGTACGAGGGCGTCATCGCCCACGAGCTCGAGCACCTGCTCATGAACTACTCCGACCCGGGCGAGCTGTCCTGGGTGGACGAGGGCCTGGCCGACGTCGCGGCCTTCCTCAACGGCTACGACATGACCGGCAGCCACCTGACCTACCAGCAGGTCTTCCACCGCGAGACCTCGCTGACCCGGTGGGGCGGCGGCCTGGAGAACTACGGCGCCTCCTTCAGCTACTTCGCCTACCTGTGGGAGCAGGCCGGCGGCAACGGCGGCGGCGACCTGACGCCGGACCTCGAGTACGACGGCACCGCGGGCGACCTGCTCATCAAGCTCATCTTCGCCGAGCAGGCCGACGGCATGGCCGGCGTGCAGAACGCGATCGACGCGTTCAACGCCCAGACGGGCGCCCACCTGCGCTCGGCCGACGAGCTGTTCCAGGACTGGGCCGTGACGATGTACCTCGACGACGAGAACTCGGCGCTGTTCGACCTGGAGAACTTCGACCTCGGTGCGGCGTCGGGCGGCTGGACCGTGGACATCGCCAACGACGTCTTCTGGGACGGCCGCGGCAACTACCAGGGCGCGCTGCCTGGCGCCAAGTGGGGCAAGCTGCCCAACCGGCCCGACGGCACCGCGCTGCCCTTCGGCGTCTCCTACGAGAAGTTCCGCAACCCCGGCCCGCGGGTCTCCCTGACGTTCGACGGTGACGAGACCACCGTCGTCGCCCCGCACACCGGCGAGACGCACTGGTGGGGCGGGTACGCCAGCCAGTCCGACCATCTCCTCGGCCTGGACACCACCGTCACCGGCGGGGAGACGGTGACCTTCTGGAACTGGCACTTCATCGAGGAGGGCTGGGACTACGGCTTCGTCGAGGCCCTGGTGGACGGCGAGTGGGTGACCGTGCCGGTCACCGACGTCGCCAGCGGCAAGGTCGTCTCGAGCAACGACGACCCGCACGGGAACAACACCGAGGGCAACGGCCTCACCGGCACCTCCGGCGGGGCGTACTTCGTCGACGAGCCGCAGTACCTGCAGTACGCGGTGACCGTGCCGGCCGGCGCGACCGACCTGCGCTGGCGCTACTCCAGCGACGCGGCCTACCTCGACACCGGCTGGTTCATCGACGACGTCGCCGTCGACGGCCGGGCGGCCGCGGTCTCGCCCGACGGCGAGGGCTGGATCGAGACCACCGGCGCGCAGGAGAACAACTGGACGCTGCAGGTCATCTCCCAGTGCGACCTGACCCCGGGCAGGACCACGCCGGGCGAGATCGCCGACGGCGCGGGCAACTTCGTCTACCGGTACACCGGGGACCACATCACCACCGCCACGTTCGACACCAAGTGCGCCAACGGAGCCGGCTCCGACTTCGTCGCCTCGGTGTCCAACCTGCCCACCGGGGACCTGGCCGTGCTCGACGCCGGCTACGACTACTCGGTGGTCAAGCAGAAGAAGTAGCACCAGGGCGTGCGTGCCGGCCCCTGAGGCCGGCGGACGCACCGACCCACGACGGCGCCGCCGGGAGCTTCCCGGCGGCGCCGTCGCCCGTTCACCCGCGGGCGCTGTGCCCGGGCGGTGTCACCGCCCGCCCGCCGAGGCGATCATCCAGCCGAGCACCGGCGTGGACTGCAGGTAGACGAGGACGCAGAGGAACAGCAGCATGACGATGCTGTAGCCGATGACGCGGCGCAGGAGTTCCGGCTCTGCCGCGGGCCTGTTGATCGCGGCGGCGGCGATGGTGAGGTTCTGCGGGCTGATCATCTTCCCCACCACCCCGCCGGAGGAGTTGGCGGCCACGAGCAGGTGCGGGTCGATCCCCGCCTGGATGCCCGCCGTCTGCTGCAGCTTGGCGAACAAGGCGTTGGAGGAGGTGTCCGACCCGGTCACGGCGGTGCCCAGCCAGCCGAGGATGGGCGAGAGGAAGGCGAAGAGCCCGCCGGTGGCGGCCATCCAGGTGCCGATCGTCGTCGTCTGCCCGGACTGGTTCATCACGTAGGCCAGGGCCAGCACGGTGGCGATCGTCAGGATGGCACGCCACATGTCCCGCACCGTCCGGAAGAACGCGCCGATGCCCTGGCCGATCGTGATGGGCGCCCGGCCCCGGTCCCGGGCGAAGGAGTAGACGACGGTGACGATGAGGCCGGTGATGAGCAGCATGGTGCCGGGGCTGGAGAGCCACTGGAAGGTGTAGACGGCCGACGGCGAGGGGGCGCCGTCCGCAGCGAGCAGGTTGCCGTACAGGCCCGGCCACTGGACCTTCACGTCCGTCGAGGCGAGGGCCGCGGGGACGTCCACGCCGACTCGCCACAGCTTGCCGATGCCGAAGATGATGACCACGAGCCAGTAGGGCAGCAGGCCGAGGATCACCCGCTCGGGGGTCAGGTCACGGCCCGCGTCGACCACATGGGAACGCTGCTCGTCCGGCGTCGTCGGCCGCCACCAGCGCAGCATGACCACCGCGGCGGCGAAGGCACCGAGGGACGCGATGACGTCGGTGAGCTCGTAGGCGAAGTAGTTCGATGCCCACCACTGCAGGATCGCGAACACCAGCCCGGTGACGGCCGCGACCGGCCACGCCTCACGCACGCCGCGCCGGCCGTCCGCGATGTAGAGCAGCAGCGTCGGCACGAACAGCGCGAGGAACGGCGTCTGGTGGCCGACGACGCCGGCGATCTCGGCCGGCGGGATCTGGGTGAGGTTCCCCGCCGTCGTGATCGGGATGGCCATCGCTCCGAAGGCCACCGGTGCGGTGTTGGCGACCAGGGCGATCATGGCGGACCGGATGGGCGGCAGGCCCAGCGCGAGGAGCATCGCGCCGGTGATGGCCACCGGGGCGCCGAACCCGGCGAGCGCCTCGAGCAGGGCGCCGAAGCAGAACGCGATGAGCATGGCCTGCACCCGCATGTCCCCGCGGCCGACGGCGCTGAAGGTGGCGCGCACGTCGTCCATCCGGCCGCTGATGACGGTCAGCTCGTAGAGCCAGATGGCCGTGATGACGATCCACAGGATCGGGAACAGGCCGAAGGCCGCGCCCTGCGTCGCCGAGAGCAGGGCCAGGGGGGCGGGCATGCCGAAGGCGATGACCGCCACGAGCAGCGCCGCGGCGAGCGCGCCCAGGGCGGAGACGTACGCCTTGAGCCTGAGCACCCCCAGCATGACGAAGAAGACGATCAGTGGGATCAGGGCCACGAGTGCGGACGCGAGCAGGCTGCCGCCCACAGGGTCCGTCGTCGGTGTGAAGGTCGCGGCCAGGACGGTCGATGTCATGACGGCTCCATCGCTCAGGTGTCGGCCTGGCGACCGGTCGCCAGGGACCGCCACCAGGGTGCTCCTCCATCGCCCGCGGCGCCCGCCGAAAGGGACGATTCCCCCACCCCGGTGGCACCCGGGTGCGGGGGCGGCCGCGCTCCCGCTCGCCCGCCGTCGGCGCCGGCGCGGTGGCACAGTGGGGGCAGGTCGCTCGGAGGGTGATGACGCCATGACCACCACGCGCCCGGCGCGCACGGCAGACCCGGCGGTGCTCGGCGAGGCGGCGGGGCCGGGAGGGCTGAGCACCGCGGTCGTCGACCGTGCCCGGATGGCCCACGACGCCTCGCACTACCTGCTCACCCCCCGCGCGGTGGTCACCGCGACCTCCACCGGGCAGGTGGCCGCCGTCCTCGCCGCGGCCACCCGGGCGGGGGTGCCGCTGACGTTCCGCTCCGGCGGGACGTCGCTGTCCGGCCAGGGGGTGACCGACGGGGTGCTCGTCGACGTGCGCCGGCACCAGGCGGAGGTGGAGGTCCTCGACGGCGGCGCCCGGGTCCGCTGCCAGCCCGGCGCGGTGCTGCGACGGGTCAACGCGGCGCTGGCGCCCTACGGCCGCCGCCTCGGCCCGGACCCGGCCAGCGAGCGGGCGTGCACCATCGGCGGGGTGGTGGCGAACAACTCCTCCGGCATGACGTCCGGCACGGTGGCCACCGCCTACCGCACGCTGGCGTCGATGGTGCTCGCGCTGCCCTCGGGCACGGTGCTCGACACCGCCGCCCCCGACGCCGATGCCCGGCTGCGGGACCGGGAGCCGGACCTGCACGCCGGGCTGCTGCGGCTGCGGGACCGGGTGCGCGGGGACGCCGGCCTGCGCGCGCGCATCGAGCACCAGTTCTCGATGAAGAACACCATGGGCTACGGCCTCAACGCCCTCCTCGACCACGACCGGGCGGTGGACATCCTCGCCCACCTGGTGGTCGGGTCCGAGGGCACCCTCGCCTACGTCGCCGAGGTGACGCTGCGGACCGTGCCCGCCCTGCCGCACGTGGCCACCGCGCTGTGCGTGTTCGACTCCATCGCCCGGGCCAGCGACGCGATCGCGCCGTTGAGCGAGGCCGGGGCGGTGGCCATCGAGCTCATGGACCCCGCGGCGCTGCGCGTGGCGCAGCGCGACCCGCAGGCGGACGAGGTCATGCGCGCGATCCCGGTGGAGGAGCACACCGCGCTGCTGGTGGAGCTCCAGGACGCCACCGCGGAGGGGCTCGCCGAGGCGCGCACCCGGCTCGAGCCGGTCCTGGCGCGCCTGGAGCTGGCGCTGCCCACGGCGCTGACGTCCGACCCGGTGGCCCGGGGGCGGATGTGGGCGGTGCGCAAGGACCTGTACGCCGCCGTGGCGGGCGCCCGGCCGCCGGGGACCACCGCGCTGCTGGAGGACGTCGTCGTCCCGCCCGCGGCCCTGCCCGGCACGGTGCGCGACCTCGACGCGCTGCTGGCGCGCTACGGCTACCACGACGCCGTGACCTTCGGGCACGCCAAGGACGCCAACCTGCACTTCATGATCAACCCGCACCTGGACGTGCCCGCCGAGCTCGACGCCTACGCCGCGTTCACCGAGGACCTGGTGGACCTCGTCCTCGGCGCGGACGGCTCGCTCAAGGCCGAGCACGGCACCGGCCGCATCATGGCGCCGTACGTGCGCCGGCAGTATGGCGACGCCCTGTACGACGTCATGCGCGAGATCAAGGCGCTGTGCGACCCGGCCGGCGTGCTGGCCCCGGGGGTGGTGCTCGACGAGGACCCGCAGGCGCACTTGCGCCACCTCAAGGTGGTGCCCGCGGTCCACCCCGAGCTCGACCGGTGCGTGGAGTGCGGCTACTGCGAGCCGGTGTGCCCCTCCCGCAACGCCACCACTCCCCCCGTCAGCGCATCACGCTGCTGCGCGACATCGCCGTCGCCGGGCCCGACCGGCGGGAGGAGCTGACCGCGGCCTACGACTACCAGGCGGTGCACACCTGCGCCGCCGACTCCATGTGCGTGACGGCGTGCCCGGTGCGCATCGACACCGGCAAGGTCATGAAGACCTTCCGCGCCGCGGCCCGCCCGGCGCCCGTGCAGGCCGCCGGCGCGGCGGCGGCGCGGGCCTGGGGCCCGACGACGGCGGCGCTGCGCGGCGCCCTGACCGTGGCGGAGGCGGTGCCCGGTCCGGTCCTGCGCGGGCTCAGCGCCGGGGTGCGGAAGGTGGCCGGGGAGACGGTGCGCGACTGGGTCCCGCAGGTCGGCGACCTGCCCGGGGCGGGCACGGCCCGGGCCGCGCTGGCCGCCCACTCCCCCGCGGTCGTGCCGCCGGAGCAGGCGCCCGGAGCGGCCCAGGCCGTCTACTTCCCGGCGTGCATCGGCTCGCTCTTCGCCGCCGAGGGCGACGGCGCGGGCGTCGCCGTGGCGTTCCTGCGGCTGTGCGCGCGGGCGGGGGTGCGCGTCGTCGTGCCGGCGGGCATCGACGGGCTGTGCTGCGCGACGGTGTGGGAGTCCAAGGGGCTGGTCGACGGCGCCACGGTCATGGCCCGCAAGGTCGCCGCGGCCGTGTGGCAGGCGTCCGACGGCGGCCGGCTGCCGGTGGTGTGCGACGCCACCAGCTGCACGCACGGCCTGACCGGCATCCGCGCCCGGCTGGGCGAGGAGGACGCGCGGCGGTGGGACCGCCTGACGCTGCTCGACGCGGTGACCTTCGCCCGCGCCACGCTGCTGCCGCGGCTCGCCCTCCGGCCGCTGCCCTCCCTCGCGCTGCACCCGACCTGCTCGGCCGTGCACCTGGGCGCGGTGGGCGACCTGACCGTCCTGGCCCGGGCGGTGGCGCGGGAGGTCACCGTGCCGGACACCTGGGGCTGCTGCGGCACGGCCGGGGACCGAGGCATGCTCCACCCGGAGCTGACCGCGAGCGCCACCGCGGCCCAGGCCGCCGAGCTGGCCGCCCGCGAGCGCCGCGGCGGCACCTTCGGCGCGTACGCCTCGTGCAACCGCACGTGCGAGATGGGGATGACCGCCGCGACCGGGCGGCCCTACCGGCACATCCTCGAGATCCTCGAGGAGGCCAGCCGGGGCCGACCCCTTGCGCCCCCGCCGCGGGCCTAGATGCCACGCTGGCTGCGCCCGGATCGTCATCCTGGCTGCGGGAGCCGGGGTCAGCGGGTGAGGGTGAACCTGTCCAGCACCTGCCCGTCCGGGGTGATCGCCGTGCCGACGAGGCGGTCGGCGTAGACGGCGAGGTCGAGGTAGTGCAGCCGGGCCGCGCTGACCGCGGTGAACGGCTCGCGCCCCACCGGCCGGGTCTTCGCTCCCCCGCCGGAGACGACGTAGGTGACGCCGTCCTGCGGGGCGGTGCGCTCGTAGTCGTGGTCGTGCCCGGCCAGCACGAGCGGGACGTGGTGCCGCGCAAACAGCGGGGCCCACGCCGCGCGCACCCGCGCGTCCGAGCCGTGCACCCCGGCGGAGTAGGCCGGGTGGTGCATGGCGACGAGGGTCCACGTGCCGGCCGGGACGTCGGCGGCGAGCGTCTGCTCGAGCCACCGGGTCTGGGCGGGGTCGTCGACCCGGTTGGAGTCCAGGACGACGAGGCGCACGGGGCCGACCTGCTGGACGTACCAGGGGTGGTCGCGGCCCAGCGCCCGCAGGATCCGCCCCTGCTCGCCGCTGACCTCGTCGTGGTTGCCGAGCACCGGGACGAGCACGGCCCCGGTGCCCAGGACGGGCGCGTAGGGCCGGGTGACGACCCGGTCGACGAGGGCCGGGTCACCGACGTCGTAGACGAGGTCGCCCAGCAGGACGAGGGCGGCGTAGGGGTCGTCCCCGCCGCGGCGGGCCATCTCGGCGGCCACGGCCCGCTCCTGGTCGCTGCCGGTGCCGGTGTCCCCGGCGACGGCGAGGCGGGCGAGGGGCCGGGCCGCCGCGGCGCTCCCCGCCGGGGCCGGGGCCGCCGCCGGCGACTCGGGTGTTGCCACCGGTGCCGGCGTCGCGGCCGCCGTGCCGGCGGCGGGCGGCCCGCCGCGCCCGCCCACGCTGAGGACCGCGCCGACGAACCCGGGCGAGAGCACGGCGAGGGCCGCGGCGACGACCACGAGGGCCAGCGCCAGCCAGAGGACCAGCCGTCGGGGCACGGCTCCATCGTGCGCCCGCCGGGGCGGCGGCGGGGCCGGGGGCGGGTGGAGATCCCGTGCAGGCGGGCGCGAGCGGTCTGCGATCGCGGGGAGGCGGGCGCGAGCGGTGAGCGCCGCACCCGGCTCAGGCGGAGCGGTCCTCGAGGTCGCGCTGGACGACGGCGGTGTCGAGGTCGCCCAGGCCGCGGGCGGTGATGTCGGCGAAGACCTCCTGCAGCACGGGCAGCTGGCGGACGGCGACGCCGGTGCGCCGGGCCTCGTCGGCGGCGAAGCCGAGGTCCTTGACCATGAACTTCGCCGGCGCCGCCGGGGTGTAGTCGTGGGCGACCAGCCGGGACTTCTTCACCTCGAGCAGGCGGGAGCCGGCGTAGCCGCCGCCGAGGAGGTCGAGGAGCCGGGCCAGGTCGAGGCCGGAGCGCTCGGCGATGACGCTGGCCTCGCCCAGGGCGACGGTGGTGGCCGCGACGATGAGCTGGTTGCAGGCCTTGGCCACCTGCCCCGCGCCGATGGGGCCGAGGTGGACGGCGGTGCCCATGGCACCGAGCCAGGGCAGGGCGCGGGCGACGTCCGCCGGCGCGCCGCCCACCATGATCGACAAGGTGCCCTCGGCGGCGCCCTCCACCCCGCCCGAGACCGGGGCGTCGACGACGGCGAGCCGCCCCGCCGAGCGGCGGGCGACGTCGTCGGCGAGCGCCCGCACGCCGTCGGGCGAGCTGGTCGAGGCGACGACGAGGACCGCCGGGGCGGACAGCCCGGCGAGGAGCCCGCCGTCGCCGTCGAGGACCTCGGCGACCTGAGGCAGGTCCTGGACCATGCTGACCACGACGCCGCAGCGGCCGGCCAGCTCGGCCGGCGTGGCCGCCCAGCGGGCCCCGGCCGCCACCAGCTCCTCGGCGCTGGCCCGGCGGCGGCTGTGCACCCACAGCTCGCCGCCGCGCTCGCGCGCCGCCCGGAGCAGGTGCGCCGCCATGGGGCGGCCCATGGCGCCCAGCCCGATGAGCCCGACGTTGTCCTCGGTCATGCGCCCTCCTCGCCGCGTGGGTCCTTCCCGCGGCGAGCCTGCCACGCGAGCCGGCCGCCCGACGAGGGCGGCCGGTGGGCGAGAACGGGCGCGGCTCAGTGCCGGCGCATCGACCGCACCCACCCGGCCAGCGGGCGCTGCTGCTCGCCCTGCTGGGCGCCCAGGACCACCAGGGTCCCGGTCACCAGCGGGATCGCCCACTGGATGGCCTTGAGCTGCCGCTGGGCCATCGTCGTCCTCGTCGAGGTGTGCGCGCCGGGCTCGGTGGCCCCCTCGGCCGTCTCCCCCTTGTGCCCCTGCCGGGCGACCTTGGCGCCGAGCATCCCGCTGTAGGCGGTGAGCCCGACGGCGAGCCCGGTCAGGCCGGCCTTGACCACCGTGTTGGACTGGGCCTCGGGCTGCTTCATCAGCCGGGACTTGTTGGCGGCGATGAGGCCCAGGCTCCCGACGACGTGCGTGCCGATGGCCAGGGCGTTGACCGGGGCCCACATGCCCCAGCCGCGCGAGGACAGCGTCAGCCGCTCGCGCGGGTCGGAGGCGTGGGCGGCGGCGCCGTTGAGGCCGATGGCGCCCATGAGGGAGCCGCCGAACCAGGCTCCCAGGCCGAGGTCGTGCATGCTTCGGACCAGCGTGTTGCGCTCAGACATGAGTCCTCCTGTGCATCGGTGCTGTCGTGAAGGCGTGCGCCGCGGTGCTGGGCGACATCCGTAGTCTCACCGACCGGGCCGCCGGGGGCGCGGGGAGCCCCCGATTCCGGGTGGCCAGTAGCCTCGGCACTCATGGGCACCGGACACGTCTTCGTCATCCAGGGCCTGCTCGAGCACCTCGACTGCGACGCCGTGATCGTGCCCTCCGACGAGCGGTTCGTCATCGAGTCCGACTGGGACGCGGTGGTGGGCCGCTCCGACGGCGCGGACGCGGCGGGGCTGCGCCCGGCCGGCTGGGCGACCAAGCGGTTCGGCCGCGCCGGCGCGTGCGACGCGTGCGCGCCGCCGCTGCCCACCTGGTTCATCGACGCCACGTGGTTCGAGGGGCAGGACGCCACCACGGCGGCCCAGGACCTCGCGGGCCGGCTCGCCGCCACGCTGCGGGAGATCGCCCGGGCCGGCATCGTGCCGCGTCACGACCGCCCGCACCCGCTCGTGGCCGTGCCCGCGCTGGGCACCGGCGGCGGCGGGTTCAACGAGATCCGCGGCCTGCTCCTCGACCTGCTGCTGGAGACGTGCCAGGACGTGGTCGGCATGACGGCGGTGGACGTCGCCATCGTCGCCAAGCACCCGGCCGACTACTCCGCCTTCCAGGAGGTGCGCCGCCGGCGCCCCTCCCCCGAGCGTGACCTCGCCCCGGAGCTGCAGGAGGCGGCCGGGCGCATCGCCGGGGCGGCCCGTCGGGGCGAGCTCGCCCTCTTCCTCGGCGCGGGGGTGGGCGTGGCGGCCGGGCTGCCGTCGTGGTCGGAGCTGCTGGCGCGGCTCGAGCGCCGCGCCGCCGTCCCGCTGGACGACCTCGCCCCGCTGGACCGCGCCGAGCTGCTGCGCCGGGAGCTGGGCGAGGGGTTCGGGCAGGCGGTGGTCGAGGAGCTCTCCGGCGCCGACCGCTACGCCCTCACGCACGCCACCCTGGCGGCGCTGGGCTGCATGGAGGTGGTCACGACCAACTACGACACCCTCTACGAGGTGGCCGCCGGGGACGTCGTGCGCGCCCCGGTGCCGGTGCTGCCCGGGGCCGTCGTGCAGGCCGGGGTGCCGTGGGTGCTGAAGATGCACGGCGACCTCGCGCGGCCGGAGTCGATCGTGCTCTTCCGCAGCGACTTCGTCCGCTACGACGCCATGGCGCGGCCGGTGGCCTCGGTGGTCCAGTCCCTCATGGTCACCCGCCACCTGCTCGTGGTGGGCACGTCGATGACGGACGACAACTTCCTCCGCCTCGCCCACGAGGTGGCCGCGTTCCAGGCCCGGCACGGCCGCCGCTACGGCGGGCCGGCCGGGCGGGCGGGGCAGCCCGACGAGGGCACCTCGCTCATCGGCACCGTCGTCACGCTCACGCCCAAGCCCGCCCAGGAGCGGCTGTGGCGCGGGCGGTTCCGCTACGTCGCGACGGCCGACGGCGCCGGCACGTCGCAGGAGGCCGCGCGCCGGCTGGCGATCTTCCTCGACCTCGTCGCGATGCTCGCCGCCCACCGCGACCACTACCTGCTGGACCAGCGCTACGAGCGCATGCTCGCCTCCGCGCCCGAGCGCCGGGCCGCCGACCTAGCCCGCCGGCTGGCCCGGGAGCTGCCGGCGCTGGCCGACGGCGCCCCGGCCGGCTGGCGCCGTCTGCTGCACCAGCTCCAGGCGCTGGGGGCGTCGGCCGACGGATGAGGCGGGGCGGGCGCCGTCGTACCGCGGATACCGCCGCAGCGCGGATACCGCCGCACCGCCCCTCAAAAACTCTTCCCGCGGGGCGCCCCGGCCCGGTACGGTCGCCAGCGTCTCCCGCCGCCGGGAGCCCGGAGCGCCCCGGCGGCCCGCCCGACGTCGAGAGCAGGTTCGGTCGATGGCATGTCGGATCAGTGAGCTCGTGCTCGGTTGCCGCGATCCCGAGGCGCTGGCGCGGTTCTGGTGCGAGGTCCTGGACTTCGTCGTGCTCGACCGCGAGGAGGGCGGCTACGTCGAGATCGGGCCGCGTGAGGGGTTCGGCGGCCCGCAGCCGACGATCGTCTTCAGCCATCGGGACGAGCCGGAGCCGGGCAAGCTCCGGCTGCACATCGACGTCAACGCCACCGACCGCGACCAGGACGCCGAGCTCGAGCGCCTGCTGCAGCTCGGGGCGCGCCCGGCCGACGTGGGCCAGACCGGCGAGGAGTCCTGGCACGTCCTGGCCGACCCCGAGGGCAACGAGTTCTGCCTGCTGCGGACCCGCCTCGCCCCGCTCTGAGGGGCGCCGCGCCCCAGGTTGCCTCAGGCGACGCCGGTGAGCCAGCGCCGCGACATCAGCTGGCTCACCGCCACCGAGCCGGCGATGGCGATCATGGCGGGCAGCAGCAGCGCCGGGCCCCGGTCGGTGAACTCCACGACGAGGAGCAGGGCCGTGAACGGCGCACGCATCGAGGTGGCGAGGAACGCCCCGGCCGCGACGAAGGCGAAGGCCGCGACCGGTGTCCCGGGCCACACCAGCACCCACAGGCCACCGAGCGCGCCGCCGAGGGTGGCCCCGATGGCCAGCGACGGCGTCAGCGTGCCGCCGGCGGCCCCGGCACCGATCGTCGCCGTCGTCGCCGCGGCCTTGAGGACCGCCAGGGCGGCGAGCAGGCCGACCGAGGCGGTGGCGGCGAAGGCCACCTCACCGAGCGCCCGGCCGTTGCCGAGGATGAACGGGAACGGCACCGCCAGCAGGCCGACGCCGAGGAACACCACCGGCATGACGAGCAGGATCGTCCAGCCCCGCGGGCGGTGGCGGGCCGCCAGCTGCGCGCCCACCACGAACCAGTGCCCGGCGAGACCCAGCAGCGGCCCGACCACCACGGCCCAGGCCACCAGCGACGGGGTCACCGCCACCTCCGGCAGCGAGTACAGCGGGCCGGCCGGCAGCGCCAGGCGGGCGACGAGGGTCGCGATCGCGGCGGTCGCCAGCGCCGGGACGGCGGAGGTGAAGGTGAGCTGGGCGAGCAGCACCTCGAGGGTGAACAGGGCGCCGCTGACCGGCACGTCGTACACGGCGGCCAGGCCCGCCCCGGCACCGCACGCGACGAGGGTGCGCCGCTCGCGCGCGGTCAGGCCCACCTTCTCGCTCAGCCAGCCGGCGAAGAGCGCCCCGAGCTCGCGGGGGGCGACCTCCCGGCCGATGGAGGCGCCGAGGCCGACGACGACGATCTGGAGCGCGGCGTTGACCACCGTGGTGAACGCCGGCATACGCGCCCCCTGCACGCTGTCCTGCACGGAGACCACCGGCCTGGCCCACCGGCGCAGCGCCCACCACCCCAGCGCACCGACGACGCCGGCGATCGCCAGGGCGAGCACCCGCCGCCACGGCGCCGACCCGACGACGCCGGTGAGGAACGTTCCCGCCGAGTAGCCGTACGCCAGGTGCTCCACGGCGTGCAGTCCCAGGCTGACGACCATCCCGCTGACGCCGCCGCCGACGCCGACGAGGGCGGTGACGACGGCGAGGCGCACGAGGCGCATCCATCCCCTCGGCGCCGCCTGTTCGGTCACGCCGCGATCGTAAATCGGCCGCCGTCGCCCATGCCCGCCGGGCGCCGGCCACCGACGCGCCTCACACCTGGGGGCGGTTCGGCCTCATGCGGATCCCGGCCTCGAGGAAGGCCTGCTGGTCCGAGGCGAGCAACAGCCGGCTGCCGCCGGTCCAGGCGGCGGTGCGGTGCGCCTGGCGGCGCAGGTCGGCGCAGAGTCGGCGGTGCTCGACCACGCGGTCGGCCAGCCAGTCGGCCCACAGGTCCCGCACCCGCGGGTCGGGTTCCCGCTGGGCGAGGGCCAGGTCGTCGTCGAGCTCCGCGCCCACGCGGGCGAGGTAGGCGGCCTCGGAGGCCAGGCCGCCGGCGAGCGACCCGCGCGACTCGGCCGCGCCCACGGCACGCCCGGTGCGCTCGAGCGAGCGGCGCACCTCCGCCCGCAGGCGGGCGACCGGCTCGACGGGGGGCGCGGCCGGCCGTCCGCGCAGGCGGCGGGCAACCCGGCGAACGGTTCGGACGATCGCGTCAATGCCCATGGCTTCACCTGCCAGCCGCGCCGGGATGACGTCCACGATACGGCGCGGCCGCGCCGGTGGGGGAGATCCGCGGCCCCCTCGCCGGGCCCCCGGCCGGTGGCGGTCCGGCCCGGGTCGGGCCCCGCCTCGCCCCCGGTCTCACCCCGGGTCTCGCCGGCGCCCACCGGCTCACTGCCGTCCCGGTGCGGTGGCCTCGACGACGTCGCAGGCCCGTGCGGCCGCGCCGCGGAAGTCCACCCGGGCGGCGTAGCCGGCACAGCGGGCGGCCACCGCGGGGTCGAGCAGCCGACGCAGGGCGGCGGCCGCCCGCGGGGCCCGGAAGACCCGCGGCGACACCCGCTCGGCCACCCCCAGCCGGCACAGCCGGTTGGCGTTGTCCGGCTGGTCGTGGGCGAAGGGGACCACGAGGTGCGGGACGCCGGCCGCCAGCGCCTGGGCGGCGGTGCCGACCCCGCCGTGGTGGATCAGCGCCGCGGCGCGTGGGAGGAGCCGCCCCAGCGGGGCCCAGGCGACGTGGTGGACGTCCGAGGGCAGCCGTGCGGGCAGCTGGTCGCGGAACTGGGTGAGCACGACCGCCCGTCGGTCGATCCGGCGGACGGCGGCCACCGCCTGCCCGAGCACGCGCGCGCCGTGCGCCATCGCCGAGCCGAGGGTGATCACCACGGGCGCCTCGCCCGCGGCCAGGAAGGCGGCCAGCTCGGGATCGAGCGGCGCCTCCGCCCCGCCGCCGGGGAAGCCGGTCAGGATGAGGTTGGCGGGCCAGTCCGGCCGCGGCGGCGCGAACCAGTCGGGGAAGAGCCCCACGGCCCGGTCCGGGGAGTGGATCCACCGGCCGAGCACCCGGGTGACGGGCGGGAGGCCCAGCTCGGCGCGGAAGGCGCCGAGCCCCGGGGTCAGCAGCGGGTCGACGAAGCGCCGCTCGCCCAGCTCCAGCCGCCACGCCTGGGTGTGCACCGGCAGCCAGTCCGGCAGCCGCGCCCCGGCCATCTCGGGGTTGTCGTAGGCGCTGAGCAGCGGCGCCGGCTGGAGGTGGAGGGTCACGAGCCGGAACCCCAGGCGCTCCTGGGCGAGGCGCGGGCCGAACGCCAGCGCGGTCGCGGCCAGCACGGTGCTTGCCGGGTCCAGCCCCGCGAGGTAGTCGTACATCGGCCGCATGGCCGGCAGGATCGCCCCGTGGGCGATCGTGCGCAGGCCCCGGACCGGGTGCCAGATGTCCGGGTCGGCCAGGGCGCGGTCGTACGCCGCCGCGGTGCCGATCGGGACCAGCTCGAGCCCGGCCCCCTCCACCATCTCCCGGAAGTGCGGGTTGGTCAGGACGGTGACCCGGTGTCCGCGTCCGGCCAGCACCGTGCCGAGCGTGACGATCGGGGCGACGTCGCCCGCGCTGCCCACGGTGGCGAGGACGACGTGCACGGGCGGCCCCTTCCGACGGAGACGGTCAGTCTCTCCCGCCGGCGTGCGGGCGGCGCGGCGGGGTGCCACGGTGGCGCGATGAGCGAGAGCACGCCGACGCCCGACGAGCAGACGCCGCCCACCGACGCCGCGGAGAACCCGGAGGCCGGCGCGCGCCGGTCCGCCGACCAGGCCGCCCGCTTCGCCGACGAGGATCGCGCCGAGGAGGCGGTCGAGACCGGCAACGACTGACGGCTCAGCGCGCGACGACGTTGCGCAGCGGCGCCCCCTCGAGCAGCGCGCGCACGTTGTGCGCGATGAGCTCGTCGGCGCCGACCGGGCGCCCGCCCGCGGCGTGCGGGGTGATGAGCAGGTTGGGCACGTCCCACAGCGGGGAGTCGGCCGGCAGCGGCTCGACGGCGGTGACGTCCAGCGCCGCGCCGGCGATCTCCCCGGCCGTCAGGGCCGCGGCGAGGGCGTCCTCGTCCACGGTGGTCCCGCGCCCGACGTTGACGACGTAGGCGTGGGCGGGCAGCGCGGCGAGCCGCTCGGCGCCCAGCGCCCGGGCGGTGGCGTCGGTGGCCGGCAGGATCATGATGAGGACGTCGGTCCGCTCGAGCTCGGCGGCCAGATCCTCCTCGGCGACGACGTCGAAGCCGGCGCGCTGCCCGGCGCTGCGGGCCACGCCGCGCACCTGCGCGCCGAGCTGGCACAGCAGCGGGGCGAGGGTCTGGCCGATGTTGCCGAAGCCCCAGATCAGCACCCGCGAGCCGATGAGGGTGGTCACCCGGCCGTGCGGGCGCAGCGGCTGGAGGCCGCCGAGCTCGGGGTCCCAGCGGTGCTCGGCCTGGGCGGCGGCGGCCTCGGGCAGGCGCCGCAGCAGGGCCAGGGTGAGCGCCAAGGCGTGCTCGGTCACCGTGGCGTCGTGCAGGCCGGAGCCGGAGGTGACGACGACGTCGTCGGGGAAGCCGGCTCGCAGGACGGTGTCCGGGCCCGCGGCGAGGGTCTGCACCCAGCGCAGGTGCGGCATCTTGTCGGCCACGGCGGCCAGGTCGTCGCCGGAGCTGCCCCACACCACCAGCGCCTCGGCGTCGCGGTGCTCGGCGGGCACCGGGGCGGCGGCGGCGTAGACGACGGCGTCGACGCCGTCGGGCAGGTCGGGCGCGAGCGGGAGGGAGTCGGGCAGGAGCAGCTTCATGGGTCCTTCTCTCAACGGTGCGGCCAGGATACGGACACCGGCGCGGGCCCGTGGGGGGCCCGCGCCGGTGGGGGCCGGTGACGTGCGGCGCGGTGCGGGACCGGCGGCCGGCGATGCCGCTCAGCCGGCGTTCACGACGATGCTGAGCCGCCCGCCGCCGTACCCCTGGACCTCGGCGTCGACGTCGAGGCGAGGCCGGTGGCTGCGCATCCAGGCGGCCACCTCGTGCGGCGGTGGCGTCACCGATGCGTCGAGCACCCGGTGCAGCCGCCGGTGGGGGCCGTCGTCGCCCTCGAGCAGGACCTTCATGACGTTGAGGACCTCCGTGGCGTCCTCCAGGACGGCCGGCGCGAGGGCGTCGCTGGCGAGGTCGGCCCGCGCGGGCGGGAGCAGGGCCAGCGCCGCGGAGAGGTGCCGGGCCAGGTGGACGTCCAGGGCGATGACCGCCTCGGGGCGGCCCAGGTCGTCGGTGTAGACGCCGATGACCGCGGGCGTGGCCGGTCCGAGCTCCGGGCCGGGGGTGAGCTCGACGTCGCGCTCGAGGAGGGTGGTCAGCACCGCGCGGACGTCCCCGGCGGGCGGCAGCGGCGAGTCCCCGGTGATGTGCGGCCGGCGGGATGGCACCGGGGCGTCGTCCGGTGAGAACGCCACCCGCACCACCACCTTCCTCGGCCGCCCGGCGGGAGCCGACCCCCGGGACGCGCGCCCGTCGTCGGCGGCGGTGTGCGCCGCAGCGGGCCCCCGGCGCTGGACGGCCCCGCGCGCAGGCTAGCGGCCCGGCCCGCCGACAGCGGGGACCCGGGGGCGGGCGGCGGCTTCGCGTTACCGCCTCGCGCCCAGGCAGGCCGGGGACGCGGCCCCGGTGACCTACGGGTCGAGGGCGCGGCGCTCCTTGAGCCGCTCGAGCTCGGCCTCGGCCGCGCGCCCGTGCTCGAGCTCCTCGAACGCCGCGCGCACCGATTCCCCGTCCGGGTCGGTCCAGGCCAGCTCGTCGTAGGCGGCCGCGCGTGCCCGCAGCTCGCGGACCGCCTGCTCGGCCTCCTGCGCCGCGCGACGTGTCTCGGCCGCCTGCTGCCCCGCCGCGCCCAGCGCGGCGCGCACCTCGGTCGCGGCGCGGGCCGCGTCGTGGTCGGCGCGCAGCGCGAGGTAGCGGGACTGGGAGTCCTCCAGGCGCCGCTCGACCTGCCCCAGGCCGTGCTCGAGCCGGCGCACCTGCGCGTCGAGCCGCGCCCGCTGGGCGTGCAGCTCCTCGCGGCGCTCCCCCGTCACGATCGACCGGCGCAGCAGCTCGCGCGCCCCGGCGTCGTCGCCGCGGCCGACGGCCTCCTCGGCCCCGCGGTTGAGCCGGGCGATCTCGTCGCTCGCCCGCACGGCGAGCAGCTCGACCCGGCGGCGCTGGACCACGAGGTCGGCGACGGCGCGGCGGGCCTGGTCCAGCCGCTCCTCCTGCTCCAGCTGGGCCCGCTCGAGGACGACCAGCGGGTCGGGCGCGGGAGCGCGCGCCTCGCGGCGGGCCCGCACGATGCGGGCGAGACGGCGGCCGACCATCGTCGTCCTCCCGACTCAGGCGACCCGGCCGGGGGCGCGGTAGGCCGGCCCCCACGCGGCCAGCGCGTCGACCTCGAGGGCGAGGGAGGTGCCGGCGCGCTGCAGCTGGGTGTCGCCCACGGCCGCGCCGGTGCGGAGCAGGCACGCCCGCAGCTCGCTGGAGAGCCGGCCGTGCTCGCGCACGGCGCCGTCGACGTCGTCGGCCAGGGCGCGGCGCAGGGCGGGGTCGGGCTCGGAGGCGACCAGGCGCAGCCGGTTCTCGATCTCGGCCGCCGCGCCGGCCAGGCGCGCCGCGACGGCGGGCAGCTCACCCAGGGGCCGGCCGTGGGCGCGGGCGTCGGCGAGGGCGCGGTCGGTCGCGTCGGTGGCCCGTTGCACCGCCAGCCGCTGCCGGGCGACCCGCCGCCCGGCCGGGTCGGCCGCGACGGTCCGCACGCTCAGCGCGCCGCGGCGCAGGGCGCGGGAGCGGCGGATGCGGCGCACCACCCACCAGCCGGTCAGGCCGACGGTGGTCAGCAGGACCAGGGACCCGACGGCGGCGATGATCGCCAGGGTGGTCAGCACGTCCACAAGCTCATGGGCGGCACTCACGTCCACGGGCACTCCGGTCATGGCGGCCTCCCAGGTCGGCAGGGGCACCTACCCCCACTCTAGGTCCGACGCACGGGGATCGCGCCAAGTTCCCCGCTTCCCGGTGCCGTCCGGCCGCCTCACGTATCGTGGAACGCACCGGACCGGAAGGGGAGATCCATGGGCACCGTCCGCAAGGCCGCCGTCACCGTCCTCGCCGCGGCCGCCCTGCTCGGCGCCTGCTCCAACGGCGGCGGCACGCCCGGGACCGTGTCGGCGTCGGTCTCCTCCGCCATCGCCGGGGCGCAGGGGCTCGTGGACGACGCCCGTGGCGCCGTCGACAACCTCAAGGGCCAGCTCAACGGCATCACCTCCGAGGAGGTGCGCACCAAGGTCGAGGACGCGATGCAGTCCTCGTCGACGGCGATCGACGACGCCCGCCGGGCCCTGGAGAGCAGCGACGGCGCGGAGGCGAAGGCCAAGGCGCAGGCCGCCCTCGACGACGCCCGCACCAAGGTGGAGGAGGCGAAGGCCTCCACGCAGGGGGCGACCAAGGACGCGCTGGACACCCTGTCGGCGAAGATCGACGAGCTGACCGCCAAGCTGAGCTCGTCCAGCAGCTGACCCGGGCTCGGCCTCCACGGGCCGGCGCGGCCGGCCGCGTTCTCAGACGTCGCCGAGACCGGCCAGGAGGCGGCGCAGCAGCCCGGCGAGCTGGTCCTGCTGCGCGGCCGTGAGCGGCCCGAGGAGGCGCCGTTCGTTCTCGAGGTGCGCCCCGGCGACGGCGTCGACGAGCGCGCGCCCGGCGTCGGTCAGGGTGATGAGCACCGAGCGCCGGTTCTCCGGGTCGGTCTCGCGGGTCACGTAGCCCTTGGCGACGAGCCGGTCGATGCGGTTGGTGATCGCCCCCGACGTGACCATGCTGCTCTCCGCCAGGGCGCCCGCGCTGAGCCGGTGCGGGGTCCCGGCCCGGCGCAGGGTGGCGAGGATGTCGAACTCCCCCGGCTGGAGCCCGTGCCCGGCGAAGAAGGTCCGCAGCTCGCGGTCGAGCAGCTGCGACGCCCGGCTCAGCCGCCCGAGCACGCCCATCGGGGCCGGGTCGAGGTCCGGGCGCTCGGTGCGCCACTGCTCCAGGTAGGCGTCCACCCTGTCGGTCGCGACCACCACAACTCCTCAACGTTGAACTGTTTGACGCTGAGCATACCGTGCGCTACTTTCCTCAACGTTGAACTATTCGATGTTGAGGAGATGTCATGGGCGAGCGCACGACGGCGACCGGCGGGCCGTGGCTGACGGTGCTGACCGCGACCGCGCCGGCGGTCTGGGGCACCACGTACCTCGTGACGACCGAGCTGCTGCCGCCGGGGCACCCGCTGTGGCTCGGCGTCCTCCGCGCGCTGCCGGCCGGGCTGGTCGCCCTGGCCGTCGTGCGGCGCCTGCCCCGCGGCGTGTGGTGGTGGCGGGCGGCGGTGCTGGGCACGCTGAACTTCGGGGCGTTCTTCGCGCTGCTGTTCGTCGCCGCCTACCGCCTGCCGGGCGGGGTGGCCGCGACGCTGGGCGGCGCGCAACCGCTCCTCGTGGCCGGGCTGGCCCTCGCGCTCCTCGGGACCGCTCCCCGGCGCTGGCAGCTGGGCTGGGCGGTGGCCGGCCTGGCCGGGGTCGGGCTGCTGGTGCTGCGCGCGGACGCGGCGCTCGACGCCGTGGGCGTGCTCGCCGGCCTGACCGGCACCGCCGCCATGGCGACCGGCATCGTGCTGACCAAGCGGTGGGGCCGGCCGGTCGGCGCGGTGACGTTCACCGCGTGGCAGCTCGTCGCCGGCGGCGCCGTCCTGCTGCCGGTGGCCCTCGTCGTCGAGGGGCCCCCGCCGGCCCCGACCGGGGCCGCGCTGGCCGGCTACGCGTGGCTCGGCGTCGTCGGCACCCTGGCCGCGTACGCCGTGTGGTTCCGCGGCATCGGCCGCCTGCCCGTCACCTCGGTGTCCTTCCTCGGCCTGGTCTCCCCCACGGTGGCCGCCGTGCTGGGCTGGCTGGTGCTCGGCCAGGCGCTGACGCCGCTGCAGCTCCTCGGCTTCGCCCTCGCCACGGGCGCGGTGGTCGCGGCCCAGCTCACCCCGGCCGGCGGGCGGCGGGGAGGGGCCGCGGCCGTCGGGCGGCTCAGCCGTTCCCGGCCGGGTCCGGGGCGCGGGTCCCGGCCCGGGCGGGATCCTCGGCCGGCGGGGGCGGCGCCGCGGGTGCCGGCGTCGTGCTGATGGTGAAGCGGGCGGCGGCGACGTCGGCGTTCAGGGCGGCCACGTGCTCCCCGTGCCGCCAGGTGAGCACGACGTGGCCGCCGTCGCCCGTCACGGCGCACGTGCCGCCGAAGGCGGGGTGGGTGCGGCGCAGCGCGATGAGCTCCAGCAGCCGTCGCACCACCGGCCGGCGCAGGTCGGCGACGATCTCCTCGGCGCCGTAGTGGTGGCGGTTGATCTCCCGGCCCACGCCGGTGCGGGCGAGGCGGTCCATGTCGTTGTGCCCGGCGAGCAGGCCGACGTAGTAGATCTGCGGGATGCCGGGGGTGAAGAGCTGGACGGCCCGGGCGAGCAGGTAGGCGTCGTCGTCGGCGCCGAGAGCGTCGTAGTAGGTGCAGTTGACCTGGTAGACGTCGACGTTGGACGCCGCCCAGCCGGTGGCCTGGCGGGACTGCCCGCCCGAGCGGGCGTGGATGCCCTCGACGAGCGCGTCGAGCTGGTCGGGCGTGAGCAGGCCGGGCCGGTCGGGGGCGATCTGGTCGGGGCCGACGTCGACGACGCCGATGCCGTCGTGGGTGTCGAGCACGGTGACGGCGTTGGCCGGGCGGATCTGGAGCCACCGGCGCAGCGGCGCGGCGTCGCCGGTGAACAGCGCGTGCAGGAGCAGCGGGGGCAGGGCGAAGTCGTAGACGCGGTCCACCCGGCGGGCGATCTCGATCTGCCGCTCGAAGTGGCTGTGCACCTCGACGAGCACCTCCATGCCCAGCGCGCGCGCCTGGGCGGTGAGGTCGTCGATGAAGGCCAGGGTGTGCGGCGTCATGAACGAGGAGGTGCCGGCGGTCTTGACGGCGTAGCCGACGGCGTCCAGGCGCACGTCGCGCACCCCGCCGCCGGCCAGGGCCGCGAGCACCCGGGCGAGGTGGGCCTGGCCGGCGGGGTGGGCGAGGTTGAGGTCGATCTGCCGGTCGGTGAACGTCGTCCACACCAGGCGGCGGCGCCCGCCGAGGGTCACGGCGGTGAAGGGCAGGCCGGGCCGGGGCCGGTAGATGCCGGTCAGCTCCTCCTCGTCGGCGCCGTCGGGATAGACGTCGGACATCGTCAGGAACATGCCCGCCGCCGGGGAGGCGTCCCCGCGGGCGACGACGTCGCGGAACTCGGCGGAGTCGGCCGAGACGTGGTTGACGATGAGGTCCGCCATGACCGTGTAGCCGCCGGCCAGGCGCCGCACGTCGTCCCAGTCGCCGAGGCGCGGGTCCACGCTCGCGTGGTCGACGGGGTCGAAGCCGGCGTCGGCGCCGTCGAAGGGCGTGTAGAACGGCAGCACGTGCACGCCGGTGAACACCCCGCGCAGCGGGCCGTCGAGCACCGCGCGCAGCCCGGCCAGCGAGCCGCCGAAGCGGTCGGCGTAGGCGATGAGCTGCACCTCGTGGCTGCGGTCCATGGCGACCTCCTCGTCGTCGTGGGCAGCGTAGCGTCGGGCTCCCCCCGCCGGCCGGGCGAGCACCGCGGGCAGGCCCGGGCCGAGCCCACGACGTCGGGGCGGCGAAGCTACCGGCGCACCCCGAGCAGGGCGTCGCCGAGCTCGCTGCGCAGGTACAGCACGCTGCGCCCGTACCGGGTGGAGGTGACCAGGCCGCCGTCGCGCAGCACCCGCAGGTGCTGGTTGACGGCGGAGGTGGTCACCCCGAACCGGATGCCGAGCTCGGTGGAGGAGGCCGGCTCGGCGAGGGCGACGAGGAGGCGGGCGCGCACCCGGCCCAGCAGCGCCGCCACGGAGGCCTCGTCGGGGACCCGTTCGCGCTCCCAGAGCACGCCCTGCCCGCGGGCGGGGTACATGAGCACCGGCGCCTCGTCCGCGCCGACGGGCGCGGAGACCCGGCGGGTGAACATCGTCGGCACCAGCGTGAGGCCGCGCCCGCCGCCGGTGCGCTCGACGGGGCTGCGCAGGCTCACCGAGATCACCCGGCCGTCGAAGGTGACCCCGGGGGCGAGCCCGTCGAGCATGGCGGCCAGGCCGCTGTTGGCGATGACCCGGCCGCGGTGGACGATGTCCGCCTCGAGCACCGCCCGCATCCGGGCCCAGTACGGGGCGATGCACAGCTCCCAGTACTCCCGCAGCGCGCCGACCAGGCGGCCCACCGCCCGCGCGTGCGGGCCGGCGAGCGCGGGCGGCACCGCGCCGTGCACGGCGACGAGCTGGTCGCGGAGCTCCCGCGGCCCGATCCGGGCGAGCGTGTCGAGCTCGTCCTCGAACCGGGTCAGCGGGGACAGCGGCCGCGGGTTGAGGAAGTCCGGGGTCCACAGCCGCTCGTCGACCAGGGCCATGAGCAGCTCGCGGTCCACCCGCTCGCGCGCGGCCTCGGTGCGGGCGAGCCAGGGCAGCTGCAACGGGTAGCGGGAGGGGTCCCGCATCGCCCGCAGGGACAGCCCGGTCTCGCCCAGCGGGGAGATGCCGAAGCGGATCCCGCCGAGGTCCGCCTCGGTCAGCTCGTACCGCAACATGTAGCGGGACGCTACATCGATTCCAACGCCGTCCGGTTCCCTCCATGCTTCCCGACGTGAGCAGCACGCCGACCTCCTCCGCCGTCACGCAGCCCAGCACGGACGCCGACCTCGCCGGGACCGGCGCCGGGGAGGCCGCCGTGGGACAGGCCGCGGCGGCCGGTGCCGGGCAGGACACCGCCGACGGGCCCGGGCTGCGCGCCGCGCTGACGCGAGGGCTGGGCGACCCGGTGCTCCGCGTCCTCATGGCCGCCACCGCCGTGAGCACGCTCGGCCGCGGCGTCTTCTTCACCCTCACCGTCCTGTACTTCACCTCGATCGTCGGGCTCTCGGCGGCCCAGGTCGCGCTGATCCTGGCGGCCTCCAGCGGCGTGGGCGTGGTGACCTCGCTCCTCGGCGGTCACCTGGCCGACCGCGTCAGCGCCCGCGCCCTGTGCCTGGTGCTCACGCTCACCCAGGGCGCCGCCGTCGTCGCCTACACGGCGGCCACCACCTTCGCCGTCGCCCTCACGCTCGCCTGCCTGGCCGCCGGCGCGAGCTCGGCGGAGCACTCCGCCCGGTCGGCGATCATCGCCCGCGCCTTCGACGGCGGGGCGCGGGTGGGGGCCCGGGCCGTGCTGCGCACCGTCACCAACATCGGCATCGCGGTCGGCTCCGCCCTGGCCGGGGCCGCGCTGGTCCTCGACACCGCGCCCGCCTACCGGGTGACGATGGCGCTCGCCGGGGCGACGTACCTCTTCGGCGCGTTCCTCTTCCGCCGGCTGCCGGCCCGGGTGGACGCGCCGCGCCGCGAGGCGACGGCGGAGGCGGCCGTCCCGGCGGGCCGCTCGCCCTTCCGCGACCCGCGCTACCTGCTGCTGACGGCCCTGTCGGGGCTGTTCGGCATGCAGTTCGCGCTGGCCGAGGTGGGCCTGCCGCTGTGGGTCAGCGAGCACACGTCGGCCCCGACCGTCGTCGTCTCCGCCGCGCTCGTGCTCAACACGGTCATCGTCATCGCGTTCCAGATCCCGCTCTCGCGGGGCACCGAGGACCCCGCGTACGCCGGCCGCATGATGGTCCTGGCCGGGCTGCTCATGCTCGCCGCGTGCCTGGGCTACGCCGCGTCGGGCGCGGTGGGGGCGGTGCTCGCCGTCGCCGTCGTCCTGCTCGCGATGGCGGCGCACTCCTTCGCCGAGGTGCTGTCCTCGGCGGCCACCTGGGGGCTGAGCTTCGAGCTGGCCGACCCGGCGCGGGCCGGCGCCTACCAGGGGCTGTTCGCGATGGGGTACAACGTCGGTGCCATGCTCGCGCCGGTGGTGGTCGCCGCGACGGCGCTGCGGCACGGCGTGCCGGGCTGGGCCGGCCTCGGGGTGATGTTCCTGGCCGTGGCGCTGGGGGTGGCGTGGATCGGGCGGCGCGCCGCCCGCGTGGCGCGGTAGGCCGGGCGTACCTCGTCACCGACCTCGGTCGGCGCGAACCGCCCACCGCCGCCCGGCCGCTGCGCCACACTGGCCTCGACCCGGCGCGGCCGCCGGGCGTCGAGCTCAACGAGGACACGATGACCTACGACTACCTGGTGATCGGCGGCGGCATCGTCGGCCTCTCCACCGCGCTGCACCTGCTGGCCGAGCGGCCCGGCAGCCGGGTGGCGGTGCTGGAGAAGGAGCGCACCCTGGCGGCGCACCAGACCGGCCACAACTCCGGCGTGATCCACGCCGGCATCTACTACGCGCCCGGCTCGCTCAAGGCCACGCTCTGCCGCGCCGGGGAGGCGGCGACCAAGGCGTTCTGCGACGCGCACGGCATCCCGTACCGCACGATCGGCAAGCTCGTCGTGGCCACCACCGCCGCGGAGGTCGCCCGGCTGCACCGACTCGGGGAGCGCGCCGGGGTCAACGGCATCGCCGTCGAGCCGGTCGACCGCGGCCGGCTGCGCGAGCTCGAGCCGCACGTGACCGGGCTGGAGGCGCTGCTCGTGCGCTCGACCGGCATCGTGGACTACCGGGCGGTGGCCCGGGCCATGGCCGAGGAGGTGCGCGCCGGCGGCGGCGAGGTGCTGACCGGGGTCGAGGTGACGGCCATCCGGGAGGGCGCGGACG
The DNA here is from genome assembly GCF_009193185.1 of Georgenia thermotolerans. Taxonomy (GTDB): domain Bacteria; phylum Actinomycetota; class Actinomycetes; order Actinomycetales; family Actinomycetaceae; genus Georgenia; species Georgenia thermotolerans. The sequence continues at coordinate 7,232 of NZ_VUKF01000012.1, read as the reverse complement.
CCGTCGACGTCGCGACCCCGGGGCGGGGCTTCCGCGCCCGCCGCCTCGTCGCGTGCGCGGGGCTGCAGGCCGACCGCGTGCTGCGCCTGGGCGGGGTCGAGCCCGACTTCCGCATCGTGCCCTTCCGGGGCGAGTACTACGAGCTGCCGCCGACCCGGGCGGGGCTGGTCGAGCACCTCATCTACCCGGTGCCCGACCCGGAGCTGCCGTTCCTGGGCGTCCACCTCTCCCCCACGATCGACGGGCGGATCACCGTGGGCCCCAACGCCGTGCTCGGCCTGGCCCGCGAGGGCTACCCCAAGAGGGCCGTCTCCCTCCGCGACGTCGCCGACTTCGCCCGCTTCCCGGGCATGTGGCGCTTTGCCCGCGCCAACCTGCGCACCGGCGTGGCCGAGGCGGTCAACTCGGTGGTCAAGGCCGGCTACCTGGCGCAGGCGCGCAAGTACTGCCCGAGCCTGACGGCGCGCGACCTGCGCCCGCACGTGGCTGGCATCCGCGCCCAGGCGATCATGCGCGACGGCACACCGGCGGAGGACTTCCTGCTGCGCGCGACCCCGCGCCAGCTGCACGTGGCCAACGCCCCCTCGCCGGCGGCGACGTCGGCGCTCCCGATCGGGCGGATGATCGCCGCCCGGGTGCTCGGGGAGCGTCAGACCACCGAGGAGCCGAACGCCAGGCCGAGCAGGTAGGTGACCGCGGCCGCGCCGAAGCCGATGCCGAGCTGGCGCAGCGCCCGGCGCAGCGGCGGCGCCCCGGACAGCACGCCGACGACGGCGCCGGTGCCCAGCAGCGCCAGGCCCACCAGGCCGGCGGCCAGCAGCACGGCCGGCGTGCCGGCGAGGCCGAAGATGTACGGCAGGATCGGGATGAGCGCGCCCGAGGCGAAGAAGCCGAAGCTCGAGACGGCGGCGTTCCAGCCGCTGCCGACCTCCTCGTACTCCCGGCGCTCGTGCTCGGGCAGCCCCTGCCCGGCCGTGACCCGGGCGATGATCCCGGCGGCGTGCTCCTGCGCCTCGGCGACGGACATGCCGCGGGCGCGGTAGACCAGCGCGAGCTCGTTGGCCTCGAGGTCGAGGTCGGGGATGACCCGGTGCGCGTCGGGGTCGGGCGTGGAGGACTCGAGCAGCTCGCGCTGGGAGCGCACGGAGACGTACTCCCCCGCCCCCATCGACAGGGCGCCGGCGAGCAGGCCGGAGATGCCCGTGAACAGCACGGTGCCGGCGGAGACCCCGGTCGCGCCGATGCCCAGGACCAGCGCGAGATTGGACACCAGGCCGTCGTTGGCGCCGAAGACCGCCGCGCGGAAGCTGCCCGACATGCGGGCCCGGCCGCGGCTGGCCAGCGCGCGCACCACCTCCCCGTGCACGCGCTCGTCGGCGGCCATCGCGGTGGTGGCGTCCTCGTTCGTGGCGTAGCCCGAGCGCTGCTCGGCGTTCTGCGCGAGCGCCAGGACGAACACCCCGCCGAAGGTGCGGGCGAGCCAGCCCAGGATCCGCGTGCGCAGCGCGCCCTTGGCCGGCCGCCCGGCGTGCTCGCCGAGCAGGTCGCGCCAGTGCTGCTCGTGGCGCCGCTCGGCGTCGGCGAGCCCGAGGAGGATCTCCTTCTCCTCCCCCTCGCGCCGGGCGGCCAGGTGCCGGTAGACGGCTCCCTCGGCCCGCTCGTCCGCGAGGTGGCGGCGCCATCGGCGGACCTGTGCGGGGGTCGGCTGCGGGCGCGCGGGCGGCGGGGAACCGGACATATGGCTCATGGTGGCAGCGCCGCGGCGACGCCTCCAGGGCCGTCGAGGTGGAATGCCCCACTGTTCGTCGGGCCGAAAAATCGGCGTCAGGACGCGGGAAAACCGCGTTCGCGGCCACCCTGGGGCAGGGAGTTCCGGCCGGCCGTCGTCAGGCCTTCCCGCTGATCTGGTTGATGGCGGCGTCGACCTTCTGCCGCAGGGCGTCGGTGATCGGGGCGGAGCCGGCGACGCTCGGGTCGGCCGCACGGTCCTGCCCCTCGGGCGAGGCGATGTACGTCAGCAGCGCCTTGACGTTGTCCGCGTCCTGCTTCTTGTCGTAGAGCGAGCAGGCGATCTCGTAGGAGACGAGCACCACCGGGTAGGCGCCGGCCTGGGTGGTGTCGCGGGCGATGTCGATGGTCAGGCGCAGGTCGGTCGCGTCCGGCGCGGGTGGTGAGGCGTCGACGACGGCGGCCGCGGCCTGCGGTGAGTAGGGCACGAACTCGTTGCCCACCTTCACGGCCGCGGTCCCCATGCCCTTCGGCACCTGGGAGGCGTCGAGGTAGGCGATGGTGCCCTCCGAGCCCTGGAGCGTCTGGACGACGCCGGACGTCTGGGCGCCGGACTGGGTGCCCTGGAGGGGCCACTTCTCGCTCGGCTCGTGGGGCCAGGCGCCGCCGGCCGCCTCGGCGAGGTACTCCGTGAAGTTCTCCGTCGTGCCCGAGTTGTCCGAGCGGTTCACCGGCACGATCGCCGTCGAGGGGAGCTGGACGCCAGGGTTGTCGGCGGCGATGGCCGGGTCGTTCCACGTCTTGATGTCGCCGTTGAAGATCTTGGCGAGCGTCTCGGGCGTGAGGTTGAGGTGCTGCGGTGATCCGGGCAGGTTGTAGGCGACCGCGATGGGCGAGATGTAGACCGGCAGCTCGAGGGCCTCGCTGCCGGAGCAGCGCTCCTTCGCCTTGGCCACCTCCTCGGCGGACATCGCCTTGTCCGACCCGGCGAAGAGCACCGAGCCGTTGAGGAACTGCTCGCGCCCGGTCCCGGACCCGACCGGGTCGTAGGAGACGTTCACGCCGGGGTGCTGCTCCTGGAACCCGGCCAGCCAGCCGTTCATCGCCTTCTCCTGCGACGACGCACCGGCCCCGGGCAGGGTCCCGCTGGAACCGCCGGTCGAGCCGCCTCCACCGCCGCCGCCACCGCCGCATGCGGCGAGCGTGAGGGCAAGGGCTGCGGCACCACCGGCGGCGGTCAGGCGCCGCAGGGTCGAGCGGGATCGAGACATGGGCCCCTCCGGGCGCGTGCTGGATCAACTGCCGAACGCGTCAGGAGGCTAGGTCGCGGAGGTGTCCGTCATGTCGGGAGTCGGTGAACACTGCGTGAACAGGTAGACGTCGACGCGAGCCCGCCCTGGGTGAGGAAATGAGGAAGACGGCGCCTTGCGCACGACAGCGCGCGTCACAGCGCGGCACGACGGCCGTCTCGCCCGCTACGTGACGCCTCGCGGAACGCGACGCCGCGCACGACGCGACGCCGCGCACGACGTGACGCCTCGCGCACGAGTTGACGTCTCGCGCGCTACTTGACGTCTCGCGCTCTACGCGGGGGTCAGGAGACGGGCGGGATCGGCTCCGCGGGCGGGGTCTGCGCGCCGGTCGTGGCGCCGTTGCCGGACGCCCCGGCGGTCCGGGTGCCGGCGGTCCCCGAACCGGCGGGACGCGCGGGGGTGGCGGGGCCACCGAGGATCCGGTCCTTGACCTGGGCGACGATCTTGTCGGTCATCGCCGCGCTCTGCGTCCGGGCGATGTCCCCGACCTTCGTCTCCACCTTCTGGACCCGCTCCTGCACGCGGGGGCTGGACCAGACGACGGAGCTCGCCTTCTTGATGCGCTCGTACTGGGCGCGGCCCGCCCGGGTCCCGAGGACGTAGCCCAGGCCGGCGCCGACGACGAACGAGAACTTGCCCATGAGAACCTCCGGTGCGTACGTGCTGGTCTGCTTCCCGAGCGTAGGGCCCTTCCGCATGTGCCGCGCGTCCTCGCGCACTAACCTGCCCCCATGGCAGCCGCGAAGAAGCGTGCCGACAACGACAGCACGGGCCGCGTCCCGAAGGTCCCGCCGCCGGGCCTGGAGCTGCCCGACGGCGCCGACCACCCCGACGGGGTGGTCGAGGGGGAGGTGTCCCCGGAGGTCTCCGGCTTCCGGGTCACCAAGATCCCCACGAGGGTCTACAACGCCGAGCTCTACCGGCTGCAGGGCGAGCTGGGGAAGCTCCAGTCGTGGGTCAAGGCCACCGGCGCCCGCGTCGTCGTCATCTTCGAGGGCAGGGACGCGGCGGGCAAGGGCGGCACGATCAAGCGGATCACCGAGTACCTCTCCCCGCGCGTGGTGCGCATCGCCGCGCTGCCGGCGCCCACCGAGCGCGAGAAGGGCCAGTGGTACTTCCAGCGCTACGTCGAGCACCTGCCGGCGGCGGGCGAGATGGTCCTCTTCGACCGTTCCTGGTACAACCGCGCCGGCGTCGAGAAGGTCATGGGGTTCTGCACCCCCGAGGAGCACAAGCGCTTCCTGCGTCAGTGCCCGATCTTCGAGCAGATGCTCGTCGAGGACGGCATCTTCCTGCGCAAGTACTGGTTCTCCGTCTCGGACGACGTCCAGTTCGCCCGGTTCAGGAAGCGCCTGCACGACCCGCTGCGCCAGTGGAAGCTCTCCCCCATCGACCTGGAGTCGATCACCCGGTGGGAGGACTTCTCCCGCGCCAAGGACGAGATGATGGTCCACACCGACACCCAGGTCGCGCCCTGGCACCACGTCGCCTCGGACTCCAAGAAGCAGGCGCGGCTGAACATGATCCACCACCTGCTCAGCTCCCTGCCCTACCGCGACGTCGAACCCGAGAAGGTCAAGCTGCCCGAGCGCCCGGCGGGCACCGGCTACCAGCGCCCGCCGATCGAGGTCTCCAAGTACGTGCCGGACTGGGCGTCGTCGCTCGTGGAGGACCCGTCCCACAAGTAGGCCCCGCTGTGCCAGGCTCACCCCATGCGGATCCACCTGGTCGACGGCACCTACGAGCTGTTCCGGCAGCACTTCTCCCCGGCGAACAAGGACGCCGACCGCGGCGCCACCCGCGGCGTCGTCGCCTCCTGCCTGGGCCTGCTCGAGCAGGGTGCGACCCACGTGGCGGTGGCCACCGACCACGTCATCGAGTCCTTCCGCAACGCCATGTGGCCGACGTACAAGGACGGCGCCGGCGTCGACCCCCATCTGACCGCCCAGTTCCCGCTGGTGGAGGCGGCGCTGACGGCGTTCGGCTTCCCGGTGTGGCCGATGGTCGAGCAGGAGGCCGACGACGCCCTCGCGGCGGCCGCGCGCGTCGCCGCCGCCGACCCGCGTGTCGAACGGGTCGCCATCTGCACCCCCGACAAGGACCTCGCCCAGTGCGTGGGCGGGAAGGTCTGGCAGTGGGACCGCCGGCAGGACAAGTGGTTCGACACCGACGGCGTGCGCGCCCGCCTGGGCGTGGCGCCGGCGTCCGTGCCCGACCTGCTCGCCCTGGTCGGCGACAGCGCCGACGGGTTCCCGGGCCTGCCCGGCTGGGGCGCGAAGTCCGCCGCCGCGGTGCTCGACCGCTTCGGGCACCTGGAGGACATCCCCACCGACCCGCTCGCCTGGGACACCGGGGTGCGCTCGGCGGCCAAGCTCAACGCGGTGCTGCGCGAGCAGTGGGACCTCGCGCTGCTCTTCCGGGACATCGCCACGGCCCGGACGGACGCCCCCGTGGGCACCGTGGACGAGTGGCGGTGGGCCGGGCCGACGGCCGAGGCGGCGGCCATGGCGGCCGAGCTCGACGCGCCGCGCCTGCGCGAGCGGGCCGAGCGGCTCGCGGCACGCGTCGGCTGAGGGACCGCCCGGCCCCTCGGCGCCCAGCCCGCTGAGCCGATCTGAGAGGCGCGGCCGGGGTCCGCACCCTCGACGTAAACACCATCACGATATATCGTGATGTGCATGAGAAACGATGAGTACATGAGGTCCGAGCCCGGGCGCGGCCCCCGGGGAGGCCGCGGCCCGCGCGGCGGTCACTGGGGACACGGTCCCGGCCCGGGCGAGCCCGGCGCCTTCCCCAGGCGGCGCGGCGGCCGCAGGTCCCGCGGCGACGTCCGCATCGCCGTCCTGCTGCTGCTGGCCGAGGAGCCGATGCACGGGTACCAGCTGATGGAGACGATCGTCGAGCGCAGCGGCGGCCGGTGGCACCCCAGCCCCGGCGCGATCTACCCCACCCTGAGCCAGCTCGAGGACGAGGGCCTGGTCACGATGACGGCCGCGGGCGGCGGGCGGCGCCAGGCGGCGCTGACCGAGGAGGGCCGCGCGCTGGTGGAGCGTGAGGCCGGGTCCTGGGCCGACCCGTTCGCCGGCCGCTCCGACGGGGCGGACGACGTCGACCTGCGCGGCGAGATCGGTCAGCTGCACGAGGCGGTCCGGGTCGTCGCCCGCACGGGCACCGACGACCAGCGGAAGGCCGCCGCGGCGCTGCTCGCCGAGGCGCGCCGAAAGGTCTACCTCGTCCTGGCGGGCGAGTCGGTGCCAGACGGAGCGCCGGACGCCGCCGGGGGTGAGGCCCGATGACCGGCCACACCGACGAGCAGGGCGCCCTGGTGAGCGCCAGCGCGAACGTGCGCACCGACGCGGCCGCCCGGTACGCCAAGCAACTCGCCTCGCACCTGGGGCGCAAGGCGACGGTCGAAGACCTCCCGGACGGCCACCGCATCCGTCTGACCGTCGGCTACGGCGATGTCCTCGTGCGTGAGGACCATCTGCTCCTGATCGCCGTCGCGCCCGACCTTGACGGGCTCGCCACGGTCCAGCGCGTCGTCGGCGGGCACCTCGAGCGGTTCGGTCAGCGCGCCGAGCTCGTCGTGGAGTGGTCGGCGCCGGAGAGCCGCTGAGGAACGCCGGCGTGAGGAGCTCCGGGCGGGATTGCCCCGGATCTGGGACGTCCGGGCGACGCGGGTGGGGTCAGTTCTCGTTCTCGTCGTCGCCCTTCTCCTTCTTCCCCTTGCCCTTGTTGTCCTTGCCCTTGTTGTCCTTCTTGTCCTTGCCCTTGTTGTCCTTCTTGTCCTTGCCCTTCTTGGGCTCATCCTTGTCCTTCTTGGGCTCAGCCTGCCGGCCGGACTTCTCGCCGTCGATCTGACGAGCGGTGTCGGGCTGCACCTGCGGCGGGGGCGGCGGGACGACCTCGACCTCCGGAGCCCGCTCCCCGGTGAACGACGCGGGCCCGGTGGCGTCTGCGGGCACCGTGACGGTCCGCGCCCCGTCCAGGGCGATGGGCGCCTTCGGCACGACGCCGTCCGTGGGCGCACCGGCCGTCGTGGTCGCGACGACGACGGCCCCCGCGACGGCGGCCGCGAGGGCGCCCGCGCCGACCCACCGGCGGCGGCCGCGCTTGTGGGCCGACCGGGCGCTCGGGCGCGTCGGCCCCGTGCTCGGGCGGGCCGGCCGGACGCTGAGGCGGGTCGGCCCC
>NZ_VUKF01000011.1 GCF_009193185.1 Georgenia thermotolerans | reverse complement strand
CCGCCGCGGCGGCGGACCGGCCCGCCCGGCCGGCCGCGACCGCCCCCGCCGGCCCCGACGACGAGGACGCCGCCCCCTCCCCGGCCGCCGAGGGGGCGGACTCGCCCCGACGCGCGGACCCCGTCCCGCCGATGGACCCGGCCGCGCCGTCGCCGTTCAACCTCGCCTGGCTGCGCATCGGCGTCGTGTCCGCGCACGAGGCGGAGCGGGCCCGCGCCGGGCTCACCGCCGACGAGGTGCCCGATGCGGGCGCCGGACGGGCGAGCGTGGTGCCGGGCGCCGCCGCGGCCCCGCCGGAGGGGGAGGACGTGCGCACCGTCCGCGTCGAGGTGGAGGACGGGCTGCCGGTGGACGGCGCCGCGTTCGCCGCCTACGTCATGGAGGTCCTCAACGACCCGCGGGGCTGGGGGGCCGACGGCACCCTCGCTTTCGCCCGTACCGACGGCGCGGCCGACGTGCGGGTGGTCCTCGCCTCCCCCGACCTCACCGACCGCCTCTGCTATCCGCTGCGCACCCTGGGCCAGGTCTCCTGCGCCATCGGCGGCGCGGCGGTGCTCAACGTCGCGCGCTGGTCCGAGGGAGCCGCCCCGTTCACCGCGGCCGGCGGCACGGTGAGCGGGTACCGCCACTACCTCGTCAACCACGAGGTGGGCCACGTCCTCGGCCACGGCCATGCGGCCTGCCCCGCGCCCGGTGAGCTCGCCCCCGTGATGGTCCAGCAGACGCTCGACCTGCAAGGATGCCGCCCCAACGGGTGGCCGGCGCCGTGATGTCGGTGGGGCGTGATGACATCGGGGCATGCCTCATCCCGCTGCCCCGCCCCCCGCGTTGCGGCTGAGCCTGCCCGCGCCGCCCCCGCCGCCGCCCGCGCTCGACGCGGTGCAGGCTCAGGCGGCGGCCTGGGCCGCCGACGCGGGGCACCTGCTCGTCGTCGGCGCCCCCGGCAGCGGCAAGACCACGACGGCGCTCGCGGCCTTCCTCGCCCGCGCCCGCGCCGAGGCCGGTCGCCCCGGCCGGCCCGGCGGCGGGGACCAGGGCGTGCTCATGCTCGTCCCCACCCGCCGCGGCGCCGCCCGGGTGCGTGACGCCGTCGCCGCCCGGCTGGGCCGCACCACCACCCAGGTGCTCGTGCGCACGCCCGCGGCGTTCGCCTACTCGGTGCTGCGGCTGCGGGCGACGCTGCTGGGCGAGCCGGCGCCCACCCTCATCACCGGCCCCGAGCAGGACCAGGTGCTCGGCGAGCTGCTCGCCGGGCACCGCGCCGGGCTCGGGGCGCCGCTGCGCTGGCCGGCGAGCATCGGGCCGGAGACCCTGGCGCTGGGCGCGTTCCGCGACGAGCTGCGCGACCTGTTCATGCGCGCCGCCGAGCTCGGCCTGGGACCGGAGGACCTCGCCGCCCGGGGCGAGCGGTTCGACCGCCCGGAGTGGGTCGCCGCCGCGGTGCTGCTGCGCGAGTACCAGGACGTCACGGCGCTGGGGGAGATGACGCCGGACCGCGGGGCCCGGCTGGACGCCGCCCGCATCGTCGACGAGGCCACCGCCGCGCTGCGCGCCTGGGAGCGGGAGGTGCCCGGCCACCCGCGGCCGCGGTGGTCCGCCGTCGTGGTGGACGACCACCAGGACTCCACCCTCGCCACCGCCCGGCTGCTGCGCGTCCTGGAGCAGGACGGCGCGCAGCTGCTGCTGCACGGCGACCCCGACGCCGGCGTCCAGGGCTTCCGCGGCGGCAGCCCGGCGCTGGTCGGGCTGGCCGAGACCCGCGAGCCGCTCGGCGGGTTCGGCGCCACCCGGCTGGTGCTGCCCACCGTCCACCGCGGCCACGACGCGCTGCGCCGCACCGCGGTGGCCGTCACCCGGGCGATCGCCACCGTCGGCACCGCCGCGCACCGGCGCGCCGGCGTCGACGCGACGCCCGCCGGGGCCGACCTCTCGGAGGCCGCGGTCGGCGGCGCCGTCGAGGCGCCCGCGCCCCGCGGCGTGGAGGTCTCGCTGCTGCGCTCGCGGGCCCAGGAGGGCGCCTTCGTCGCCCGGACGCTGCGCGAGGAGCGGCTCTACCACGGCACCCCGTGGTCCCAGATGGCCGTCGTGGTGCGCTCGTCGGGCGACCTCACCAGCTTCCAGCGCATGCTGCGCAGCTGGGGGGTGCCGGCCGGGGGTACCGCGACGCCGGGGGTGCTGCGCGAGGAACCGGCCGTGCGCCCGCTGCTGACCGCGCTGCGCGCGGCGCTGGCCGGCCGGATCGAGGCCGACCAGGTCGTCGAGCTGCTCACCTCCGCCATCGGGGGGATGGACGCCGTCTCGCTGCGCGCCCTGCGGCGGGTGCTGCGCGGCCGGGAGCGGGCCGCCGACGGCGCCCGGCCGGTCGACGAGCTCCTCGTCGAGGTCGTCGCCGACCCCGAGGCGGCGCGGTCGCTGCCCCCGCACGTGCGCCGCGCCCCGCTGCGGGTGGCCGGCGTGCTGGCCGCGGGCCGGGCCGCCCTGGAGGCGGACGGCGTCACCGCCGAGACGGCGCTGTGGGCCCTGTGGGACGCCGCCGGGCTGGCCGACCCGTGGCGGGACCGGGCCCTGGCCGGCGGCCCCGGCGCCGACCGGGCCGACGCCGACCTCGACGCCGTGATGGCCCTGTTCAAGGCCGCCGAGGTCTACACCGACCGCACCGTCGGCGGCGGCCCGGCCGGGTTCGTCGACCACCTCACCGCCCAGGACCTGCCCGCGGACTCCGTCGCCGCCCGCGGCGTGCGCGCCGAGGCCGTCCAGGTGCTCACCCCCGCGGCCGCGGCCGGGGAGGAGTGGCAGGTCGTCGTCGTCGCGGGCCTGCAGGAGGACGTCTGGCCGGACCTGCGCCTGCGCGACTCCCTGCTGGGGGCCGGGGCCCTCGCCGACGTCGAGGCCGGCCGCTCCGCGGACGGGCGCCGCGCCGTCGGGCCGGCCCGCCGCCAGGTGCTCGACGACGAGCTGCGCATGCTCGCCGTCGCCGTCACCCGGCCCACCCGGCGGCTGCTCGTCACCGCCGTGCTCGACGAGGACCAGCGGCCCTCGTCCTTCTTCGACCTGCTCGCGCCCGACGGCGCCGAGCCCGCCGACCTGCTGGCCGCCGCCCCGGCGCCGCTGGACCTGCGCGGCCTGGTCAGCGAGCTGCGCTGCGCCGTCGAGTCGCCCGCCGAGGACGACGCCGCCGCCCGGCGCCGCGACGCCGCCGCGCAGCTCCTGGCCCACCTGGCCGACCAGGGCGTGGCCGGCGCCGCCCCGGAGGAGTGGGCCGGGCTGGCCGCGCCGAGCACGGACGCGCCGCTGCGCCCGGCCGACGCGCCGGTGCCGGTGAGCCCGTCCAGCGTCGAGCAGGCGACCAGCTGCTCGCTGCGCTGGGCGCTGGAGCAGGCCGGCGGGCGCGGGGATCGCAGCATGGACCAGTCCGTGGGCTCCCTCGTGCACGAGATCGCCGCGGAGCACCCGCACGGCACCGCCGCCGAGATGCACGCCGCCCTCGACGCGCGCTGGGCCGAGCTGGGCCTGGGGGAGGGCTGGGTCGGCCGGCGCCAGCGCGTGCTCGCCGACGCCATGATCGACCGGCTCGCCGCCTACGTGGCCGGGGTGCCCGGGGAGGTCGACGTCGAGCGGGAGTTCACCGCCGACGTCGGCCGGGCGCACCTGACCGGGCGGATGGACCGCGTCGAGCACCTCGGCGACGGGCGGGTGCGGGTGGTCGACCTCAAGACCTCCGCCAGCCCGGTCAGCAGCGACAAGGCCGCCGAGCACGCCCAGCTCGGCGCCTACCAGGCGGCCGTGGACGCCGGCGCGTTCGGGGAGGCGTCCGCGGCCGGCGGCCGGCTCGTCTACCTCGGCACCGGCAAGGCGGCCGCCGTGCGGGCCCAGCCCGCCCTGACCGACGCGGAGGACCCCGAGTGGGCCACCCGCCTGGTCACCGAGGCCGCCGAGGCCATGGCCGGGTCCACCTTCCTGGCCCGGCTCACCGACCAGTGCCGGCACTGCCCGGTGCGCACCTCCTGCCCGCTGCAGGACACCGGCGGGAGGGTCACCGGATGAGCCGGCCCGCCCCCGCCCCCGGCCAGGCCGCCCCCGGCCCCAGCCAGCCCACCCCCGCAGCGAGGACCCCGATGCCGACAGCCACCCCGCCACCGGCCGGCGACGCCGCGCTCGCCACCGAGGGCGTCGCGCCCGCCGTGCGCTACAGCGCCACCGACATCGCCCAGGCCCTGGGCCAGCACACCCCCACCGACGAGCAGCGGGCCATGATCGAGGCCCCGCTCGAGCCGCTCCTCGTCGTCGCCGGCGCCGGGTCGGGCAAGACCGAGACGATGTCGGCCCGGGTGGTCTACCTCGTGGCCAACGGCCTGGTCGCCGCCGAGGAGGTGCTCGGCCTGACCTTCACCCGCAAGGCGGCGGCCGAGCTCGCCCACCGGGTGCGCCAGCGGCTGCGCCGGCTGCGCGCCGTCGGCCTCGTGCCCCAGCCGGAGGGCGAGGACGACGCCGCCGCGGCCACCCTCGACGCCGACCGCCCGCACATCGCCACCTACAACTCCTTCGCCGGCAACATCGCCCGCGACCACGCCCTGCGCGTCGGCGCCGACCCCGACGCCCGGCTCATCACCGAGGCGGCCGCCTGGCAGCTGGCCGACGACCTCGTGCAGGGCTGGGCCGAGGAGCTGCCCACCGACCGGTCCCCGGCCACCATCACCAACGCGGTGCTCGCCCTCTCCGGCGCCCTCAGCGAGCACCTCCTCGCCCCGGCCGAGGCCCGCGACCTGCTCGCGGACCTCCACCGCGACCTGGTGGAGAAGGAGCCGGAGGGGAAGAAGAAGGACCCCTACGCCGAGGTCGCCAAGGCCGCCCGCGCCGTGCGCGAGCGCATCGCCCTCATGGACCTCGTCGCCGCCTACACCCGGCTCAAGCGCGAGCGCGGCCTCATCGACTTCGGCGATCAGGTGGCCCTCGCCGCCCGCATCGCCGCCGAGGTCCCCGAGGTCGGCGCCCAGCTGCGGACCCAGTACCGGGTGGTGCTCCTCGACGAGTACCAGGACACCTCCGTCGCCCAGCTGCGGCTGCTCAGCTCGCTGTTCGGCGCCGGGCACCCGGTCACCGCCGTCGGCGACCCCAACCAGGCCATCTACGGCTGGCGCGGGGCCTCCGCCGCCGCGCTGGCCACCTTCCCCGACACCTTCCGCACCGCCGCCGGCGCACCGGCGGCCACCTTGGCCCTGAGCACCTCCTGGCGCAACGACCGGGCGATCCTCGACGCCGCCAACACCGTCGCCGCGCCGCTGCGCACCGGGCGCGCCGGCGGCCCGGCCATCACCGTGCCCGTGCTGCGAGCCCGGCCCGGCGCCGGGCCGGGGGAGGTGCTCGGCGGCTACCTGCTCGGCCAGGCCGACGAGACCCGGCAGGTCGCCGCCTTCCTCGCCGCCCGCTGGGACCCCGCCACCCCGGAGACCGCGGCGGTCCTGTGCCGCAAGCGCTCCCAGTTCCCCGGCGTCGTCCAGGCGCTGCGCGAGGCCGGGCTGCCCGCCCGCGTCCTGGGCCTGGGCGGGCTGCTGGCCACCCCCGAGATCGTCGACCTGCGCGCCGCCCTGCAGGCCGCGCACGACGCCGGCCGCGGCGACGCCCTCATGCGGCTGCTGACCAACCTGCGCCTGGGCGCCGCGGACCTGCACGCCCTGCAGGACTGGGCCCGCGAGCTCGCCCGCGCGGCGGCCGCGAGCCTGACCGACGACGACGCCCGCCGGCTCGACCCGCGCGAGGAGTCCAGCCTCGCCGAGGCCGTCGACCACCCGCCGGCCGCCGGATGGACCAGCCGGCGCGGGCACACCCTCACCGCCGTCGGCGCCGGCCGGGTCCGGCACCTGGGCGCCCTGCTGCGCCAGATCCGCGCCCTGACCTACCTCCCGCTGCCCGAGCTGGTCGTGGCGGCCGAGCAGCTGCTCGGCCTGGACATCGAGGTCGCCGCCCGGGCCGGGCGCGGCGGAGGCAGCGCCCGCGCCAGCCTGGACGCCTTCGCCGAGGTGGCGGCCGGCTTCGCCGCCGACGCCGAGCAGCCCACCCTCGGCGCGTTCCTCGCCTGGCTCGACGCCGCCGAGGAGCGCGAGCGCGGCCTGGACGCCGCCGAGCCGGCCGGCGAGGAGCCGGAGTCCTCGGTGGTGCAGGTCCTCACCGTCCACGCCGCCAAGGGCCTGGAGTGGGACATCGTCGCGGTCCCCGGCCTGGTGGAGACCCAGTTCCCCGGCTACGACGGCAAGCCGTCGGCCGACGGCACGGTGTCCGGCTCGGGCTGGCTCACCGACGTGCGCGAGCTGCCCTACCCGCTGCGCGGGGACGCCGAGTCCCTGCCCGAGCTCGACCTGCTCGGCGCCGTCACCCACAAGGACGTCGAGGAGGCCCGCAAGCAGTTCCGCGCCGACGCCGGCGCCCACCAGGTGGCCGAGGAGCGGCGCCTGGCCTACGTGGCCGTCACCCGCGCCCGCACCACCCTGCTGCTCACCGGCTCGTGGTTCCGCGACGGCAAGAGCGCCCTGCCGCCCTCGCGGTTCCTCACCGAGCCCTACAGCGTCGGCCAGGTCGCCGACATGCCCCTGCCCCCGGCCGGCGTCGAGCACGGCGACGGCGGGGCCGACGGCGGCCGGGCGCCGTCCGCCTGGGCGCCGCGACCGGCCGACGACGTCACCAACCCGGCGCTGGAGGAGGAGGTCACCGCGCTGTGGCCGGTGGACCCCCTCGGCCCGCGCCGCCCCCGGCTGGAGGCGGCCGCCGCGGCCGTCCGCGCCGCCGCCGAGCGGCAGCGCTCCCACCCGCTGCGGCTGGACGAGCCGGCGCCCGACGGCGAGGTCGCGCGGTGGCTCACCGACGCCCGGCTGCTGCTCGCCGAGCGCGACGCCGTCGGCAGCCGCGAGCAGGAGGTGCCCCTCGCCGGTCACCTCTCCGCCTCCGCGGTGGTCGGGCTCGTGGCCGACCCGCGCGCCTTCGCCCGCAACCGCCGCCGCCCGGTGCCCACCGAGCCGACGGTGGTCTCGCGCCGCGGCACCCGCTTCCACCAGTGGGTCGAGCACTTCTACGGCCAGAGCGCGCTGCTCGACATCGACGACGTGACCGGCAGCGGCGAGGACCTCGCCGAGGACCCGCACCTCACCGACGCCGAGCTCGCCGCCCTGCAGCGCACCTTCGCCGCCTCGGAGTGGGCCCAGCGGGTGCCGGTGGCCGTGGAGGTCGACCTCGAGACGCCCGTGGCCGGCACCATCGTGCGCTGCCGCATCGACGCCGTCTTCGACGGGCCCGACGGGGTGGAGGTGGTCGACTGGAAGACCGGCCGCCCGCCCCGCGGCCCGGAGGAGCTCGCCCAGCGCGAGATGCAGCTGGCGCTGTACCGGCTCGCCTGGGCGCGGGCGAGCGGGACCGACCTGGGGCGGGTCGGCGCCGCGTTCTACTACGTCGGGGCCGACGCGACCGTGCGCGCCGGGGCGCTGAGCGAGGAGGAGATCGTCGCGCGCATCACCGCGGCGATCGAGGCGGGCCGGGCGCCGGCCTGACGGCTCGCGGCTCTCCCGCGGCGGCGGCCCGGCGTTCAGCCGCGCCGGTCGTCGCGGGCGGGCACGTCCTCGGCGTCCGCCTCGCGCGCCGCGAGGAAGTCGGGCAGGTCGGCCAGGTTCAGCGGCTCGGTGTCGGCGGCGCGGTCGGTGTGCCGCCGGGCGTCGGGGACCGGCTCGCCGTCGTGGTTCGCCACCGGCTGGCGCTCGGCGCCGGCTGACGCGCCGGGGTCTGCGTCCTCGGGATCCGCCGCGTCGGTCCCCGCCGGGGCGCCGTCCTCCGTGCCGGCCGGGCGGCCGGCGTCGGCCGCCGCCGCCGCGCCGTCGTCGGCGACGTCCGCCCAGGCGTCCTCGTCCTCCCAGGTGTAGTCCGGCACGACCACCGGCTCGTGGGCGCCGATGGCCGGGGCGTCCTCGACGTCGGCGGCCAGCTGGCGCAGCATCGCGGCGGCGTCGGCGACCACGGCCTGCTCGCCGGTGCGCACGCCGTGCAGCAGCCAGCGGGCCAGCGCCAGCTCGGAGACGAGCAGCGCGCGGTCCAGCAGGTGCCCGTCCGGGCCCTCGGTGCGCGCCAGGGCGTAGGCCTCCTCGATGGCGTCGAGGGCGTCCTCCGGCGCGGCGGCCATGAGCCAGCCCAGGTCCTCGGCGGGGTCGCCGACGTGGGCGTCGGCCAGGCTCAGCACGGCGCTGACCTGCCCGTCGTGGACGAGCACGTGCTCGGGCGCGAGGTCACCGTGCACCGGGGTGGCGCGGAAGCGCCACAGCGCCACGTCCTCCAGGGCGTGCTCCCAGCGGTTGAGCAGCACCGAGGGCACGTGCCCGGTGCGGGCCGCCTCGTCCACCTCGGCCAGGCAGCGCCGCCGGTAGGCCTCGGCGTCGTAGACGGGCAGCCCGGCGTCGGCGATCACGGCGGCGTCGAGCTCGTGGAAGGCGGCGATGGCGCGGCCCAGCTCGGCGGAGAGGCCGGGCCCGCCGGTGAGGCGGTCGAGATCGAGGGGGCGGCCGACCAGCTCGCGGTAGACCATCGCCCGGCCGCCCTCGGGCAGGGCGGCGAAGCCCGCCGGGCGCGGGACGGCGAAGGGCAGCCGCCCGGCGTCGACGGCCGGGGCCAGGTTGGCGAGCAGCTCCACCTCGCCCTCCAGCGAGGCGCCGGCGGCGGGGTGCAGCGGCGCCCGGATCACCCAGTGGCGCCCGCCGCCGTCGAGCAGGCCGGTGGTCTGGAAGTCCGTCGTCGCGCGCTGGGGCGGGCGCGTGGCCACCACGTCGAGGCCGGGCACGGCCGTGGTGGCGAGGGCGGCGAGGGCGAGTGCTGAGCGGACCACACCGCCACGGTAGGCGGCGGCACCGGGGCGTGCGTGGCATACGCGCCGAAGGTCCCGGTCCCCGAAACGGGCACGGGTGCGCGCGGGGAGGCCCGCGGCGGGCGGTCGGGGGCTGCCGCGGACGCCCGCCTCGCCGCCGTTTTTGGACCGGCCGTCTCAGGAAGTGACCCTCGGCACGGATGCCCCGCGGGCCCGGAGGTACGTTCTTCCCCCGCGCGACCCGGTCCCAGAGCCCCGCCGCGCGCCATCCCACGCCACCTGTCACAGGAGTACTTGTCATGCGCTCTGGAGCGTCACAACCCGCCGCCGGCGCCGAGCAGCCCGGCCTCGCCAAGTCGCTCAAGCCCCGCCACCTCTCGATGATCGCCATCGCGGGCGTCATCGGCGCCGGGCTCTTCGTCGGCTCGGGCGCCGCCATCCGGCAGGCCGGCCCCGGCATCCTCGTCGCCTACGCGGCCGCCGGGCTCGTCGTCATCCTCGTCATGCGCATGCTCGGCGAGATGGCCGCGGCCAACCCCGAGACCGGCTCCTTCTCCGCCTACGCGGACAAGGCGCTGGGCCCGTGGGCGGGCTTCAGCATCGGCTGGCTCTACGCCTGGTTCTGGATCATCACCCTGGGCATCGAGGCCACCGCCGGCGCGGCGATCGTGCACCGCTGGGTGCCCGGCGTCGACCAGTGGGTCTGGGCGCTCATCCTCATGGTGGCCCTGACGCTGACCAACGTGGTGTCGGTGAAGTCCTACGGCGAGTTCGAGTTCTGGTTCGCCTCCGTCAAGGTCGCCGCCATCGTCGTCTTCCTGCTCCTGGGCGTCGCCGCCATCGCCGGGCTGCTCCCCGGGATCGAGGCGCCGGGGCTGTCGAACCTCACCGGGCACGGCGGCTTCTTCCCCAACGGCAGCGCCGCGGTCATGGCGGGCGTCCTCGTCGTCGTCTTCGCGTTCTTCGGCGCGGAGATCGCCACCATCGCCGCGGGCGAGTCGATGGACCCGGTGGGGGCGGTGAAGAAGGCCGTGAACTCGACGGTGTGGCGGATCCTGCTCTTCTACATCGGCTCCGTCGCGGTCGTGGTCACGCTGCTGCCGTGGGACGACGCCTCGGTGGCCAAGAGCCCGTACGTGGCGGTCATGGAGCATTACGGCATCCCCGGCGCCGGCGTCATCATGGACGTCATCGTGCTGACCTCGGTGCTGTCCTGCCTCAACTCCGGCCTGTACACCGCCAGCCGGATGATCTTCTCGATGGCCACGCGCGGCGAGGCGCCGCGCTCGTGGACGAAGGTGTCCCGCCGCGGCGTGCCGCGCAATGCCGTGCTCGCCTCGACCGTCGTCGGGTTCGTCACCGTGGGCCTGAACTACCTCGCCCCCGGCGAGGTGTTCCTCTTCCTCGTCAACACCTCCGGCGCCATCGCGCTGTTCGTCTGGCTGGTCATCGCGGTCTCCCAGCTGATCCTGCGCCGCCGGCAGGAGGCCGCCGGGGCGGAGCTGACCGTGAAGATGTGGGCCTTCCCGTACCTGACGTGGGCGACCATCGTCGCGATCGTCGCCATGGTCATCGGCATGGTGGTCATCGGCGAGACCCGGGAGTCGCTGCTGCTGTCGGCCGGCCTCGCCGTCGTCGTCGTCGCGATCGGCGCGGTAGGGCAGCGGCGCGGCCACCACGCGCCGGCGGAGGTGGCGGCGGTGAAGCCCGCGCCGGCGCTGGAGCCCGCCGCGTCCTGACGGACGAAACGAAGCACCCCTGGGACGCGAGGTCCCAGGGGTGCTGTCGCGAGGGTGCGGGGGCGTCAGTACCCGCCGCCGCTGGCGGCCAGGCCGATGAGGAAGAGCAGGAAGAACACCACGCCGACGGCGAGGAAGACCACGCCGATCCAGCCGAGCACCTTGCCGGCGGTGGCGGACTTGCCGAGCTTCTCCGCCTTGCTCGCCTGCCACAGCGCGAACGGGGCGAGGATCGGCAGCAGGACCACGCCGAGGATGCCGAAGACCAGGGACAGCGTGGCGGCGCTGTTCGCGTCGGCCGCCGACTGGTTGTAGCCGTAGCCGTTGCCGCCGTACGCGGGCGGCGCCGCCGGCGGGTAGCCGCCGTTGGGCGCCTGCTGCTGAGGCTCGCCGTAGCCGTACTGCGGCTGGGAGGACTGGTAGGGGCTCTCGGACATCTCTCTCCTCATGCGATGTGGGGGCTCTTCGTCCTTATCGGCTTCAGGCGTGGGGGAGTGAGGCGTTGCACGCCGCCGACGGGACGATCGCCCCCAAGGTACGGGCAGCGCATGTGCAGATTGTGGCGGCGCGCGGGCGGCGATCGCGCGGTGCCGGCGGCGCGACCCGCCCGCGGCACTGGTGCCCCCAGGCGCCGGGTGGCCGCTGCTTCGCCGTCCACAGCGCGTCCCAAACACCCGCCTGCGCGCCTGTTCCTCCCCTAGGTTCTGCTCTACATATCGGGCACGACCGGGTTCCATTCGCGGGGGTGATGGCCGGTGGACGACGGCGTCGCGCTGCTCGAGTCCGAGGTGCGGGAGCTGGTGCGCCGCCGGGGCATGGACCCCGCGCGGGACGCCGACGGCGTGCGCACCCTGGTCGCGGCGGCGCTCGCCGACTATGACGACCGGTCGCTCGCGGGGCTGGTGCCGCCCCTGCCGGACCCGGGGGTGGCCGCCAAGCAGGTCCTCGACGCCGTGGCCGGCCTCGGTCCGCTGCAGCCCTACCTGGACGACCCCGAGGTGGAGGAGGTGTGGATCAACGAGCCCGGCAAGGTGTTCGTGGCCCGCGGCGGGCGGCCCGAGCTGACCACGACCATCCTCGACGAGGGGCAGGTGCGCGACCTGGTCGAGCGGATGCTGCGGGCGTCCGGCCGGCGGCTGGACCTGTCCACCCCGTTCGTGGACGCCGCGCTGGCCGGCGGCGAGCGGCTGCACGTCGTGATCCCCGACATCACCCGGTCCGCCTGGGCGGTGAACATCCGCAAGTACGTCGCCCGGGCCCGCCGGCTCAGCGACCTCGTGGCGCTCGGTTCCCTCACGCCGCAGGCCGCCGCGTTCCTCGACGCCGCCGTCGTGGCCGGGCTCAACGTGCTCGTCTCCGGGGCCACGCAGGCGGGCAAGACGACCATGCTCGGCGCGCTCGCCGGCGCCATCCCGGGCGCCCAGCGCGTCATCAGCTGCGAGGAGGTCTTCGAGCTGCGGCTGTCCAACCGGGATTCGGTCGCGCTGCAGACCCGGCAGCCCAACCTCGAGGGGGCCGGCGAGGTGCCGCTGCGCCGCCTGGTCAAGGAGTCGCTGCGCATGCGGCCGGACCGGATCATCATCGGCGAGGTCCGGGAGGCCGAGGCGTTCGACATGCTCATCGCGTTGAACTCCGGCATCCCGGGCATGTGCACCCTGCACGCCAACTCCGCCCGGGAGGCGGTCACCAAGCTGTGCACCCTGCCGCTGCTCGCGGGCGAGAACGTCACCGCCGCGTTCGTCATCCCCACCGTCGCCTCCGCCGTCGACCTCGTGGTCCACCTCGACCTCGACCGCCACGGAAGGCGCGCCGTCCGCGAGGTCGTGGCGGTGACCGGGCGGGTGGAGGCGGGCGTGGTGGAGACGGCCGAGCTCTTCGTGCGCCGGGAGGGCCGGCTCGTCCGCGGCGGCGGCCACCTCGCCGACGAGCGCTTCGGCCGGGCGGGCTACGACGTCGCCGCGCTGCTGGCCGAGGACGGGCGGTAGCCGTGGGCGCCGTCGCGGGGCTGCTCCTCGGCGCGGGGCTGCTGTCGGTGTGGTTCTCCTTGTTCGAGCGTCCGGCCCCGCGCGTCCGCGCGCGCCCCACCTGGACCCAGCGCACCCAGGACCTGCTCGTCCAGGCCGGCGCCCCGACGGTGCGCCCCGTCTCCCTCGTCCTCACCTCCGCCGGGCTCGCCCTGGCGACCCTGGTGATCGGCGTCGCGGTCACCGCCTCGCCCCCGATCGCGCTGTGCTTCGCGGTCATCGTCGGCGCCGCGCCGACGCTGCTGGTCCGCTCGCGGGCCCGGCGCCGTCGCGCCGCGCTGCGGGCCGTGTGGCCCGAGGTGATCGACCACCTCGTCTCCGCCGTGCGCGCCGGCCTGTCGCTGCCCGAGGCGCTCAGTGCGCTCGGCGAGCGCGGCCCGGAAGAGGTGCGCGCGGAGTTCCGGAGCTTCGCCCGCGACTACCGCGCGACCGGCCGCTTCGACGACGCCCTCGCCGCCCTCAAGGCACGGCTGGCCGACCCGGTGGCCGACCGCATCGTCGAGGCCCTGCGGCTCACCCGTGAGGTGGGCGGCACCGACCTCGGCCGGCTGCTGCGCACGCTCGCCCAGATGCTGCGGGAGGACCTGCGCACCCGCGGAGAGCTCGAGGCCCGCCAGTCGTGGACGGTCAACGGGGCGCGGATGGCCGTCGCCGCCCCGTGGGTCGTGCTCCTGCTGCTCTCGACCCGCGCCGAGACGGCGGCCGCCTACAACACCGCCGCCGGTGTCGTGGTGCTCGGAGCGGGAGCGGGCTGCTCGGTCCTGGCGTACTGGCTGATGGTCCGCATCGGGCGGCTGCCCGAGGAAGAGCGGGTGCTGCGATGAGCCCGGCAATGACCGGCGCCGGGATCGGCCTGATCGGTGGTCTCGGGCTGTGCCTGGTGCTGTGGCGCCTCAGCGCCCGCCGCGTCACGCTCCTTGACCGCGTCGCGCCGTACCTACGGGAGCGGCCTCGCACCTCGCGGCTGCTCGCCGACCGACCCGCCACCACCCCGTTCCCGACGCTCGAGCGCCTCCTCGCGCCGGGGCTGCGCGACGCCGAGCGGTTCCTCGAGCGGCTCGGTTCGACCTCGACGAGCATCCGCCGGCGCCTGCAGCTGGCCGGCGGCACCATGACCCTCGACCAGTTCCGGATGGAGCAGCTGCTGTGGGCCGCGGTCGGCCTGGCTGGCGGGGTCTTCCTCGCGCTGACGCTGGGGGTCGTGCGCGGCGCGCCGCTGGCCCCGCTCCTTCTCGGCGTGGCGCTCTGCGCGGTCGGCGGTGCGGCGGCCCGAGACCAGGCCCTGACCCGCGCGGTCCGACGGCGTCAGGATCGCATGCGGGCCGAGCTGCCCGACGTCGCCGAGCTGCTGGCGCTCGCCGTCGGAGCGGGGGAGGGGCCGGTCGGTGCGCTGGAGCGGGTGGCGGGCACGACGCGCGGGGCGCTCGCGGAGGAGGTGCGCCGGACGCTGGCCGAGGCCCGCTCGGGCGTGCCGCTGGCCGCCGCGCTCGAGCGGATGGCCAGCCGCTCCGACGCCCCCGCCGTGGGCCGCTTCGCCGAGGGCGTCGCCGTGGCCCTGGAGCGCGGCACCCCGCTCGGCGACGTGCTGCGTGCCCAGGCGCAGGACGCGCGCGAGAGCGCGCGCCGCGAGCTGATGGAGACCGGTGGGAAGAAGGAACTGGCCATGATGGTGCCGGTCGTGTTCCTCGTGCTGCCCGTCACCGTGCTCTTCGCGATCTTCCCCGGTCTCGCCGTCCTGCGGGTGGGCCTATGAGGCCGCCCACCGGAGCGCGCGCGGCCGCCTGTCATCGTCCCGAGCTAGGAGGCACGACCCATGCGGCCCACCCTCACGCGCCTCGTCCGCACCCACCTCGCCTGGCCCGGTCCGCGCGAGCGCGACCGCGGCGACGTGCCCGGCTGGGTGCTGGTCACCCTGATGACCGCGGGCCTGGTCATCGCGATCTGGGCGATCGCCGGACCGGCGCTGTCCAACGTGTTCGAGACGGCGATCAACCGCGTGCTGAACTTCTGATCCGCGCCCGGCGGTGGCGGGCGGCCGGCGGTGCCCGCGGCCGGGTCGGCCCCCGCGCCGGCCGGGCCGAGGGGTCGGCGATGGTGGAGTTCGTCCTGGTCGCCGTCCTGGTCCTGGCGCTGGTCGTCGCCCTCATCCAGCTCACGCTGGCGTTGCACGTGCGCAACACCCTGATCGACTCGGCCTCGGAGGGCGCCCGGCACGCCGCCCTGCACGGCTCCGGCCTGGCCGACGGGGTCGCCCGCACCCGCGAGCTCATCGGGCTGACGCTCTCGGCCGCCTACGCCGAGGACGTCACGGCTGCCCTCGTGCCCGACGGCGACGGCCAGCTGGTCCAGGTGACGGTGCGGGCGCCGCTGCCGGTCCTGGGGCTGCTCGGCCCGTCGGGGACGGTGACGGTGCGCGGGCACGCCGTCGTCGAGCCGAACCTGACCGACGCGCCGTGAGCCGGTCGGGTGTGGTTGACGCCGCGCAACGGCGCGCGGCGTGGGGCGCCGGCCGGCGACGCGGCGGCGGCGCACGGGGCCGGCTCGGGCGGCGGCTTCGCGGGGCGCCGGATGCCGGCAGCGCGGTCGTGGAGTTCCTCGGGGTGAGCCTCCTGCTGCTCGTGCCCATCGTCTACCTGGTGCTCACCCTCGCCCGGGTGCAGGCGGCAGCGTTCGCCGCCGAGGGGGCGGCGCGGGAGGCCGGGCGCATCCTCGCCCAGGCCGAGTCGCTCGAGGCGGGCGCCGCCCGCGCCGAGCGCGCCGTCGCGCTGGCCTTCTCCGACCAAGGCTTCGAGGTCGACGGCGGCCGCGCCCTCGCCGTCACCTGCGCCGCGGACCCGTGCCTCGCCCCCGGCGCCGAGGTGCTCGTGCGCGTCGACATGGCCGTCGACCTCCCCCTCGTGCCCGACGCCATCCGGGCCGAGGTCCCGGCCCGGGTGCCCGTCTCGGCGGCCCACCTGGTGGTGGTCGGTCAGTTCCGGGAGGCGCCGTGAGCCCCGGCCGTCGCGGCAGGGGCGGGGAGCGGGCCGGCGACCAGGGGCAGATCCTGCTCCTCACGCTCGCCTTCGCCACGCTGGTCCTGGCGCTGGTCCTCGTCGTCGCCAGCGCCTCCGCGATCCACATCGAGCGCAAGCGACTGCTGGCGCTGGCGGACGCGGTGGCCGCCGACGCGGCCGATGCCCTGGACGAGGCGATGTACTACGGGGGCGCGGGCCTCGAGGCCGCCGGGCCCACACGGGTGCCGCTGAGCGAGGCGTCGGTCGACGCGGCGGTGGCCGACTACCTCGCCACCGCCCCCGCCGCCGTGGTGGGGGAGTTCGAGGGCCTGCGGGTGGCCGAGCCGACCGGCACGCCCGACGGCGTCACCGCCCAGGTCACCCTCGTCGCCCGGGTCCGGCCGCCGCTGGTGCCCTGGATCCTCGCCCCCTGGAGCGACGGCCTCACCGTCCACGCCACCTCCACCGCCCGGGCGGGCTGACCGTCCCTGACGATGGGGGCGCTGGAGCGGTTCTGGACCGGTGCGTCCGCTGCGCACATCCGCGCCTGGATCGCCGGGATTGCGCATTTCCGCTCCAAGGCTTCCGTGAATCTGATCACTCCCCTTAGCGTCACTTGTCGTACACCTCACGTCCGGCCACGCGCGACCCGCAGGCCCGATCGGAAGGGCCACACGATGGCTTTCGACGAGTACGACAACTGGGCGGCCCGGGCTGCCTGTGCGCAGACCGACCCCGACGACCTGTTCGTGCGCGGCGCCGCGCAGCGTCCCGCCCGCGAGATCTGCTTCGCCTGCCCGGTGCGTCGCCAGTGCCTGGCCGACGCCCTGGACTCCGCCACCGAGTACGGCGTGTGGGGCGGGATGACCGAGCGGGAGCGGCGGGCCCTGCTCCGGCGTCACCCCTCGGTCACCGACTGGGGCGCCTGGCTCGAGGACAACGAAGAAGAGATCATCGTCGTCCCCTACGGCAAGCGTCGCCGGGTCAGCAGCGCCGCCTTCGACCTGGCGTGAGGGGCCTTCTCCCTCCTGTGACGGGCTGAAGGGTCGGCCGCGCGGGCCTACCGGGGCCCTTGGCCCGGACGCGGCCGAGCTCGCCCAGGACGCGTCTCCGCTCTGGATGCCGGACCGCGTCGTCGCGGCGGCGGGTCGTCGACCCGAGAGGGTGCTGGTGGACGGACCTGAAACTCGGGGACCGAGCGCGACTAGTGCTCCGGCGTGGCGGCGTCCTCCAGCCGGGCGGCGGCGATGGCACGACGGTCGTCGGCGTCGCGGATGCCGTGACGCACGGCGAGGCGGATGACCCAGTAGGCGACGAAGAGTCCGATGAGCCAGGTGATGAGTACGACGACGGCGTCCATACGGCGGACTCTAGGTCAGCGCGCCGATACGGAGCGTCAGGGCGGGCGATGGGGCGTCGGACTGTGCCTTCGCCGAGCGATGCGCGCCGCCGGGCAGGACGCTGACAGGACGCCCGGGCCGGAACCTGCGCGGTCTCCGGCGACCTGTGGCGCCACACGCCCGAGGGGCCTGTGAGCGGAGAGAGGGCTTCACACACACGCCGGAGGGCCGGCCAGGGTCACGGGAGTGCCTCTCGCACCTCCTGAGCGGTGGTCAGGAGATGCCCGCCGAACCGGGCGGCATCGCCGCGCGAGTACCGGGCGAACGGCATCGCGATGCTGAAGGCGGCCCGCTCGCCGTCGATCACGCCGAGGGACACGGCGAAGGCCGCGACGCCGGCCTCGCTCTCCTCGAAGTTCGCGCCGATCTTCTGCCGACGGGTCCGGTCGAGCTGGGTGTGGAGCTGCTCCAGCTCGACCCGCATCTCGCGCCCCCGCGGCCCCGACAGGGCCACGTGGTACCGGGCGTCCACCTCCTCGTCGGGCAGCTCGGCGAGCATCGCCTTGCCCGCGGAGGTCGTGTGCGCCGGCAGGGTGACCCCGGTGCGAAGGCCGAAGCGGAGGGCGTGGGCCGTCGCCTCGATGCCGTCGAGGTGGTGGATCTCGGTGCCGACCAGCGTGGCGAGGTGAACCGTCTCGCCGACCCGCTCGAAAAGACGCTCCAGATAGGGCCTGAGCCGGGCGCGCAGGGGCGGCACGGTCGCCGCCATCCCGGGCCGCAGCAGCGCAGGTCCGGGCTCGTACCGCTTCCGGGCACCCTGCACGGCGAAGCCGTCCCCCACCAGGGTCACGAGCAGGCGCTGGGCGGTAGAGGGGTTGACGTCGAGGGCCTCGGCGGCC
The DNA here is from genome assembly GCF_009193185.1 of Georgenia thermotolerans. GTDB lineage: Bacteria > Actinomycetota > Actinomycetes > Actinomycetales > Actinomycetaceae > Georgenia > Georgenia thermotolerans. The sequence goes on along the minus strand of NZ_VUKF01000011.1, from coordinate 87,901 downwards.
TCGGTGACGCTCAGCGAGCCCTCCTCGGCCATGAGCGTGAGGAGCACGAGGGCGCGGTGGACGGCCTCGACCCGGGGGCCTGGGGACTCGGTGGGGCGGCGGGTTTCCACCGGCGGGGCAGGGGCTTCATTGCGGTGCACGCAAAAACTCTACAGGCGCTTGCGCTTAGCGCAAGTACCCTTCTACGGTCGTGCCACCGCGAGGGACCAACGTCCCTTCCGGTGACGGACCGCCCGACGTGGGGCGGGCCCGCCGGCCGGGCGAGGGCGCCGCTACCCCTGGCGCAGCACGAGCCGGCCCCCGACACCCCGCCCCTTCTCTGCTCAGCTCATGTCGACGAAGGAGTCCCCGATGAGTCAGTCCCCGACGCAGCCGCTGAAGCGGCCTCTGCGGCCGACGACGCCCGCCCCGCCCCAGGCCAAGAAGGCCGTCGTCAGCGGCACCTTCGGCTCGGCCCTGGAATGGTTCGACTTCGCCGTCTACGGCGCCATGTCCGCCACCGTGTTCCCCGCCCTCTTCTTCCACCAGATGGACGAGACGGCGGGCCTGCTGGCCTCGTTCGCCACCTTCGGCGTCGGCTTCTTCGCCCGGCCGCTCGGCGGGATGGTGTTCGGCCACCTCGGCGACAAGTTCGGCCGGCGCCGAATCCTGCTCACCACCTTCATCTCCATGGGCGTGGCGTCGATGGTCATCGGCCTCCTGCCGCCGTACTCCTCGATCGGCGTCATCGCCCCGCTCATCCTCGTGCTCATGCGCTTCGTGCAGGGCTTCGCCCTGGGCGGGGAGGCGACCGGCGCGCAGCTGATGACCATGGAGCACGCGCCCCAGGACCGGCGCGCCTTCTACGGCGCCCTCATGGCCATGGGATCCCCGATCTCCCAGGTGGCCGCCAACCTCATGCTCGCGGTGCTCTCCGGCGTCCTGACCGAGGCGGCGTTCATGTCGTGGGGCTGGCGGGTGCCGTTCCTGCTGAGCATCCTGCTCGTGGCCGTGGGCATCTACATCCGCGTCAAGGTCGAGGAGACCCCGGTCTTCCAGGAGGGGGTGAAGGAGGCCGCCCAGGAGACGGCCAGCCCCGCGCTGGTGCTGCGCACCCACGGCGGGACGATCGCCCGGCTGATCCTCGCCTTCGCGCCGATCGTCATCACGTTCTACATCGTGTCGGTCTTCGGGATCAGCTACCTCACGCAGCACGGCTTCACGAAGAACCAGACGTTCACGATCATCATGATCTCCAACTTCCTGTCGGTGATCGCGATCTGGTGGGGCGGCCGCCTCGCCGACGTCTACGGCCGGCGCAAGATCCTCATGGTCGGATCCATCGGCACCCTGCTCGCCGCCGTCGTCTTCTTCCGCGTGGTGGACCTGGGCAGCTTCCCGCTCACCCTGGCGATCGTCGCCTTCGCCCTCGTGACCGCCCAGTTCGGCAACGCCGGCCAGGGCGCCCTGTACGCCGAGGCGTTCCCCACCCACATGCGCTACACCGGCTCGGCCCTCGCCCTGACCGGCTCCAACCTCATCTTCGCCGCGCCCGCGCCGTTCCTCGCCTCCTGGCTGACCAGCCTCAGCGGCGGCAGCACCATCTCGATCACCATCTTCTGGGTCGTCACCATCGTCGCCGCGATCGTCAACATGCTCCTCATGGGGGACGGGAAGACCCTCGAGGGCGGCGAGCACCGGTTCGGCCGCTACCTCCCGGGCGGGCAGGCCCGCGCCGGGCACGCCCCCGCCGGTGTCGTCACCCCGGCCGCCGCGGCGAGCGAGGTGGCGCGGTGATCGTCGAGCAGCGCACCTACGTCCTGCACACCGGCGCGAGCCTGGCGGAGTACCTCGACGCCTACGAGAACATCGGCCTGCCGGCGCAGAAGCCGATCCTCGGCGGGTTCCTCGGCTACTTCGTCACCGAGTTCGGCCCCCAGAACGAGCTCAACCACCTCTGGGCCTACGCCGACCTCGAGGACCGCCGGGCCCGCCGGGCCCAGCTCGCCACGAACCAGCAGTGGCAGGAGTGTCTCGCGATCATCCGCCCGATGATCATGACGATGGCGAACAAGATCATGTACCCGACCTCGTTCTCCCCGATCCGCTCCCTGCCCGTGACCGTCGCGGACGCCGACACCGCGTTCGCCCCCACCCCGGGAGCACACCGATGACCACCATCCTCACCGTCACCGCCGATGGCTCGCGCCGGCCCGCGCCGGTCCTGACCCGTACCGCGGTCGTCACCGGCGGCGCCGGCGGCATCGGGTCCGCCATCGGCCGCCGCCTCGCGCAGGCCGGATACGGCGTCGTCGTCGCCGACATCGACGCCGCCGCCGCGGACGCCGCGGCGGCCGGCCTGCCCGAGGTCGACGGCGCCACGCACCGCGGCTTCGCCGGGGACCTCACCGACTCGGCCGTCAACCGGGACCTGGCGGAGTTCGCCGCCCAGGAGGCCCCCATCGGGGTGCTCGTCAACGCGGTCGGCATCTCCCCGAAGCGCGACGGCCGGAAGATCCCGTTCTACGAGCTCACCGACGCGGAGTGGGACCAGGTGCTGGCCGTCAACGTCAGCGCCCCGTTCTTCCTCATCCGCGAGGCGTTCCGGCACATGCCCACCGACGGCAGCGCCAGCATCGTCAACCTGCTGTCCATCACCGCCAAGCTGGGCACCGGCGGGCTCGATGGCGCCGCGTTCCCGCCCCACCTGCCCTCCACGGCGGCCTACGCTGCGAGCAAGGCGGCCCTGCAGAACCTCACCGCCAGCCTCTCCCGCGAGCTCGCCGGCCACCGGATCCGCGTCAACGGCGTGGCGCCCGGGTTCGTCCAGACCCCGATGATGGGCGAGGTGCCGCCGGAGGGACCGCTGCTCGACCAAGTGCCGATGCGCCGCTTCGCCCGTCCCGAGGAGATCGCCGACGCCGTCGCCTTCCTCGTCAGCGACCAGGCCACCTACATCACCGGCACCAGCCTCGACGTCAACGGCGGCTGGCTCACCTGCTGAGCGCCCGGCCGGGCCTGCCCGAGCGCCCGGCCGGGCCGGCCCGGCCGCCGTCCCCTCCCGCGGACCTTCGCCCGCGCGGTGGCCCGTGCCGCGCCCCCATCCACTCACGTTTTCCGAATCTCACCGAGAGCGAGCTGCACCATGTCTCTGCCTGAGCACACCTTCGACCTGGTCGTCGTCGGGTCCGGCATCGCCGGGCAGACGGCCGCGACGTCCGCCGCCGAGGCCGGCCTGCGCGTCGTCCTGCTGGAGAAGACCGACACGCTGGGCGGGTCCTCGGCGATGAGCGGCGGCTGGTTCGCCTTCTCCGGCACGCCCGAGCAGGCCGAGCAGGGCATCGAGGACTCCGCCGAGCTGTTCCGGCGCGACATGCTCGAGCTGGGCGAGCACCTCAACGACCCGGCGCTGCTGGAGGCCTACCTGGCCAACCAGGAGCAGACCTACCGGTGGCTGAAGGACCATGGGGTGGTCTTCCGCGAGGTGGAGATCAGCTCGGGGATGTCCGCCCGCCGCGGCCACAACGCCGTCATCAAGGAGGTCCTCGCCGGCCTGCACCGCGACTACACGGCCGCCGGCGGGGAGACCCGCCTGGGGCACCGGGCCCGCCGGCTGGTCCGCGAGGGCGGCCGGGTCACCGGCGTCGTCGCCGCCACCCCCGACGGCGAGGCGCTGTTCACCGGCCGCGGCGGGGTGGTCCTGGCCACCGGTGGCTTCTCCCGCGGCACCGACCTGCTCACGGTGTTCGCCCCCGAGCAGCTCGCCGCCATCCCGTACGGCGGGAAGGGCAACACCGGCGACGGGCTGAAGATGGCCTGGAAGCTCGGCGCCGGCATGGCCGACATGTCCTTCGTCTCGGGCACCTACGGCTCGCACCCGGAGACGGGGGAGGAGTTCCACGAGCTGCTCACCGCCTACTACATGGGCGCGATCATCGTGAACACGCACGGCCGCCGGTTCGTCGACGAGTCCCAGGACTACAAGACCCTGGGCCGGGTGGTCCTCGACCAGCCGGGCGGCCTGGGCTTCGAGGTCTTCGACGCGAAGGTGCGGGCGAAGTCCCACCGGGGGATCCCGCTGAAGGACATCGACACCCTCGAGGACATCGGCCACGTGTACAAGGCCGACACGATCGAGGAGCTCGCGCAGGTCGCCGGCATCGACCCGGCCGCCCTGGCGGAGACGGTGCGGCGGTACAACGCCGCGGCCGCGGGCGAGGCGGCGGACGAGCTCGGCCGCACCAGCCTGTGCAACGGGGTGGGCGACCTGCTCCCGATCGACACCGCACCGTTCTACGCCTACCCGGCCAAGTCCCTGATGACGACCACCTACTGCGGGGTCACCATCGACCCCTCGGGCCAGGTGGTCGACGTCGATCGCGACGTCATCGAGGGCCTGTACGCGATCGGGGAGGTCACCGGCGGGTTCCACGGCGCCGCCTACATGACCGGCACGTCGCTCGGCAAGGGAGCGGTGTTCGGCCGCATCGTCGCCGCCCACGCCGCCGCCCGGCTCGGCACCGCCGTCCGCGCCTGATCCTCGGCGGGCGGTCCGCCGGGCCGCCCGCCCCAAGCACGCAACTGGTCGAAGGAGATCGAGAGATGACGCAGCAGGTCGACGAGGTGCGCCGCGCCGACGTCGTGGTGGTCGGGTCCGGGGTTTCCGGCTCGGCGGCGGCGATGACGGCGGCCCGCCGCGGGGCCCGGGTGGCCCTGCTCGAGAAGCTGGACGACTTCGGCGGCTCGGCCGCCCTGTCCGCCGGGATGTTCTGGACCGCCCCCACCGTGGAGGCCTACCGCAGGCGGATCCCGCTGGGCGACGTCGCGCTCGGCGCCCAGCTCGTCGCGGACTACGACGAGGCGCTGGCGGAGCTGCGCGCCTCCGGGGTCCGGGTCGCCGACGAGCCCAAGCGCGACATCATGACGTTCGGGATCGGCTACTCCACCGACATCACGGCGATCCTGGCCTGGTGCCGCGAGGAGGTCCGCGCCGCCGGCGGGGAGACCCGCACCGGCACCACGGTGGTCCGGCTGCTCGACGACGGCCGCCGGGTCACCGGCGTCCTGGCCCGCGACGCCGACGGGCGGCTGGTCCGCTACGACGCGGCCGCCGTCGTCCTGACCACCGGGGGCTTCCAGGGCGCGCGCGACGAGCTGACCCGGCACATCGGCCCGAACGCCGACCGGCTGCTGCTGCGGTCCAACCCCGGCAGCGTCGGCGACGGGCTGCGGATGGCCCGTGCCGCGGGCACCGGCGGCACGACGGCGATGAGCACCTTCTACGGCCACCTCATCGGCTACCCCATCGACCGGTTCGAGCCGCAGGACTACCTGCCGGCCTCGCAGTACTACTCCGGCTCCACCGTCTTCGTGAACCTGCGCGGCGAGCGGTTCGTCGACGAGACCGAGGGGGACGAGCTCCTCAACCAGGCCGTCACGTTCCAGCCTCAGGCGCGTGGCGTGCTGATCTTCGATGACCACGTGCGGCGCACCGAGGGCACCGAGGAACCCTTCCCGGGCCTCGGGGTCATCGACCGGTACGCCCTGGCCGTGGAGGCGGGGGCGCGGCACGCCGAGGCCGACACCCTCGAGGACTTGGTCGCCGCCGTCGCCGGGTGGGGCGTCGACGGCATGCGGCTGACCCGCACACTGGAGCGCTACGTCGAGGTCGCCGCGGCGGGCGGCGGCGTCGCCGACGGCGTGCCCGTCGCGGCCGGGGCCCGCCCGCCCCAGACCGGGCCCTTCTACGCCCTCATGGTCCAGCCGTCCATCACCTTCACCTTCGGCGGGATCCGCACCGACACCGCCGGCGCGGCCCTGGACCCCGACGGCCGCCCGATCCCCGGGCTGTACGCCGCCGGCGCCGACATCGGCGGCCTGTCCAACTACGGCTACGCCGGCGGCCTCGCCCCGGGCTACATCACGGGCCGCTGGGCGGGCGCCTCGGCCGCCCGGGCGGCGAGCTCCGCCGGCGCGCCCGGCGCCCTGGCCGGCGCGGCGCGCTGACGCACCACCACCAGAGAGACGAGGGAGTCACATGATCTACACGGCGGACGTTCTGGTCATCGGCGGGGGCGGGGCGGGCATGAGCGCGGCCATCTCCGCGGCCACCTCCGGCGCCTCGGTCATCGTCCTGGAGAAGTGCCCGCAGGTCGGGGGCAGCACGGCGATGTCCGTCGGCTCCTTCACCGCGGCCAACACCTCCTACCAGTACCGCGCCGGCGTCAACGACAGCATCGACCTGTTCATCGAGGACATGAAGGTGGCCAACGGTCCCTTCGAGGCGCGCGAGAACACCGAGCTGCGCCGGGTGCTCGCCGAGAACGCCGGGCCTACGGTGGAGTGGCTCTCGAGCATCGGGGTGCAGTTCCTCGGTCCGACGCCGGAGCCGCCCTACGAGAAGCCCCGCATGCACAACGTGCTGCCCAACTCGGGGGCCTACCGCGACGCGCTGCTGCGCGAGTGCCGCAAGCGGGGGGTGACCATCTACACCTCCATGCGCGTGGACGGGCTGCTGCGCAACGCCGCCGGGGAGCTCATCGGCGCCTCGGCCAACGGGCAGAACTACTTCGGCCGGCGCGGCGTCATCCTCGCGACCGGCGACTACTCGGCGTCCGCCGAGCTCAAGGCCCGCTACGTCGGCGAGGACGCCGCCAAGGTCCCGCCGGTGAACCCGAACAACACCGGCGACGGCTTCGCGCTGGGCACCGCGGTCGGTGGCGTGATGATGCAGATGGACCGCCTGTACGAGGGCCTGCGCTTCGCGCCGGCCAACCGGCCCGACCTCATCAAGATGCTGCCCTCCCACCCCGCGATCTCGAAGGTCATGCGCCTGATCGTCGAGCGGCTGCCGAAGAACCTCCTCGCCTACGTCATCCGCGGCGCGCTGACGAGCTGGATCGGGCCGAACAACACGATGTACCGGGCGGGGGCGATCCTCGTCGGCCCGGACGGGCGGCGGCTGGCCAACGAGGACTCCGACCAGCTCATGGCCCGCGCCGTGGCGGCCACCGAGGCCAACACCGGATACATGATCTTCGACGCGAAGGTCGCCAAGAAGTTCTCCGCCTGGCCCAACCCGGTCTCCACCTTCCCCGGGGTCGCGTACGCGTACGTCCAGGACTACAAGCGCTTCCGGCCCGACGTCTACCACCGGGCCGGCACGCTGGAGGAGCTCGCGGCGGGCCTGGGTATCGATGCCGCTGCCCTGCGCGCCACGGTGCAGGACTGGAACGGGCACGTGGCCGCCGGCGCGGACCCGGAGTTCGGCCGCGAGCACCTCGGCGACGGCGTCAGCCAGGGGCCCTTCTACGCCCTCGGCCCGATGAACGCCTACGTCACGCTCGCCGACGGCGGCCTCGCCGTCGACACCCGGCTGCGGGTGACCACGGCCGACGGCGAGCCGATCCCGGGCCTGTGGGCGGCCGGGTCGACCGGCCAGGGCGGGCTGCAGCTCCTCAACCACGGCCTGCACATCGGCTGGGCCATGATCTCCGGCCGCCTCGCCGGCCGGCACGTCGCCCAGGCCCAGAACCGCCTCGATCTGCGCCCGGCGGAGCCCGCGCTGACGCGGTGAGTCCCGCCGGCCGTGCGGCGCCGACCGCGCGGCCGGCGGCCGACCACGGCGAGGAGGGACCGGCGCCGCCGGCGTCGGACTCGCCCCGCCCGAGGGGAGGTGAGTGCCCATGGACCGGAACGAACGGCGCGACGGGCTCGCCGCGGGGCTCCTGAGCTACGTCGTGTGGGGGTTCTTCCCGCTGTACTTCATCCTGCTGCGCGGGGTGGACCCTGCCGAGATCCTCGCCCACCGCGTCGTGTGGGCGGTGCTCGCGCTCCTGGGCGTCGTCGCCGTGCGGCGGGAGTGGTCGGCCCTGCGCCGGGTGCTGCGGGACCGGCAGTCCGTGACGCGCCTGGCGCTGGCGTCCGTGTTCATCGGGGCCGTCTGGTTCTTCTACGGCTACGGCGCGCTCACCGGGCGCGCCGTCGACGTCGCGCTCGGCTACTTCATCTGCCCGCTCGTCACGGTGGTCCTGGCCGTCGTCGTGCAGGGCGAGCGCCTCCGCCCCGCGCAGTGGGCCTCGGCGGCGGTGGGGGCCTCCGCCGTCGTCGTGGTCACCGCCGGGCACGGCCGCTTCCCCTGGATCTCCGTGGTGGTCGCGCTCGCGTTCGGCCTGTACAGCCTCGTCAAGAACCGGGTGGGCCGGGAGGTGTCGGCCACGGTCGGGCTGACCGTGGAGTCGGTCCTGCTCGTCCCGCTCAGCGTGGCGGTCGCCGCGTGGCTGCACGCGGCGGGACGGGCAACCTTCGCCGACGACGGGCTCGGCGCGACCGACCTGTGGCTCGTCCTGTCCGGGCCCATGACGGTCCTGCCCCTGCTGCTGTTCGCGGCCGCCGCGGGGCGGCTGCCGCTGTCCACGCTGGGCAACCTGCAGTACCTCAACCCGGTGCTGCAGCTGCTGGCCGGCGTCCTCGTGCTGCGCGAGGAGATGCCGGCGGCGCGCTGGGCGGGGTTCGCCCTGGTGTGGGTGGCGCTGGGCATCCTCGTGGTGGACGCCGCTCGTGCGAAGCGGCGGGGACCCGCCTCGGCCGTGCCGGCCGCCGCGTCGGTGGCACCTGACGTGACGGTGCCGCCGGCGGGCCGCGCGCCGGCCCGGGAGGGCCGAGAAGCCGCGCGATGACGACCTCGCGGTGAGGAACCGGTCGAGCCATGGTCCACGTCCCGCGGCGGTGTCGATCCGAACGCCCGCCGTTCGACGCGGGGGTGGGCACGCCCGTGACCCGACCACCGAACCCGGGAGGAACCGTATGCGCACCTTCAAGCTCCAGGTCCAGACCACCGTGGACGGCTACATGGCCGGCCCGAACGGCGAGATGGACTGGCTGACGTGCCCGTGGAGCGACGACCTCGACGCCTACGTCAACACCCTCACCGAGTCGGTCGACACGATCGTGCTCGGCCGGCGGCTGGCCGAGGGCTTCATCCCCGCGTGGGCGGCCGGACCGGAGGGGGAGGACCAGGCGTCCATCGACTGGATGAACAGCACGCCCAAGGTGGTCTTCTCCCGCACGCTGACCGAGTCGCCGTGGGAGAACGCCGTCGTCGCCGCCGACCTCGCCGAGACCGTCAAGGAGCTCCGGGCCCAGCCGGGCGGCGACATCATCGCCTACGGGGGCGGCGGCCTGGTGGCGGGCCTCCTCGCCGAGGGGCTGCTCGACGAGCTCCACCTGTTCGTCAACCCCACCGCGATCGGCGCCGGCATGCCGGTCTTCCCCTCCCTCGACGCCTACCACCGCCTGCGCCTCGTCGCCGCCCGCCCGTTCGCCTGCGGCATCGCCGCGCTGCACCTCGCTCCGCACCCCTCCTGACGCCGCCCCGGTGCCCGCGCCCCCGCAGCCGAGAGCGCGACGTCGTTCCGGCCCGTGCCCGGCGGATTCCGCCTAACGTGCCGCTCAAGCGGCGGGACGGCGCGGGCCGGTGCCACGCCGCCGGCGGGAGGTCCGGACCGGACGTCCCGTCGTCGACCGGGGGGAGTGGGCCATGACCAGGTGTGACCTCGTGCTCGAGGGCGGCGGCGTCAAGGGGATCGCCCTCGTGGGCGCCCTGTCGGTGCTGGAGGAGCGCGGCTATGCCGTCCAGCGGGTGGCAGGCACCTCCGCCGGTGCCATCGTCGGCGCCCTGGTGGCGGCCGGGATGCCGGCCAGCCGGATCGCCGAGCTCGTCGAGGCGCTGGACTACCGGAAGTTCCGGGACCGCGGGCCCGAGGACCTCGTGCCCGTCCTCGGCCCCGCCGTCTCGCTGCTCTTCCAGGACGGCGTCTACGAGGGCCGCTACCTCAAGGAGTGGCTCACCGCGCGCCTGGCCGAGCAGTCCGTGCACACCTTCGCGGACCTGCGCATCACCGACGACCCCGGCACCGCCCTGCCACCGGAGCGGCGCTTCCGCTTCGTCGCCGTCGCCACCGACGTCACCCGGGGCCGGCTGGTCGCCCTGCCCTGGGAGTACGACCAGTACGGCCTGACGGCGGACGCGGTCCCGGTCGAAGACGCGGTGCGGGCGTCGATGTCCATCCCGTTCTTCTTCGAGCCGGTCAAGCTGCGCCCGCCCGCGGGGCGCGAGCGGGTGCTCGTCGACGGCGGGCTCCTCTCGAACTTCCCGGTGCAGCTCTTCGACCGCCGCGACGACCGCCCGCCGCGCTGGCCGACCTTCGGCATCAAGCTCTCCGCCCGGCAGAGCGTGTGGCCCGAGCGTGACGTCCGCGGCCCGGCCGGCCTGGCGAGGGCGATGCTCGAGACGCTCATCGGCCACGCCGACCGCGTCCACGTCGAGGACCCCGACGTCGTCGAGCGCACGATCTTCGTCGACACCCTCGGCGTGCGGGCCACCGACTTCGACCTCGACCGCGACACCGCCCGGCGCCTGTTCGCCAACGGCCGGGCGGCGGCCGAGCAGTTCCTCCAGAGCTGGGACTGGGACGCCTACCTCGCGGGGCGGACGGCGCGCGAGCGCGTGCCCGAGTAGGCGGGCGCCGACGGCGCGTCCATGCCCCTCGTGAGGCGCCGAGGTGCGCCCGGGCCCCTCCCGTTCGCACGCCCTCCGGAGTAGCGTCGTCGCTGCCACGGAAGGCGGCCGACGGGGGACGCCATGAGTGCCGATCTGGATCCGTCCGACCTGCTCAAGACGGAGTTCGTCTCGCTGCCGCTCGCCGAGGTCCTCGGCAGACCGGTCACCGTGCTGCTCGGGGTCGACGACGACGCCGCCACCGCCCTGGCCGCACTGGAGATCGCCAGCGTCTTCGACCTCGCGATGTCCCGCGTGTTCACGGCAGCGGTCGAGCTCAACGACGCCGGCGAGAACCCCTCGAGCATCCTCACCCGCTTCGGCGCCGCGCCCGCGGACCTCGTCGCGCCCGGGCTGCCCGCCACGAGCAAGGTCGCCGACCTGCGCCTGCAGCCCGTCGGCGTGCTCGCCGGCGTCTCCGACCCGGCCGCGCTCCAGCACGCGCTCGGAGTCGCCACCGTCCGTGACCTCGCCGTGTGGCCGCCCTTCCGCGCCGCCACCACCATCCTGCGCGCCGCCTACTTCCCTCAGCTCGACGGCGCCCTCGACCCCGAGGCGCCGGCCGACCTCGTGCCGCGCTCCGGGCAGTTCCCCACCGAGCGGGTGCAGTACACCACGCTCCTCCTCGACCAGATCCTCCGGCCCGCGGGCGCACCGCCGCTGGTGGACGCCACCGGGCCGTCCTTCAGCCCGGTCGACGTCGCCCCGGTCGCCGACGCGGGCTTCGGCTTCCAGACCCTTGCGCTCGGTGCGCTGCTCACCGTCAACCAGTCGTGGTTCATGCAGGCGGTCACGCTGGGCCACCTGCTGCACTCGATGGCCCTGGCGCCCGGGGAGAGCACGCGCGTCGCCATGGTCGACTGGGGCCGCAAGGTCCGCGCCGGGCAGACCGAGGTGGTCGGCGAGACCGAGGACCTGGCGCAGGAGACCAGCCACAACCGCAGCATCAGCGAGGTCACCGCGGCGGTGGCGCAGGAGGCGCAGGCCGGCTTCTCCCACACCGAGAGCGAGTCGACGACCATGCAGGCCGGCGCGAGCCTGGGCCTGAGCATCGGGCCGGTGGGGTTCGGGGCCAGCGGGTCGATCGCCAACACGACGACCTCGGCCGACAGCTGGGCGACGACGGCGGGACGCCGGGAGATCGGCGCCTCCATGCTCCAGCAGGCCAGCGACCGGACGCACCAGCACGCGCACGCGGCGCGCACCCGCCGGGCGTCGGTGGTGCGCGAGGTCTCACAGAGCGAGCACGAGCAGGTCTCGACCCGGGTGGTCACGAACTACAACCACATGCACGCCCTAACCGTGCAGTACTACGAGGTGCTGCAGGTCTACCGCACCGAGACGGCGCTGGCCGCCTGTGACCGCGTGGTGTTCGTGCCGTTCAAGCTCGTCGACTTCGCCAACGAGGACGTCCTGCGTCGATTCCGCGGTGCGCTCGTCGCCGCGGCGCTGACGCCGGCCGTGCGCGACGCCCTGGTCAACTACGACACCATCGAGGTCGTACCCGAGCGACGGGTCCGCTTCCCGGGCCTCGGCGCCACCCTCGACGAGGCGGTGCTCGACGTGAGCTTGTCGCGAGCCCCCGTCCTCGCCCGTCGCGTCGGCGAGGTCGAGCCCGCCGACGGCGAGGCCCCGGCCCACCCCGAGCCGCCCGTCCGGCCGGAGCCGGTGGTCCCGGACGTCCCGGACGTCACCCGCGCCCTGTGGGGCGACGCGGCGCGGCGCGTCATGACCATCCTCGGCTCCGGCGCCGTGCGCCGCGGCTCGGAGTCATTGTTCGTGCCCTCCGACGTCCGGCTCGTCGACGGCCGCGTCGACTCCACCGCCGGCGCCGCCGTCACGTTGGTGTTCCACCGGGCCGACGGCAGCGCGGTGAGCGATCTCAGCCTGAGCGTGCCGCTGGCCGAGATCGAGCGCATCACGCTGACCGGCGGCGGCGCAACGTCCGCGGTCGAGGCGACGGCGACGCTCACCCTCGCCCGCAACGGCGTCGTCTTCCCGCTCGAGCTCCCCACCGTCACCGTCGAGCGCGGCGCAAGCGAGACCCCGCTCGTGCGGCTGCAGGCCGCCAGTGCCGACGTCAACCTCGTCAAGCATCTCGGCGACAACCGGCTGCACTACAGCCAGGCCGTCTACCGCTCCCTCGACGCCGCGATGCTGGCCGGGCTGCTGGCCCCCTACAGCATCCCCGTCAACGGCGAGCCCGTGCCCCTGGTGCAGGTGGCCGAGCCGGCGCCGCTGCGCATCGTGGGCAACATGCTGGCGTTCAAGATCGCCACCGATCCCGCCCACGACGAGGAGTGGCGAGCGTGGATGACCGAGCGGGGCCTGACCCTGGGGCAGGCCAAGGTCGACCTCGTGCCGCTGTCTTCCGGCGGGGTCTTCGCCGAGGCCGTGCTCGGCCGGTTCAATTCCGCCGAGAAGCTCGATCTCACGCGGTTCTGGAACTGGCAGGACTCGCCCATCCCGATCCAGCCCACGGAGATCGCCGCCGTGGAGACCGGCAGCCGGGCCACCGCGGAGAACGTCGCGCCCGGGCAGCTCTCTGCGCCGCTGGTCGGCCTCACCCCGCCCACCGCGCTGCCCGAGCCCGCCGGCATGGCCGCCACGCTCGCAGCCCTCCAGAACGGGTCCATGTTCCGGGACATGAGCGGGCTGTCCGAGACGGTCAAGCTGGCCACCGAGGCCATCAAGGCCTCCTCGGGCGGGGCGACATCGGCCGCCCAGCAGGCCGGCAAGAACATGGAGGTGGCGGTCACCGCCGACACCGAGCGCCAGCGTATCGCCGCGAACCTCGCTGCCGCCCGCGCCGGGAAGCCGCTGGGCGACACGAGCGAGTCGGCCAAGGGCGCGGCGGTCAACGAGGTGGACAAGCGGGCGGGCAACGGCAGGACCGGCACGACCGCGACGGGCTCCGGCGCGCCGGGGGCCGCCTCCCGCCCCGGCGGTGGCGCGGGTGGTGCGGGCGCCGGCATGCCTCCGGGCGGCACGGGAACGGCCGGCGTTGGTGGGGGCGGGACCGCTCACACGGGTGCCGCGGTGGCTTCGTCGTCCACCGGGAACGTGGCGCTCGACCAGATCGTCGGCAACGACGACCTCTTGCGCCGCTACGTCGGCATGACCGACGGCTCGCCCGCACCGACCCCGGCGGTCACACCCGAGGGCGTGCCGACCCAGGAGTGGGACGTCATCGGCACGGGCTACGACGAGGACCGGGTGGGCACCCCGCCGCACGGCGCCACGCCGCTGCCGGACGCCGACCTGGAGCAGCGGCTCGCCACCGAGGGGACGTGGGTGGCCACCCGGGTCGAGGACCTCCGGCCGCTGCTGCTGGGCGACCAGCGCCGCGGCGCGTCGGACCTCGGCGTGCTGCTGCGTGCGCTGTCGCTCAGCCCCACGGGCAGCATCCGCGCCCTTAACCTCGTCCTCCACGCGACGGCGGACCACGAGCTCGCCTTCGGCGGGGTGTTCACCTACGACGAGGTGTCCGGCGGCCTGACCGGCCCGGCGGTCCAGGACCCCGCTCCGCTGGCGGTGCTCGGCCTCGGCGACCTCCTCGGGGTGACGGGCGGGGGGACGGTGGAGGTGGACGGCGGCGTCGTCGCCCTCGCCGACGTGCGCAGCGCCTTCCCGGTGGACGGGGAGGTGCGGGTGTTCAACATGACCCACGCCATCTCCAGCGAGCTGGTCCAGGCGGTGGCGAACCTCTTCCAGGTGCGCGCCACCGGGTTCGTCCGCAAGCCGGTGCGAATCGTTGCCGAGCCGGTCGCCGCATCGGCCGACCCGGCGGCCCCGCCGGTCCTAGCCAAGAAGGTGACCGTGAGCGAGCTCGGCACGCCCGCGGGTCCGTCGGCGGAGTTCTTCACCCAGCTGCTCGACCTCGACCGTGCCGCGACCGGGGCGTTCACGGCCTTCCCGCGCCGATGACGCCGCGCCACCGCAGGGCGGTGGCCGCTCGCTACGCCGCGTCCGGAGTGAGCTCGCCGACCGGCACCGGCGCCTCCAGGCGGTTCCCGGCGGGTGCCAGCGGGCAGGCCCAGGCGGGGTCGTAGGCGCAGGAGGGGTTGTAGGCGAAGTTGAGGTCGACGACCCAGGCGCCGTCGGGCATCCGGCCGAGGTCGGCGCCCTTGACGGTGTCGAGCAGGTACCGCCCGGCCCCATAGGTGGTGGTGCCGGCGGTGGCGTCGCGCAGGGGCAGGAACAGGCCCCCGCCGTAGGACGCCAGCCACCACACGTCCAGCGCGCCGAGCCCGGGCAGGTCCACCCGGCCCACCCGCACGAACGGCACCACGCCGTCGGTGCCCGTGGGCACGGACCACTCCCGCGGCTCGGCCTCGCCGAGTGCGACCTCGAACCGGTACGCGGGGTCGTACGGGGCGTGCCGCAGCCGCTGGGCATCCTGGCGGGCCGAGGCGGGATGGGTGGCGAAGAGGGCGGAGCGCCGCTCCACCCAGACGGCGTGCCCGGCGGCGGGGGAGGGGGCCGCGCGGACCGCGGCGTAGAGGTCGTGCACCTCCCGCCGCCAGGACACGAGGTCGACGGTGTCACGCAGGTTGGTCATCACCCGATCCTGCCGGGTCGCGTGCCTCGGGGCGCGGCGCCGTCCGGCGGGGGTCGCGGACGTCAGGCGAGGTGCGACGTCGCCCGGGTCCGGCGGCGGGCCTCGTTGCGGCCGGCGGGCCGGCTGGAGCCCGGCTGCAGCGGACGGCCGCGCAGCGCCCCGGCCCGGCGCGCGAGCGGCGCGGCAGCGTCCTCACGCACCCGGTGGACCAGCCGGTCTCGGCCGGCGGTCAGCCGGGCGCGGGCCTCCCCGGCCAGCCGCCGCCGGCGACGGGCCTCGGCGGCCAGCCGGGCCGCGATGACCCCGCGCTTCATGGTGAGGACCGCGACGACCCCGATCCCGATCCAGATGATGTTGACGACGGCGGAGGGCAGCGCGCCGTTGGCCAGCGCGCTGACGCCGAGCGCGCCGGCGCCCACGACGTTGAGCGCCTGGTAGCGCACGGAATTCGTCGCTAGCCGCTGGCTGGTCACCATGAGGTAGGTCCCCAGGGACACGATCGCCCCGCCCCAGCCCAGGACGGTGATCATCAGTGCGGTCAGCTCGCTCACGGACACAATTCTGGGCTCCTCCTCCATAAAGAGCAATCGAACGCTTCCGGATGAGGCATATAGTTCTGCTTCATGGACATCGACCCACGCAGGCTTGGATTTCTCTTGGCCGTGAGCCGGTCCGGAGGAGTGCTGGCGGCGGCTGACGCCCTGCACGTGAGCCCTTCTGCCGTCTCTCAGCAAATAGCGCGTCTGGAGGCCGAGACCGGGGTGCGGGTGCTCGACCGGCAGCCCACCGGGGCCACCCTGACCGCCGCCGGGCGGCTCCTGGCCGAGGCCGGGGAGCGGATCGAGAGCGAGATGGGGGAGACGCGCCGGGCGCTCGCGGCGCTCGAGGGCGACATCTCCGGCGTCGTGGTCGTCGGCGCCTTCCAGACGGCCATCCGGGCGGTGCTGGTGCCGCTGCTGCAGGAGCTGAACGAGACGCTGCCCGGCGTGGAGCTGGTCGTCCACGAGGTGGCCGAGGAGCACGGCCGCCGGGCGCTGCGCCGCGGCGAGCTCGACCTGCTGGTCATCGAGCACGACCTCTCGTCGCCTACCGCCGCGCCCCAGGGCACGCGGGACGTGCCTTTCCTCGACGAGCCGTGGCTGATCGCGCTGCCGGCCAGCGACCCCGCCCCCGCGTCCCTCCTCGACCTCGCCGGCGCGACCTGGCTCGCCCCGGAGCCGGGCGGGGCGGCCGACCGGGCGCTGACCCGCGTGGGCACCGAGCTGTCCTTCGCCCCGCGCACCGCCCACCGCTACCTCGACTTCGACGTCGCCCTCGCGATGGTCGCCTCCGGCCTGGGCGTGGCGCTCGTCCCGCAGCTGGCGCTGCGCCGCCAGCTGCCCGAGAACGTCCAGTGGGTGAGCCTGCCCGGGCTGGGCAACCGGCACCTCTTCATCCGGCACCGGGCCACCCGCACCGAGCCGCGGGCCGCCACCACCGCCGTGCTCGAGCAGATGATCCACGTCGCGGCGAACCTCGAGCCCTTGTGACCGGCTGACGGCCGGCCGGACCCCTGGCGGCCCCGCCGCACGAAGGCGCATGCTGGAGGGGTCATGCGGCGGGAGGACACCACCAGGTTCGCCAACCGCGTCGCAGCCGGACGGCAGCTGGCCCAGGAGCTCGCGGCCGCCGGGCTCGGTGACGTGGTCGTGGCCGGCCTGCCCCGCGGCGGCGTCCCCGTGGCCGCCGAGGTGGCCGCGGCCCTCGGCGCCCCGCTCGACGTCGTCGTCGTGCGCAAGCTCGGCGTGCCCTGGCAGCCGGAGGTGGCCATGGGCGCGGTGGGGGAGGACGGCGCGATCGTCCTCAACCCGCACATCGCCGCCCGGGTGCGGCGTGAGGCGCTCGAGGCCGTGACCGCGCGCGAGCGCGAGGAGGTCGAGCGCCGTGTCGCCGCCTGGCGCGGCGGGGCCGGCGTGGACGTGCGCGGCCGCACGGTGGTGCTCGTCGACGACGGCATCGCCACCGGCGCGACGGTGCGCGCGGCGGTGGCCGTGCTGCGCGCCCGCGGCGTGCGGCGGGTGATTCTCGCCGTCCCGGTCGCCGCCGGCGACGCCCTGGAGATGCTCGCGCCGCTGGTCGACGACGTCGTGTGCCTGTTCGTGCCCGAGGAGCTCTACGCCGTCGGCGCCTGGTACGACGACTTCCACCAGGTCGACGACGACGCCGTGCGCCGGCTGCTCGAGGAGGCCCGCTCGCGGTGGGCCCCGGGCGGCGGTGAGCCCGAGGCGGCGCCGGGCGGCGCAGACCCGGACGGGGTGGCGCCGGGCGAGCAGGGGCCCGGCGGGGTGGCAGGCGCGGGCGACCCCGGCCGGCGGGGACCGGACCAGGGCACGCCGAGCGGGCCCCCCGAGGGCGGGCGTCCGGGGGAGACGGTCGAGGTGGTGGTGCCCACCTCCGCCGGGCCGCTGCCGGCGTTCCTCACCGTGCCGGAGGGGGCGGGCGGGCTGGTGCTGTTCGCGCACGGGTCGGGCAGCAGCCGGTTCAGCCCCCGCAACGCCCAGGTGGCCCGCATGCTCCAGCGGGCGGGGCTGGCGACCGCGCTGCTGGACCTGCTCTCCCCGGCCGAGGCGCGCGACCGCGCGCTGGTCTTCGACATCGAGCTGCTCGCCGACCGCCTGCTCCAGGCCACCCGGTGGGCGGGGGAGCGGCCCGACCTCGCCGCGCTGCCGCTGGGCTACTTCGGCGCGAGCACCGGGGCCGGCGCGGCGCTGTGGGCGGCGGCCACCCACCCGACGCGGCTGCGCGCCGTCGTCTCCCGCGGCGGGCGCCCGGACCTGGCCGGCCCGCGGCTGCCCGCCGTCCGGGTGCCCACCCTGCTCATCGTGGGCGGCCGCGACACCCAGGTCCTCGACCTCAACCGCCGGGCCCGCGCCCGGCTGACCTGCGTCAGCGAGCTGAGCATCGTGCCGGGGGCCACCCACCTGTTCGAGGAGCCGGGCACCCTCGAGCAGGCCGGGCGGCTCGCCGCCGCCTGGTTCTGCGAGCACCTGGGCTCCTCCCGCGCCGCCGCCTGACCCGCGCCGGCAGGGGCGGGGCGGCCGCGCCCGGCGCGCGACGGGCCGTGCGCAACCCCACGACGCCGCGACACGCCCGATCCCGTAACCTTGACCTCCGTGGCCACCGACTTCTCGCTCGAGATCCAGCACCTCCGCAGCACGTTCGAGTCCATCCGGGCCGTGACGGACCCGGAGGCGCTGCGCGCCACCATCGCGGACCTGTCCGAGCAGGCGGCCGCCCCGAACCTATGGGACGACCCCGACGCCGCCCAGGCGGTCACGTCGAGGCTCTCCCACGCGCAGACGGACCTCGAGCGCGTGGAGAAGATGGGCGAGCGGATCGACGACCTCGAGGCCCTCGTCGAGCTGGGCCAGGAGGAGGAGGGCGCCGACGCCGACGCCTTCCTGAGTGATGCCGAGGGCGAGCTGGCCTCCATCCGCAAGGCCCTCGGCGACCTCGAGGTCCGCACCCTGCTCTCGGGCGAGTACGACGAGCGCGAGGCCGTCGTCACCATCCGCGCCGGCGCCGGCGGGGTGGACGCCGCCGACTTCGCCGAGATGCTCCTGCGCATGTACCTGCGCTGGGCCGAGCGCCACGGCTACGCCACCCAGGTGCTCGACACCTCCTACGCGGAGGAGGCCGGCCTGAAGTCGGCCACGTTCGAGGTCAAGGCGCCCTACGCCTACGGCACCCTGTCGGTCGAGGCCGGCACCCACCGTCTCGTGCGCATCTCCCCGTTCGACAACCAGGGGCGGCGCCAGACCTCCTTCGCCGCCGTCGAGGTCATCCCGCTCATCGAGCAGACCGACCACATCGACATCCCCGAGCACGAGATCAAGGTCGACGTCTTCCGCTCCTCCGGCCCCGGCGGGCAGTCGGTGAACACCACCGACTCCGCCGTCCGCATGACCCACATCCCGACCGGGATCGTCGTGTCCATGCAGAACGAGAAGTCCCAGATCCAGAACCGGGCCGCCGCGCTGCGCGTGCTGCAGTCGCGCCTGCTGCTGGTGCGCCAGCAGGAGGAGAACGCCGCCAAGAAGGCGCTCGCCGGCGACGTCAAGGCCTCGTGGGGCGACCAGATGCGCTCCTACGTCCTGCAGCCCTACCAGATGGTCAAGGACCTGCGCACCGAGCACGAGTCGGGCAACCCCTCGGCGGTGTTCGACGGCGAGATCGACGACTTCATCGACGCCGGCATCCGCTGGCGCAAGAGCCAGCAGCAGCAGGCCGCCACGGTCTGACCCGACGCGAGCGCCGGCCCCGGGTGGGCCGGCGTTCGCGTGCCCGGCCACCTCGAGCGACCGGGCGACGCCGCGGCCGTGGAGCGTCCGTTCCTGCGTGACGAACCGGACGGATCCGGGAGGCTGCGGCGTGTCTGCGGCGGGCGGACGGGAAGCGCTGCTTAGCCTCGGGAGAGGCCAGAGCACCCCTTCCCCCACTTCCGAGACTGGCCGCCCCCAATGATCAGATTCGAGAAGGTCTCCAAGGTCTACGCGCGCGGCGCCCGCCCCGCCCTGGACCAGATCGACATGGAGGTCGAGCGCGGCGAGTTCGTCTTCCTCGTCGGTGCCTCCGGCTCCGGCAAGTCGACGTTCCTGCGCCTCGTGCTGCGCGAGGAGCGGCCCACCTCCGGCAAGGTCTACGCGCTCGGCCGCGACCTCTCGCAGGTCTCGCGGTGGAAGGTGCCGCACCTGCGCCGCCAGATCGGCGCCGTCTTCCAGGACTTCCGGCTGCTGCCGAACAAAAATGTCTTCGAGAACGTCGCCATCGCGCTGCAGGTGATCGGCAAGCCGCGCCACCACATCCTCACCACCGTCCCGGAGACCCTCGAGCTGGTGGGCCTGGACGGCAAGGAGAAGCGCCTGCCGCACGAGCTCTCCGGCGGCGAGCAGCAGCGCGTGGCCATCGCCCGCGCCATGGTCAACCGCCCGCAGCTGCTGCTGGCGGACGAGCCCACCGGCAACCTCGACCCCACCACCTCGATCGGCATCATGCGCCTCCTCGACCGCATCAACCGCACCGGCACGACCATCGTCATGGCCACCCACGACGACGAGATCGTCGACCAGATGCGCAAGCGCGTGGTCGAGCTCGTCGACGGCGTGATGGTGCGCGACCAGTCCCGCGGCGTCTACGGCGCGGCGCGGTAGGGGGTCTCGTGCGTCTTCGTTTCGTCCTCTCCCAGGTCGGCCAGGGGCTGTCGCGCAACCTCGCGATGACCGTCTCCGTCGCCCTCGTCACGTTCGTCTCCCTCACCTTCGTCGGCGCCGCCGCGCTGCTGCAGATGCAGATCGGCAACCTCAAGAACGACTGGTACGACAAGGTCGAGGTCTCGGCCTTCATGTGCCCGGAGTCCTCCGCGCAGCCCAACTGCGCCGCCGGGGAGGCCAGCCAGGAGCAGATCGACGCCGTCGGCGAGCTGCTGAAGTCCGACGCCCTGGCCCCCTACGTCGACCGGGTCTACTTCGAGACCAAGGAGCAGGCCTTCGAGGCCTTCCAGGAGCAGATGGCCGACACCGTGTGGGCCCAGTCGCTCACCGTCGACCAGATGCAGGTCTCCTACCGGGTCAAGCTCGTCGACCCCGAGCAGTACCGCATCGTCGCCGACGAGCTCGAGGGCCGCCCCGGGGTGGAGATCGTCGTCGACCAGCGCGAGCAGCTCGAGCCGCTGTTCAACATCCTCAACAGCGCCACGCTGCTCTCCCTCGGGCTGGCCGCGGTCATGATCTTCACCGCGGTGCTGCTCATCACCACCACCATCCGGCTCTCGGCGATGTCCCGGCGCCGCGAGACCGGCATCATGCGCCTGGTCGGCGCCTCCAACCTGTTCATCCAGCTGCCCTTCATGCTCGAGGGCGCGGTGGCCGCCCTGGTCGGCGCCGTGCTCGCCGTCGGCGGGCTGTGGCTCTCCGTCACCTACCTCATCCAGGACTGGCTGGCCGGGACGACGCCGTGGGTGCAGTTCGTGGGAACCGGGGACGTGCTCACCCTCGCCCCGTTCCTCGTGCTCGCCGCCATCCTGCTCGCCGGCATCAGCTCGGTCGTCAGCCTCGGCCGCTACACGAGGGTGTAAGGAGAACCGTGAGAAGACCTCGTTCCGCTGCTGCCGCCGCCCCGCCCGCCGCTCGTCGGCGGGCGGTCGGGCGGGTCGGGCTCGTCCTCGTCCTCGCCCTGAGCCTCCTCGGCCCCGCCGGGGTCGCCCAGGCCGGTGACCGCGACGACCTGGTGCGCCAGCAGCAGCAGAACGACGCCCGGCGCGAGAAGCTCCAGGCCGACCTCGAGGGCCTGGACGAGAACCTCGTCGAGACGCACCTCAAGCTGTCCGACGCCGAGGCCAAGCTGCCCGGGGCCGAGGCGGCGCTGGCGACGGCGCAGGAGAACCTGGCCGCGGCCGAGCGTAAGCAGGAGCAGGTCACCGGGCGCCTCGCGGTGGCCGAGCAGGAGGCCAAGGACCTCGAGGCGGCGATCGCCGACAGCGGCGAGAAGATCGCCGCCACCCGCTCCGCGATGGGGGAGCTCGCCCGCAGCACCTACCGCGGGGACCACACCGTGAGCACCGTCGAGGTCGTGCTCGACTCCTCCTCGACCGAGGACTTCCTCCAGGGCTACGCGGTGCGCGAGACCGCTGTGCGCGCCCAGACCCAGGTGCTCGACGAGCTCGAGACCGCCGCGGCCGTCGCGGAGAACCAGCGGGCCCGCCAGACCGCGGTGACCGAGCGGATCGGCGAGCTCAAGGAGGAGGCGGACGCCGCCGTCGTCGCGGCCGACGCCGCTCGCGCCGAGGCCGAGCAGCGCACCGCCGAGATCAAGCAGATCCAGGCCGACATGTCCGAGCTCGCCGCCGCGCTCGAGGGCCAGAAGGGCGACGTCAGCGGGCAGATCGAGAGTCTGCAGGCCGAGAACAAGGCCCTGAGTGATGAGATCGCCGCCATCGACGAGGCCAACCGCCGGGCCGAGGAGGAGCGCAAGCGCAAGGAGGCCGAGGCGGCCGCCCGCGCCCGCGCCGCCAACCGGCCCGCCCCGGCCCCGGCCCCCGCCCCGGCACCGCGGCCGCAGGCCCAGGCCGGCGGCGGGCACCTGCTCATCCCGCCGGTGCCCCGGCCGCTGTACGTCACCTCCGGGTACGGCATGCGGTGGTACCCGATCACCGGCGGGTACTGGATGCACCTGGGCAGCGACCTGCGCTCGGCCTGCGGCAACCCGCAGGTCGCCGCCGCCGGCGGGACGGTCACCGCCGTCAAGCCGCACCCCAACGGCACCCACGGCAACCAGGTGATCATCAACCACGGCTACCTCGGCGGCAGCTCCTACGTGACCGTCTACAACCACCTCTCGCGCTTCGCGGTGCGCGCCGGCCAGCACGTCTCGCAGGGCCAGGTCATCGGCAACACCGGCGCCACGGGCAACGTCACCGGCTGCCACGTGCACTTCGAGGTCTGGAAGAACGGCTCGAGCATCGACCCGATGGGCCTGCCCGGCTTCTGAGCCTGGGCGCGGGCCCGGCGCTCGACGGCGCCACCAGCGCCCGCGCCGTGCCCCGACGACGAGACCCCCGGAGCGTCACGCTCCGGGGGTCTCGGTCGGCCGTGGACCGGCTCAGACGTGCTGCTCGTGGGCCGCGCGCTGCTCCAGCTTCGCCTTGGTCGACCACAGCCCGGCGGACGGGGTGGAGATGTAGAAGACGACCTCGCCGTCGGGCATCGTGTTGAAGCCGTCCTTCATCACCGCGGGGTCGTAGCGCCTCTGCGCCTCCTCGACGTCCATGTACTGGTAGCCCACGCCCTCGATCTCCTCCTGGGTGAGGTGGCCGGGCGCGTAGGTGATGGTGAAGCGGCCCTCGGAGGAGCCGTGCACGAGGTGGGCGGTGCCGTGGGGGATGTCCTGCATGTCCTCGGCGGTCTTGTACAGCTCGAGCACCTCGTCCTTGGGCAGGTAGCCGTACTTGCGGATGAGCGCGTCGACCTCGGGCTGCTCGCCGAAGCGCTCGACGCCGGGGGCGATGACCAGCAGCTCGCCGCCGTCGGCGATGGCCATGCGGGTGCGGTAGACCGCCTTGTTCGCCACCCAGGTGGCGTGGAACTCGTCGGCCTGCATCACCGCGACGATCTTCTGCACCGGCTCGTCGAACTGGGTGATGTTCTGGTCGCGGGAGGCGCGGGCGGCGTCGAAGTAGGTCTCCAGGTCGTCGCCGACGTACACGCCGGTGTGCACGAGCTTGCCGGCGTCGTCGTAGTCCATGACGACCTGGAAGTACACGTCCTTGAGGTCGCCCAGGAAGTGCTCCTCGGCGTAGTTGAAGCAGGCGCGCACCGGGGTGAGCAGGTTGCCGAGGTTGTTCTCGATGCCGTACACGGCCGAGGCCATGTGGGAGGCGCCCAGCAGCCGCTTGCCGCCGAGCCCGATGAAGTAGTTCTTGTTGTGGTTGGCGAAGCCGAGCACCTCGTGAGGAACGACGTGCCCGATGTTGATGATCAGGTCCCACTGCTCCTCGATGAGCATGGTGTTGAGGTCGACCGGCATCTCCCAGTCGACGGCGCCGTCGGTCTTCTCGCGGACGACCTCGGCCGGGACGGTGCCGACGTTGACGACGCCGTTCTTCCAGTCGTGCTTGTGGATGCGCTCCTCGGGGATGGCGCCGAACATCCACTTGTTCTGCTCCGGCGTGTGCGGCACGTGCTGGCCGAGCGTGGGGATGAGGTGTACCTCGGCGCCCTCGGCATCGAGCAGCTGGTAGAACCGCTCGGTGATCCACCCGGCGCCGGAATGGGCGCGCGTGAGGTCCGGCGGCAGCAGGAGGACCCGCTTGAGCTCGGTCAGGCCGAGCCGCTGCTTGGCCTCGTCGATCGTCTGCTGCACCATCTCCTCGATCTCGGGGCGGGAGATGACCTCGGCCTCGCGCTTGAACCACGTCATGCCCGTCAACATAGCCGCGCGCTCGCGCCCGGCGATACCGGTGCCGCGCGGTTGCCAGCGGTTGTCCTGGACCGTGCCGCCCGGGCCCGCCGGGGGGCCGGCCCCGGGTGGGGGCTCTCGGGCTACGCCGTCGGCAAACCCGGGGCAATGAGGTCGAGCCGCCGGCCCGGCCTGGCCTACCCTTGGAGGTCGGCCCGGCGTGGGCCGGCCGCGCGAGAAGGGCACGGCGAGCGAGGTGCCCCAGGGCGCGACGGTGAGGGAGGCAAACGGTGGCTGGCACGAAGGCCGCGACGACGAAGCTCACGCCGGCCCAGAAGGCCAAGGCGGCGGCGGATGCCCGCAAGGTGATCGCGCGCAACAAGAAGGCGCGGCACGACTATCACATCGACGACACGTTCGAGGCCGGCATCTCGCTGATGGGCACGGAGGTCAAGGCCCTCCGCATGGGCCGGGCCTCCCTGGTGGACGGCTGGGTGGAGATCGACCGCGGCGAGGCGTGGCTGCACGGGGTGCACATCCCCGAGTACGCGCAGGGCTCGTGGACCAACCACGGCCCGCGCCGCAAGCGCAAGCTCCTCCTGCACAAGCAGGAGATCGAGAAGCTCGCCGTGAAGACCCGCGAGAAGGGGCACACGATCGTGCCGCTCGAGCTGTACTTCACCGGCGGCCGGGTCAAGGTGGAGATCGCCCTCGCCCGCGGCAAGAAGGAGTGGGACAAGCGCCAGACCCTGCGCGAGAAGCAGGACGAGCGCGAGGCGCAGCGGGCGATGAGCCTGCGCCGGCACCTCTGACCGGCGGGGTGGGGAGGGCCGGCGGGACTCCCGGGGCCGGACCGTCCACGCCTGAGCGCGGCACCGGGGCGCCCGCGCAAGGCAACGCGAAAGGGGGCCGGGAGATCGCTTCTCCCGGCCCCCTGTCGCGAGCATCGCCTCAGCTGGCTACCACTTGATCATCGTGCCGTGCGCGATGTTGTAGTACATGCCGAGGTGCGTGTAGAAGTTCAGCGCCCCGAACAGGGTGAAGACGACGCCGCCGATGACCCAGGCCCACACCGCCCAGCGCAGCAGCTGCGGACGGCCGGTCCACAGCGCGATCGCGAAGAGCAGCGCGCCGAGGGCGACGACGCCCCACAGGCCGCCGAGGAACAGCGCCTCGAGGATCGGCAGGTGGCCGAAGCGGCCCGAGATGGGCTCCTCCGGGGGCGCCGCCCCCAGCTGGTAACGGACGAACGAGATGGCGATGACCGCCATCCCCAGGCCGAGGACGCCGACGAAGATGCCGGCCGGCTTGAGCGCCTGGAGCGTCTTCGTGTTCGCCGCCTCGACCTCACCCGCGTAGAGCGCCCGGTGGCGCCACAGGTAGATCGCGGCCAGCAGCAGCAGCGCGCCGAAGCCTGCCGCCGGCTGGCCGAACGCGATGTTGGCGTACTCGAAGCCGTTGCCGCCGTAGGGCCACGTGACGGTGGTGTGCACCCCCAGGACGAACAGCAGCAGGCCGGTGACGCCGAAGAACCCCGCCCAGCCCTCGCTCTCGATCCGTTCCTTGCGGATCAGGTCCCCGAGGAACTTCGCGAAGCCCAGGAGTCCCGCTCCCGCCGTGATGGCGATGAGCTCGTTGTAGACGATCACGTCTTGCTCTTTCCTTCTTCCCGGCCTCCTCCGAGCGCCGGGGTCCAATTGAACGTTCAATCATAGACATAATGTCCGCTTTCGTCGGACTATTCCGCGCTGGTGCGCGGGGTAGCGGCTGGTGCCGGAGGGCGGCGGCCGGGTGGAGCGGGAGGCGGCCGGCACGCCCGCGCCGGGTAGCCCCGGAACGGCCGGGCCGGCATCGCGCGGGCCCCTCTCCGCCCTCGTGCACCCGGCAAGGGGCGGGGTTAGCGTGTGGCGCAGACCCGCACGACCGTGGAGGTTCCCATGGGTCTTCCCCTCAGGCTGCGTCACGTCCCCGCCCGTCTCGCCACCGGCGCGTTCATCCTCAACTCGGGGATCACCAAGCGCGGCCTCACCGAGGAGGCGGCGGCCGGGCTGCAGCAGATGGCCGTCCAGGCCTTCCCGCAGTTCGGTCAGCTGTCGGCGAAGGACTTCGGCAGGCTGCTCTCGACGGCCGAGATCGCGCTCGGCTCGGCCCTCCTCCTGCCGATCGTGCCCACCTGGCTCGCCGCGCTCGGTCTCGCCGGCTTCTCCGGCGCGCTGCTGCGCCTGTACACCAAGGTGCCCGGCCTGACGCAGGAGGGCAGCCTCCGGCCGACCCAGAACGGGACCGTGATCGCCAAGGACGTCTGGATGGCGGGCATCGCGTGGTCCCTGCTCGTCGACGAGATCACCTCGCGCCGGGACTGACCCGGGCGGCTGTCCGGCGCGGTCCGGAATAGCAGGCCGTCGGGGACGTTCCCACCATCATGCAGCTCGGCATCTACACCTTCGGCGACCTCGACACCCGGCCCGGCGCCGCCCGCGTCTCCCCGGGCCAGCGTCTGCGGGAGATCCTCGAGCGGGTGCGCCTCGCCGAGGAGGTCGGGCTGGACTACGCGGGCGTGGGAGAGCATCACCGGCCCGACTACGCCATCTCCTCGCCCGCCAGCGTCATCGCCGCGGCGCTGGCCCGCACCGAGCGCATCCACGTCGGCTCCGCCGTCACCGTGCTGTCCACCGAGGACCCCGTGCGGGTCTACCAGCAGTTCGCCACCATGGACCAGCTCTCCGGCGGGCGGGTGGAGCTGCTCGCCGGGCGCGGGTCGTTCATCGAGTCCTTCCCGCTCTTCGGCGCCAGCCTGGAGGACTACGACGAGCTGTACGAGGAGAAGCTCGACCTGCTCCTCGCCCTGGACGCCGGCAACCCGGTGACCTGGTCCGGCCGGTTCCGCCCGCCCCTCGTCGACGCGCAGGTCTGGCCCCGGCCCGCCGACAAGCCGGACCTGGGCGAGCACCTGCGCATCGGCATCGCCACCGGCGGGTCGCCGGCGTCCTCCGTGCGCGCCGGCACCGTGGGCCTGCCGGTCAACTACGCGGTGATCGGCGGCGAACCGCGCCGCTTCGCGCCGCTCGTCGAGCTCTACCGCGAGGCCTTCGCCCGCGCCGGGCACCCGGCCGCCCGCCGGCACGTCTCGGTCTCCGTCCACGGCTTCCTCGCCGACGACGACACCACCGCCCTGGAGACCTTCTACCCCTACCAGCTCGACGCCGCCGCCAAGCTGGCGCGCGAGCGCGGGTTCGCCGCGCCGACCCGGATGTCCTACGAGATGCAGGCCGGGCGGCACGGGGCGTTCGTCGTCGGCTCGCCCGAGACGGTGGCGGAGCGGATCGTCACCCTGCACGGCTATCTCGGCCACGACCGGCAGAACTTCCAGATGGACGTCTCCGGCGTCCCGCAGCGCGAGTCCCTGCGGGCCATCGAGCTGCTCGGGCGGGCCAAGCAGCTCGTCGACGCCGAGCTCGGCTGGCCGGCCCCCGCCTGATGTGGCCGCCCGGCGGGGAGGCTGTGCGACCGGAGAGGTGCGTCACACCGTCGTGGACGGGAATGAACGTGCCCCGGGGCTGGTTGACCCCGTAGCATGGAGACACCGGCGGACCCCGCGAGGGGGAGGCCGGGAAATAACTGCACAGGGGGATGATCGGTTTCGACGATGGTCGTCGTTTCAGGAGAAGCGGGTCGAGGATGCAGAGTCATCTCGTCAACGCTCTCTGCAAACCAATAGGTGCCGATTCCAAGCGCACCGAGTTCGCCCTCGCCGCCTGAGCGAGTTCCGAACTCCGTCAGCCCGAGGTAGCTCTCGCCCCGGTTCCTGGCGTCATCTAGAGAGCCACTGCTCGTAGCCTTCGTCATCGGGGTTACGGGGACTTTTAGGTGACTGGGCCCGTCAGCGACATGTCTGCGTGATCGCTGGGGCCGAGAAAATCGTCAGCAGACTGCACCCGGAGAAGCCCTGAAATCACGCCGTCGGACGCGGGTTCGATTCCCGCCATCTCCACCAGTCAGGCAGGTCGCGTGTCTTCCGACACCCGACCTGCCAGATCGTTGAGCATCTGCTCCCTGCTGTCCTCCGCAAGAGGCCCACCGCCCCGTCTGGGGAGGGACCTCGAGCGGAGGACAGTTTTGTTTCTCCAGCCGCCGCCCAACGGCTGCTGCCATGACCTCGACATGTCTGCTCGACCCCTGATCGAGGTGAGGACGACGGCGCCGACGGCGGATGAGCACCGTGACGCCGTCGCCAGCGGCTCACGCGACGGGGTCGAGAACGAACGAGTAGTCCACCGTGGCCGAACCGTCGGGCTGGGGCCGCGGGTCGAGCAGGAGCTCGGGCTTCACAGCCTGGGCGATGTCGTCGTCGTTGTGCGGGTCGCCCGGGAAGTAGAGCTGGGCGGTGAGCAGCTCGTACCCGGGCGCCGACACCTTGACGTGCAGGTGGGCCGGGCGCCACGCGTGCCAGCCGGCGGCGGCGATGAGCCGGCCGCACGAGCCGTCGGTCGGGATCTGGTACGGAGCGGGCTGCACGGTGTGGATCTCGAAGGCCCCGCCGGCTCCGACCGAGAACGTCCCGCGCAGGTTCCACTCGGGCAGACCGGGGGCGAACTGCGAGTAGAACCCGTCGTCGTCGGCGTGCCAGAGCTCAACCTTGGCGTCCTCGAGCGGGGTGCCGTCCACGGCGGTGACCGTCCCCGTCCATACCAGCGGGGTGCCGCCCTCGTCGTCGCGCATCGGGATGGTGCCCACGCCGTCGGTCGCGCGCTCGGGCGCGTTCGGTACGTAGTAGGGGCCCTCGATGGCGCCCTTCGAGCCCTGACGGTGCGAGGTGTTGACCTCCTCGACGACGTGCTCGACCCACACGTCGAGGAACAGCGGCCACTCGCCGTCCTCGCCGACCTCGATCAGCCACGCCTTGAGTGCGATGTACTCGTCGTAGGTGACGTGGTGCTTCCGGATGGTGTCGTGGATCGCGGAGAGCACCTCGGTCGCCAGCAGGCTCACGCGCTCCTTGGGCGTCTCCTTGACGGCGTCGTACGGGGACTTGTCGGAGGTGAAGTGCGCCGTCGCGTTCGCCCCGGAGGCGGCGGCGGTGGCGACCTCGATCTTGTCTGACATCGTGGTTCTCCCTCGTAGTGCGTCGTTGCGGTAGGGAGACCGGAGCGAAGGACCGCCCCGGCCGGGTTCAGGTGTCTGTGCGGTAGTGGGGCAGCTTGTCAGGGGCGATCTCGACGCCGAGGCCGGGTCCGGGACGGACGCCGAGCTCGCCGTCGCGGATCTGCAGGGGCTCGGTGAGCAGGTCGGCGGCGCGGCCGGACTGCAGGGTGGATGCCACAGCAGCCGCGAATCGCAGGTGCCGAAGCTCCATCGCCCCTCCTCCACCGATCGTGGCCGTGATGCACACCGCTGTGCGGCCGCTACGTACGCTAGAAGGAGCGTTCATCAAACACCAGGACAAGATCCCGCGATATTGATTCATGCGAGCGATCAATGCGAGCGGTCGACCGGGCGCTGTGCTCGGAGGAGCCCGGCACGCCTGGGGGCAGCGCGCACCACGATGCCCCCCGATGTGCGGCGTTGCGCAATCCGCCTTGGCCCGGCGTCTTCCGCCCGAGCGTCCCGCCTGGATCAACTGCTCAGGCGCTGACGCAGGCGCAGGGCCAGGTGCAGGGGCAGCGCCCGGTCCGTCCCCGTCGGGTCGCCGCCGAGCAGCCCGAACGCGCGCTCCAGCCGCCCGTAGAGCGACTGGCGCTGCAGGTGGAGCAGCTCCGCCGTCCGGGTCTTGTTGCACCCGCAGTCGAAGTAGGTCTCCAGCGTGTGCATGAGCGTCTCGCCCTCGACCGGGCGCAGCGCCAGCAGCATCGCCAGCTGGCCGCGGACGAACAGCTCGCGGCGGGCGCGGAGGTCCGGCGCGTCGAGCAGGTGCTCGACGGCGGCGGTGGTCGCGTCGACCGCCCAGCCGGGGCCGTAGGTGGCCCGGTCCCGCACCGCCGCCTCGGCCGCCTCCATCGAGGTCGCCACCGACGCCAGGTCCGGGACGACGGGGCCGACGCCGACGCCCACCGCCTCGAGATCCTGGGCCCAGGCCGCGAGGCGGTCGGCGAGCTCGTGCCGGCTGTGGGCCGCGTGGCGCCGGTCGGCGAACGACAGCACGATGCGCACCTGCGTCTCGGAGGCGTCCATCGCGACGCGCCCGTGGCGCTGGAGGAGCGCGTCGAGGCCGGGCAGGCCGGTGCTCGTGGCGGCGGTGACGAGCGCGACTGCCACGACCGGGTTCGCCGGATCGATGGCCAGGATCTGGGCGAGCTGGGTCAGGCGGCCGCGCTCCTGCGGCCCGGCCGTCGCCAGCCGCGCGAGCTCGCTGCCGGCCAGGTCGCGGGTGGACGGCGGGCGGCTGCGCAGCAGCGCCAGCCCGAGCGCCTCGCTGGCGTGCTCGCCGACGACACCGAGGAGGTCGGGGTCGCTGTCCGGGCCGGGGGTGAGCACGAGGGTGGCGGCGTGCGCACCCCGCACGGTGATGCGCGACGTGAGGCCCCCGGGCGACGGCGTCAGCCCCGCGGCGGGCGACGGCGCCGGGCCGCCCGCCTCGCCGTCCTCCTGGGGCAGCTGGAGCATCAGCGCACCGCGGCTGTCGTAGAGGGCGGCCGCGGCGCCGGTGCGCCGGACGACCAGGTCCAGCAGCGCGTGCGCGTCGCCGCCGTGCGTGAGCAGCGCGGACAACGCGTGCGCGAGCTCGCCGCCGAAGCGCAGCCGGACGACCGAGGCGTTGACCAGCTCGGCGTTGACCGCCTCGGCCACGTCGACGAAGGGGATGCGCCGTCGGAGCTCGACCACCGGAAAGCCCAGACGCTCGGCCTCGGCCAGGAGCGGCGGCGGCACCGCCGGCAGGCTGCGGGCCGTCTCGATGCCCACGCCGGCGACCCGCCGCGCGGCCAGCTCGCGCACGTACCGCCGCTGGTCCTCCTCCGATGCTGCCCCGAGCATCTCCCCGCCGGTGAGCAGCAGCTCGCCGCCGCGCAGCAGGGCGGCGATCTCGAGGACCTCGCTGGAGTGGATCCATCGGACGCGGCGCTGCAGGCCGGCGGCACCGGCGACCACCCGGGGCTCGCCGCGCGCGAGACTGGGGTGCCGTAGCACGGCCTCCAGCGTCAGTGCCATGACGAAATGTCAGCCATGCGGTGATTCATGGGGGACAGTGTGCGTCTTGTGTGCGCTGGTTCACAACGCGCACGATTCTGCGCACGTCTCGATCACTCTCCCCGAAGGGCTGCGCCATGACGACGACGTCTTCGCACGACTCGGCATCCGTCCACGATCTCGAGCAACAGCTCCAGCCCATCCCCGAGGGCGCCCGCACGACCAAGGTGTCCGGACAGTTCTGGATCTGGTGCGGCGCCAACATCGCGCCGATCAACTGGGTCCTGGGCGCCCTCGGCGTCGGCCTCGGCCTGGGGCTGGCCGACACGCTGACCGTCCTGATCCTCGGGAACCTCATCGGAATGGCGATCTTCGGCCTCTTCGTCCTCATGGGGCAGAAGACCGGCGTGACCGGGATGGTGCTGTCCCGGGCGGCCTTTGGCCGGCGCGGCAACTACCTGCCCGCCTGCATCCAGGGCGCGCTGTCCATCGGCTGGTGCGCCGTCAACACCTGGATCATCCTCGACCTCGTCATGGCGCTGCTGGGCAAGCTCGGCGTCGTCGACCCGACCGCCGCGAACTATCCCGCCCGGATCCTGGTCGCGGCGTTCCTCATGGCCGTCCAGGTGGCGATCTCCTGGCGCGGATACCGCGCGATCGCGGCCTTCGAGCGGTGGACCGTGCCGCCGACCATCGCGATCCTCGTGCTGATGTCCGTGGTCGCGTGGTTCTTCCTCGACATCGACTGGTCCTACGCCGGGCCCTCCGGCGCCGTCCTCGCCGGCGGCGAGCGGCTGGCCGCGATGACCGCCATCATGACGGCCATCGGCATCGGCTGGGGGATCACCTGGTTCACCTACGCGGCCGACTACTCCCGCTTCGTCTCCACCTCCATGCCGCGCCGGAAGCTGTACCTGGCCAGCACCCTGGGGCAGTTCGTCCCCGTCGTGTGGCTCGGCGTGCTCGGGGCCACGCTGGCCACGAAGAACGGCACGGTCGACCCGGGCCAGCTGATCGTCGAGAACTTCGGCGCGCTCGCCGTCCCGGTCCTGCTGCTCGTCCTCCACGGCCCCATCGCCACGAACATCCTCAACATCTACACGTTCTCGGTGGCCACCCAGGCCCTGGACATCAAGATCCCGCGCCGCACGCTCAGCGTCCTGGTCGGCGTGCTGGCCATGCTCGTGGTCATCTTCTTCATCTTCCAGGAGAACTTCGCCGCGGTCCTCGACTCCTGGCTGATCGGGCTGGTCGCCTGGGTCGCCACCTGGGGCGGCATCATGCTCGTGCACTACTACCGCATCGAGCGCCAGGCGGTGCGGGTGGACCGGCTCTTCGACGCGCCGGGCACCCGGCGCCTGCCGGACCTGAACTGGGCCGCCTACGTGGCCTTCTTCGTCGGGGTGTTCTGCACCTGGCTGTTCATGTACGGCGTCCTCCCGGTCTTCCGGGGGCCGGTCGCCACGGCGCTGGGTGGGGTCGACCTGAGCTGGCTCGCCGGCGGTGTCGCCGCCGCGGCCGTCTACGCCGTCCTCGGCCCGATCGTCGCGGCGAAGTACACCGAGGACGTCATCGTCGCCGACGTGACGGCCGCTTACCGCGCGCCGGCCCGGCCCGGCCCGGCGGTGCGGGCCGCCACGCCGGTGGCGGACGCCACCGGCACCGCGGAACCGCTCGCCTGACCGGCTGCCGCGGGAGCCGCCGCACCCGGCGCGGGACCCTGGTGAGGGGTCCCCGCGCCGGGTGCGGTGCGCGATCATCGCTCGGCGGCGACGAAGGCCTCGACGGCCTCGGGCCTCACGCCCAGCCCGGCCAGCACCCCCGTGCCGTCCTCGACGAGGAGGACCGCGAGTAGGAGGTGCTCCCCGCCCACGGCCTCCGCGCCGAGGCGCTGGGCCTCGGCGAAGGTGCGCTCGAGGGCGGCGCGGGCGTGTGCATCGAAGGGGATGATGTCCGGCACCGCGTCCGCCGCGGGCGGCAGGGTGGCCGTCGCCGTCCTGGCGACGTCCTCGATCGCGACCCCCTGGGCCGTGATGGCGCGCGCGGCGGTGCCCGCGGGGTCCCCGAGGAGGCCGAGCACGAGGTGGGGCACGCCGATGGCGGCGTTGCCGGCCTCGCGGGCGCGCTCCTGGGCGGCGACGACGGCGGCCCGGGCCTCGTCGGTGAACCGGCTGAAGCCCTGGCTGGGGTCGAGGGGGCCGGGGCCGTTGCGGTCCACGAAGCGCTTCTGGGCGGCCTGCTTGGTCACCCCCATGCTGCGCCCGATCTCCGACCACGACGCGCCGGAGCGGCGGGCCTGGTCGACGAAGTGGCCGATGAGGGAGTCCGCCACCTCGTCGAGGTGCTCGGCCAGGGCGACGGCCCGGCTGAGCCGGTCCAGCGGGGCGTCCTCGGTGGAGTCGATGGCACCGATGAGGTCGTCGAGGCGCACGTGGGGTGTCGTCATGCGTCAACCGTAGGTTGACGATCAGGGGTCGTCAACCCTTGGTTGACGGCCGACGACGACGGCCGCCTCCCGGGGGAGGCGGCCCTCGTGGCCGACGGGCCGGGGGTCGGACGGACCGGCCCTGCGCCGCGGCTCGAGCGGCTCAGCGCTCGGCGTGCTCGACCTCCTGGGCTCCCGTGGCGCTAGAGGCCGCGAGCCGGGCGTCCTTCTTGTTCTTCCAGATGCTCGCCACGACCGTCACCGCCAGGACGCCGACGATCCAGCCCAGCGAGACGGCGATGGTCGGCTCGGGCAGCCCGTGCCAGGGCTCGCCGCCGTTGATGAACGGCACCTCGTTCTCGTGCAGGGCGTGGATGACGAGCTTGACCCCGATGAAGCCGAGGATCGCGGCGAGGCCGTAGTGGAGGTAGACGAGCCGGTCGAGCAGGCCGTCGATGAGGAAGTACAGCTGACGCAGGCCGAGCAGCGAGAACGCGTTCGCGGCGAAGACCAGGTACGGCTCCTGGGTGAGGCCGAAGATCGCCGGGATGGAGTCGACGGCGAACATCAGGTCGGCGGTGCCGATGGCGAGGATGGTGATGAGCAGCGGCGTGAGGTACCGCTTGCCGTCCTCGCGGTGGAAGAGCTTGCCGCCCTCGTAGCCGTCGGTGACGGGGAAGATGCGGCGCACGCCGCGCACCAGGGCGTTCTCGTGATACTCGTCCGCGTTGTGGTGCTCGGGCTTCTCGACGCCCTGCCTGGCCTGGGCGTAGGCGGTGTAGATGAGGAACGCGCCGAAGAGGTAGAAGACCCAGGCGAACTCGCTGATGACCGCCGCGCCGACGGCGATGAAGACGCCGCGCATGACCAGGGCCATGATGATGCCCCACATGAGCACCTTCTGCTGGTGCTCCCGCGGGACCTTGAACGCCGCCATGATGATGACGAAGACGAACAGGTTGTCCACCGAGAGGCTCTTCTCGGTGACGTAGCCGGCGAAGTACTCCCCGGCGTAGCCCGAGCCCCAGGCGGCCCAGACGATGAAGCCGAACACGACGGCCATGGCGATGTAGGCGAGCGACCACCAGGTCGCCTCCTTGAGGCTGGGCGCGTGCGGCTTGCGCACGTGTCCCATGAGGTCGACGGCGATCATCGCGACGATGATGCCGCCGAGCACGATCCAGGCGAGCGCGGAAACGTCCAACAGATCCTCCGGTACGTCGGGTCGATCAGGTACCGGAGGTCTCTTCCGCCCCGCGCGGCCCATCGGCCGTGGGACTGGTGGCGCCGAGCGGACGTCATCACCCGCTGTGCTGACGGCTGCCACCGAGTGGGAATACTCCCCTCCGCCGTCGAGAGTACCGGGACGTTTCGGGCGCCCGCCACACGGGCGGGCGCCCCGGTGGAGAGACGCTGCTCTCAGCCGACCTCGGCCACCACCTGCGGCAGCCGCGCGAACATCCGGTCGAAGACCTCGGCGCGGTCGAACTGCAGGGCGTGGGCCCGGGCCCGCCGTTCCCAGGCCGCCCGCTCGCCGGGGGAGAGGTCGAGCACGGCCCGGTCGAGGGCCGCGGCGACGGCGTCGGGGTCCTCCACCGGCACGATGAGCGCGCAGTCCCCGACCGCCTCGCCGATGCCGCCGGTGTCGGTGGTGATGACCGGCCCGCCGCCGGCGAGCATCTTCTCGACCAGGGCGATGCCGAACGTCTCGACGAACTCCGGCCGCGGCTTGCTCGGCAGCACGTAGGCGGCGCTGCCGGCCATGAGGTAGGGCTTCTCCTCGTCCGAGACGTCGTCGAGGAAGGTGATGCGCTCGGCCGCCCCGGAGGCCACCGCCGCCTCGCGCAGCGCGGCCGCGTCGGGGCCCCGCCCGGCGATGACGAGCCAGGCGTGGTCGCGGGTGCGGCTGCGGGCGAAGCCGGCGATGAGATCGTCGACGCCCTTGGCGTGGGCGAGGCGGGAGAGGAACAGCACGTAGCCGCCCGCCTCCAGGCCACGGCGGGCCAGGTGCGCGTCGAGCTCGCCGCCGTCGAGGTCGAGGTAGGCGGCCGTGTCGATGGCGGGGTAGGAGATGCCGATGCGCTCGCGGCAGCGGCGGGCGAAGTCGGTGCCGTGCCGGGCGTCGATCTGGGCGGCCTCGGCCACGATGAGGTCGCGGGTGTACTCCGAGACGGCCAGGCACACGTCCTGGCTGAGGTAGCTCGAGAGCACGTGCGCCGCGGCACCGAAGCGGTCCTCCTCCACGCACGCGCGGACCACGTTCGTCACGTCGGAGCCGACCGCCTCGGCGATCGTCGTGACGTCGACCGGCAGCCCGGTGTCGCGGGCGACCCGGACGGCGTCGGCGACGGCGACCGTGTGCGGGCTGAGGTAGAGCGACAGGCACACCGTGGGCACGCCGTCGGTGAAGAGCTCGACGAGGCGGCCGGTGAGACCGGCGAGGTAGCGCCCGTCGGGCACCTTGTAGTCCCCGACCGGGGCGGGCCGTTCGACGACGATGCCCTCCCGGTAGGGCAGTACCCGGTCCAGCGGCTTGAGCGGCAGCCCGGCCGCCTCGAGCCGGTCGAGGGGCCAGGTGATGATGCGCACCTCGTCGAACCCGCGGTCCAGGGCCGCCTCGGCGAGGTTGCGGGCCTCGCCGGAGTGACCGCAGATGACGGGGTCGGCGCGCACGACGATCACGAGGCGGCGGTCGGGCTGGGTCACGCGGGTACCTCCGGTGCTGGGGTGGTCGGGGTGATTCTGCCGGGGTGGGACGGCGGGCGCGGCGTCGATCCCCAACCGGTCGGGGTGGGCCCGAGCTCGAGCTCGAGCCGGCCGCCGCGGCGCAGCTCGGCCGCGGTGAGCCAGCTGCGCTCGAGCGGGGCGCCGTCCAGGCGCGCGGCGCGCACGTACTGCGCCGGCCCGCCACGCTCGGGCGGGACGAAGCCGGTCGTGTCGATGCTGAGCACCTCCGGGCCGATGGTGATCTCGGCGTGCTCGTGCGCCGGAGCGTTGAGCAGGACGAGGTTCTGGCCCGCCACCGGGAACAGCCCCAGCGAGGCCCACACGTACCACGAGCTCAGCCCGCCGGAGTCGTCGTTGCCGGGCAGGCCGCCGCGGCCGGTGCCGAAGCGCTGGTGGACGACGGCGTGGACCACCTCCGCCGTCCGGTCCGGGCGGCCGGCGTACTGGTAGGCCCACGGGGCCTCCATGTCCGGTTCGTTGTTGAGCCCCTCGAACCGGTCCAGGGCGTAGCCGCGGGCGAGCTCCTCGGCGCCGGGGTGGACGCCGGGCAGCGCCACCGGCTCCGCCCCGAACCCGAAGAACCGGTCGAGGAGGCCGACGAACGCCGCGTCACCGCCGGTCAGGCCGATGCGGGCGGCCATGTCGTGCACGAGCCGGAAGGAGTAGTTCCACCGCCCGCCCTCGTAGAAGGTCGAGTCCCGCAGCAGCCCGGTGGCGGGGTCGAAGGCGTTGACCCAGCGGTCGGCGAGGCGCTCGAGCTCCTCCGCCAGCGTGCCGTCGCCCACGTGGCGCGCCACCTTCGCGGTGCACCAGTACCCCATGGCCAGGTCGAGGGTGTGGCTGACCGGGTGGGCCAGGCCGCGCAGGAGGAAGTCCTCGCCGTAGTCGCGGCGCAGGTCGATGTGCATCAGCGCCAGGGCCCAGTCCCAGTCGATGCCGGGCAGTCCTAGCTCGCACAGGTCGGCGAGCAGGGTGTGCGCCAGCGCGCTGCCCTGGCGGCTGAACCGGTCGGCACCCTTGGCCATCCGGTAGCCGATGGGCAGGTTCCCCTCCTCCTCGCAGACGGTCAGCAGCGCCCGGGCCAGCTCGACGGCGCGCTCGGGCACCAGCGTGGTCAGCAGCGGCAGCTGCGTGCGGTAGATGTCCCACATGGTGCTGACGTCGAACGCGAACGGGCCCGGGCCGGGCCAGAACGGGCTCTCCGCCGGCGCCAGGCACGGCTTGATCAGCGAGTGGTACAGGGCCGTGGAGAACACGGTCTTGCGCTCGGGGGTGGGGGCGTCGACCCGCACGAGGTCGAGGTGCTCGCGCCAGGTGCGCGTCGTCGCCTCCCGGCGGGCGGCGAAGCTGGTGGGCCCGGGCCCGCAGTCGCGGTAGAGGTTCTCGCGGGCCTGCTCGGGCCCGCGCAGGGAGAAGCCGAAGCGCAGCTCCACGCTCTGCCCGGCCCTGGTGGGGCCGGCCCACATCAGGCCGAACGGGCGCAGGGTGGTGGGGCGGATGGAATCGAAGTCGAGCCGGGTGCCGCCGGGCATGAGCCGCCGGTCGTACCACAGCAGCTGGCGCCACTGGTCGGCGTCGCACTCGACGTGGACGGCGAGCGGCGCGCCCTCGACGACGATCTCGCCCTGGGCCGCCCCGGGAGCGACGGACTGCAGGTACGCGCGCAGCGGGACGGTGCTGCCGAAGGGGATCTCCAGGCCGCCGTGGGAGAAGTCGACGACGAGCCGGGCGTCGCGGTGGCGGGGGAAGGTGTAGCGGTGCACGGCGCTCTTGGGACCCACCGTGACCTCGCATCGGATGCCGGTGTCCAGCGTCGCGGCGTACCAGCCCGGCGCGGCCTCCTCGTCGTGCAGCGCCCAGGAGGTGCCCAGGGCGTCGAGCGGCTCGAGCATCGGCGAGACGCGGAAGTAGTTGTAGTACTTGCGGATCGCCCCGGTGCCGGACTGCTGGAAGTGGGCGAGGCCCGAGGCAAGCTGGCGGTCGTGGATCGGGGCCGGCACCCCCTCGGTGCTCAGGTCGTAGCGGCCGTAGCCGGTGGGGTAGGCGCCGGAGTAGGCACAGGCGGAGACCATGCCCAGCGGGAAGGTAGCGCCGGGATGGGTGTTGCCGATCTGCGGCTTGGGCGACCACCACGTCGCCGCCAGCCCGACGGGCGCGGGCAGGTCGGTCGGCTCGGTCCCGATGAACGGGTCGACAGCGTCGATCATGAGCCCCCCTCTCCGCGGTGTCCCGCCTGCCCCGTGGCCGCACACTACGGCCGGAGGCTGTCCGTGTCGTGACGGAACCGCCGACGCGTTTCGGCGCGGCGAGGTCCCCGGAAGGGGCCAGCGGCGCCGCCGGAGAGAATACGTCCATGACGCGTGGATTCCTCTCCGACAACTCCTCCGGCGCGCACCCCGCCGTGCTCGCCGCCCTGGCCGCCGCCAACGAGGGGCACGCGCCCTCCTACGGCGCCGACCCGGTCACCGCGGCCCTGGAGGAGCGGGTCCGCCAGCACTTCGGTCCGCACGCGCGGGTCTTCCCCGTCTTCAACGGCACCGGCGCCAACGTCCTCGCGCTCAAAGCGCTGCTGCGCCCGTGGGAGGCGGCCGTCGCGACGGCGGAGTCGCACATGGTCACCGACGAGTCCACCGCCCCCCAGCTGGTCGGCGGCATGCGCCTGGTCACCGTGCCCGCGGCGGCCGGCAAGGCCACCCCCGCGCTGCTCGCCCCGGCCTTCGACGCCGACGACGGCACCGTCCACCACGCCCGGCCGGCCGCGGTCACCGTCGCCCAGAGCACCGAGCTGGGCACCACCTACACCGTCGCCGAGCTCGCCGAGCTGACCGCCTTCGCCCGGGCGCGCGGGGCCCGCGTCCACGTCGACGGCGCCCGCCTCGCCAACGCGGCCGCCCGCCTGGGCACGACCCTGCGCGAGCTGACCGCCGACGCCGGCGTCGACGTCGTCTCCCTCGGCGCGACCAAGAACGGGGGCCTGCCCGGCGACGCCGTCATCGTCCTGGCGCCGGACCTGGCCGAGCCGGTCGACCGGCTGCGCAAGGCCACCACCCAGCTGGCCTCGAAGATGCGCTTCGTCTCGGC
The DNA here is from genome assembly GCF_009193185.1 of Georgenia thermotolerans. Taxonomy (GTDB): domain Bacteria; phylum Actinomycetota; class Actinomycetes; order Actinomycetales; family Actinomycetaceae; genus Georgenia; species Georgenia thermotolerans. The sequence continues at coordinate 48,517 of NZ_VUKF01000011.1, read as the reverse complement.
CCAGCTGCTCGCCCTGCTCACCGAGGACCTGTGGCGACGCAACGCCGCCCACGCCAACGCCGCCGCCGACCTGCTCGCCGCCCGGCTGGGCGAGCTCGGCGTCGAGCCCGTCTACCCGGTCGAGGCCAACGCCGTCTTCGTCCCCGTCCCGCCCGCGGCGCTGCCGGCCGTCGTGGCCGAGGCGCCCGTGCTGGCCTGGGACGCCCGTGCGGGGGTGGTGCGCGCCGTCGCCTCCTTCGACACCACCGAGGAGGACGTCGAGGCGCTGGTCGCCGTGCTCGCGCGGCACCTGGGGTAGATCGCCGGGGCACTGTTCCGTGCGGGCACGTCCCGGCGAATCGGTGCGAGCGCGTCCGCCCTGTTCCGCGCCGCTGCGAGCGCGCCCGTCCTGCTCCGCGCTACTCCGTGCGCGCCAGGGCGGCCCGCTCGTCCACGGACAGCAGGACGCAGAACTCGTTGCCCTCCGGGTCCGCGAAGACCACCCATCCGGTGCCGGGACCGTACTGCCCGCGACGGTCCGCGACTTCTCGCGCACCGAGCCGGCGCACGCGCTCGACCTCCTGGTCCCGCGTGCCCTCGCGTGGCCGGAGGTCGAGGTGGATGCGGTTCTTGACCGCCTTGCCCTCCGGCACCTCGATGAACAGCAGCCGGTGCCCGCCGTCCGGGTCGACGATCATGCACTCCTCGTCGCCGGGGTCGTTCGGGTCGTCAGCGAGGTCGACGTAGCCCAGGAGCTTCTTCCACCACTCGCTCAGCTCGTAGGTGTTGGTGCAGTCGATGCTGGTGTGCGAGACGAAGGAGGTCATGCGCGCCAGGGTGGCCGCCCCGGGCTCCGATGTCACGCGTTTTCCCACCTGGGCGCCCGGGCAGCTCGTTCCGGTCCGGGCCCATCCGGTTCGCCGATAGCATCCGCGCAGGCCGCGGCGCCCGCCCGGCCCCGCGGGAGGAGGCCGGATGAGCGTGCTGGCGATCGAGACCGCCGGGCTGCGCAAGACCTACCGCGGCCGGCGGGGCCGCCGCGTGGCCGTGCAGGAGCTCGACCTGCGCGTGCCGGCCGGCGGGGTGCACGGGTTCCTCGGGCCCAACGGCTCGGGCAAGACGACGACGATCCGTATGCTGCTGGGCCTGGTCCGGGCCGACGCCGGCACGATGCGCATCTTCGGCGAGCCGGTCCCCGAGCGGCTGCCCGACGTGGTGGCCCGGGTCGGGGCGATCGTGGAGTCGCCGAGGTTCTTCCCCGCCTTCTCCGGCGAGAAGAACCTGCGGCTGCTCGCCGGCGCGATCGGCGCCCCGCCCGCCCGGGTGGGCCAGGTCCTCGAGCAGACCGGGCTCGCCGAGCGGGCGCGGGACCGCTACCGCGGCTACTCCCTCGGCATGAAACAGCGCCTGGCGATCGCGGCCACGCTGCTGAAGTCCCCCGACCTGCTCATCTTCGACGAGCCCACCAACGGCCTGGACCCCGCCGGCATCCGCGAGATCCGCGAGACGATGCGCCGGCTCGGCGAGGCCGGCGCGACCGTGCTGGTCAGCAGCCACATCCTCGCCGAGGTCGAGCAGGTGGCGGACACCGTCTCCATCATCGGCCACGGGCGGCTGCTCGCCGAGGGGCCGGTCGCGCAGGTCATCGGCGCCCGCGGCGACCTCAGCGTCCGGGTCGGCGTGGCCGACGTCGACGCCGCCGAGCGGCTGCTCACCGCCAAGGGCCTCCTCGTCGAGCGCGACGGGCCCGGCCTGCGCGTGCGCGGCACCCCAGACCCGGCGCGCATCACCTACCTGCTGGCCCGCCAGGGTCTCTACGTCCACGAGCTCGTGCCGCTGCGCCGCGACCTCGAGTCGGTCTTCCTCGAGCTCACGGCGGGCGCCGGGCTGGGCGAGCATCCCGGGTCCGGGGCGGCCCAGCCGGTCCCGGCCGGCCGTGCGGGAGCCGCGGGGGAGGAGTCGTGACGCGCCTGACCCGGGTGGAGCTGCGGCGCCTGTTCAGCCGCCGCCTGGTGATCCTCGCCCTCCTCGCCGGCGTGGTGGTCACCGGGTTCTTCCTCCTCACCGCCTGGACCGCCGCCCAGCCCATGACGCCCGCCGAGCAGGCCCAGGCCCAGCAGTGGTACGACGACGCGCGCGCCGACTGGGAGCGCAACGGCGAGCAGATCGTCGCCCAGTGCCGGCAGGACGAGGCGGACCAGCGCGCCCAGGGCCAGGACGTCGACTTCGGCTGCGACCAGCTCGGCCCGCAGCCGGAGCACTTCCTCACCACCGTCCAGCCGCTCGCGGAGAGCCTGCCCACCACGCTGACTCTCCACGCGTTCGTCCTCCTGCTGCTCGCGTTCCTCGTCGGCGCCACCGCCACCGCCGCCGAGCTGAGCACCGGCGCGATGACCAGCTGGCTCACCTTCGAGCCGCGACGCCTGCGGGTGTATGGCTCGAAGGTGCTCGCCGCCGGCCTCGGGACCGCGCCGGCCGCCGTCGTCCTGCTGCTCGTGCTCGTCGGCGGCGCCTGGCTGATCACTTCCGGGGCCGACGCCGCCGGCTCGATGACCGCGGCGGCCTGGCGCGCGACGGCGGGCACGATGCTGCGGATCCTCGCCCTGACCGTGCTGGCCGCCGTCGCCGGGGCGGCCCTGGGGTTCCTGCTGCGCCACACCGCGGCCGTGCTCGGGCTCGCCGTCGGCTACCTCGTCGTCGTCGAGGGCGTCGTCGGCTCGGCGCTGCCCCGCTCACAGCCGTGGTTGGTCCGGCCCAACATCGAGGGCTGGATCCTGGGCGGCACCTCCTACTCGATCCCCGACTGCACCACCGGGCCGCAGGGACGGATGTGCGACCTCATCACGCACGAGCTGTCGCTCGGCCGCAGCACCGGTTACCTCCTCGTGCTGGTGGCGGCCGTCGTCGTGCTCGCGGCGGTGGTGTTCCGCCGGCGCGACGTGGTGTAGGCAAGGCGCCATGACCACCCAGGACACCCAGGGGCCGGCGGCGCCGACGCCCTGGCCGGAGCTCTCCAGCGCGCCGGTCCTCCGCCCCGGCGACGACGCCGCGGCCGACGGCGTCACCGTCACCGGGCCGCGCCGCATCTGGGCCGGCCCGCTCGACGTCGAGGCCCTCGCGGTGGGCAGCGTCCGGGAGGCGGCGCGGGCGGCCGCCGCGCTCGCGGACCGCCGCGGCGCCCCGCGCTGGGTCTCCCTCGACAGCCGGCACGTCGCCGCCGCGTTCGACGACTTCCGGCACCTGCGGGTGGCCGGCCGCGCCCCGGAGGCGTGGGCGCCGCTGTCGACCTTCTACCCCGCGGCCGACGGCTGGGTGCGGGTGCACGCCAACTACCCCCACCACCGCCGGGCGCTGCTCACCGCCCTGGGCCTGCCACCCGACGACGACGGCGCCCGCGCGGCGGTGGCCGAGGCCGTGGCGGCCCTGCCCGCCCACACGGTCGAGACCCGGGTGCGTGCCGCCGGGGGCGTCGCCGCGGCCCTGCGCACCCCCGCACAGTGGCGCGCCCACGAGCAGGGCCGCCTGGTCGCCGACCTGCCGCTCGTCGACCTCGCGCGCACCGACGCGCCCGGCCGCGCGCCGGCGCCCACCGACGGCCCGCCGCTGGCCGGCGTGCGCGTGCTCGACCTGACCCGGGTCCTCGCCGGCCCAACCGCCACCCGGCTGCTCGGCGCCCTGGGGGCCGACGTGCTGCGCATCGACCCCCCGGACAACCCCGAGCTGCTCGACCAGCACCTCGACACCGGGTTCGCCAAGCGCTCCGCCGTGGCCGACCTGACCGACCCGGTCACCCGGCACCGGGTGGACGAGCTGCTCGCCGGCGCGGACGTCCTCGTCACCGGTTACCGGCCCGGCGCCCTCGCCGGGCTCGGCCTGGACGCCGAGGCGGTCCTGGCCCGCCGGCCCGGCCTCGTCGTCGCCGAGCTGTCGGCCTGGGGGCCGACCGGCCCGTGGGGCCACGAGCGCGGCTTCGACAGCATCGTCCAGGTCGCCACCGGCATCGCTTCCGTCTACGGGACGGGGGAGGGGCATCCGGGAGAGCAGAGGCCGGGGCGGGAGGGGCCGGCCTGGCGGCCCGGCGCGCTGCCGGTGCAGGCCCTCGACTTTGCCACCGGCTACCTCGTGGGCGCCGCCGTCATGCGGATGCTCGCGGGTCGGGCCGACCACGGCGGCGGGGTGGCCCGGGTCGCCCTGGCGCGGGTCGCGGCCGAGCTGCTGGGCCTGGGCGCGCCGCCGGGGGAGGGGCCCGCCGGACCCCCGGCGGGGGCCGGTTCGCCGACGGCGACGGGAGCCGGGGCGCCGTCGGCGGCGGGGGCCGGCGCGGGGCCCGCCGTGCCGCTGCGCCGGTGCGCCTCCGCCTACGGCGACCTGGACTACGTTCCCCCGCCCCTCGCCGTCGACGGCGAACCGCTGGACTACCCCGCCCCGCCGGCGCCGTACGGGGCGGCCGCGCTGGCGTGGTAGGTCACCAGCGGGCGTGCACCTGCTCGCGGATGCGCGCGTCGTAGAGCCGCTCGAGCGCGTCGAGGAGCTCGGGCGACAGCTCCGGCAGCCCGGCGGCCGCGGCGTTGCCCCGCGCCTGCTCGGGCGTGCGGGCCCCCGGGATCACCGTGCTCACGCCCGCCTGCTGGATCACCCACCGCAGGGCGACCTGCGCCGGGGTCGCGCCGGCCGGTCCGAGGTCGGCGACGAGCCGGGCGAACTCCTGCGCGGCGTCGACGCCGGTGTCGTAGTCCACCCCCGAGAAGGTCTCCCCGACGTCGAAGGCGCTGCCGTCGCGGTTGAAGGTGCGGTGGTCGGACGCGGCGAACCGGGTGTCGTGGCCGTACCGCCCGGTGAGCAGCCCCGAGGCGAGCGGCACGCGGGCGATGATGCCCACCCCGCGCGCGGCCGCGGTCGGCAGGACCTCCTCGAGCGGCTTGCGCCGGAAGACGTTGAGGATGATCTGGACGGTGGCGAGGTTCGGGTGGGCCATGGCGTCCAGCGCCTCGGCGCTGGTCTCCACGCTCACCCCGTAGGCGGCGATGCGGTCCTCCGCCACCAGCGTCTCCAGCGCGTCGAAGACCGCGTCGCTGGCGTGCACGGCGGACGGCGGGCAGTGCAGCTGGACCAGGTCGAGCCGGTCGACGCCGAGGTTCCGGCGGGAACGGTCCGTCCACTCCCGGAAGGCCTCGAGGTGGTAGGCCTCGGGCACCTGGGCCACCCGCCGTCCCATCTTCGTCGCCACCGTGACGTCCAGGCCCGGGTTGTCCCGCAGGTACCCGCCGATGATCTGCTCGCTGCGCCCGTCGCCGTAGACGTCCGCGGTGTCGAAGAAGGTCACCCCGGCCTCCGCCGCCGCGGCCAGCACGCCGCGCGCGGTGCCCTCGTCCACCTCGCCCCAGTCGGCCCCGAGCTGCCAGGTGCCGAGGCCCACCACCGACACCTGCCGGCCGGTGCGGCCGAGCGTGCGCTGCTCCATGTCGTCTCCTCTCGCGCGGCCCACGCCGCGCCTTTCGTACCCGTGATCGGCACCATCCTGCCGCGCCCCGCCCGCCCCGCCGCGCCGGGCGGGCCGCCACGCCGGTTCGTCGGCAGGTGCTGCCGAAGTGGTGCCCGCGGCGCCCCGGCGGGGCCGTGTCGGCCCGCAAACCGCGTGGACACGCGGAAAATCGGCGCGTGAAAGCGACAACTTCGGCGGGCGGTGCGTAATGTCTGGGCGCAGCGGCGCCGAAACGCAGCGCCCGAACCGAACGATGAGAGGTTTTCCATGTCCGTCAACCGCACCGAGCTCGTCGCCGCCGTCGCCGAGCGCTCCTCGCTCACCAAGTCCCAGGCCGACGCCGCCCTGTCGGCGCTGCAGGAGGTCCTGGTCGACTCCCTGAGCAAGGGGGAGCCCGTCAAGGTGACCGGCCTGCTGAGCGTCGAGCGTGTCGAGCGCGCCGCCCGCACCGGCCGCAACCCCCGTACCGGCGAGGAGATCCAGATCCCCGCGGGCTACGGCGTCAAGATCTCCGCCGGCTCGGCCCTGAAGAAGGCCGTCGCCAAGTGACGTCGCGCTGATGCGCCGAGGACGGGCAGGGCCGCGGGCCCTGCCCGTCCTCACATCCCGGCCCGGACGCCGGATCCCCGGCTCGTACGCCGGCCGCACCCGCACCCGCACCCACATCCCGGACCCGCCGCCCGCGGCGGTCCTGAGCGCTCGCCAAGGAGGAGACCCCGCGTGGAGGTCGTCATCCAGCCCAGCGCCGAGGCCATCGCCGTGCTGGTGGCCGACGCGATCGAGCGGCTGCTGGCCGCCAAGCCGGACGCCGTGCTCGGCCTGGCCACCGGCTCCAGCCCCCTGGCGGTCTACGACGAGCTGGCCCGCCGCTGCGCCGCCGGCCGCGTCTCCTTCGCGCGGGCCCGGGCGTTCATGCTCGACGAGTACGTGGGACTGCCCGCCGACCATCCCGAGCGCTACCGCAACGTCATCGACCGGGAGTTCGCCTCCCGGGTGGACATCCCGCCCGACGCCGTCCAGGGCCCGGACGGCAACGCCGAGGACCTGCCGGCCGCCTGCGCCGCCTACGAGGCCGCCATCGCCGACGCCGGCGGGGTGGACCTGCAGCTGCTCGGCATCGGCACCGACGGGCACATCGCCTTCAACGAGCCGGGCTCCTCGCTCGCCTCGCGCACCCGCCTGAAGACCCTCACCGCCCAGACCCGCGCGGACAACGCCCGCTTCTTCGGCGGCGACGTCGGGCTAGTGCCCCGCCACTGCCTCACCCAGGGCCTGGCGACGATCATGTCGGCCCGCCACCTCGTCCTCGTGGCCACCGGCCGGGCCAAGGCCGAGGCCGTGCACCAGCTCGTCGAGGGCACCGTCAGCGCCCGCTGGCCGGCGACGATCATGCAGCACCACCCGCACGCCACCGTCCTGCTCGACGACGCCGCCGCCTCCGGCCTGCAGCTCGCCGAGTACTACCGCGACGCGTTCGCCGGCAAGCCCGCCTGGCAGGGCCTCTGACGGCGGCGCCCCGGCCCGGCGGCCCGCCGACGGAGGAGCCCGGCCGGCGCCGGCGAGGGGCGCGCCACACGCCCCCGCGCACACGGACCTCAGCCGGGTGGGCGTGCTTAGACTGGCTCCCATGAGTTCGACGACCCCCGACCAGCCCACCGGCCCCCAGCCGCCCGCCTCGCCCTCCACGCAGCCGGCCGCCGGGACCGGTGTGCTCGAGCGTGAGGAGCTGCGCGAGCAGGTCTCCCCGGGGGACGAGGAGCGCTACGCCCACTACGTGCGCAAGGACAAGATCACCGCGTCGGCCGTGACGGGCCAGCCCGTCGTCGCCCTGTGCGGGAAGGTCTGGACGCCCGGGCGCGACCCCAAGAAGTACCCGGTCTGCCCCACCTGCAAGGCCATCTACGAGGGCATGAACCCGCCCGGGGACGAAGGCGGCAAGGGCCGAGGCTGGCCCTTCGGTCGCGGCCGCGGCCGTGACGGCGCCTCCTCGGGAAGCGGGGAGTGACCGCCCCGCACCAGCGCAGGACGTCGACGCCCCCCACCGGCCCCACGGTCGTCTCCACGGCCGCGGCCGAGCAGCTCTCGCCCGCCTTCCCGGCGCGCGCGGCCTGGGGGACGGCGTCGCGCCTGCGTGCCTGGCAGGCCGAGGCGCTCCAGCTCTACCTGGAGCAGCAGCCCCGCGACTTCCTCGCCGTCGCCACCCCCGGCGCCGGCAAGACGACCTTCGCCCTGCGCATCGCCACCGAGCTGCTCGCCCGCGGGGTCGTGCGGCGCGTGACGGTGGTGTGCCCCACCGAGCACCTCAAGACCCAGTGGGCCGACGCCGCCGCCCGGGTCGGCATCCAGATCGACCCGAACTTCAAGAACGCCCAGGGCCGCCACGGCGCGAGCTTCGACGGCGTGGCGCTCACCTACGCCCAGGTGGCCGCCAACCCCGCCCTGCACCACAACCGCACCACGGCCGAGCCCACGCTCGTCATCCTCGACGAGATCCACCACGGCGGCGACGCCCTGAGCTGGGGCGACGCCGTCCGTGAGGCGTTCGAGCCGGCCCGGCGCCGGCTGGCGCTGACCGGCACCCCGTTCCGCTCCGACACCGCCGCCATCCCGTTCGTGCAGTACGAGCGCGACGGCGACGGCATCCGCCGCTCCAAGGCCGACTACTCCTACGGCTACGGCGACGCCCTGCGCGACGGCGTCGTGCGCCCGGTCATCTTCCTCAGCTACTCCGGCCAGATGCGCTGGCGCACCCGGGCCGGCGACGAGGTCGCCGCCCAGCTGGGCGAGCCGCTGACCAAGGACATGATGAACCAGGCCTGGCGCACCGCGCTGGACCCCAAGGGCGAGTGGATCCCCGCCGTCCTCTCCGCCGCCGACCAGCGCCTGAGCGAGGTGCGCCGCTCGGTGCCCGACGCCGGCGGCCTGGTCATCGCCACCGACCAGAACTCCGCGCGCTCCTACGCCAAGACCCTGCACTCCATCACCGGCGAGCCCGCCGTCGTCGTCCTGTCCGACGACGAGGGCGCCAACCAGCGCATCGAGGACTTCGCCGCCGGCCAGCAGCGGTGGATGGTGGCGGTGCGCATGGTGTCCGAGGGCGTCGACGTCCCGCGCCTGGCCGTCGGCGTCTACGCCACCGCGACGGCCACGCCGCTGTTCTTCGCCCAGGCCGTGGGCCGCTTCGTGCGCGCCCGGCGCCGGGGCGAGACGGCGTCGGTGTTCCTGCCCTCCGTCGCCCACCTGCTCGGGCTCGCCAACGAGCTCGAGGTGGAGCGCGACCACGCCCTCGACCGGGTGCAGACCGCCGAGGAGAAGGGCACCTTCTTCACCCCGGAGGACGCCCTGGTGGCCGCGGCCAACCGGGAGGAGAAGGCCTCCGGCGAGCTCACTCTGCCCGGGTTCGAGGCGCTCGAGGCCCAGGCGACCTTCGACAAGGTCCTCTTCGACGGCGGCGAGTTCGGCACCGGCGCGGAGGTCGGCTCGGTGGAGGAGCAGGAGTACCTGGGCCTGCCCGGGCTGCTCGACCCCGAACAGGTCACCGCCCTGCTGCGGGCCCGCCAGGCCGAGCAGGTCAAGGCGCAGAAGCGGCAGGCCAAGGCCCAGGCCGCCCGGCACCAGAACGCCGGGGTGGACGACCACCGCCGCCGTGCCGCGGCCCGCAAGGAGCTCAACACCCTGGTCTCGGCCTGGTCGCGGCGCTCGGGCAAGCCCCACGGCGTGGTGCACACCGAGCTGCGCAGCCGGTGCGGCGGCCCGGAGGTGGCGCTGGCGCGCACGGAGGAGATCGAGGCGCGCATCTCCCTGCTGCGCAAGTGGTTCGTCGGCCGGAACTGACCGGCCGGCGCGCCTAGCACGGACCGCGCGGGACGGTCAAGCCCCTTCCGGATGCGGACTGGCCCGACCACTGCCACTCTCTGAGCAGGCGAAACACGTCCTGGCCGGCACCGTGCCGGTCTGCTCAGCGAAGGAGGACCACATGTCCCTCTGGCTCATCCTCATCATCGTCGGCGTCGTCATGCTCGTGCTCGGCGTCGCGATCTCCGCCGCGAAGGTGCTGATCTGGATCGGCATCGCCCTCGTGGTGATCTCGCTGATCATGTCCCTGCTCAACCGGGGCAAGTCACGGGTGTAACCCCCACCGCCAGACGACGACGGCGCGGCCTCCCACGGGGAGGCCGCGCCGTCGTCGTTGCGGTCGGCGTCAGACCATGAACTCCGGCTCGTCCGCCTTCTCGACGTCGATCATCCGGGTGGGGATGCCCGGCTCGCCCTCGCTGAGCCGCCAGGCGTCGTAGGGCAGCTCCGCGCGCGAGGCCAGGTGGCGCCGCTGCGCCGCAGCCAGGGCGCCCGGCCCGCGGTGCTCCTCGACGATCTCCCCGTCGCGCACCAGCTCGACCTGCAGCGGCCGGGCGCCGACCCGGTCGAGCTCGGCCAGCCCCTGCTCGACGCTGCCGCAGGCGACGACGAGCTCCTCCACGGCCCGGCCCGCGCCGTCGCGCATCCGCCCGGCGACCTTGAGACCACCGACCGAGGCCTTGGACGCCGAGGCCTTGGCGACCTCCTCCATCCGGCCGGTGGCGTCCTCGCGGGCGACGAGCTTGTAGACGAGCTCGGCGGTGGGGTGGCCCGAGCCGGTGACGAGCTTGGTGCCCACCCCGTAGGAGTCGACCGGGGCGGCGCCCAGGGCGGCGATGGCGTACTCGTCGAGGTCGGAGGTGACGGTGATCTTGGTGCTCGTCGCGCCGAGCGCGTCGAGCTGCTGGCGCACGGTGAACGCCTGCGCCACGAGGTCGCCGGAGTCCAGGCGCACCGCGCCGAGCTCCCCGCCGGCCGCGCGCGCCGCCGCGACCGCCCGCGCGACGCCCCGCGGCACGTCGTAGGTGTCCACCAGCAGCGTGGTGCCCGGCCCCATCGTGGCGACCTGCGCGGCGAAGGCCGCCTCCTCGTCGTCGTGCACGAGGGTGAAGGAGTGGGCCGCGGTGCCGATGGCCCGGATGCCGTAGGAGCGCCCGCCCTCGAGCACGGACGTGCCGACGAACCCGCCGACGACGGCGGCCCGGGCGGCGCCCACCGCCGCCCACTCGTGGGTGCGGCGCGCGCCCATCTCCAGGCAGGGCCGGCCGTGGGCGGCCGTCGTCATCCGGGAGGCCGAGGCGGCCACGGCGCTGTCGTGGTTGAGGATGGACAGGATGACGGTCTCGAGGACGACGGCGTCGGCAAAGGTGCCCTGGACGGTGAGGATGGGGGAGCCCGGGAAGTAGCACTCGCCCTCGCCGTAGCCCAGGATCGAGCCGCGGAAGCGGTACTCGCGCAGGAAGTCCAGCGTCTCGTCGCCGACGATGCCCGCCCCGGCGAGGTAGTCGATCTCGGCGGGCCCGAACCGGAACGCCTCGACCGCGTCGAGCACGCGGGTGGTACCGGCGACCACGCCGTAGCGGCGCCCGCCGGGCAGGCGGCGGCTGAACACCTCGAAGACGCTGCGCCGCTGGGCGGTGCCCGAGCGCAGGGCGCCCTCGATCATGGTCAGCTCGTACATGTCGGTGAGCAACGCGGTGCTGGCTGGTGGCATGGGCCCACGGTAGTGGCGCCGGTGGGCCGCGCGCAGAGGCGGCCGCGGTGGTACGCCCCGCCGAGCCGACTCCCTACAGTGGAGGGCGTGAGTCCCGCCCCCGCCGTGCTGCCCCGACCCGGCACCGTCTCCGCCCCGGCCGAGCAGGAGGCGACGTCGTCGTCCCCGGCGGCGGTGCCCGACCGGGCCTGGCGCACCATCGTCTGGGACGACCCGGTCAACCTCATGAGCTACGTGACGTTCGTCTTCCAGACCTACTTCGGCTACGACGAGCCCACCGCCACCCGGCTGATGATGCAGGTGCACACCCAGGGCCGGGCGGTGGTCTCCCACGGCGCCCGCGAGCAGATGGAGGTGGACGTGCAGGCGATGCACTCCTACGGCCTGTGGGCCACCCTCGAGCAGGAGGGGCGGTAGGTGCACGCCTTCGTCCCGGTCCCCGGCGGCCACGCCGCCCGCCTCGAGCCCGCCGAGCGCACCGTCGTCGCCCGGCTGGTCGCCGACACCGCCGAGCTGCTCGGCACCCGGCTGACGGAGGCGGGCTCGGGCGCCCCGGCCCGGCCCGGCTCGCCGCTGCCCGAGGTGCTCTACGCCCAGGGCAGCCGCCTGACCGGCGACGACGCCGTGCTCGCCGCGCTCGACTTCGACCCCGCCGGCGACGCCGCCCCCGACGCCCCGAAGGACCCCGCCCTGGCCCGGCTGCTGCCGCCGATGAGCCACGACGACCCCGCCCTGTCCGCCGAGCTGCGGTCGCTGACCGAGGACGCGCTGCGCGCCGGGAAGGTCTCCCGGCTGGAGACGGTGTGGCGCGAGCTGTGCGTGCCGACCGGCCCGCAGGACGCCGTCGTCGTGCGCACCGGGCAGGAGGGCGCCTGGCTCGCGGCCCTGACCGACGTGCGGCTCGTGCTCGCCTCCCGCCTCGGCATCGAGGACGAGGACGACGCCGAGGAGGTCTACGCCCGCGCCCGCCGGCCCGGGCGGATGCGCCGGCGCGAGCGCACCGAGGACGACGAGGTCACCGACGCGCTGGCGACCATGTACGCCGCCTTGACATGGTGGCAGGAGTCACTCCTGGACTCGATGCGGCGGCGTCGGCCCGCGCACTAGGCTCCAACGCTGTGGACGATTCACCTATCGGAATATTCGACTCCGGGGTGGGCGGCCTGACGGTCGCCCGCGCGGTGATCGACCAGCTGCCCGGTGAGTCGATCCTCTACATCGGCGACACGGCCAACACCCCCTACGGCCCCAAGCCGATCGCCCAGGTGCGCGCCCTCGCCCTGGACGTCATGGACCGCCTGGTCCTCTCCGGCGTGAAGATGCTCGTCATCGCGTGCAACTCCGCCTCCGCCGCCGTGCTGGCCGACGCCCGCGAGCGCTACGCCATCGACGCCGGCGTGCCGGTGGTCGAGGTCATCCGGCCGGCCGTGCGCCGCGCCGTCGCCGCGACCCGCACCAACAAGGTCGGCGTCATCGGCACCCGCGCCACCATCGACTCGGGCGCCTACCGCGACGCCTTCGCCGCCGCCCCGCAGCTGGAGCTGACCATGGCCGCGGCGCCGAAGTTCGTCGAGTTCGTCGAGCGGGGGGTCACCTCCGGCCCCGAGGTGCTGCGCGCCGCCGAGGAGTACCTCGCCCCGGTGCGCGACGCCGGTGTGGACACCCTCGTCCTCGGCTGCACCCACTACCCGCTGCTCACCGGCGTCATCAGCTACGTCATGGGCGAGGACGTCACCCTGGTCTCCTCCGCCGAGGAGACCGCCAAGGACGTCTACCGCACTCTCGTCGCCCACGACCTCTCCCGCGACCCCGACGCCGGCCCGCCCGAGCACCGCTTCCTCGCCACCGGGGACCCCGGCTCCTTCGCCCGCCTGGCGCGCCGCTTTCTCGGCCCCGAGGTCGCCGCCGTCCAGCCGGCCGACCAGCTGGAGGGCGCGCGGTGAGGCTCACGGTCGTCGGCTGCTCGGGCTCGATGTCCGGGCCCGCCTCCGCGGCGTCGTGCTACCTCGTGCAGGCCGACGGCCCGGACGCCGAGGGCCGCACCCGCACCTGGTCCGTCGTGCTCGACCTCGGCCCCGGCGCCATGGGCGCCCTGATGAACCACGTCGACCCCGCCGCCGTCGACGTCCTGGCGCTGTCGCACCTGCACGCCGACCACATGGTCGACATCATCGGCATGCAGGTCTACCGCCGCTGGCACCCCGACGGCGCGCTCGACCCGCTGCCCGTGCACGCCCCCGCCGGCGCGCTCGAGCGGGTGCGCGGGGTGGGCGGGGACCCCGCCGAGGAGGACTACGCCGGCCAGTTCCGCTTCCTCGAGCACGCCCCGGGCCGGGTGGTCCAGGTCGGGCCGATGCGCCTGCAGGTCTTCCCCGTGCGCCACCCGGTGCCCGCGTACGGCATCCGGGTGACGGGCCCGAGCGACCGCGGCGCGGGCGAGGTGAGCCTCGCCTACACCGGCGACACCGACTCGTGCGACGGCCTCGTCGACCTCGCCCGGGACGCCGACCTGCTGCTCAGCGAGGCCGCGTTCCAGGAGGGCCGCGACACCGTGCGCGGCATCCACCTCACCGGCCGGCGCGCCGGGGAGGTCGCCGCGGCGGCCGGCGTGCGCCGCCTGGTGCTCACCCACCTGCAGCCGTGGACCGACCCGGAGGTCGTGCGCGCCGAGGCGCACGAGGTCTACGCCGGGCCGGTCGACCTCGCCGCGCCGGGCGCCACCTGGACCCTGTAGGCCGTCGCGGGCGGCGGCCCGTCCGCGGTCGCGCTCGACGGGGTCACCAGTCCGTCGGCCGGCTGTCCTTGCCGTCGAGCCAGAGGCGGTCGCCGGCGTCGCGGTGCGAGCCCGTCGACCCGACGTGCTTGGTGCTGATCCGGGCGCCCTTGGTGATGACGTGGACGAGGGCCATCGCGTGGCCGTGGCCGAGCCCGTAGGTCTCCTTGAGCCAGGAGGCGACGGGCGTGGCCTTGCTCCCGGGACCGAAGCCCTGCTCGTGGGCGAGGTCGATCAGCTGGCGCGGGGTCAGCCCGGTCTTCGTCTCGACGTTGTCGAGGTAGGCCTGGAAGGACATCAGCGGTTCTCCTGAGTCATGGGGTGGATCGGGCGGTGCCGATCTGACCGCGTCGGCCGGTTCGCCCGCCGACGCCCGCTCAGCCTCGTAGAGGCCGCAGCCACCCCACTAGGGTTTCGACATGGATCGAAAAGTCGTCGAGTTCCGGCTTGCGCCGGACGACCTCTCGGCGATCCGTTTCGGCGTCTCTCCCGGGCACGAGCTCGCGCACGCGGTGAGGGTGCTCGCGCAGCCGCACTACCACCCGCTCCAGTGGGGATGGCTGCGCCGCACGCGCGGACAGGTGCCCGCGGCCGCGTTCGAGCTCCTGGGCCTGCTGGTCGGCCCCGACGGGTACATGCCTGACTTCCTCACCTCGACACCGGAATGGGACCTCGGCCCGGACGAGGAGCTCGCGCGGCTGCGCGAGGCCGACCCCGGGCCCATGCGGGTGGACCTGCTCAAGCGCGTCGAACGCACCACGGGCGCCGAGCAGCGGGTGCTGCGCGCGATGGCCGACGACCCCGGACGGGCGCGGTCGGTCGTCGCCGACGCCTGGAAGCGGTGCTGGGACGCCCTGCTCGGTCCGTACTGGCCCCGGCTCGAGCGGATCCTTCGCGCCGACATCGGGGCGCGGTCGCGCCGCACGACGATCTACGGCGTCGGCGAGATGGTGGACAGCCTGCACGAGGGGGTGAGCTGGGCGCCGCACGCCGTCCGCGTGCGGCTCCGCCTGCACGAGGAGGTGCTGGACTGTGCCGGCAGCGGGCTGGTCCTGGCGCCCTCGGTCATGGCGCCTCGGTGCTCGGTCGTGACCGAGCCGCCCGCCCAGCCGACGCTGTTCTACCCCGCCCTCGGCGTCTCCGAGCGGTGGGCCGAGCCCGCCGTCGACATCGCCGGCGCGCTCAAGGCCCTGCTCGGGACAGGACGCGCCGGCGTGCTGCTCGCCCTGCGCGGACCGCTGTCGACCAGTGAGGTCGCCGCGGCCGAGGGACTGGCGGTCTCCACGGCCTCGCACCACCTGGCCCTCCTGCGCGCGGCGGGCCTGGTCGACTCCCGGCGGGAGGGCCCGCGGGTCGTTCACGTCCGCACCCCGCTCGGTGAAGCACTGACCGGCGGGCACGCCCCGTAGCGGCCGCGCCGTCCGGACGCCGCCCGGGCGGGCTCCTTGACCTCCGTGGTGGATTCTGCTGGGTTTGGCCCACCAGCACGTCGACGACGAGGTCGAGGGAGAAGCGCCGTGAAGGCTGTGAGGCTGCACGAGTACCAGCAGATGCCCACTCTGGACGAGGTGCCCGAGCCGGAGGTGCGCGGCCCCTGGGACGTGCTCGTCGAGGTCGGCGCGGCGGGGCTGTGCCGCACCGACCTGCACATCGTCGAGGGGCAGTGGGAGCCGATCCAGCATCCCCGCCTGCCCTACACCCTCGGCCACGAGAACGCCGGCTGGGTGCGGGCGGTGGGCTCGGCCGTCTCCAACGTGGCGGTGGGCGACACGGTGATCATGCACCCGCTGGTGACGTGCGGGCTGTGCCACGCCTGCCGGATCGGGCAGGACTCCCACTGCGAGAACGCCACGTTCCCCGGCCTCAACGTCGACGGCGGCATGGCGCAGTACATGCTCACCAACGCCCGCGCCGTCGTGAAGCTCGACCCCGCGCTGCAGCCGCGCGACGTCGCCGCCCTCGCCGACGCCGGCCTGACCGCCTACCACGCCGTGCGCAAGGCCGCGCCGCGGCTGCGGCCGGGCACCCACGTGGTGAGCATCGGCGCCGGCGGCCTCGGCCACATCGGCATCCAGTCCCTCGCGGCGCTGACCACCGCCCACATCACCGTGGTCGACCGCTCCGAGGAGGCGCTGGCGCTGGCCCGCTCGCTCGGGGCCCACGAGACCGTCCTCGCCCGCGACGACGCCCAGGTCGCGGACGCGGTGCGCGAGGTCACCGACGGCGGGGCGCACGTCGTCCTCGACTTCGTCGGCGAGCACGGCACCGAGCTGCTCGGCCCCCAGCTGCTGCGCAACCGCGGCGACTACTTCGTCATCGGCTACGGCGGCACCGTGCGGCTGAACACCATCGACATCATCTCCCGGGAGATCAACGTCGTCGGGAACCTCGTGGGCACCTACGACGACCTCGTCGAGCTCATGACGCTCACCGCTGAGGGGCGCATCACACTTCACACCCAGACCTACGAGCTCGACGCCTTCGCCGACGCCATGCACGACCTCGACCAGGGCCGCCTCGTGGGCCGGGGGATCCTCGTCCCGTCCCGGTAGAAACCCGGGAAAGTCGCGGCCCGTCCCGCCCGCCGCCGGGCAGGTCCGCCCTGGCCGCCACGCTCCTCGTCCCCGCGCAAGCCACGCGCCCGGGCCGGGCCGCGCGCCCGGTCCACCCGTCGGCCCGCCGGTTCGCCGCGCGCCGGGCGTGGGTAGCCTGGCGGCATGAGCGAGGTTGACCCCACGTCCGCACCCGCGCCCGCCGCCCCGGCCGCCGAGAGCGCCCGTGGGGCCGCCCGGCACGAGATCCCCGAGGCGATGCGCCGGGACGTGCGCCTGCTCGGCGGGCTGCTCGGCGAGGTGCTGCGCGAGTACGGCCGCCCGGGCCTGTACGAGGACGTCGAGCGGCTGCGCGCGCTGGCCATCACGGCCCTCGAGGAGCCTGGCGGCGAGCACCTCGCGGCCGCCGAGGAGCTCGTGGAGTCCTTCACCACCGAGCGGGCCGAGGAGGTCGCCCGCGCGTTTACGTGCTACTTCCACCTGACCAACCTCGCCGAGGAGCTGCACCGGGTGCGGACGCTGCGCGCCCGCGAGGGCGAGGTGCCCCTGACCGAGCAGCGCCCCTCGGACTCCGTCGCCGCCGCGCTGACCCACCTCGCCGCCGAGGTCGGCGAGGAGGAGGCCCGGCGCCGCCTGGCGCGCATGCGCTTCCACCCGGTCCTGACCGCCCACCCGACCGAGGCGCGGCGCAACGCCGTGGCGAGCAGCATCCGGCGCGTCACCGAGCTGATGTCCGAGCGCGACGACCCGCGGTGGGGCCCGGGCGCCCTGGAGGAGAACCGCCGCCAGCTGCTCGCCGAGATCGACAACCTCTGGCGCACCGCCCAGCTGCGCCCGTCCAACCCCTCCCCGCTGGACGAGGTGCGCACCTCCCTGGCCGTGTTCGACACCTCGCTCTTCGACGTCTTCGCGCGGGTCTACCGCCGCCTGGACGACTGGCTGCTGGGGGAGGACCGCGGCCGGCGGGCGCCCCTGGCCCCGGCGTTCGTGCGCCTGGGCACCTGGATCGGCGGGGACCGGGACGGCAACCCCAACGTCACCGCCGCCATCACCCGGCAGGCGGCCGCGCAGGCCTCGGAGCGGATCCTCAGCGGGCTCGAGCGCGTGGCCCGCGAGGTGGCGCTCGAGCTGACCCTGGACGACCGGTTCACCCCGCCCAGCGCCGACCTCACCGCCCTGTGGAACCGCCAGCGCCAGCTCTCCCCGGAGCTCGCCGCGCAGGCCGCCGCGCACTCGCCGGGGGAGAGTCACCGCCAGGTGCTCCTCGTCGTCGCCGAGCGCATCGCCGCCACCCGCCGTCGCGACGCCGACCTCGCCTACGCCGGCGCGGACGACCTGCGCGCCGAGCTCGGCGTCGTCCAGGACTCCCTGGTGGCCGCCGGCGCCAGCCGGGCCGCCTACGGCAACCTCCAGGAGCTCATCTGGCGGGTGGAGACCTTCGGCTTCCACCTGTCCCAGCTGGAGGTGCGCCAGCACTCCAAGGTGCACGCCCAGACCCTGGCGTGGCTGGACGACCCGTCCTCGGTGAGCGCCCCGGCGGTCCCGCCCGAAGAGGTCCTCGACACCTTCCGGGCGATCGCCGCCGTCCAGGCCCGCCACGGCGTCGAGGCGTGCCGGCGCTACATCGTCTCCTTCACCAAGTCCGCGCAGCACCTCGCCGACGTGTACACCCTCGCCGAGCGGGCGCTCGGCCCCGGCCAGGCGCCGGTGCTCGACGTCATCCCGCTGTTCGAGACCTTCGAGGACCTCCAGAACGCCCCGCGCATCCTCGACGAGATGCTCTCCCTTCCGTGGGTGCAGCGGCGGCTGGAGCAGACCGGCCGGCAGGTCGAGGTCATGCTCGGCTACTCCGACTCCGCCAAGGACGTCGGCCCGGTCTCGGCCACCCTGGCCCTGTACGAGGCGCAGCAGCGCATCGCGGAGTGGGCCGAGGCCAACGACATCCGCCTGACCCAGTTCCACGGCCGCGGCGGGGCGCTGGGCCGCGGCGGCGGCCCGGCCAACCGGGCGATCCTCGCCCAGCCGCCGCACTCGGTGGACCTGCGGTTCAAGGTCACCGAGCAGGGCGAGGTCATCAACGCCCGCTACGGCAACCCCGACATCGCCGTCCGGCACATCGAGCAGGTGGCGGCCGCGACGCTCATGGCCTCGGCGCCCTCGATCGAGCGGCGCAACGCCGAGGCGGCCCGCCGCTACGCCGGGCTGGCCGAGCACCTCGACGCCACCTCCCGCGAGCGGTTCTTCTCGCTCATCCACGCCGACGGCTTCGCCCCGTGGTTCGCCGAGGTCACCCCGCAGGAGGAGATCGGGCTGCTCGCCATCGGCTCGCGCCCGTCCCGGCGCGGGCTGAGCGTGGAGTCGCTGGAGGACCTGCGGGCCATCCCGTGGAACTTCGCCTGGACCCAGGCGCGCATCAACCTCACCGGCTGGTACGGCCTCGGCTCGGCGCTGGAGGAGGTAGACGACCTCGACCTGCTGCGCACCGCCTACGCCGAGTGGCCGCTCTTCGGCACGATGATCGACAACGTCGAGATGTCGCTGGCCAAGACCGACCCGCGCATCGCCCGCCGCTACCTCGAGCTGGGCGACCGGCCGGACCTGGCCGAGCAGGTCCTCGCCGAGCTCGACCTGACCACCAAGTGGGTGCTGGCCATCACCGACCACACCCGCCTGCTCGAGGGGCACCGGGTGCTCGGCCGCGCCGTCCAGCTGCGCAACCCCTACGTCGACGCGCTCTCGCTGCTGCAGCTGCGCGCGCTGCGGGTGCTGCGCGACTCCTCCTGCGAGCTCAGCGAGACCGAGGTGGAGGACCAGCAGCGGCTGCTGCTGCTCACCCTCAAGGGCGTCGCCGCCGGCCTGCAGAACACCGGCTGACCCGCCCCGCCCCACCCGGCGAGACGTCATCTCGGTCGCGAGGCGTCATCTTGGTCGCGAGGCGTCATCTCGGTCGCGAGGCGTCATCTCGGTCGCGAGACGTCATCTCGCGCATGACGCGACAGCGGTGACGACGGCGCCCTCTCCCGCCGGGGAGGGGGCGCCGTCGTCGTTGCCGCCGGCGCCACCCGGAGGTGGTGCGGCCCGGCGGCCGGGGGATCGGCCGCTAGCTCAGCGGCGCGGGTGCGTGCGCGCTGAGGTAGCGACGCCCGCCGAGCACGATCGCCGCGCCGACCAGCACGAGCGCCGCGGTGACCAGGTAGGTGACCGACGCGCCGAACACCTCACCGATGCGGGTGGCGGCGAAGGGCGCGACCGCGCCGCCGAGCCAGCGGACGAAGTTGTAGCCCGCGGAGGCCACGGGGCGCGGGGCGTCCGAGACCGACATCGCCAGCTCGGTGTACAGCGTGTTGTTGACCCCGAGCAGCGCCCCGGAGGCGACGGTGAGGGCGACGACGACGGGCGCCGACCGGCCGGCCGCCGCCGCGTAGCCCGCCATGACCAGCGCCAGCAGCACGAGCACC
Organism: Georgenia thermotolerans; assembly: GCF_009193185.1. Classification (GTDB taxonomy): domain Bacteria; phylum Actinomycetota; class Actinomycetes; order Actinomycetales; family Actinomycetaceae; genus Georgenia; species Georgenia thermotolerans. The sequence continues at coordinate 28,704 of NZ_VUKF01000011.1, read as the reverse complement.
GTGGAGAGGGTGCGCACCGTGCCGAAGCGGGCCTGCACCCGCGGGGCGACGATCACCGAGAAGATGGCCACCATGACGCCCCAGCCCACGAACACCGCGCCGATGCCGTAGGCGTCCATGCCCAGCACGAACGGGGTGAAGGCGAGGATCGTGAAGAACCCGTAGTTGTAGAAGATCGCGCTGCCGGCGGCGGTGCGCAGCCCCTTGTGGCCCAGCGCCAGCAGCGGGTCGCGCAGCCGGGTCCGCACCGCCGGCGCGGGCGTGCGCGGCAGCAGCGTGACCAGGGCCAGGAAGGCCGCGGCCATGAGGGTGGCGGTGCCGAAGAAGGGCGCGCGCCACTGCCACCCGCCCAGCAGGGCGCCCAGCAGCGGGCCGAGCGCCATGCCCACTCCCATCGCGGCCTCGTAGAGGATGATCGCCGTCGAGGCCCCGCCGCTGGCCACGCCGACGATGACGGCGAGCGCGGTGGCCACGAACAGGGCGTTGCCCAGCCCCCAGCCGGCCCGGAAACCGACGAGCGCGTCGACGCTGCCCGCCGTGCCGGCCAGGGTGGCGAAGACGACGATGACCGCCAGGCCCACCAGCAGCGTCCGCTTGCCCCCGATGCGCGTCGAGACGAACCCGGTCAGGAGCATCGCGAACGCGTTCACGGTGAAGTAGCTGGTGAACAGCAGGGACACCTGGCTCGGGCTGGCGTCGAGGTTCGCCGCGATCGCCGGCAGGATCGGGTCGACCAGGCCGATGCCCATGAACGCGAAGGCCGCGGCCAGCGCCGTCGCCCACACCGCCTTGGGCTGCTTGCGCAGCGAGGCCTTCTCCTGCTCGCCGATGGTGACGGCCGCCCCGGCCGCGGGCGCCGCCCCGGTCGCCGTCCCGACGTCGGGCCCCAGCTGCCGCCCGTCGACGTCCGTGTCCAGCGTGCCCACCATGCCGTCCTTCACCGCGCGGTCCTTCCTGCCTCAGCCGTCCGCTCCCGTCCCGGCCCCTCGCGCAGGCTCTGCCCCAGCGAGACGTCGAACCGCTCGAGCGCCCGCAGCCCCGCCGCGATGGCGTCCCGGTCGGCCGCCGGGAGCCGGCCGAGCTCGGCGGCCACCGCCTCGCTGCGCCGGCGGTTCTCCCGCTCCCGCACCTCGTCCCCGGCGGACGTCAGGTGCACCAGCACCGCGCGGGCGTCCGAGGGGTCGGGGGAGCGCTGGACCAGGCCCGCCTTCTCGAGCCGGATGATCTGCTCGGTCGCGCTGGGCACCTTGACGCCGAGGCGGCGCGCCACGGCGTTGACCCGCAGCGGACCGGCGGCGAGGGCGTTGAGCAGCGAGAGGTGCGAGGAGCTCACGCCGCTGTCGAGGTCGAGCGAGCGCATGAGGAAGACGGCGTCGCGCAGCACGGCGCGGAACTGGTCCGCGAGGCGCAGCAGGTCGTCGGGGTCGGACGGGGGCATAGTTAGGCACCCTAATAGAAAGGGTGCCTAACGAACAAGGCGGCGAGGGTGTCGGAGGCGCCGGGTAGCCTCGGTGGCATGAGCTCTCAGACCCCACCGACCGCCACCACGCTGCGCGCCGACGGACGCCGGCCCGACGAGTTGCGCGAGGTCCGCATCACCCGGGGGTGGCTGGACGCCGCCGAGGGCAGCGTGCTCGTGGAGTTCGGTCGCACGCGCGTGCTGTGCGCGGCCTCCTTCACCGAGGGGGTGCCGCGCTGGCGGCAGGGCTCGGGCGAGGGCTGGGTGACGGCCGAGTACGCGATGCTGCCGCGCGCCACCTCCACCCGCAGCCAGCGCGAGTCGGTCAAGGGCCGCGTCGGCGGGCGCACCCACGAGATCTCGCGCCTGATCGGCCGCTCGCTGCGCGCCATCATCGACGTCTCCGCCCTGGGGGAGAACACCATCGTCCTCGACTGCGACGTGCTCCAGGCCGACGGCGGCACCCGCACCGCCGCGATCACCGGGGCCTACGTCGCCCTCGCCGACGCCGTCGCGTGGGGCACCGCCAAGGGCCTCATCACCCCGAAGGCCTCCAAGCCCGTGCTCACCGACTCGGTCGCCGCCGTGTCCGTCGGCATCATCGACGGCCGGCCGGTGCTGGACCTGCCCTACGAGGAGGACGTGCGGGCCGAGACGGACATGAACGTCGTCGTCACCGGCTCGGGGGACTTCGTCGAGGTGCAGGGCACAGCGGAGGGGGCGCCGTTCAACCGCGGCGAGCTCGACGCCCTGCTCGACCTCGCCGTCGTCGGCACCGCCCAGCTGCGCCAGCTGCAGGCCGACGCCCTCGCCCGGGCGCTGGAGCGTCGCGCGTGACCCCGGCGCCCCCCGGCACCCGGCTGGTACTGGCCACCCACAACCTCCACAAGGTGCGCGAGCTGCGCGACATCCTCGCCCCGCAGCTGCCCGGGCTCGACCCCGAGTCCGTCGTCGGGGCCAAGGACCTCGGCGCCGCCGAGCCGGTCGAGGACGGGGTGACGTTCGCCGAGAACGCCCTGATCAAGGCCCGGGCGCTGGCTGCCGCGAGCGGGCTGCCCGCGGTCGCCGACGACTCCGGGCTGTGCGTGGACGTCCTCGGCGGGGCGCCGGGGGTCTTCTCCGCCCGGTGGTCCGGCCGGCACGGCGACGACCGGGCCAACCTCGAGCTGCTCCTCGCCCAGCTCGCCGACGTGCCCGCCCCGCACCGCGGCGCCCACTTCGCCTGCGCGGCGGCGCTGGTGACGCCGGCGGGCCTCGAGGTCGTCGAGGAGGGGCACATGCCCGGGGTGCTGCTCACCGCGCCGCGCGGCTCGGGCGGCTTCGGCTACGACCCGATCCTGCAGCCGGCGGGGGAGACGCGCTCCGCCGCCGAGCTCAGCGCCGAGGAGAAGAACGCCATCAGCCACCGGGGCAAGGCGTTCCGAGCGCTGGCGCCGCACATCGTCGCGGCCCTGGGGTAGGCGGGGCAGGCGGGGTCACCGCGCGGCCGGGACTCCGGTCCCTCTCGCCGGCCGCGGGGGGCGCGTTGACTGGTTCCAGCGCCGCACCGGCGCGGACCATCGGGCCTCTGCGCGAGGCCCCGCGATCAGAGGTGAACCCCCATGACGCAGACCCTCCCCACCACGCCCACCACCCCCGCGGCCCCGGAGCGGATGCGGGCCGCCGTCGTCCGCGAGCTCGGCGCGCCACTGAGCGTGGACACCGTCGAGGTGCCCACGCCTGGCCCGTTCGAGGCGCTGGTCAAGGTCGAGTACACGGGCGTGTGCCACACCGACCTCCACGCCGCCCACGGCGACTGGCCGGTCAAGCCGGCCCCGCCGTTCATCCCCGGCCACGAGGGCGCCGGCACGGTGGTCGCCGTCGGCGAGGCCGTCACCCGGGTGCGCGTGGGCGAGCGGGTCGGCAACGCCTGGCTCGCCAGCGCCTGCGGGGAGTGCGAGTACTGCGAGACCGGCTGGGAGACCCTGTGCCCCCGCCAGCAGAACAGCGGCTACTCGGTGGACGGCTCCTTCGGCCAGTACATGCTCGTCGACTCGCGCTACTGCCCGATCATCCCCGACGGCGTCGACCTCGCCGCTGTCGCCCCGATCCTGTGCGCCGGGGTCACGGTGTACAAGGGTCTGAAGATGACCGACACCCGCCCCGGCCAGTGGGTGCTCGTCTCCGGCATCGGCGGCCTGGGCCACATCGCCGTCCAGTACGCCGTCGCCATGGGCCTGCGGGTCGCGGCGATCGACGTCGACGACGCCAAGCTCGACCTCGCCCGCCGGCACGGCGCGGAGGTCACCGTCAACGCCCGCACCGTCGAGGACCCCGCCGCGGCGCTCACCGCCCAGACCGGCGGCGTGCACGGCGCCCTCGTCACGGCCGTCAACGCCCACGCCTTCCCGCAGGCCGTGGCCGCGCTGCGGCGCGGCGGCACGGTGTCGCTGGTGGGCCTGCCCCCGGAGCAGTTCCCGCTGGACATCTTCACCACGGTGCTGTTCGGGCTGACCGTGCGCGGCTCGATCGTCGGCACCCGCAAGGACATGGAGGAGGCGCTGGACTTCTTCGCCCGCGGCAAGGTGACCCCGACGTTCACCACCCGCCCGCTGGCGGAGATCAACGACATCTTCACCGAGATGGAGGAGGGGCGCATCGACGGCCGCATCGTCATGACGATGGGCGAGTGACCCTCGCCCGGGCCCGCAGAGCCGTCAGGCCTGCGGGCCCGGGCGCGCCGGTCAGAGGTAACGGCCCTGCCGCTCCCGGCGGCGCTGGACCACCTCGGGCACGACCCGCCACCCGATGAGGAGGATCGCCAGCACGACGGCGGTGACCAGCGGGAAGGCGCCGGACACCCCGCCGCCGGTGGCCCACCGCAGCGCGAGGCCCACCACCGTGGTCACGGCCCAGACCACCACCCCGGTGGGCCACAGGATGGTCGGGACGTCGCGGGTGCCGGGGATGATCCACGCCACGACGAGCCCGACGATGAAGGGCCATGCCGTGCCGGGGTAGCCGGACAGCGGCGAGCCGTGCGAGAGCATGCCGACGAGCGCGAAGACGAGCACGCACAGCACGTCGATGCCGAACCACCGCCACGGGTTGGTGGCGCTGTCGGCCACGGGCTCCGGATCGGTCTCCATCAGCGCAACCTCCCCAGGTGAGCCAGGGCCTGCCGCAGCAGGCTCGCGTGTCCTTCGCTCAGGTCCCCGATGACCTCGGGGGTCAGCGCCTCGGCGGGGGTCAGCCAGGTCAGCTCGAGGGTGTCGTGGCTGGGCCGGCAGTCCCCGACGACCGGGACGACGTAGGCGAGCGAGACGGCGTGCTGGCGCGGATCGTAGAACGGGCTGCCGGGGGTGGGGAAGTACTCCCCGACGGCGTAGGGCACCGGCGAGACGGGCAGCCGCGGCAGCGCCATCGGCCCGAGGTCCTTCTCCAGGTGGCGCGCCAGCGCCTCGCGGATCGTCTCGTGGAAGAGCACCCGCCCGGAGACCAGCGCGCGGGAGATGGTGCCCGCGGCGGTGGCCCGCAGCAGCAGCCCGACCTCCTCGAGGTCGCCGTGGGAGTCCACCCGCACGGGCAGGGCGTCGATGTAGAGGATGGGCACCTTGCGGCGCACCATGGCCAGGTCGTCGGGCGACAGCCAGGGGCCGAGGTCGCCGCTCGCGATTTCGCTCACCCTCTGTTTCTATCGCGCCGGGGCGCCCCGCGCGACGTCGCCTCGCGGGCCCGGGTCCGTCGTCGTCCCCGCGCGACGACGCCGGCGCCACCGCCGGCCCGTCATCGCCACCGCGCGCCGGCCGCGGGGCAGACGACGACGGCGGCACCCGCCTGAGCGGGCACCGCCGTCGTGGTCGTGCGAGGTGCTTACTCGACCGTGATCGCGCGCAGCACGTCCACCCGGCTGGCCCGGCGGGCCGGACCCACCGCGGCGAGCACGCCCACGATGGCCGCCACGACGAGGTAGATCGCCAGGGTGGGGACCGGGACGCTGAGCGAGGTGATCCCCGAGTCGCTCAGTGACCGCGCCAGGGCGACGCCGGCGGCGGTGCCAAGGACGACGCCGGTCACGGCGCCGAGCAGGGCCATGAGCACGGACTCGCGGCGCACCACCGCACGCACCTGACGCTTGGTCGCACCCACCGCCCGCATGAGGCCCAGCTCCCGGGTCCGCTCGACCACGGAGAGGATGAGCGTGTTGACGATGCCGAGCACCGCGACGATGACCGCGAGCAGGAGCAGCGCGGTGACGATCCCGAGCATCTGGTCGACCTGCGCCCGCGCGTCGGCGGTGAGGTCGTCGGCGTCCTGGACGTTGACGTTCGGGTAGGCGGCGAGCGCGTCGCTCACCGTGTCCTTGCCGGTCCCCTCGCCGGTCGTGGTGAGGAGGATGGCCGAGTCGAGCCGGGAGGTGACGTTCGCGGCGTAGTCCTCCATGGCGACGAGGTAGGCGGAGCCGACGAGGTCGTCGCCGTCGAAGGTGGCCGCCACGTCCAGGTCCACCGGACCGGTCTCGGGGAAGGTGACCGTGATGCTGTCGCCCGGCTTCAGGCCGAAGGCCTTGGCCTGGTCGGTGCCCAGGAGCATGGTGCCCGGGCGGAAGTCGGCCAGCGTGCCGGCGGTGATGCCGAGGTCGGCCACCTCCTCGATGCCCTCGATGTCCGTGCCGGCCACGAAGGTGTTCGCGTCCTGCACCCGGGCGCCGGAGAAGCGCAGCTCCACCACGGTGTCGACGGCGTCGTGCTCGCGCAGCACCAGGGCGACCTCGGGGCTGATCCCGCTGCCCTGGCCGAGCGGCTTGAGGAGGAGGTCCGAGCGCATGCCGCCCCCCACCATGCCCTCGATGGAGTCCTTGGCCGACTCAGCGGTCACGGCGACGGCGGAGACCACGGTCAGGCCGATGGTCAGGGCCAGCGCGGTCGCGGCCGCCCGCTGCGGCGCACGGGCGATGTTGCGGGCGGCGAGCCGCCAGCCGCCGCCCTGCCGGCCACGGCCGGCCAGCGCGGCCATGCCGCGGGCGAGCAGCGGGCCCGACGCCACCAGGCCGGCGAACGCGGCCAGGGCCGCGACGGCGGTGAGGATCGGCTGGTCGCGCACGGCCGCGGCGGCGACGAGCCCGCCGAGCCCGGCGAGCAGCAGCACGACGCCGACGACGCGTCGGACGGTGCCGATGCTGCTGGCCGTGGGCAGGGCCTCGCGCAGCGCCTCCACCGGGGCGACGCGGGTGGCGGACAAGGACGGGACCACCGCGGCGATCACCGTGACGACGACGCCGACCAGCAGCGACGCGACGATGGTGCGCGGCTCGACGGCCGCGGAGGTGGTCGGCACCTCGATGCCGACGAAGGCGAGCATCTCGCGGATGCCGACGGCGAGACCGACGCCGGCCGCCAGGCCCAGGCCGGAGGAGACGAGTCCGATGACGCCGGCCTCGACGATCAGCCCGCCGAGCACCTGGCTGCGCTTGGCACCGACGGCCCGCAGCAGGGCGACCTCGCGGCGGCGTTGGGCGACGATGACGTTGAAGGTGTTCCAGATGACGAAGGAGCCGACGAGGAGGGAGACCCCGGCGAAGGCGAGCAGGATGTTGGTGAACACGCCCAGGCCCTCGCGGACGGCGGCGGAGCCCTCCTCGGCGAGCTTCTCGCCGGTCAGCGCCTCGGTGCCGGCCGGCAGGACGGCGGCGACGTCGGCCCGCAGGTCGTCGGCATCGATGCCGTCGGCGGCGGCGATGTTGATCTGGTCGACCTTGCCGGTCTTGCCGAGCAGCTCCTGGGCGGTGGCCATCTCGAAGGAGGCCATGGTGGCCCCGGCCAGGCTGTCGGTCTCGCCGAAGCCCGTGATGCCCACGAGGGTGAAGGCCTTCGGGCCGCCCTCGAGGATGACGGTGACCTCGTCGCCGACGGCGAGGCCGGCCTTCTCGGCCGTCGCGGCGTCGATCGCGACCTCGTCCGCGGCGGTCGGTGCCTCGCCGGAGCGGTAGGAGAAGCTGCCCATGAGCAGCGGGTTCGCCGGGGCGTTGGCGCCGAGGGTGGGCGCGCCGCCGGGCTGGATCGGCTCGCCGTCCTTGTCGAGGACGAGGGCGAAGCCGGTGAGGCTGCCCTCGACCGCGGCCACGCCGGGCACGTCGGCGACGGTCTCGATCAGGTCGTCGTCGAGCGGGCGGAGCTGGCCCTGGGTGGTGATGTCGGTGTAGGCGGCCTTGGTGCGCACCGCGACGTCGGTGCCCTTGGTCAGGCCGGCGTAGAGCTCGTCGAACGCCTTGCTCATCGTGTCCGAGAGCACGAACGTGCCCGAGACGAAGGCGACGCCGACGGTGACGCTCAGGACGGTGAGGAGCAGGCGCAGCTTGTGCGCGAGGAGGCTGCGCAGGGAGACCTTGAACATCGTCAGTCACCCAGCCGCTTCATGGTCTCGAGCACGTCGTCGCGGGTGGGGGCGGCGAGCTCTTCGACGACGGCGCCGTCGACCAGGAAGATCACCCGGTCGGCGTAGGAGGCGGCGACCGGGTCGTGGGTGACCATGACAACCGTCTGGCGCAGCTCGTCGACGGCGGTGCGCAGGAACCTGAGCAGCTCGGTGCCGGTCTTGGAGTCCAGGGCGCCGGTCGGCTCGTCACCGAAGACCACCTCGGGCCGGGAGACGAGGGCGCGGGCGACGGCGACGCGCTGTTGCTGGCCGCCGGACAGCTGGGAGGGGCGGTGGCCCAGCCGGTCGCCGAGCTTGAGCGTGGAGACCACGGTGTCCATCCAGGCCCGGTCGAGCTTGCGGCCGGCCAGGTCGGCCGGGAGGGAGATGTTCTCCGCGGCGGTCAGGGTCGGCAGCAGGTTGAAGGCCTGGAAGACGAAGCCGAGCCGGTCCCGGCGCAGCACGGTGCGCTCGGCGTCGGAGAGCGTGGCGAGGTCGGTGCCGCCGATGAAGGCCTGGCCGGAGCTGAGGGTGTCGAGGCCGGCGAGGCAGTGCATGAGGGTGGACTTGCCCGAGCCGGAGGGGCCCATGATGGCGGTGAAGGCGCCGGCGTCGAAGGTGACGCTGACGTCGTCGAGCGCGACGACGCTGGAGTCGCCGGTGCCGTACTCCTTGCGGGCGTGGAGGACTCGGGCGGCGACGTCGCGCGACGTCGCCGGCGCCTCGGTGAGCATGGTCTCGGTCATGGAGGGCTTCCTTGTTCGCAGGGGGTGGTGCAGGAAGGACGAGGGGGGCGCCCGACAGGAGGGACGGGCGCCGGTCGTAAAACTAGGGGCGGTCCGGGGTTGGGCGGCTCAGCGGCGAGGCGGATCTTCTCCGCGGCGTCTCGGCCGTGAGGAGTAGAGGCGTCTCCACCACCGGGACGAGCGCTGTGACGTGGCGCACGGGGTGGGCGCTCGCGCTCATCGCCGCCGAGGGGGTCGAGGGGCTGAGCATGCGTAGCCTCGCCGCGGAGCCAGGGGTGTCGACGATGACGCCTCTGCTCGTCCTTCCCCGACCGGGCAGCGCTGCTGGACGGGGGAGCCCAGTCGTCCACGCCGAGATCGACGCGCCGAAGGGCGCAGGCGGGCGGTCCGCCCGAGCCCGGGGCGCCGTCGGCGGAGACGGTGGGCAAGCTCCTGCGGAACCTCGCGGAGGTGGGGCCGCTGCCCGCCAAGCTCGACGACGCCGGCGAGCTCGCCTACGGGCTGGATCTCACGCTGGACGGGTTCATGGGGCAGCCCGCGACGTGACGACGCGCCACGCGCGGAGCCGGTGCATCCGCCAGGTCGGCGGCGCGCAGCCGACGCGCCAGGGTGGTGCGCGAGAGGGGACTCGAACCCCTACGCCCGAAGGCACCAGGACCTAAACCTGGCGCGGCTGCCAATTACGCCACTCGCGCTCGGCCCTCAGCCTATCGGGACGGTGGCGGATGGTCGGTGACCGCCCGCCCGGCGAGCGCGGGGCGCGTGCCGGCCCGACGCGAGGGTCGGTGACCGGCGGGGCGGGGTCAGTCCGTGGCCTTGTATTCGTTGCCGTGCGAGACCAGCGCCCAGATGACGAAGGTGTCCAGGGCGATGATCGTCAGCGACCAGATCGGGTAGTACGGGATGAACGTGAAGTTGGCGATCGCACTGAGCACGGCGAGCACGACGGCGACGACGCGCGCCCACTCCTGCCCGGTGAGCAGGGCGATGCCCGCGAGGAGCACGATGACGCCGAGGGCGATGTGGATCCACCCCCACGTCGTGGTGTTCACGGTGATGAGGTAGTTCGGGGTGCTCAGGTAGAACGTGCGCTCGAAGAGGGCCACCAGCCCCGCGAAGATGTGGAACGCACCCACCATGATCATCATGACGCCGGCGAAGGTGATCAGGCCGGTCGCCCAGGCGGTCGCCCGCTCGGACGGTGCGGGGGGCTGCGCGGGGGCCTGGTACTGCGACGTGGTCTGCTCGCCCATGGTCGGTCCCTTCCTCGGGTGGCCGGGTCGGCCGCGTGACGGTCGCCCGGGACCCGGCCCCGTGCCGGGCCCGTCGGCACGACCCATCGTCGGGAGCGGCCGGGGCGGGCAGCATCACCCCTCGGGGGTGAGACCGGCAGGGGTGCGACAGCGGCCGGGCGTCAGTGGGCGGGCTCACCCGGCACGGGGGATCCGTCGTGCCCCCAGGGCGCGCACCCTGGGTAGCGGGTTGCTTGCGGGTGGCGCGGCCTCCCTGCCGGCGCCGCGAGACGGGCTGGCGACCGGTCCCGAGCAGGAAGCACGCGCCATGAACCGGGAGACGTTCGAGATCCGCCTGAACGGCGCGGCGGACGCGGTCCGGCCGGCCTGCGGCCCGGGCATGACGGTCGTGTGGATCCCGCCGCAGACGATGCTGACGACCGCGCCGGTGGACCAGGCCGGCCTGCACGAGCTCCTGCGGCGGCTCACGGACTTCGGCATCGAGCTGCTCGAGCTGGGACCTGCGGCGGGGGCGGATGCCGCGCCGTCCGTGACGAAGGCAGCGGCTGTTCATACCGGGGTCGGTGTTCTCAGTGAGGTGGGCGACGCCGGCGGTCGCGTCGAGGTCCGTGGCCCGGGTCGGGTCTCCTACGAGATTCGCGTCGGCGGCGCGCCGAGCCCGGCCGTGCTCGCTGCCCTCCACCAGCGCGCGACCACGGTGCCCGGGCACCTCGTCGTCGTGGCAGAGGCGGAGGCGGGGAGCCTCGTCGACGTCCTGAGGGCGCTCACGGTCCCTGGCGTCGAGGTCGAGAGCGTACGCGTCACCGGCACCGGGGTCGCAGGCACTGACGCCCGGGCAGACCTTGCGGGAGGTTCGGCAGCGCCCAGGAGGGGCGAGGCCGGGGCTCGCGGTGATCACCCGGTCACCTCACGGTGATCACGCGGTGACGACCCGGGACGACGATCATGCGGCCGCACCCGGGATCGATCACCCGGTGACGCGGCCCTAGGTCACGCAGCGATGAGGTGCAGCGCCCGGGCCCGGCGCACTGCCTCGTTGCGCCGGGACACCGCCAGCTTGCGGAGGATATTGCGCACATGGGTGCGGACGGTGTTCACCGAGACGAACATGACCCCGGCGATCTCCTCGGTCGTCAGCAGCTCGGCGAGGTGCCCGAGCACCTCGAGCTCCTTGGGGGTGAGGGGCTCGATCGGACCGTCGCCGCCGTCGACGGTAGGGGTCGGCGTCGTGCTAGCAGCCCGTGCACCGGGCCCGTCTCGGGTGTCGCGACCCTGTCGCGTCGTAGCGGACCGCTTGCCGTCCGGGGGCGCGGTCGCGGTGGGGTTGAGCCACCCGTGCTGCCCGGCGAGATCGCCGCTCGCTCGCAGCAGTCGGCGGACGTCGGCGGGAGCCTCGTAGAACGGTCGCCTGAGCGTCTCCGGCGCCGCGAGCCGGAGCGAGCGTCCGAGCGCACGATGGGCCGCTCGTTCGTCCCCCAGGCCGAGGCGGCGGGACGCCTCGATGAGCCAGAGGTCGACCCGGGCCGCGAGGGTGGTCCCCTCGTCCAGCGGGGCGAGGTCGGTCACGTCCGCCCCGGTCGCCAGCTGGGCCCGGCTCGCCACGAGCGCCGCCTCCGGGAGCCTCGCGTCGGCCACGTCGGCCACGACGCGCAGGGCCTGCGCCGGCTCCCCGGTGACGATGTCGAGGATGGCGACCTCGACGCGGATCCGGTCGCGCACCCACTCGGGCAGGGGCGCCGCGGTGAGGGCGTCCTCGAGGACCCGCCGGGCACCCTCCATGTCACCCCGGGCGCGGCGCGCGCGGGCGGTGACGACGGCGAACATCGCCCACGGCAGGGGATCGTCGCCGGCCGTGACGGCCTCGGCCGCCCGCGCCAGGTGGCGGCGCGCGGCCCGGAGGTCGTACGCCTCCGTGCGCGCCCAGGCCAGGGCGATCTCCGCCGCGCAGGGCCCGTACCGCGCCGGGATCGCCGCACGCTGCCGCAGCGCCAGCGATCGGTCGGCCAGCTCCGTGGCGCGCTGCAGCTGTCCGCGCAGGGCGGCGACGAGGGCGAGCTGGCCCAGGCTGTCGATGACCGGCCACGCCGTCTCCGGCCCGCCACGTCCTGCGCGGTCGACGCACGCGGTGAACGCCTCGACCGCGTCGTCGAGCCGCCCGGCCAGCAGCTGTGCCACGCCCTTGCCCCAGGCGAGCAGGGCAACGGCGTCCCGCCGCTCGGGGCGCTCGGGAATCTGGTCGATCAGGCCCTCGGCGCTCCGGAGCGCCGAGAGCGCGGCTCCCGCGTCACCGGCGAGACGGGCCTCGAACCCCTGCAGCAGGCCGAGGGAGAGCTGGGCCGCCGGCGGGAGCGGCACACCCGCGAAGGCCTCCCGGGCCCGCTCCAGGTGGGATGCCGCGGCGGACGCGTCGCGGGCGAGGACGGCCTGCGCCGCGCGCACGAGGGAGACGTGCGGACCCTCCGCCTCGTCGGGAAGGTCGGCGAGCAGCGCGCGCAGCTGGCCGGGCCGCCGCTCGGCCAGGAGCCGGATCACGACGAACTTCTCGACCGCGTACCTGCAGCCGTCGTCCCAGGCGCCGCCCGCCATCGCGTGGCGGACCGCCTCGACGGGAAGGTCGTTGGTGGCCAGCCAGCGGGCGGCGACCCGGTCGAGGGCTGCCACCTGTTCGGGGGTCTCGTAGGCCAGCTGGGCGCGCAGCAGCTCGCGGAAGAGCGGGTGGAGGCGGTAGGTGCCCGGGTGATCGGGGATCTCGTCGAGGAAGACGTTGTCCCGAGCCAGCCGGTCGAGGTCGCGCCGGGCACGTGGTCCCGCGAGCGCCTCGACCAGGCCGGGCCGGAGCAGGTCCACGATGCTCGTGCTGAGCAGCGTTGCTCGGACCTGCGGCGGCTGGGCGTCGAGCACCTCCGCGAGCAGGTAGTCGGCCACCGTCCCGCGTTCGCCCGTCAGCGCCCGGGCGGCGGCTTCCTGGTCGTCGCTCCGGGAGAGGGCGAGGGCGGCGAAGCGCAGCCCGGCCGCCCAGCCTCGCGTCCGGGTCATGACGGACTCCATCGCCGCCGCGGAGAGGTGGACCCCGGCCCGGCCGAGCAGGACCCGCGCCTCGCCGGTCGTGAAGGCGAGGTCGGCCATCCGGACCTCGACCACCGAGCGGTCGAGCCGGTAGCGGTGGAGCGGGAGCATCGGGTCCGCCCTGGTCAGGAGCAGGAGCCGCAACCCTCCGGCGGCGCGCCTGAGGAGGAGCTCGAGCCCGGTCGCCGCGTCCGGCGGGAGCGTGGTCTCGCAGTCGAGGACGAGGGTGACCGGCGCCGGGCGGGAGGCGACGGCGGCGGCCAGGGAGGTGAGGAAGGGGCGCGTGCTCTCGGGGTCGCCGGTCCCCGGCGGCTCGTCGGCCAGGTCGACGCCGTGCCCGTGCAGCGCCTGGAGGACGAGGGGCCACAGCGCGCCGTCCCGGAGGTCGTCGCCGTCGACGGTCACCCACGCCGTCGGCCCCGCGCTTCGGGCCGCCCAGGAGGCGGCGAGGACCGTCTTCCCCGTCCCGGCGGGTGCGCTGACGAGCGTCAGGGGGACCTCGACGCCGTCGTCGAGCAGGCCGCGCAGGCGCGGTCGGTCCACCGCGCCATGCGGTAGTGCCGGGACGGTGAGCCGCGGGTCGGCGGCTCCGCGCCGTCCGGTCGCGTCTCCGGGACCGGGGGCGGAGGATGCGTTGACCCGTGCACTCATCCCGCGCACCTCCGCGGCCTCCTGGCCGATCGGTGGCACCGGGCCCTCGTGGACCGGCCGACCTCTGTGAGCGGCAGGGGGACGCAACCGTGTGAGAACTGCAGTTCTTTTCCATTATGCGACACGTGTCGAGGACGTGGGAGCCCCCTGACCCCGCCACGGCGCGGCCGCCTCCCTCGTCCCGCACGGGTGACGTGCCGCCGCTCCTGTCGTCCCAAGGTGGGAGGGACGACCTGCCCGGCCCGCGGAGCGGGGAACGTCCTGACGGGAGGGGCGATGGCATGGACCATGACCCTCCGGCTCCCACCGTCTACGAGATCCGCCTGCGCGGCACGGTTCCCGACTCGGCGGTCGAAGAGCTGGGGGCCGTCACGGTGACGCCGTCGCCGGCCGCGACGGTGCTCGTCGGCGCGGTTGCCGACCAGGCGGAGCTGTTCGGGCTGCTGGCGCGGTTGCGTGCGCTGTGCCTCGACGTCGTCGAGGTGCGACGGGTGCACGCGCCGGTGCCCGGGTCGTCGGCGTGAACGCATTCATCCGCGCCAGACGACGCGGGGCGCCGTTCCGCCGCGCGACGGTAGCACCGACACGGGCGGGGCGCCGGCACCGGCGGGACGCAGGCAGGAGGGACGATCATGGACGACCGTGAGCAGCTGGGGGAGGACCGTGAGCTCCAGCAGGATCGCGAGCAGCTCGATCAGATGGGCCCCATCGACTACCTGGTGGTGGAGTTTCCCGGCAACCGCATGACGGGGGAGGCCTTCCCGCTGCTGGTCGACCTGGTCGACCGCGGGCTCATCCGCATCTTCGACTTCGTCTTCGTCCGCAAGGAGCTGGACGGCTCGGTGATCGGCATGAGCCTGAGCGATGTGGACCGGGACGGTCAGCTGGACCTGAAGGTGTTCGAGGGGGCGTCCTCCGGGCTGGTCGGCGGTGACGACCTCGAGGAGGTCGGGAAGATCATCGAGCCCGGGAGCTCGGCGGGGATCCTCGTGTACGAGAACGTCTGGGCAGGGCCGTTCGCCTCGGCGGTCCGGAGGTCCGGTGGCCAGCTCGTGGCCAGCGGGAGGATCCCGGTGCAGGCGGTGCTCGCAAGGCTCGACGAGGCTGAGAAGGCTGCCTGAGGCCGAGGGCCGCAGGCCTGAGTGAGAGGAAGGACCATGCCTGGACTGCTTCGCGGGGTCGCGAAGACCGCCGTGGTGGCCGGTACGGCGACCGCCGTGTCCAACCGGGTCTCGCGCCGGCAGGAGGGACGTTGGGCAGCGCAGGAACAGCAGCAGTACGCGCCCCAGCAGCAGTACGCGCCTCCGCCGCAGCAGTACGCCCAGCCGCCGCAGCAGTATGCGCCGGAGCAGGCGCAGCAGCCGGTGAGCCCGCCCGGCGACGACATGGACGCCAAGATCGCCCAGCTCAAGGAGCTCGCCGCCCTCAGGGACCAGGGTGTGCTCAACAACTATGAGTTCGAGACCCAGAAGAGGGCGATCCTCGGCCCCTGAGGGACGCGTGCGGCCCGGCGGCTGACGCCCAGGAAGGACGACGCCGATGAGCGCCACGTCCCAGCTCGGCGCAGACGAGCGTCGGGAGCTCGAGCGACTGCGCGCCGAGGTGGCCGCGCTCCGGACCGAGCAGGCGGCCGGGGTGGCCGCGCCGGCGCGGCGCCGGCATCCCGGCCGCCTCCGCAACGTCGGTGCCACGCTGGTGGTCATCCTGGGCTGCATCCTCGCGCCGCTGTCCGTGGTCTCGACGTGGCTCGCCACCCAGGTGACGGACACCGACGCCTACGTCCAGACGGTTGCCCCGGTCATCGACAACCCCGGGCTGCAGAAGGCGATGGCCGACCAGATCACCGCCGCGGTCTTCGACGCGCTCGACGTCCAGGGCGTGACCACGCAGGCGCTGACGGCCGTCGCCGGCCAGACCGACCTGCCCGCGCCCCTCAAGGCGAAGGTGGAGGGCCTCGCCGCGCCGATCACCAGCGGGGTCCAGGGGTTCCTCACCACCCAGGTCAACACCGTCGTCGCCTCCCCGCAGTTCGCGCAGGTCTGGGTCGAGGCCAACCGCGCCGCGCACCAGGCGCTGGTCAACCTCCTCACCGGCAAGCAGGGCGGGGCCGTCCAGGTGAGCAACGGCACCGTCAGCGTCGACCTCGCCCCGTTCATCGACCTGGTCAAGACCCGCCTCGTCGACCGCGGCATCACGATCGCCGGGCAGATTCCCGAGATTCACAAGTCCTTCGTCATCTACCAGTCGGACACCCTCGCCCAGAACGTCGCGGCGGCGCAGACGGCCTTCTCGGTGCTGAGCACCCTCGGGACGGCGCTGCCGATCGTCACGCTCGTCGTGCTCGCGGCGGGCGTCTTCCTCGCGCCGCGGCACCGCCGAGCCCTGGTCGGCGTCGGGCTCGGCGTGGCCGCCTCGATGATCGTGCTCGCCCTGGCGATCATGTTCGTCCGCTCGGTCTACCTCGGGGCCGTGAACCCCGACGTGCTCCCGCGCGGGGCCGCCGCGGCGGTGTTCGACACGCTGGTGCGCTTCCTGCGCACGGGGCTACGGACCGTCTTCGTCGTCGCGGTGATCGTCACCGCCCTGGCCTACCTGACCGGCCCCTCGGCGGCGGCGGTGGGCCTGCGCCGGGCGCTCGCCTCCGGCACGGACCGCATCCGCCGGTTGCGCGGCACGCCGGGCGGGCTCGCCGGCGAACGCGTGGGCGGACCGCTCGCCACGTACCGGCACGTCATCCGGGTCGTGGTCGTCGCCCTCGCCGCCCTGGTCATCCTGCTCCTCGACCGCCCGACGCCGGGCGCCGTCCTCCTCGTCGTCGTCATCGCCGGGCTGCTCCTGGTGATCGCCGAGGTGTTCAGCAACCCGCCGGCGCAGCCCGCCATGGCGGAGGCGTCGACCGGGGCTGCCGCCGGTCAGGCCGGTGCGACGGGGGCCGCGGAGGAGACTGGCCCGACGGGTGGGACGGCTTCGGCCGAGGCGGCCGGCCCGGCAGAAGGCACCGACGGGCCCCCCAACGCCGAGGGCACGGACGGGCCGCCCAGGGGCGGCCCGGACCGGAGCTCGACCACGCCGACCCGGCCGCCGCCGTCGGACTGATCGGGTCAGTCCACCCCGAGCAGCTTGCGCAGCCGGGCGACGTGCCCGGTGGCCTTGACGTTGTACTGCGCCAGGGTGACCGCGCCGTCCGCGCCCACCACGACGGTGGAGCGGATGACCCCGGTGTAGGTGCGCCCGTAGTTCTTCTTCTCGCCCCAGGCGCCGTAGGCCTCCAGCACCTGGTGCTCGGTGTCCGAGGCCAGGGGGAAGGTCAGGGCCTCGTCGGCGGCGAACTTCGCGAGCTTCTCCACGCCGTCGGGCGAGACGCCGACGACGGCGTAGCCGGCGCCCTGGAGGGAGGCGAGGCTGTCGCGGAAGTCGCACGCCTCCTTGGTGCACCCGGGGGTGGCGGCGGCGGGGTAGAAGTACACGACGACGCCCTGGTCGGCGGACTTGCGCAGGTCGGCGAGGGAGACCTCCCCGCCGTCGGCGGTGGGCAGGGTGAAGTCCGGGGCGAGGTCGCCTGGTTCGAGACGCGGCACGAGGGGCTCCGTTTCTAGGACTGGGTGGGGGCGGGCTGGTCGATCCCGAGGTCGCGGCGCAGCGCGGCGACGTGGCCGACGGGGTCGACGTCGTACTGGGCGCTGCGCAGCGTGCCGTCCGGGTTGACCACGAAAGTGGAGCGGTGGACGGCGTCGAAGGTGCGCCCGCCGAAGGTCACCGGCCCCCACGTGCCGTACGCCTCGGCGACGGCGTGGTCGCGGTCGGAGGCGAGCGGGAAGGTGAGGTGCTGGTCGGCGGCGAAGGCCTCGAGGTCCTCGAGCGGGTCGGCCGAGATGCCCACGACGGCGTAGCCGGCGCCGCTCAGGGCGGCGAGGTTGTCCCGGAAGTCGCAGGCCTCGGTGGTGCAGCCGGGTGTGGCGGCCTTGGGATAGAAGTAGACGATCACGCCGCGGTCGCCGCGGGCCAGGAGGTCGGCGAGGGAGACCTCGCCGCCGCCGGCGACCGGCAGGGTGAAGTCGGGGGCTAGCGTGGCCGGCTGCAGACGGGTCATCTTCGGCTCCAGGTCGTCGGGCGGGTCGCCATCATCTTCGCACCATCGGACATAGTTCGACGGTTATGCCCGGCGGGGAGGCGGGAACCAGACCGCCATTCCGATCGTGGCCGGGGTGGCATCCCGGGCGTGCGCGGGCGGCGGCGTCAGCCGTCGTGGGCGTGCGGGCGGTGCGGCGCGCGGATGCGGTGGGGCCCTAGGTGCGGCTCCCTCGGGGAACGGGGCGTGGGCACGGCCGCGGGCGCGACAGTCGCCGCGGGTAGGACCGGCGCGGCAGACAGGATCCGGACAACGGTCAGCCCCGTGATGGTCTGGGTCAGCATGATCCCCGCCAGCACGACGAGCTGGAACCGGGCCGCCTCGACCGGGTTGGCGCCGCCGAACAGCGCGCCGACGAACGCCCCGGGCAGGGTCACCAGGCCGGTGGAGCGGGTCTGGTCGATGGTGGGCAGCAGCGCCTCGTGGACGGCGCGGCGGGCGATGTCGGCAAAGGCGGTGCCCGGCGGGGCGCCAAGGGCGAGCCAGCCCTCCACCTCGCCGGAGCGGGCCAGGGCCATGGTCCGGAAGTTGCGCCCCGACAGGGTGGCGGCGGACATGGAGTTGCCGATGAGGATCCCGCCGACGGCGACGATGTTGCGCGCGTCGAAGGGCACCAGGCCCAGCGCCAGGACGAGGCCGGTGGCGGCGAGGCCGCCCGCGAGCACCCCGGCCAGGGCCGCCCGGCGCCCGGCCCACAGCTCGTGCAGGCGGGCGCCGGAGGTGAGGGACGCCGTCGTGAGCATGAGGGCGACGAACGCGACGACGAGCGCGGGGAAGGTGAACACGCCGCGCAGCACCAGGGCGATGACGCCGAGCTGCAGCGTCGCGCGCAGCACGGCCGTGAGGGGACGCACCCCGAGCGGCAACCGCCGCCAGTGCTGCAGCCCGATGGTCAGGGCCACGAGCACGGCCAGGCCGACCGCGGTGCGCACGAGCAGGGCGATCTCCGCGGAATTCACGAGGCCTCCTCCCTGCGGCGGCTCACACCACGCCGGTGCCGAGGAGCGCCCCGCTACGGTACGTCGCGGCGCGGGAGGCGCGCACCGCCGGCGCCCCGGGCCGCCGCACCGGGCGCGCGGCCCCCAAGGGCAGACGGCGTTGTGCGTGGCGCGGACGCCCAGCACGCGGCACCCTTGGCGCACGGCGAGGACGCCGTGGGGACGAGCACCGACGGAGGCGCGATGAGCACCCAGCAGGCTGCGGCACGGATCCCGTCTTTCCCCGCGCTCGAGGGGCGCTCGCTGCTCGGCGAGCCGGTGGCCCTGCCGGCCGGGCTGCCGGCCGAGCGGACCCTGGTGCTAGTGGCCTTCCAGCGCTGGCAGCAGCCGGTGGTCGACGGCTGGCTCTCCCGGGCGGTGGCGGGCGGCGTGCCGTCCACCCCGCACGGCGCGCCGAGACCCATGCCCGTCGCCGTCGTCGAGCTGGCGGTGCTGTCGATCGGGTGGAAGCCGGCGCGCCGCTTCATCGAGGGCGGGATGGTCGCCTCCAGCCGCGACCCGGAGGTTCTCGCCCGCACGATCACCGTCTTCACCGACGTCTCCGCGTTCCGACGGCGGCTGCAGATCCCGTCGACGGAGGAGGTGCACGCCCTGGTCGTCGATCGTGGGGGAGCGGTGCTGGCGCGGGCGCGCGGCGAGGTCGACGCGGAGACGTGGGCCGCCGTCGCCGTCGCGCTGAAGTGATTGCGGCCGGCTCGCGATCCCGGGCGTCGGCCGCACGAACGATCCCGGGCGTCGGCCGCACGAAAAATCCCCGCCCTGCACAGCAGGACGGGGACCGTCTGTACACCGCCTGGGACTCGAACCCAGAACCCACTGATTAAGAGTCAGTTGCTCTGCCAATTGAGCTAGCGGTGCTCGGCGCCTTGCCGCGTGGCATCCCGGCGCGAGATATGACTTTAGCGCACGGGTCGCGGGCCCTCAAAGCCGGGGCCCGGCGCCGGGGCGTGACATCCGGCACAGCGGCGCCCCGCGGCTGACCTGGGCCGCGACCCCGCCACCCCGGATCCCGTGGCCGCCCGCCGGCGGCCGCCCCGCTCAGCGCGGGAAGGCGCAGGCCTCCGCCACGGTCGCCACCACCTGGGGCCGGCCGGGTGCCGCGGGCCGGGCGCCGTCCTCCCAGGCGGCGCCGGTGAGGACGCCGGCGGCCGACAGCGCGGCGGCCTCGGCGGCGGTGAAGACGCGCGAGCGGGTGAGGAAGCGCACCCCCTCCGGGCTCTCGAGGCTGAAGCCCGCCCCGCGGCCGGGGACGACGTCGAGGACGAGCTGGGTGTGCTGCCACAGGTCGAACTGCGGGCCGGAGATCCACACCGGCACCCCGTCCGCATCGCTGGGTGCGTCAGCGCGCACCTCGCCGACCTCCAGGCGCAGGTCGAGCACCCCGAGCAGCACGTCCCGGTCGCCCACGAGGAACTCGCCCTGGGGGTAGCACATCGGCGACGAGCCGTCGCAGCAGCCCCCGGACTGGTGCATCATCAGCGGCCCGTGCCGCTCGCGCAGCGTGCGCAGCAGCTCCATCGCCGCCGGCAGGGCCACCACGCGCGGCTCGGGCGGTGCGTCGGCCGCGGGGGCCG
Organism: Georgenia thermotolerans; assembly: GCF_009193185.1. GTDB lineage: Bacteria > Actinomycetota > Actinomycetes > Actinomycetales > Actinomycetaceae > Georgenia > Georgenia thermotolerans. Next base: position 8,435 of record NZ_VUKF01000011.1, on the reverse strand, counting down.
GCATCCCGGCGGCGGCCGGGTGTTCCGTCGTGGACATCGTCGTCCCCTCCGATCGGGTCTCTGCCGAGGTGTCCGGCCGGGACTGACGGGTGCCGGGCGCCCGGGGCGTGGACGAGGCCCCGGGCGCCCGGCACCCGCAGCCGGTTAGAAGAACCCCTGCGCGCCGGCGGCGTAGGAGACCAGCAGGTTCTTGGTCTGCTGGTAGTGCTCGAGCATCATCAGGTGGTTCTCGCGGCCCACCCCCGAGTTCTTGTACCCGCCGAAGGCCGCGTGCGCGGGGTACTGGTGGTAGGTGTTCGTCCACACCCGCCCGGCCTGGATGTCCCGGCCGGCCCGGTAGGCGACGTCGATGTCGCGCGACCACACGCCGGCGCCCAGCCCGTACAGGGTGTCGTTGGCGATGCGGATCGCGTCGTCGTAGTCCTTGAACGTCGTCACGGCCAGCACCGGCCCGAAGATCTCCTCCTGGAAGATCCGCATGGAGTTCTCGCCCTTGAACACCGTGGGCTGGATGTAGAAGCCGCCCGCGATGCCCTCGACGGAGTCGACCTCGCCGCCGATGAGCACCTCGGCGCCCTCCTGCTTGCCGATGTCGAGGTAGCTGCGGATCTTCTCGAACTGGTCCGAGGACGCCTGGGCGCCGATCATCGTCTCGGTGTTGAGCGGGTTGCCCCGCTTGACCGCCCGGGTGCGCGCGATCGCCAGGTCGATGAACTCGTCGTAGATCGACTCGTGGATGAGGGCACGCGAGGGGCACGTGCACACCTCGCCCTGGTTGAACGCGAACATCGTGAAGCCCTCGAGCGCCTTGTCGCGGAAGCCGTCGTCGGCGCGCATGACGTCGTCGAAGAAGATGTTCGGGGACTTCCCGCCCAGCTCGAGCGTGACCGGGATGAGGTTCTGGGAGGCGTACTGCATGATCAGCCGGCCCGTGGTGGTCTCGCCGGTGAAGGCGATCTTGCGGATGCGCGGGGAGGAGGCCAGCGGCCGGCCGGCCTCGGTGCCGAAGCCGTTGACCACGTTGAGCACCCCGGCGGGCAGCAGGTCCCCGATGAGGGTCATGAGGTAGAGGATCGACGCCGGGGTCTGCTCGGCGGGCTTGAGCACGACGGCGTTGCCGGCGGCCAGCGCGGGCGCGAGCTTCCACGTGGCCATGAGGATGGGGAAGTTCCAGGGAATGATCTGCCCGACGACGCCCAGCGGCTCGTGGAAGTGATAGGCGACGGTGTCGTCGTCGAGCTGGGAGATCGAGCCCTCCTGGGCGCGGATCGCCCCGGCGAAGTAGCGGAAGTGGTCGACGGCGAGCGGGATGTCGGCGGCGAGGGTCTCGCGCACCGGCTTGCCGTTGTCCCAGGTCTCGGCGACGGCGAGCTTCTCGCGGTTCTCCTCGATCCGGTCGGCGATGAGGTTGAGGACCCGCGCCCGCTCGGCGGCGGAGGTCTTCCCCCACGCCGGCGCGGCCTTGTGCGCGGCGTCCAGGGCGAGCTCGATGTCCTCGGCGGTGCCGCGGGCCACCTCGCAGAACACCTCGCCGGTGACCGGGCTGGGGTTGCCGAAGTACTGGCCCTTGACCGGCGGCACCCACTCGCCGCCGATGTAGTTGTCGTAGCGCTTCTCGTAGCTCATGACGGCGCCCTCGGTGCCGGGGGCCGCGTAGGTGGTGCCGGAGGTCTCGGTCGTGGTGCTGCTCTCGGCCTGAAGGGTCATACCGTGCTCTCCCTGTCGTCCGCGGCTCGTCGCTGAGCCCGTTTCGGCCCCGGCTCGGCGGTGAGCGAGGCCCCGGCTCCTCGTCGAGCCGGCCCTTGCGACCTTAGGTGAGTTTGCGCCGTCCGAATAGTGGTATCCGGTAGGGGCGTCGGACGGCGCTCGTCAGCGGTGCAGCACCCGCCGGGCCAGGGAGTTGCCCACGAACTGCACCACCTGCACGAGCGCGACTATGACCAGCACGGTGATCCAGGTGACTGCCCAGTCGAAGCGCTGGTAGCCCTGGGTCAGCGCGAAGTCACCGAGGCCGCCGCCGCCGACGAGGCCGGCCAGCGCGGACATGTCGACCACCGCGACGAAGATGAAGGTGTAGCCGAGGATCAGCGGGGCGAGCGCCTCGGGGATGACGACGGTGAAGATGATTCGCAGCGGCGAGGCGCCCATGGAGCGGGCGGCCTCGATCATGCCGCGGTCGAGGGCGACGAGGTTCTGCTCGACGATCCGGGAGGTGGCGAACGAGGCCATGATCGCCGCCGGCACGATGAACGCCTCGGTGCCGATGCGCGAGCCGGTGATGGCGATCGTGACCGGCCCGACGGCGGTGAGGAAGATGACGAAGGGGATGGGCCGGATGAAGTTCACCAGCACGTTGAGCACGGTGAACACGGCCGTGTTCTGCAGCAGCCCGCCCCGGCGGGTGGTGTACAGCGCCAGGCCGAGCACGAGCCCGACGATGCCGCCGACGCCCATGGCGATGGCGACGATGTAGATCGTCTGCCCGAAGGCCTCGGCGAACTGGGGCCAGTTCTCCGCCCAGTCGAACTTCATCGCTTCAGCTCCTCGAGCTCGGGGTACTCCTGCACGGTCGTGTACCCGCCCAGGTCGGCCAGCGCCCGCCGGATGGCCTCGTCCTCCCCGGTCAGGGCCAGGGTCAGGGAGCCGAAGGGCCGCTCGCCGATCTCGGTGATGCCGCCGTAGACGATGGCGCCGTCGACCTCGTGCTCGCCGAGGGTGCGCATGAGCCGCGCGGAGGAGCCGGTGTCCTCCTGGATGCCCACGGTGACCAGGGTCCCGGGGTGGGTGGCGGCCAGCCGCGCCAGCACCTCCGGGCTGGGGCGGTCGCGCAGGGAGGTGCCGACGAAGCGGCGGGTGACGTCCTGGCGGGGGCGGGAGAAGACGTCGTAGACCTCGCCCAGCTCGACCACGCGGCCGCGCTCCATGACGGCCACCCGGCGGCACAGGTACTTGACGACGTCCATCTCGTGGGTGATGACGACGATCGTGATGCCCAGCTCGGCGTTGACGCGGCGCAGCAGCCCGAGGATGTCGCGGGTGGTCTCGGGGTCGAGGGCGGACGTGGCCTCGTCGGCGAGGAGGATCTTCGGCTCGCTGGCCAGCGCCCGGGCGATGCCCACGCGCTGCTTCTGCCCGCCCGAGAGCTGGGTGGGGCGGGCGCGGGCCTTGTCCGCCAGGCCCACGAAGGACAGCAGCTCGGCCACCCGGGCCTCGCGCCGGGCCTTGTCCCAGCCGGCCACGCGCAACGGGTAGGCCACGTTCTCGGCGACCGTCTTGGAGGGGAAGAGGTTGAACTGCTGGAAGATCATCCCGATCTCGGGGCGCACCTCCCGCAGCTGCTTCTCGCGCATGGCCGAGATCTCGGCGCCGTCGACCACCAGCCGTCCCGAGGTGACGGTCTCCAGGCCGTTGATCAGCCGCACGAGCGTCGACTTGCCGGCGCCGGAGTAGCCGATGACCCCGAAGATCTCGCCCCGGTCGATGGACAGGGTGACGTCCTCGACGGCGTGCACGGCCCCCGGCCCCTCGCCGAAGCTCTTGTGCACGCCCTCGAGGCGGATGATCTCGCTCATGCGGTGTTAGTCCTGGTCGTCGTGGTGGTCGGGGCGGCCGACGGGTCAGGGCCGACGGCGGGACGCGCCCGCCGTCGGCCCTGACGCCGGGGTCACTTCAGGCTGCCCTGGACCTCCGTGAGGATGTCCTGCAGCTCGCTGGCCGGCTGGTCCGCGATGGAGGCCGTGCCGCCCGAGGCGTCCTTGACCGCCTCGGTCACGGACGGGTCGTGGAAGAGCTCGACGAGCTTGGTGTAGGTCGGGTTGTCGGCGTCCTCGGCCCGCGAGACCCAGACGTTGATGTACGGGCGCGCCCCCTCGGACTCGGCGCTGTCGGCGAACAGCGCGTCGTTGGCGTCCAGGCCGGCGTCCTTGAGGAAGTCGTTGTTGACGACGGAGGCGTCCACCGAGTCCAGCGCGACGACTGTCTGGTTCGCGTCCACCGGGGTGACCTTGACCTTGGAGGCCGCCGCGTCGATGTCGGCCGGCTGGGGCACGACGCCCGCGCCGTCCTTGAGCGTGATGAGCCCGGCCTCCTGCAGCACGAAGAGCGCCCGGGCCTGGTTGGTCACGTCGTTGGGGATGGCGATCTCCCCGCCCTGGGGGATCTCCTCGACGGACGTGTGCTTCTGGGAGTACAGGCCCAGCGGGTACACGGCCGTCGCCCCGATCGGGGTGAGGTCCTGGTTGTCGGCCTCGTTGTACTGGGCCAGGTACAGGATGTGCTGGAACTGGTTGAGGTCCAGGTCGCCGTCCGCGAGGGCGGGGTTGGGCTGGTTGTAGTCCGAGAAGTTCTGGATGTCGACGTAGATCCCCTCCTTCTCGGCGAGGTCCTTGAAGACCGGCCACTGGGGGTCGGAGGAGCCGACGACGCCGATCTTGACCGGGTTGTCCTCGCTGCCCTTCGCGGCGTCGGCGTTGGCGCCGCCACCGCAGGCGGCCAGCGTGAGGGCGAGGACGGCCGACGCCGCCAGGGCGGCGGCCCGGCGCAGGGGGTTCTTCATCCGTGGTCCTTCGTTCGTGTCCGGGCCCGCGCAGGTCGGTCCGGCGTGTGGGGGAGGGGCGCCCCAGCGGGCGTCATTGACGTCAAGCGTCGTCCGGTGTGTCGGCGCGAGCGACTTCGGACATCGAGTTTCTCAGGATCTGGACCGACCGTGACCACCCTGAGAGGCATCTCACGCCGCCCATGAGACGGACGGTTCCCGCTGTGAACCAGGTCCCTCCGCGGCCGCCGGGGTGCGGCCGCCGCCCGGTCCGGGCCGGGACGGGGCCGGGTGGCGCCGTTCCTTCGCGGCAGGGCGGCGACGGCGCGCGATACGTTTGCCCGGTGTCCAAGCCCATCGTGACCCTCGCCACCTGTGCAGCGCTGCCGAACCTCGACGAGGACGACGCCGCTCTGCCCGACGCCCTCGCCGCGCGCGGCATCGAACCCCGCATCGCCGTCTGGAACGACCCGGACGTCGACTGGTCCGCCGCCGGACTCGTCGTCCTGCGCTCGGTGCACGACTACGCCAGCCACCGCGAGGAGTTCCTCCGGTGGGCCGAGTCGGTGCCGAAGATCGTCAACCACCCCGACGTGCTGCGGTGGAACACCGACAAGCACTACATGATCGAGCTGGCCCACCGCGGCATGCCGATGATCCCCACGCTCTGGCTCGAGCCGGAGCAGAAGCTCAGCAAGCACCAGCTGCACACCCGGTTCCCGGCCGGCGGCGACTTCGTGGTCAAGCCCGCCATCTCCTCCGGCGCGCAGGACGCCGGGCGCTACACCGCGGTGGACGGCTACTCGCGCATGTCGGCCATCAACCACGCGGCGGAGCTGCTCGCCCAGGGCCGCAGCGTCATGGTGCAGCGCTACCTGGAGTCGGTGGACAAGCGCGGCGAGACGGCGCTGATCTACATGAACGGCCTCGTCTCCCACGCCGTGGAGAAGGAGGCCATGCTCCACGGCCCGTACCAGCCCGGGGAGGTCCCGCACGAGAGGGCCCGCGCCCGGCAGGCGACCGACGCCGAGTGGCGCCTGGGCGAGGAGGTCCGGGGCGCGATCCACTCCTACATCAAGAGCCGCCTGGGCCGCGACGAGCAGCTGACGTTCTGCCGCATCGACGTCGTCGAGGGGCCCAACGGGTCGATGAGCGTCATGGAGGTCTCCCTCGTGGACGCCTCGCTGTACCTGTCCACCACCCCGGGTGCCGTGGACAACTTCGCCGACGCCATCGCGGTGCGCGCGTTCTGGTGACGGACGCCGCCGTCGTCCCCCGGGGGCGACGGCGGCCGGCGCGCCGGGCGACGACGCCCGGCCGGTGCACGATGCGACGAGGGGCGGGTCCGTGACGGACCCGCCCCTCGCGTGCGGGGTGAGTAACGGGGCTTGAACCCGCGACCTCCTGGACCACAACCAGGCGCTCTACCAGCTGAGCTATACCCACCAAGAACCGCCGCGGCTGTCCGGCCGCAGCAGTCGTCAAGCATACCGGATGCTTGACGGGCCCCCGAACCGTCGCGCGGTGGTCTGGCTCACGTCCCGGCGGTCAGGCCCGGGCGGCGTCGTCCTGCGCCTGGCTGAGCCTGGCGATGGCCAGCGCCGACGACGTGGCGGTGACCTCCGCCGCCGCGGCCCGCGCGGAGGCGGTGTCCGGCCCGTCGCCGGCGGGGAAGAGGACGGCGCGGTAGTACCGCAGCTCGTCGATCGACTCGAGGATGTCCGCCAGGGCCCGGTGGCCGCCGTTCTTGGCGGGGGACTGGAAGTACGCCCGCGGGTACCAGCGGCGCGCGAGCTCCTTGACGGAGGAGACGTCGATGATCCGGTAGTGCAGGTGATCGACGAGCTCGGGCATGTCCCGGGCGAGGAAGGTGCGGTCCGTGCCGACCGAGTTGCCGGCCAGCGGCGCCTTGCGCGGCTCGGGCACCCACCGCTTGACGTAGTCGACGACGCGCCGCTGGGCCTCCTCCATCGTGAGCCCGTCGGGCAGCTCCTCGAGCAGGCCGGAGCTGGTGTGCATGGTGCGCACCACGTCGGCCATGTTCTCGACCGACCCGGGCGTCGGGGCGATGATCACGTCGATCCCGGCGTCCAGCGGGCGCAGCTCGGAGTCCGTCACGACGACCGCGACCTCGATGAGGGCGTCCCTCGTGAGGTCCAGCCCGGTCATCTCGCAGTCGATCCAGACGATGGCGTCCTGAGGTGCACTGTTACGGCTCACCCGCCCAGGGTAGTCGCGCGGCGCCGTCCCGCCCGCGGGTGCGCTGCCCGCGAGCCGGGCAGCATGGGGGCGTGGGCATCACAGAGTTCCTCCTGGCCCGGCTCGCCGAGGAGGAGGCGGCCGCCGGCCGGGACGGCGGCGACGACGACGCACGGCGGCCGCGCGGCTGGCACGACCCGGCGCGGGTGCGGGCCGAGTGCGCCGCGGTGCGGACGGTCCTGGGCCTGCACCAGCGGGCCGACGACATCTGGGGCTTCGACGGGTGCCTGGTGTGCGGCAACGTGGCCGACACCACGCACGGGTACCCGTGCCCGACCGTGCGGGTGCTGGCGGCCGTCTGGGACGGGCACCCGGACTACCGGGCCGAGTGGGCGCCGGGCAGGGGCGGCCACCACGTCGTCTGACGGGATGGCGGGATGGCGCGGGCGCGCCACGAGCGCCCCCGGCAGGACTCGAACCTGCAACCTACGGATTAGAAGGCCGTTGCTCTATCCATTGAGCTACGAGGGCAGACACCTCAGATTAGCGAACACCAGGGTCCCCTCAGGCCTCGGCGGGCGTGACCCAGGCCCCGATCCCCGCCCGGTCCGGGCCGCGCCGGGCCCGGTTGACCGGCCCCGGCGCGGGCGTATCCGACAATGGGCGTCGTGACCGCCCAGCCTGATGTGACCACCGAGGTGGACCCGCCCGAGGCGCCGGCCCCGCGCAGCGACGTCCTGGCCGACCTCGAGGCCGAGGTCGCCCGCACGCGCTTCCCGCTGGACCTGCCCGGCGCGGCCGACCTGCGCGCGCTGCGCGAGCAGGTCCTCACCCAGCTCGGCACGCGGCTGCTGCCGCGCCTGCAGCAACCCACCGCCCCGGCCGTCGTCGTGCTCGGCGGGTCCAGCGGCGCGGGCAAGTCCACGCTGCTCAACTCCGTCGTCGGCGCCGAGGTGAGCGCGGCGGGCGTGCTGCGCCCCACCACCCGCCGGCCCGTCGTCGCCGTCCACCCCGCCGACGCCCCGGCCGTGCAGGGCCAGCCGCTCGCCGAGCTCGCCGAGGTGGTCGTGCACGACGGCGTGCCGGAGGGGCTGGCCCTCCTCGACGCCCCCGACCTGGACTCGGTCCACGCGCCCAACCGCGCCCTCGGGGTCCAGCTGCTCGAGACGGCCGACCTGTGGGTGTTCGTCACCACCGCGGCCCGCTACGGCGACGCCATCCCGTGGCGCACCCTGACCGAGGCCGAGTCCCGCGGGATCACCACCGCGGTCGTCCTCAACCGGGTGCCCGCCGGCGTGCTGGCACCGGTGCGGGCCGACCTGCTCGCCCGGATGGACGGGCTCGGCCTGGGCTCCGCCCCGCTGTTCCTCATCCCCGACGTGGGCCCGCACGAGGGCCCGCTCCCCGCCGAGCGGGTCGCCGAGCTGGGCGGCTGGCTGCGGCTGGTCGCCCGGCGCCCGCAGTCGGTCGGCGTCGTGCGGCGCACCACCCGGCGCGGCTGGGCCTCGTTGCGCGAGGAGCTCTTCGCCCTCGCCACCGGCGCGGACGACCAGGTCGAGGCGCTCGCGGCGCTGCGCGCGGGCACCGAGCGGGCCCCGGACGCCGCCGTCACGGCGGTCCTCGGCGCCCTGCGCGAGGGGCGCGCCGCGGCCGGCGCGCCCACCACCCGGTGGCTCGCCGCCGCCTCCTCCGGTGGCCCGCT
>NZ_VUKF01000116.1 GCF_009193185.1 Georgenia thermotolerans | reverse complement strand
TCGGGCCGAACCCGGCGGCGTCCAGCGCCCGGCGCAGCGGCCCGGCCGCCTCAAGGGCGGCGCCGCCGTCGACGCGCTGCAGGGTGAGGGCGCCGAGCGCGCCCGTGGCGGCCACCTGGCCCAGCGCCGCCGCCGCGGCGTCGAGGGCCACGGGGTCGTCGGCGAAGGACAGCAGGGTCCGGCCGCCCTTCTCCACGTAGAGCACCAGGGCGCCGTCGACGAGGACGACGGCGGCCCCCGCCTTGCGCCCGGGGCGGTGGCCCTCCCCGGCGGTCGTCGGCGGCCAGCCCAGCGCGGCGCCGTAGGGGTTGGCCGGGTCCGTGGCGGCCAGCAGGGCCACCCGCGGGGCGGCGTCCCCGGCCGCGGCGCGCTCGCGGCGCGCGGTCAGCTCGGCGGCGTCCCCGCGCAGGCGGTCCACCACCTCGGGCAGGGCGAACTGGGCGGCGCCCAGCCCCTCGACGAGATAGCCGCGGCGCACCTGCCCGGCCTCCTCGAGCCGGCGCAGCACCTGGTAGGCGGCGCCGAAGCCGCCGGGCAGGTCCTCCAGCCCGGCCGCGCCGCGCACGAGCACGCCGTGGCGCTCGAGCAGCGCGACGGTCAGGGCCGTCACCCGGGCGGTGCGCGCATCGACGTCCTCCTCGGCCGCGGCGCGCTCGGGGCGGACCAGCGACCAGCGTCCGGCGGCCGCCGGGAGGTTCACCGCCGAGGCCGGCCGGGCGCCGGCGAGGGCCGCGCGGGACAGGGCCGCGCGGCGCAGCCC
>NZ_VUKF01000115.1 GCF_009193185.1 Georgenia thermotolerans | reverse complement strand
TGTCGTCGGCACGTGAAAACTGACCCCGTGACGGCAGACGAAAACTGACCCCCTGCCGAGATCCTGGCCCCCAGTCGACGGGGGTCGGGAGGAGAGCGGGTGTTGAGCGTGGAGGACTGGGCCGAGATCCGGCGGTTGCATCGGGCCGAGGGGTTGCCGATCAAGGTGATCGCGCGGGCGATGGGTGTCTCGAAGAACACGGTCAAGCGGGCGCTGGCGGCCGAGGGCCCGCCGGCATACCGGCGGGCATCGAAGGGTTCGATCGTGGATGAGGTCGAGCCGCGGATCCGGGAGCTGTTGCGGGCGTTTCCGGACATGCCGGCGACGGTGATCGCCGAGCGGATCGGGTGGGACCGCTCGATCCGGGTGCTCTCGGCGCGGGTGGCCGAGCTTCGGCCGGCGTATCAGCCACCCGACCCGGCGAGCCGGACGACGTACCAGGCCGGGGAGATCGCCCAGTGCGACTTCTGGTTCCCCGACATCGAGGTCCCGGTCGGCTACGGGCAGTCCCGCACCACCAAGCAGCTTCCGGTGCTGACCATGGTCACCGGGTATTCGCGCTGGGCCTCGGCGGTGCTGGTGCCCTCGCGGGCCGCGGAGGACCTGTATGCCGGGTGGTGGCAGCTGATCGCCGCCCTCGGGGCGGTGCCGCGGGTGCTGGTCTGGGACGGCGAGGGCGCGGTCGGGCAGTGGAAGGGGCGCCGTGTGGTGCTGACCCAGGACGCCCACGCCTTCCGCGGCGTGCTGGGCGCGAAGGTGCTGATCTGCCGCCCGGCGGACCC
>NZ_VUKF01000114.1 GCF_009193185.1 Georgenia thermotolerans | reverse complement strand
CAGGTGCGCGGCGAGCGCCGCCCCGAGCAGCGCGGCCCCCACCGCCAGCAGCGCCCCGGTGGCGGCGGGCTGGGCGAGCGCGGACTGCAGCGCGAGGTTGCCGGACCCCTGCACCGCCGTGGCGACCGCGCCGCCGGCGAGGCCGGGCACGGCGGCCCACAGCCCGGCCACGACCAGGGCGAGGCTCGAGGCCAGCGCCGCCGCGGCGGCGACGAGGGCGAGGAGGACGACGCCGAGCACCACCCAGCCCCACCCGGCGGCGGGGGAGGGGCCGGCCGCGCCGGGCGTGACGACGATCGGGGCGCCGTAGGCCAGGGTGAGCAGCCCGAACGGGGTGAGCACCAGGCCGACCAGGACGGCGACGACGTGCGCCCGCAGCCGCGAGCGCGGCGGGACGGGGCCAGCAGGGGGTGCCTGCTCCTCGGTGCTCACATCTCTCCCTCCGGCCGGAGGAAAAACCTTATCCCGCGGCCCGGGACGTGCCCGTGCGAGCCGGGCCGGGACGGGCCCGTGCGAGCCGGCCGGGCGCGCCCGTGTGAGCCGGGGGCGGGCCCGGCCGCGGCGCCGCCCTACGCTGGCAGCCATGCCGGACGTCACCGCCGCCCTCGAGGCCCTCGCCCGGCTCGACGGCGTGCCCGAGGCCGCCGCCCGGGCGCGGGAGGCGAGCGCCGCGCTGCGCTGGCACGAGGGGCTGCGCCGGCGCTGGCGCGAGGCCCGCGCGGAGACGGCGGTGCGCTCCGCCGTCGCCGGGGCGGTGCTCGAGGGCGGCCCGGTCGAGGCCGCCTGGCTGCGCGGGCAGGTCGCCGCCG
>NZ_VUKF01000113.1 GCF_009193185.1 Georgenia thermotolerans | reverse complement strand
GGCCCCCTCGGCGAGCAGCGCCCGCGCGTGCTCGGCGGCGGCGGCCGCCCACGCCTGGCCGGTGGCGCCGGCGAACCCGGCCAGGCCCGCCGCCCATGCCTCCGCCGCGGCGGTCTCGCCGGCCCGCAGCGCCGCCTCGACCCGGTCCACCCCGGCGGACCGCACCAGCGGGCCGTAGCTCATCGCGGCGAGGTGGCGGTGGGCGGCGGCCGGATCCGGGGTGCGCAGCGCCCGCGCCCAGCGCACGACGTCGCGCAGCATGCCGCCGAGCGTGCCGACCGGCTCCCCCGCCAGCGCCGGCTCCACCGCCGGCAGGAGGGCGTCGTAGGCGGCGTCGTCGCCGCGCAGCGCGGCCAGCAGCAGCAGCGTCGCGCGCGGCATGGCGGCCAGCACCGGCTGCCCGGTCTCCTCCCCCAGCGCCAGCGCCTCGCTGGCCCGGGCCTCGGCGGTGGCCCACTGCCCGGTGACGACGTCGCCGGCGGCCAGCCGGGTCAGGGCGTACAGGACCAGCACCATCGCGCCGGAGTCGCGGGCGCGCGCGAGCATCCGGCCGTGGTAGTCGGCGCCGACCTCGTCGTCGCCCAGGTGCATGGCCGCGACGGCGAGGTTGGGCAGCAGGTCCTCGTCGTCCCCGTCGGCGATCCGGGCCGCGGCGAACAGCGGCCGCAGGACGTCGGTGGCGGCGGCCCAGCGGCCGGCGGCGGCGTGGTCGAGGCCGGCGGTCAGCTCGGCGAGCCACCGGTCCCGCGCGGGGTCCCCCGGCCCGGGCGCCGGGGCGACGGTGGCGGCCTCCGCGGCGTCGACGTCCGCGCCCGCGCCGGCGAGCG
>NZ_VUKF01000112.1 GCF_009193185.1 Georgenia thermotolerans | reverse complement strand
CGCGTCCTTGCAACCACATGAGATAGGGGCCCCTTCCCCGATAATCTCGTGCGCATGGCACTTCCGACGCCCCGCCCCTGGGATCAGGCCGCAGACGGCTTGCTCACCCAGGCCGACCTGCCCGCCGGTTGGCACCTCGCCACCCGCTTCCCTGGCGAGCGCGCCGACGATGCCAGCGACGAGATGGACCGTGTGCTCGGCTACGACGACCAGGCGCCGGGCGGCGGCGACGGCGCCTCCGAGCAGAACGAAACCGCCGAGGGGCGCTGGCGTTACATCGAGCACGAAGCGACCGCCACGCGCGTGATGATCCGCTTGCAGCGACAGCTCTACGCCACCCCGGAAGAAGTGCGCATCACCGGCGTGATCTACCTACCCTGGCGACCAGGCGACCCCATCACCAGCCACCTCCTGCGAGAACTCCCGACCGCGAAGATCGAGGCAGCGATCAACAAACGCCTCTTCGCCATGAAGCGCGTCACCACCGTCACCGGCGACCAGGTCGTCCTCCCGAGCGGCCGCAAAATCAGCGACCGCGAACTCCTAAAACCGCTCGGCAACCCCAAGCAGGTGCCCGACTTCTACGAACTCGTCGCACTACAACACGGCAAGCTCTCCGGCCAGGGTGACGACAATCCGTCAGCGACGATGGCGCAAGTCAATGGCGTCGCCCTCAGCACCGCACAGGGCTGGGTCGCGAAGGCCCGCAGCCGTGGGTTGCTCCCTCCGGGACGCCGCGGTCGCGCTGGGTAGCGCAGGGGCGTTGAACTGCTCGCCAGCCCCGCGCGGGCGGGATCACGAATCGGCGTTTTGCCGCGCAAACACTGGGGAATGGCCGGGTCGATCGCTGGATGACAAC
>NZ_VUKF01000111.1 GCF_009193185.1 Georgenia thermotolerans | reverse complement strand
CTCGGCCCCGGCGGCCGAGGCGCCGGCGCTGGCGGCGACGACCGGCCCGGCCGGGCGCACGGCACCCGCCGGCGGGGCGGGGGGCGGGGCCACGGGCTGGGGCAGGCGCGCGAGATCGATGTCGGGCCAGGGCGCCAGGTCCACGATGAGCTCGCCGGTGCTGCGCGGGCCGGCGCCCTCGGCGAGGGTGGCCGCGCACAGGCCCTCGAGGTCGACGGGGGTGCCCGGGCGGAGCGCGCCAGCCGCGGGCGGGGCGCCCGCGGCGGGGTCGGGCCAGGTGCCGGTGAGGGCGAGGTAGAGCAGGCGGACGAGGTCGACGGCGTCGCGCCGGCTGGTCTCCAGCGGGGAGGCCTCCTCGTCCTCGGTGCCCAGGAGCGCGGCGTCGACGCCCAGGCCGGTCAGGAGGATCTCGCCGTCGTCGGTCACGTGCACGCTGCCCGGGACGAGGGCGAGGTGGTGCACGCCGTGGCGCCGGGCGGCCTCGAGCGCGCTGGCCGTCTCGCCGACGACGGCGCAGGCCTGGTCCGCGGGGAGGCCGCCGCGGCGGGCCAGCATGCCCAGGTCGGCCCCGCGCACCGGCTCGGTGACGACGTAGTCGAACTCGTCGGCGTCCTCGACGTCGAGGACCCGCAGCAGGCGGTGGTCCTCGACCAGCGCGGCCCGCCGGGCCGCGTCGAGCACCGCGGGGTTGCGCCGGCCACCGCGCGGCAGGAGCAGCACCTGCACGCGCCGGTCGAGGATCGCGTCGTGGGCGAACCACTCCTCGGCGCCGCCGTGGCTGCGCAGCGGGTTGCCCTCCAGCGTGTAGCGGCCCCCCAGGACGTGACCGGTCCCGACGTACCCCGTGTCCGCGTCCAGCACCGCGCCCCCCTCGTCCGGTCGCCCGTCCGCCACGCCAGAGCGGCTGGCCCCGAGTGTACGCAGCGCCTCCGGGGCGGCGGCGCTCATCGGCGCCATCGGCAGCGGCGTGGCGGACGGCGCGCCCAGCGCCGCGGGGTCGAGCGCCGCCGCCGGCACCGGTCCGCCGTCGGGGGCCGTGTTGCCGCCCCCGCCCGGGCCGCCCGGGCCCGGACCGGGATCCGGCCCACCCGGACCCGGCCCGCCGGAGCCAGGCCCACCGG
>NZ_VUKF01000110.1 GCF_009193185.1 Georgenia thermotolerans | reverse complement strand
CGCCCGCGCCAGCGCGGCGCCCGTGGCGGCGGCGTCGGGCGGCGCCGGCTCGCCGTCGGCGACGGCGCCGGCGAGGCGGTCGCACACGGCCTCGACCTCGGCGGCGGCGGTGAGCAGCGTCGTGGACGGGCGGGCGACGGCGTGGGCGAGCCGTTCGCGGACCTCACCGATGCCCCCGCCGGTGACGGCGGAGGTGGCGAGCACCTCGACGTCGAGCCCGCCGGCGGCGAGCAGGTCGCGCACGTCCGCGAGCACCTTGTCCACGGCGCCCGCGGGCAGCGTGTCGGCCTGGTTGACCAGGACGAGCATGTTGTCCTGACGCCCGCGCAGCGCCTGCAGGTAGCGCTCGTGCAGGGCGTTGTCCGCGTACTTCTGCGGGTCGACGACCCACACCAGCAGGTCGATCATCGGCAGGAGCCGGTCCACCTGCTCGGCGTGCTCGCGGGCGACGGAGTCGTGGTCGGGCAGGTCGAGCAGCACCATCCCGTGCAGCGCCCGCTCGTGGTCGCCGTCGAGGACCGACTCGCGCTGGATGCGCCGGGCGTGGGCCACCTCGAGGAAGTCGAGCAGCGCCTCGGCGTCCCCGCCCCACACGCAGGCGGCGGCCTTGTCGGTGGTGGGCCGCAGCGCGCCGACGTCGGCGAACAGCAGCCCGGAGATGGCGTTGAAGAGGGAGGACTTGCCAGACCCGGTCCCGCCGACCAGCGCGACGACGGTGTGGTCCCCGCCCAGCGTCAGCCGCCGGCGCGCGGCGGCGAGGTCCTCGTGCGCCTGGGCCGCGAGGAACGGGTCGACCTGCCCGCCGGCCGCGCTCAGGGCGGCGGCGAGCCCGTCGGCGCGTCCCTCCAGGCCCTGCCGGGTGAGCGGCGCGCCGGCCCGGGCGGGCGGGGTGATCGTCGTGGTCATGCCAGCTCCCTCAGCTCGGCGGTGCGCACCCGCAGGTCGGTGCCGGTGGCGGCCTCCACCCCGGCGAGCGCGTCGAGGTACGGCCCGGCCGCGGCCCGCACCGCCTCCTCGGCGCGGGCCAGCAGCTCCCCGCGTGCGGTGCCGACGGCGGGGGCGCCGTCCGCGCCCAGCACGACGGCGACGGCGTCGCCGGCCCCGCTGACCCCGGCGGCCGCGGCCGTCA
>NZ_VUKF01000010.1 GCF_009193185.1 Georgenia thermotolerans | reverse complement strand
GCCCGGCCGTCAACCCCGCCGGGCCCGGCCCGTCCGGCCCGGCCTCCGCGACCGGCGGCCCCGCGGGGCCGGCCGACGCCCTCGGCCCGGCGCCCCGGCGCACCGACCCCACGGCCCAGACGCCCGAGTCATGACGGCGTCGGAGGCGCTGCGGGCCGCCCTGCCCGCCTGGATGGCCCGGCAGCGGTGGTACACGGGCAAGGGACGCGAGCCGCGCCTGGAGCCGGTCGGCGGCCTCGCGCTGCCCGGGCCGGACGGCGTGGACGTCGCCACCTGGCTCGTGCGCGACGTCGGCGCCGCCGAGCCCGTCCTGTACCAGGTGCCGCTGACCGTGCGGCCCGCCGCCGTGCCCGGGCTCGAGCACGCCCTCGTGGCCGAGGCCCCCGGGCAGGTCGTCTACGACGGCTGCCACGACCCGGCCGGCGCCGCGGCGCTGCTCGCCGCCGTCGTCGACGAGGCGCGCCTGGGACCCGCGGGCGGCGACGACGACCTCGGCGCCCGCGGGCACCGTGCCGGCGCCGCGGTGTTCGCCACCGGCTCGCGGGTGCTGCGCGGGGAGCAGTCCAACACCTCGATCATCTTCGACGTCGCCGACGGCGCGCCGGTCATCCTCAAGGTCTTCCGCGTGGTCCAGGCCGGGCACAACCCCGACGTCGAGGTCCAGGAGGCGCTGGCGTCCGGGGGCAGCACCCGCGTGCCGCGCCCGCTGGGCGACCTGCTCGGCTGGTGGCCCGACGGCGACCGGCGCGCCGAGGGGCACCTGGCCTTCGCCCAGGAGTTCCTCCCCGGGGTGGAGGACGCCTGGCGGGTGGCGCTGCGCGCCCTGGAGACCGGCACCGACTTCGCCGACCGGGCACGCGCGCTCGGGGAGGCCACCGCCGAGGTGCACGCCGTCCTCGCCCGGGCCCTGCCCACCGCCGAGGCGGACGAGGCCGCCCGGGAGGCCATGCTGGACGGCTGGCGCCAGCGCTTCGCCGCCGCCGTCGAGGCCGTCCCGGAGCTGGCCGCTCGCGCCGAGGACGTCGAGGCGGTGCTGCGCGCCGGTGCCGCGGCGCCCTGGCCGCCGCTGCAGCGCATCCACGGCGACTACCACCTCGGCCAGGTGCTCGACGTCCCGGGTCGCGGCTGGGTGCTGCTGGACTTCGAGGGCGAGCCGCTGCGCCCGCTGGCCGAGCGCACCGCCCCCGACCTGCCGCAGCGGGACATCGCCGGGATGCTGCGCTCCTTCGACTACGCCGCAGGCTCGGCGACCGTCGCCGCCCGCGAGTCCGGCGGCAGCACCAAGACCCCCGCGGGCCCCGCCGCCGCCGGGCGGGAGGCCGGGCAGGCCGCCGAGCTGAGCGCCCACGAGGCCTGGGCCTCCCGGGCCCGGGAGGCCTTCCTCGACGGCTACGGCGCGGCCACGGGGCGCGACCCGCGCGCCGACGCCGCCCTGCTGCGCGCCCTCGAGCTCGACAAGGCGCTCTACGAGGCCGTCTACGAGGCGCGCAACCGGCCCGACTGGCTGCCCATCCCCCTTGCCGGGGTCACCCGGCTGCTGGTCGGCTGACGCAGACGCGCGCGTCGGCAGGGGTGATGGAAGAGTGGTCCCCATGGACCGCGATCTCAGCCACGACGCCCCCACCGGCCCCGATGCCTCCGCGACCACCAGCGCGGCGCCCCTCCCGGTCGAGCCCGCCGAGCTGCACCGCGTCGCCTACGGCTACTCCCACGACCCCCACGCCGTCCTCGGCCCCCACGTCGGCGACAGCGGCGTGACCGTCCGCACGGTGCGCCACCTCGCCGACGGCGTCGAGATCGTCACCGCCGCCGGCACCTACCCCGCCACCCACGAGCAGGACGGGGTGTGGGTCGCCGTCCTGCCCGGCCGGGAGGTGCCCGACTACCGCGTGCGGGTGACCTACGGCGACGTCAGCACCCTGGTCGACGACCCCTACCGCTTCCTGCCCACCGTCGGCGAGCTCGACCGGCACCTCATCGCCGAGGGCCGCCACGAGGAGCTGTGGCGGGTGCTCGGCGCCCACCTGCACACCTACCCCAGCGAGCTCGGCGACGTCCACGGCGTCAGCTTCGCCGTGTGGGCGCCCAACGCCCGCGCGGTGCGCGTCATCGGCGACTTCAACGGCTGGGACGGCTCCACCAGCGCCATGCGCTCGCTGGGCATCTCGGGCGTGTGGGAGCTGTTCCTGCCCGACGCCACCGCCGGGCAGAAGTACAAGTACGAGATCCAGTATCAGGACGGCTCCTGGCACCAGAAGGCCGACCCGATGGCCCGCCGCACCGAGGTGCCCCCGGCCACCGCCTCGGTCGTGGACGTCTCCAGCTACACCTGGAACGACGACGCCTGGCTCGCCCGCCGGACCCACACCAACCCGCACACCGGGCCGATGAGCATCTACGAGGTCCACCTCGGCTCCTGGCGGCCCGGGCTGGGCTACCGCGAGCTGGCCGAGGAGCTCGTCGCCCACGTCACGCACCTGGGCTTCACCCACGTGGAGTTCCTGCCGGTGGCCGAGCACCCCTTTGGCGGGTCCTGGGGCTACCAGGTCACCTCCTACTACGCCCCGACGGCGCGCTTCGGCACCCCCGACGACCTGCGCTACCTCATCGACCGCCTCCACCAGGCCGGCATCGGCGTCATCCTCGACTGGGTGCCCGCGCACTTCCCCAAGGACGCCTGGGCGCTGGCCCGCTTCGACGGCACCGCCCTCTACGAGGACCCCGACCCGCTGCGCGGGGAGCAGCAGGACTGGGGCACCTACGTGTTCAACTACGGCCGGCGGGAGGTGCGCAACTTCCTCGTCGCCAACGCCCTGTACTGGCTGCAGGAGTTCCACGTCGACGGGCTGCGGGTGGACGCCGTCGCCTCCATGCTCTACCTCGACTACTCGCGCCAGCCGGGCCAGTGGCGGCCCAACGTGCGCGGCGGTCGGGAGAACCTCGAGGCCATCAGCTTCCTGCAGGAGACGACGGCGACGGCCTACCGCAAGGTGCCCGGCATCGTCATGGTCGCCGAGGAGTCCACCGCCTGGCCGGGGGTGACCGCGCCGACCTCCCACGGCGGCCTGGGGTTCGGCCTCAAGTGGAACATGGGGTGGATGAACGACACCCTGCGGTACCTGGCGGAGGAGCCGATCAACCGCCGCTACCACCACGGGGAGCTGACGTTCTCCCTCGTCTACGCCTTCTCGGAGCAGTTCGTCCTGCCGCTGAGCCACGACGAGGTCGTGCACGGCAAGGGCTCGCTGCTCACCAAGATGCCCGGGGACCGCTGGCAGCAGCTCGCCGGCGTGCGGGCGCTGCTGGCCTACCAGTGGACCCACCCGGGCAAGCAGCTGCTGTTCATGGGCCAGGAGTTCGCCCAGGAGGCCGAGTGGAGCGAGGCCCGCGGGCTGGACTGGTGGCAGCTGGACGATCCCGGCCACGCCGGCGTCACCCAGCTCGTCAAGGACCTCAACGAGGTCTACACGGCGCACCCGGCGCTGTGGGCGGAGGACTTCTCCACCCGCGGGTTCGAGTGGATCGAGGCGAGCGACGGGGACCACAACACCCTCGCCTACCTGCGCCGCACCCGTGACGGCGAGCAGATGATGGTGTGCGTCATCAACTTCGCCGGCACCCCGCACGAGGGCTACCGGGTGGGGCTGCCGAAGGGCGGGGACTGGCTCGAGGTGCTCAACACCGACGCCCCGGCCTACGGCGGCTCGGGCGTGGGCAACCTCGGGCGGGTGCGCGCCGAGAACGTCGGCTGGCACGGCCGGCCCGCCTCGGCGGTGCTGCGCGTGCCGCCCCTGGGCGCGCTGCTGCTGGTGCCGGACACCGCCCCGCGCGCCGCGGCGCCGGCGGCGGCTGCCGCGGCGGCCCCGCCCGAGAAGGCTCCTCGCGGGGCGGCCCCTCGCGGGGCGGCGCCCACGGCGGCGACCGAGACCGGCTGGGCAGGCGCCCAGAGCACCCACCCGCACGGTGACGGCCCCGGCCCCGTGCGGAGGGACCGCCGCTCCGCACGGTGAACGACGGTGCCCCGCCCGCGGTGAGACGTCACCGCAGGCGGGGCTCTGCTCTGTGGCACGGGCACGTGCCACGCCGGCCGCGTCAGGGTCGACGAAGTCGAGGTATTGGCTGTACTGACAGCCAATACCTCGACTTCGTCCGTCGGTCGCCAGGTACGGCGGGAGGATCCCCGGGTCCGCGCGAGGCGCTCAGTACAGGGCGCTGGCCAGCTGGCGCCGGGCCGACTGCACCTCGGGCGTCGGGCCGGCGATGTCGAACAGCTCGATGAGCCGCAGCCGGGCCTGCTCCCGGTCGTCCCCGGCGGTGGCGCGCACGACGGCGAGCAGCCGGTCGAACGCGGCGCCGAACTGCCCGGTGGTGGCCTCGACGTCGGCCGCGGCGAGCTGCGCGGCGACGTCGGCCGGGCCGGCCGCGGCCGCGCGGCGGAGCACCTCGTCGGGGTCGTGCTGCTCCACCCGGCGGATGAGCTGGACCTGCAGCAGCGCGGCCTTGGCGTCGGCGTCGCGCGGGTTCTCGTTGAGCGCCTGGGTGTAGGCGGCCTCGGCGCCGTCCAGGTCGCCGCGCTCGATCGCGGCCAGCGCCTCGGCGTGCAGCGGGGGCAGCGGCGGCTCCTCCGGGGCCTCGGCGACGTCGTCGCCGGTGTCCTCGAGCACCCCCGTGACCCCGTTCTGGGCGGCCACGCGCAGCACCTCGTCGAGCACCTGGCGCACCTGGTCCTCGGGGTAGGCGCCCTGGAAGAGCGGCAGCGGCTGGCCGGCCACGAGCGCGACCACCGTGGGCACCGCCTGGACCTGCAGCGCCGCGGCGATCTGCGGGTTGGCGTCGCCGTCGACCCGGGCCAGCTGGAAGCGGCCGCCGTACTCGCGGGCGAGCTTCTCCAGGACGGCGTCGAGCTCCGCCGTCGCGCCCGAGCGGGCGGAGCCGAGCAGCAGGAGGACGGGGACCTGGGTGGACAGCTGCACGGTCTGCCCGAAGGTCGCCTCGCTGACGTCGGTGACGACCGCCCCCGGCACGGCCCCCGCCGGGGCGCCCCCGGGCGCCGCGGCCTGCTGCTGCCCGGCGGGCGGTCCCGCGAGGGAGGAGAGGTCCACCGCTCCGTGGAGATTGACGCGGGGCATCGGCTGGCTCATTGTCGTCCTTCGTCCTTCGTCCGTCTCGGTGGCCGGGCGCCGTGCCCGGTCGGCTGCATCATCTCGCAGCCGGGGCCTCCGCGTCGTTCCGGCTGACCTCGGTGAGCACGGTCTTGGCGCCCAGGGGCCGGATCTGCTTGGCGTCGCCGCCGGCCGGCGGCACGTAGAACGCCACGAGCACCTCCGAGACGCCCGCCACCGTGCCGCGCACCTGCTTGTCCTGGCCGAGCAGCGCCCCGATCTCGCCACCGACCGTCAGGGTGGCCCCGGGCACGGTCTTCTTGATGGTCTGCGTGGAGCTCAGCTCGCCCAGGACGATGGCGCCGCCGTCCGCCGTCGCGAGGGCCTGCGGGGCGTCGTCTCCGACGGCGTAGCTGATCGACGCGTCGCCCGCGGCCTCGATGCGGCTGTCGAGGTCGGTGATGGCCTTGCGCGAGCTGTCCTTGTACGGGTCGCCGGCGAACTGGTCGGCGTACTCGCTGTCCTGCTTGTTGAGCGTGTCGACGTAGCGCTCCACCGCCTGCGCCGGCGTCGCGATCAGCCCCTCGGAGTCCGGGGCGAGCTGCTGGGAGCCGGTGTCGGGGTGGATGAGCGGGGGCGTCTCGATGCCGGGGAAGAGCTCGACCCAGCCCCACAGCTTGTAGGGCGTGCGGGCGTCGGGCTGGGCGAAGGTGAGCAGGAGGGGCAGGTTGGCCCCCTCCGGCACCTGGGTGATGACCATCGCGGTGCGCGGGAAGTCGTACGTCGCGGCCACCGCCTCGACCTGGGTGGCCGTGGTGACGGGCGACGGCGCGGTGCTGCCCCCCGTGGCCTCGGCCAGCCGGTACTCGGCCTGGCGCACCTCGAGGGCCGGGCCGGTGATCCGGGCGGCGAGGGCCTCGGGGTCCTTGGCCTCGTCGGCCTTCTGGAAGGTCGCGGCCGTCTCGGTCAGGATCCGGTCCAGGCGGTCGCCGTCGAGCACCGGCGGCGCCGTCTCGGCGGTGGGCTCGGGATCGGGCTGGGGCAGCTCGGAGCTGCAGCCGGCGAGGAACGCCAGGGACAGCGCGGCGCCCGCCGCCACGGAGAGCCGGGTGCGGCGCGTCATCGCTGCTCCTCCTCGTCGCGGATGTCCTCGGCGTCGGGGCGGCCGTCCTGCGGCTCTCCGCCCGGCCGCACCGCCTCCGGGCCGTCGTCCGTCGTCTCCTTGCGCTCGCCGAATCCCCACATGCTGCGCCAGCTGGGCGGTTGCCCCGCCTCGCCGGCCGCTTCCTCCTCCTCGTGCTCCCCCGCCGCCGGGCCCGTCTCCCGGGCCTGGCGCAGCTCCGGAGAGCTGTCGGCGGCGGGCACCACGCCGGTGCCGCGGGCGACGCCGGCCGCCTGCAGGTCGTCCTCGTTCACGGCGAGGCTCTCGGTCTCGCCGCCGACGGCGGCCATCGGCTGGGTCGGGTCCGCGCCGGCTCCGGCCTGCTCGCCCTCCGCCACCGCGGTCATCTGCTGGGTCTGGTCGGCGCCGTCGTCGCCGCCCTCGTCGGCCGCGTCACGCTCCCGGCGGTACTCCGCCGCCCGCGGGGACGCCGGGACGATGCCGGCGCCGCGCGCCGAGCCGGCCGTGACCAGGTCCTCGGTCGCGGCGGTCTCGCCCGCCGCGGCGGCGGGGACCACGGCGGTGGCCGCCTCCTCGGCGGGCTCGCCGCGCCGTCCCCTGCCCTGCTGCGCGGCGGCCCGGGCCCGCTCGCGCAGCTGGCGGCGGGTCAGGCCGGCCGTCTCGGCGGCCGGGAGGACCACGGTCTCGTCCTCCGGCGCCCCGGCGACGGCCTCCCGGCGGCGCAGCTCGCGCGCGGTCAGGACCTCGAGGACGGCCAGCGCCAGGCCGGCCAGGAGCAGGAGCGCACCCACGATCAGTCCGGGCACGAGCCACGGCGTGCTGACCTCGCGCGGCCAGCTCAGCGAGACCTGCGGGGCGGGCGCGGTCCCGTCGGTCGCCGCCAGCAGGCTCCACCGCCCGTCCCGGTCCTTCCAGGACAGCTCGGCCGTCCCGGTGCCGGTCTGCTCGCTGACCCACAGGTCGGAGCCGGCCGGGCTGGGCAGCGCGGCCTGGCCCTCCGCGGGCGCCGCACCCTCGGTCGCCTCACCGCCGGCGACGTCCTTCACGGCCAGCTGCTCCCAGCTGCTCAGCCCCGTGATGCGGGTGTGCGGCGCGCCGTCCACCCAGGCCTGGACGTCCTCGGTGCGCCCGACGGCGAGGGTGACGGGCTGGCCGTCGTCCGCCGTCGCGACGATCCGGACGTCCGGCGCCACGGCGTCGAGGACGCCTGCGTCGGAGATGACCACCGGCGTGGTGGGTCGGGTGGGCAGGGTCAGGGTCGCGGTGTCCGTGGGGCGCCACACGGTGGCAGAGGCGATCGCCAGTGCGATGGCAATCACCCCGAGCACCATGAGGACGACGGAGATGATCCGACGATTCACGAGGTGGAGGGTCCTCCCAGTTCCGGGATGCGCGAGAGCATCGTCAACGGGCCAGAATACGGTGCGCCCGGGCGGGGCGCTTCCCCTCACCCGTCGAGGGCCCGCCGCCGCCGGGCCCAGCGGCCCATCTCACAGCCGGCGCGATGCCCCGGGCGCCCGTCCCAGCTGCCGTCCCGTCCCCGGGCACCCGTCGCCCGCGTGGTTAGTCTGGGGAGACGCTCATCCGGCCTCAGAGGGGTCGGGGTACGACACGGAGGACTGAGTGTGAGCAACGAGCGACCGGTGTTCCCGGTGGTCATGCGCGGCTACGACCGCGCCCAGGTCGACCAGCGCGTGCAGGCGCTGACCGAGGCCCTGAGCGAGGCCCGGCGTGAGGTGGAGGCGCTCGACACCCGCGTCATGAAGATGTCCGGCGAGCTCTCCGAGGCGCAGCGACAGCTGCGGGAGAACGAGCGGCCCACCTACGCCGGGCTCGGGTCCCGGGTGGAGCGGCTGCTGCGCTCGGCCGAGGAGCAGGCGCTGGAGGTGGTCAACCGCGCCAACGACGACGCCCAGAAGGCCCTCGAGCGCGCTCGCGCCAGCGCCCGGGCCGTGCAGGAACGCGCCGAGCAGGAGGCGGCCCAGCGGCTCGCCGAGGCCCGCCAGGAGGCCGAGCACGTCGAGTCCCACACGCGCACCGAGGCCGAGACCACCCTGCTCAACGCCCGCCGCCGCGCCGAGGAGCTGGTCGCCTCCGCCGAGCGCGAGGCCGCGCGGCTCTCCGCCACCAGCACCGCCGAGGCCAGCGAGCGGCGCGCGAGCCTCGAGCGGGAGCTCGGCGTCATGCGGACGACGACGGAGAAGCTCGCCACCGAGATGCGCGCCCACGCGGAGCAGGAGGCGGCGGACGTCCGCGCCCGCGCCGAGCAGGAGGCGTCCGAGGCGTTCGCGGCGGCCAAGGCCCGCATCGACACCATGACCGGCGACGCGGAGAGCCGGGCGCTCGACGCGGAGCGCCGGCTGGCCGAGGCGGTGCAGCGCTGCGAGCGGCTGCTGGTCGAGACCGACACGACCGTGCGCGAGCGCGAGGAGCACGCCCGCGCCGAGATCGCCCGTCTGCTGGCGGACGCCCAGGCGGAGGCCGCCCGGGTGCGCCGGGAGGCCGAGGCGGACGCGGAGGCCACCCTGGCGACCGCGCAGCGCCGGGTCGAGGAGCTCACGCGCCAGCGCGAGGAGGTCGCCGCCTACCTCGACGACATGCGCGGGATGCTCGGGCTGTCCGCCGCGGCGGCCGTCGACGAGGCTCGGCCTGCTCCCCCGGCGCCCCCGGCGCCCCCGGCCCCGCCCGCCGCGCCGGGCGGGAAGGCCACGACACCGGCGCCCGCCGACAAGGCATCCGCCGGCACGGACACCGCCGGCCCGGCTCCGGCCGGCACCGCGCCGAGCAAGGTCCCTGCCCCCGCGACACCGGCCGCCGGCGCGCCGGTGGCCAAGACGGCCGAGGCCAAGGCTCCGGTGACCGCGGCGCGGGATACCAAGGCCGACACCACGGCCGCCAAGGCGCCCGACACCAAGGCCGACACCACGGCCGCCAAGGCACCGGACACCAGGGCCGACACCCCGGCAGGCAAGGCAGCGGCGGAGTCGAAGCCCGCCCCCGGCGGGCCGCCGGCCCCGCCCGCCGCCCAGGCGCCCCAGACCACGCCGGCGGCCGAGAAGGCGCCCCAGGCCAAGCCCGCGACGGAGAAGGCCCCGCAGGCTGCACCCGCAGCCGAGAAGGCCCAGCAGTCGAAGGCCGACGCCCCCGAGAAGAAGGGCGCCGCCAAGACGCCCGACACCGCGGCCGAGCCGCCCGCCCCGCCTGCCCAGGCGCCGAAGGCCGCGCCCGCGGCGGACGAGGCACCACAGGGCAAGCCCGCGGCGGAGAAGGCGCCCCAGGGCAAGCCCGCGGCAGAGAAGGCCCCCCAGGGCAAGCCCGACGCTGGCGACCAGTCCGACGAGACCGCGGTGCTCGAGCTTCCGTTCGCGCCCGACGACGTCGCCCGCCTCGCCGGCCCCGACGAGGTGCGCGCCATCGAGGAGCCGGCCGACCGGACCGAGCGCATCGAGGCCGTCGGGCCGGACACCCAGAGGATGGACGCCATCCAGGACGCCCCGGCGCCCGCCAAGGGCGCCTCGCGCCCGAGCGCGCCCCGGTCGCCCGCTCGGGGGGCGCGCAAGCCCCGCTCACGCGGCGGCCGCTGACAGCATGCGGCGTCCGGCCGGCAGCCACGTCGGCAGCCGGCCGGACGCCGCCGGGCGGCCGACTCCGACCGCGTCCGGACGTCCCCGCCCGCTCTCAGGCGCCGAGCGCGTCCCGGGCCAGCTCCAGCGCCCGAGCCGGGGTCAGGCCCAGCTCCCGCGCCCGGGCGGCGTAGGCGGCGGCCGCGGCCTTCGCCGCGTGCTCGGCGTCGTCGTCGGCGACGACGGTGCCCGACCGGCCGCGGGTGACCACCGCGCCGGCCTGCTCGAGCTCGCGGTAGGCCCGGGCGACGGTGTTGACCGCCAGCCCGAGCTCGCCGGCGAGCGCCCGCACGGTGGGCAGCCGGGTGCCGGGCTGCAGCGCGCCGTCGTCGATGGCGGCGGCGAGCTGGGCCCGGACCTGCTCGTAGGGCGGGGTGGCGGAGGCGGGGTCGACGCTGAGGTCGAGGTCCATCAGCGCACCATCCGGATGGCGAGGAGGTGGCCGCCGGCGGCCACCGGCTCGCGGGCGCCGTCCGCCTCGAAGCCGTGGGAGCGGTAGAAGCCCTGAGCGCGGGTGTTGCCCTCCGCGACCCAGAGGAAGCACGGCGCGTCCCCGATGGCCAGCTCGAGAAGGTGGGTGCCGGTGCGCCGGCCCTGCTCCGCGGCCAGGACGTACAGCCGCGACAGCTGCAGGGGCCGCACGCCGGCGGGTCCGGCGGCAAGCGCCGTCGCGAACCCGACGACCTCGTCGTCACGCTGCGCCACCCAGGTCATGGTGGCGCCGGGGTCGGCCAGCATCGCCTCCCACCGCCCCGGGCCCTCGGCCTCCCGCTGGGCGTAGACACCGGCGGGGACGAGCTCGCCGTAGGTCTCACGCCAGGCCTGGAGGTGCGCGCGGGCGATCGCGGGGGCGTCGAGCACCGTCGCGGGGCGGATGCGGGCGGCGGGGAGGGTCGGCATGCCTCCCAGCGTAGGGCGCCGTCGGGAGCGCCCGGGACGGCGGCCGGTCAGGACACCGCGCCCTGGGCGCAGCGCTCGTGCAGGTCGCGCAGGGCGGCGGCGACCTCGCCGGGCGCCTCCACCGGGCTGAGGTGGCCGGCCCGCGGCACGACGACGACCTCGACGTCGGTCAGCGCCTCGGCCATGGTGTTCGCGGCGGCCTGCGGGGCGGACGCGTCCTCCGCGCCGCGGAGCACCAGCGCGGGTACGTGGAGGTCCTCCAGCGCGGTGACCCGGTCGGGCCGGGCGGCCATCGCCCGCTGTGCCCACGCGATCCCGGCCGGCGGGGCCTCGGCGAGCCACGCCCGCACCCGCTCGACGACCTGGGGGCGCTCGGCCTTGCTGGTGTCGCCGAGGACCTGGGTGACCATCGGCGCGACCGCGTCGGCGCCGCGTGCCTCCGCGTCCTCGGCCACCTGGAGCCGGGTGGCGCGGGCGGCGTCGTCGTCCGCGGTGGCCTTGGTGTCGAGCAGGCCGGCGCCGGCCAGCAGGCCCCGGTGGCGCTCGGCCAGGGCGAGGACGGCGTAGCCGCCCATGGAGATCCCCGCGACGACGGCCCGGTCGATCCCGGCGTCGCCGAGC
Source organism: Georgenia thermotolerans (assembly GCF_009193185.1). Classification (GTDB taxonomy): domain Bacteria; phylum Actinomycetota; class Actinomycetes; order Actinomycetales; family Actinomycetaceae; genus Georgenia; species Georgenia thermotolerans. The sequence continues at coordinate 95,696 of NZ_VUKF01000010.1, read as the reverse complement.
GCGGCGGCGACGGCGTCGGCGTAGGTCTCCAGGGACGGCTCGGCGGGCCGGCCCACGGCCGCGGCGACGGCGTCCGGTGCCGGGGAGGCGCCGAAGCCGGGGGCGTCGACGGTGACGACGGCGAGGCCGGGCAGCTGGGCCAGGACGTCGTCCCACATGCGCGCGTCCAACGGGAAGGCGTGGAGCAGGACGAGCGGGAGCCCCTCGTCGGGGCCGTGACGGTGCAGGGCGAGGGTCATGGGCCGAGCATGGCACGGCCGCCGCCGGGTCCGCTCGCCCGGCTGGGTCCGTTCGGGTCCGGCGCGGCGACCCCGCGACGTGCGGGTTCGTCGCGGGCGCCGGGTCGCGGCGGCGACGGCGCGGCGCGAGCTCGCCTGCGTCAGCGGGTCGGCCGACGGCGCCCGCGGGCCTGCCAGCAGCCGCTGTGCCAGTGGCGGCGGTCGTCGATGCCGGCCTGGGCGCCGAGCAGGTGGTCCGTCTGCCAGGCGACGACGTGCGCGACGCCGGGCGGGATGAGCTGGTCGCAGCCGGGGCAGCGGTAGGACTTCTCCGACCCGCGCACCTGCCGCACCGAGTACGACCCGCCGTCGGGCCCGCGCTCGCTGCGCGGCATGCCCCGCAGCCGCTCGGGGTCCAGCGGCACGTGCTCCGCCCCGTAGGGGCGGCGGCGCGAGCGGCGGGAGGAGGGCATGGGCCCATTGTCGCCCCGGGCAGGGGCGGCGTGCGAGCGCCGTCCGCGCCGTGCGTCAGTCCGGCAGCGTGCCGGTGCGCGCCAGCTGGGCGTACCAGCGGGCGGAGTCCTTGAGCGTGCGCCGCTGGGTGTCGTAGTCGACCCGGACGATGCCGAACCGCTTGCTGTAGCCGTAGGACCACTCGAAGTTGTCCAGCAGCGACCACACGAAGTAGCCGTGCACGTTGGCGCCGTCCTGCCGGGCGCGGCCGACGGCGTCGATGTGGCGGCGCAGGTAGTCGACGCGCTCGGGGTCGTGCACCTCGCCGTCGGGCCCGGGGACGTCGTCGAAGGCCGCGCCGTTCTCGGTGACCATGAGCGGCAGGCCGTCGTAGGCGTTGTCCAGGGCGGTGAGCAGCTCGTAGATGCCGTCGGGCTCGATGTTCCAGCCCATCGCGGTGGTCGGGCCGGACGGCGGGAGGAACTCCACGCGGTCCAGGCCCACCCAGGGGCTGGCCGGGCCGTTGCCGTGGCCGCCGGACCCGCCGGCGGCGGGGCCGTCGCTGCGGCGCACGTAGTTGGTGAAGTAGTAGTTGACGCCCAGGACGTCCAGGCGCTGGCGGATGAGGGTCATGTCCCCGGGCCGGACGTAACCGGCGTCGGTGATGTCGCGGGTGAGGTCGCGCAGCCCGATGGGGTAGGAGCCGTCGAGCATCGGGCCGAGGAAGATGTGGTTGCCGACCAGGTCCACCTCGTGCGCGGCCTCGAGGTCGGCCGCGGACTCGGGGTCGGCCGGGCGGGTGACGTGCAGGTTGAGGCTGACGGAGACCTGCGCCTCGTCGCCGAGCTCGTCGCGGATGGCGGCCGCGGCCAGGCCGTGGGCGAGGTTGAGGTGGTGCGCGGCCGCCAGGGCGGCGGCCGGCTCGGTGCGCCCGGGGGCGTGCTCGCCGGAGGCGTAGCCGAGGAACGCCGAGCACCAGGGCTCGTTCACCGTGATCCACAGCCCGACCCGCTCCCCCAGGGCCCGGGCCATGGCGCGGGCGTACTCGGCGAAGGCGTAGGCGGTCTCGCGGTTGGTCCAGCCGCCGGCGGCCTCGAGCTCGCTGGGCAGGTCCCAGTGGTAGAGGGTGACCACGGGCTCGATGCCCGCGGCGCGCAGGGCGTCGAGCAGGCGGGTGTAGAAGGCCACGCCCTCGGGGTTGAGCGGGCCCCGGCCGCCCGGCTGCACCCGCGGCCAGGAGATCGACAGCCGGTAGGCGCCCAGCCCCAGCTCGGACATCAGGGCGACGTCGTCCTGCCAGCGGTGGTAGTGGTCGTCGGCGACGTCGCCGGTGTCGCCGCCGAGGGTGCGCCCGGGGGTGTGCGAGAAGTCGTCCCAGATCGACCGGCCGCGCCCGCCCTCGGTGGCGGCGCCCTCGATCTGGTACGCGGCGGTCGCCGCACCCCACACGAAGCTGTCGGGGAACGTGCGCTGGTTCATCTGACCTCCTGGCCGAGACGGTGGACGGTGAGGGGCCGCAGGTCGGCGTCGGCGACGACGACGTCGGCGCGGCGGCCGGCCTCGAGGGCCCCGACATCGCGGCGGCCCAGGACGGCCGCGGGCGTGGTCGCGGCCATGTAGACGGCGTCGACGAGCGGCACGCCGCCGGCGACGGTGGCGCGGACGACGTCGAGCAGGTGGGCGGTGCCCCCGGCGATGGCGCCGTCGCCGGCGAGACGGGCGACCCCGGCGGCGACGGTGACCTCCATGGAGCCGAGCCGGTAGGCGCCGTCGGGCATGCCGGCCGCGGCCATGGCGTCGGTGACGAGGGCGGCGTTCTCCCGCCCGACGAGCTCGTACACCGCGCGCACGACGGCCGGCGCGAGGTGGACGCCGTCGCCGATGAGCTCGACGACGGCGCCCCCGCGGCGGGCGGCGGCGAGCAGCTCCCCGATGGGGCCGGGGTCGCGGTGGTGCAGCGGGCGCATGCCGTTGAACAGGTGGGTCACGGTGGGGCGGGCGGCGCGGGCGCCCGGGGTGGCGGCGAGCAGCGCGACCGACTCGGCGAGGGCCGCGCGGGTCTCCTCCGGCCCGGCGTCGGTGTGGCCCCAGGAGGGCAGCGCGCCGCCGGCGACGAGGCGCGCGGCGACGCCGTCGGGCCCGGTGTTGCCCGGCCGCTCGGGGGCCAGCGTCATGGTGGCGACGTGGCCGCGGCCGAGGGCGAGCAGCTCGCCGGCGAGGGCCGGGTCAGGCGCCCGGATGAGCGCGGGGTCCTGCGCGCCGCAGCGGGTCGGGGCCAGGAAGGGGCCCTCGAGGTGGATGCCGTCGATCTCCCCGGCGTCGGCGAGGTCGGCGAGCAGGCCCACCCGGGCGCGCAGCGTGTCCGGGGCGGCGGTGACCAGCGAGGCGAGCAGCGTCGTGGTGCCGTGGCGGCGGTGCTCGGCGACGGCGCGCAGCGCGGCCTCGGCGTCCTCCGCGTCGGGGAAGGACGCCCCGCCGCCGCCGTGACAGTGCAGGTCGACCAGCCCGGGCAGGACGTGACGGCCGTCGGTGGGCGCCGGGGCGGCGGCGACGGCGGCGCCGTGCCCCGCGGCGGCGGCCTCCTCGGCCGGGCCGACCCAGGCGATCGTGGGGCCGGCGAGGACGACGGCGCCGTCGGCCAGGACGCGGTCGGGGGTCACGACCCGCCCACGCAGCGCCCATCGCTCGTCAGCCATGCCCCCATCCAACACCCGGGGGCGGTCCGATACCCACCCGCCGCGACTCGACGCGCGCGAGACGTCAAGTAGGTCGCGAGACGTCAAACGGGTCGCGAGACGTCAAGTTGGTCGCGAGACGTCGAGTGGTGCGGGCCCACTCGCTCCGCGAGCGAGGGACAGCTGCCTCAGAACAGGCGCGACTCGACGTCGTCGATGCCGCGCATGGCGTCGTAGTCGAGCACGAGGCAGCGGATCCCCCGGTCGGTGGCCAGGACCCGGGCCTGCGGCTTGATCTCCTGGGCGGCGAAGACGCCCTGGACCGGGGCGAGCAGCGGGTCGCGGTTGAGCAGCTCGAGGTAGCGGGTGAGCTGCTCGACGCCGTCGATGTCGCCGCGACGCTTGATCTCCACGGCCACCGACGCGCCGTCGGGGTCCTTAGCCATGATGTCGACCGGGCCGATCGCCGTCGGGTACTCGCGCCGCACGAGCTGGTGGCCGGGGCCGAGCAGGTCGATCTGCTCGGCGAGGAGCTTCTGCAGGTGCGCCTCGACGCCGTCCTTGACCAGGCCGGGGTCGACGCCGAGCTCCACGGTGTGGTCGGCGACGACCTCGTGGACGCGCACGACCAGCCGGTCGTCGCTCTTGGCGTTCTGCACGGTCCACACCTCGCGCACGCCCTGCTCGGCGTCGGTGTCGTCGGGCTCGGCGACCGTGAGCCGGCACGGTGGGGACATCCAGTTCAGCGGCTTGTACGACCCGCCGTCGGAGTGGACGAGGACGGAGCCGTCCGCCTTGACCATGAGCAGCCGCGTGGCGAGCGGCAGGTGGGCATCGAGGCGCCCGGAGTAGTCCACGGAGCAGCTGGCAATGACGACGCGCACGACGAAGAACCTTACCTTCCGATTTCCACCGACCACGCACCCGCTCGTGCGTCGGTCTCAGAACCCGACCACGGTGACGGCGGGAACGTTGCCTGTCCGGAGGCGCTCGAGCACCTCTCGCTCGTGCGGGACCACGCCCGTTGGCAGGTCGTCCAGCGCGAACCATCCCAGGGCCGCCGCCTTGTGCGGTTCGCACCGTTCGGGGCGGCCCGTCCAGGTGTGCGCGGCGAAGAAGAAGTCCACCCGCTCGCCGACGGGATCGCCCGTGCCGGCCGTGCGGTGCATGACGGTCAGCGGTTCGAGGTCCGATGTGCTGAGCTCCACGCCGAGCTCTTCGCGCGCCTCGCGGACGGCGGCAGCCAGGACGGACTCGCCGGCCTCGACGTGGCCTGCGGCACCGAAGGACCAGTGCTCGTCCATGTACCCCGTGTTGCGCCGCAGCGAGAGCAGGACCCGGTCGGCGGACCCGCCCCTCGCCGGCTCGACGAGAAGCACATAGGCGGCCGGGACGACCTGGAAGCGGTTCACCCGGCCAACGGTAGACACCGCGCGACTGAAAACGGACGGCGCGCGGACAACGTCACGCCTCGCTGCCGACTTGACGCCTCGCAGCCCACTTGACGCCTCGCGCCCAACTTGACGCCTCGCTCCCAACTTGACGTCTCGGTACCAACTTGACGTCTCGCGGGAGGGCCGGAGGGGTCAGAGGCGCGGCTCGCCCCGCGGCGGGGCGGCCTCCAGCCAGCTCACCAGGCCCGCGAAGGCCTCACGCACCATCGCCAGCTCGAGCTGCTCGCCCCCGCACGCCACGCGCGCCTCGATCACATGTCCCGCCCCGGCGCGCACCCGCCGCTCGAGCACGACGAGCCCGTCGCGCGAGAACGAGCGCGACGGGCGCAGCCGCAGGGACACCAGCCGGTACCAGTCGATCCGGCCCGCGCCGTAGCAGGCGATGCCGCTGGTCCAGTCCTTCGCGCCGGTCCGGCGCAGGGCGCACTCGAAGGAGCCCACCCGGTTGGCGATGCGCCGCACGCGCACCGCGAACGCGACCACCAGGGCCGCGAGCAGGACGAGGGCGAGAACCGCGAGCATTCCCCACGTGGTTCCCGCCCCCGTCAACGGCGCTCCTACTCCCCCAGGCCACCGAGCAGCGCGGTGTCCTCCGCGCTCTCGAGCACGACCGTGACGTTGTCGCGGTCCACGGAGACGAAGCCCTCGGTGACGTCGACCGTCACGAGCTCGCCCTCCGTCGGGGTGATGCGCACCGTGCCCTGGCGCAGCACGGCGAGCACGGGCTCACGCCCGGTGAGGATTCCCAGCTCGCCGTTCGCGGCGGGCACCACGACGCTCGTCGCCTCGCCCGTCCACACCGCGGCGCGCGTGGACACAACCTCTACCTTCATCGCCACCGTCGGGGCCTCCTTCGCTTCCGGCGCCCGCTCAGCGCAGCTCGGACTGGATCTTGTGCCAGTTGCGCTCGAGGTCCTCGATGCCGCCGATGTTGAAGAACGCCTGCTCCGGCACGTGGTCGTAGTCGCCGTTGGCGATGCGCTTGAACGCCTCGACGGTCTCGGACACGGGCACGGTGGAGCCCTCGACACCGGTGAACTTCACCGCGGTGTAGGTGTTCTGCGAGAGGTACTGCTCGATCCGCCGGGCGCGGGCCACGGTGATCTTGTCCTCCTCGGAGAGCTCGTCGACGCCGAGGATGGCGATGATGTCCTGCAGCTCCTTGTTCTTCTGCAGGATCGACTTCACCCGGGTGGCCACGTCGTAGTGCTCCTGGCCCACGTACTGCGGGTCGAGGATGCGCGAGGTCGAGGCCAGCGGGTCCACCGCCGGGTACAGGCCGCGCGAGGCGATGTCACGGGAGAGCTCCGTGGTCGCGTCGAGGTGGGCGAACGTCGTCGCCGGGGCCGGGTCGGTGTAGTCGTCGGCCGGCACGTAGATGGCCTGCAGGGACGTGATGGAGTGCCCGCGGGTGGAGGTGATGCGCTCCTGCAGCTGGCCCATCTCGTCTGCCAGGTTGGGCTGGTAGCCCACGGCGGAGGGCATACGGCCCAGCAGCGTGGAGACCTCCGAGCCGGCCTGGGTGAAGCGGAAGATGTTGTCGATGAAGAGCAGCACCTCCTGCTTCTGCACGTCGCGGAAGTACTCGGCCATGGTCAGCGCCGACAGGGCCACGCGCAGACGCACGCCCGGCGGCTCGTCCATCTGACCGAAGACGAGGGCGGTCTTGTCGAAGACGCCCGCGTCCTCCATCTCCATGATGAGGTCGTTGCCCTCACGGGTGCGCTCGCCGACGCCGGCGAACACGGACACACCGCCGTGGTCCTGGGCGACGCGCTGGATCATCTCCTGGATGAGGACCGTCTTGCCCACGCCGGCGCCGCCGAACAGGCCGATCTTGCCGCCCTGGACGTACGGGGTGAGCAGGTCGATGACCTTGATGCCCGTCTCGAACATCTGGGTGCGCGACTCGAGCTGGTCGAAGGCCGGCGGCTCGCGGTGGATCGGCCAGCGCTCGGTGATCTCGAGCTGCTCGCCCGGCTGAAGGTTGAGGACGTCGCCGGTCACGTTGAACACGTGGCCCTTGGTGACGTCGCCGACCGGCACGGAGATCGGGGCGCCGGTGTCGCGCACCTCCTGGCCGCGCACCAGGCCGTCGGTCGGCTTCAGCGCGATGGCGCGCACGAGGTTGTCACCCAGGTGCTGGGCCACCTCGAGGGTCATCGTCACGGGGCCGCTGGCCTCGCCGTCGCCCTGCGCCGCGAGGTTCACCTCGGTGGTCAGCGCGTTGTACATCTCGGGGATGGCGTCCGGCGGGAACTCGATGTCCACGACGGGCCCGGTGACGCGGGAGATCCGGCCGACGCCGGCTGCGCCCTGCTTCGGCGCTTCGGTGGATGTGGCAGTCATTGTCCTTGTTCCTTCACTTGTCCCGGGCGGCGGGGTGGGGGTCAGCGGCTCGACGCCAGCGCGTCGGCCCCGGAGACGATCTCGGTGATCTCGGAGGTGATGTCCGCCTGGCGCGCGGTGTTCGCCAGCCGGGTGTAGTCACGGATGAGGTTCTCGGCGTTGTCCGTGGCGGTGTGCATCGCCCGCTGCCGGGAGGCCAGCTCCGAGGCCGCCGCCATGAGCAGCTCGCCGTAGATGCGCCGGCGCACGTACATCGGCAGCAGCGCGTCGAGCACCTCGTCGGCCGATGGCTCGAACTCGTACAGGGGCAGCGCCTCGCCCTCGGCGGACCCCTCCCCCTCGACGACCTCGATGGGCAGCATGCGCCGCACCTGCGGCACCTGGGTGACCATCGTCTCGAACCGGGTGTAGACCACGTGCAGCTCGCTGACGCCGCCCTCGGCCACCGGGGCCAGGTAGGCGCCGAGCAGCGCGTCGGCGATCTCCCGCGCCCGCTCGGGCTGGGGGTTGTCCGACCCCTCGGTCCACGAGCGGACGATCTCGCGGCCCCGGAACCGGAAGTAGCTCTCCCCGCGCCGGCCCGACACGTAGAGCGCCACCTCCTTGCCCTCGTCCTCGAGCCGCTCGATCAGCCGCTCGGTCTCGCGCAGGATCGTGGCCGAGTAGGCCCCGGCCATGCCGCGGTCGGACGTCACGGCGAAGACCGCGACCCGGTTGGTGTCCGTGCGGCCCGCGATGAGCGGGTGGTTGAGGTTCGCGTGCGCGGACACCGCGCCCACCGCCCGGATCAGCGCCCGGGTGTAGGCGTCGGTGCCCTGCGCCGCGTCGCGCGCCTTGCCGATGCGCGAGGCGGCGATGAGCTCCATGGCCCGGAAGACCTTCTTGAGCGTCTGCGTCGCCCGGATCTTCTGCTTGTAGACGCGCTGTGATCCCGCCATGCTCAGCCCCGCTTCGCGCTGACGATCTGCTCCTGCGCGTGCTCGGCCTCGACCTCGTCAGCCTCGACCGCCGGCTCGGCACCCAGCGGGTTGCCCTCGGAGTCGAGGAAGCCGCGGCGGAACTCCTCCACGGCGGCGCGCAGCGCCTCCTCGGTGGCGTCCTCGAGCTTGCCGGTCTCCCGGATGGTGGTGAGCACGTCGGAGTTGCGGCGCAGGTGGTCGAGCAGCTCGTTCTCGAAGCGGCCGACGTCCTTGACCTCGACGTCGTCGAGGTAGCCGTTGGTACCGGTCCAGATGGAGGCCACCTGGTCCTCGACCGCGTACGGGGTGTACTGCGGCTGCTTGAGCAGCTCCATGAGCCGCTCGCCGCGGGTGAGCTGCTGACGCGTGGTCGGGTCGAGGTCGGAGGCGAACATCGCGAACGCCGCCATCGACCGGTACTGCGCCAGGGTGATCTTCAGCGTGCCGGCGACCTTCTTCATCGCCTTGATCTGGGCGTCACCACCGACGCGGGACACCGAGATGCCGACGTCGACGGCGGGACGCTGGTTGGCGTTGAACAGGTCCGACTGCAGGAAGATCTGCCCGTCGGTGATGGAGATGACGTTGGTCGGGATGTACGCCGAGACGTCGTTGGCCTTGGTCTCGATGAGCGGCAGGCCGGTCATCGAGCCCGCACCGAGCTCGTCGGAGAGCTTCGCGCAGCGCTCCAGCAGGCGGGAGTGCAGGTAGAAGACGTCGCCCGGGTAGGCCTCGCGGCCCGGCGGACGGCGCAGCAGCAGGGACACGGCGCGGTAGGCCTCGGCCTGCTTGGACAGGTCGTCGAAGACGATGAGGACGTGCTTGCCCTGGTACATCCAGTGCTGGCCGATGGCCGAGCCGGTGTAGGGGGCCATGTACTTGAAGCCCGCCGGGTCGGACGCCGGGGCCGCGACGATGGTCGTGTACTCCAGCGCGCCGGCCGCCTCCAGGGCCCCGCGCACGGCGGCGATGGTCGAGCCCTTCTGGCCGACCGCCACGTAGATGCAGCGGACCTGCTTGGTCGGGTCGCCGGACTCCCAGTTGGCCTTCTGGTTGAGGATGGTGTCGATCGCGATGGCGGTCTTGCCGGTCTGGCGGTCGCCGATGATGAGCTGACGCTGGCCGCGCCCGATCGGGATCATCGAGTCGATGGCCTTGAGGCCGGTCTGCAGCGGCTCGTGCACGCTTTTGCGCATCATGACGCCGGGGGCCTGCAGCTCCAGGGCGCGGCGGCCCTCGATGCCGGTGATCTCGCCCAGGCCGTCGATGGGGTGGCCGAGCGGGTCGACGACGCGGCCGAGGTAGCCCTCGCCGACGGGCACGGAGAGCACCTCGCCGGTGCGGCGGACCTCCTGGCCCTCCTCGATGCCGGTGAACTCACCGAGGACGACGACGCCGATCTCGCGCACGTCGAGGTTCATCGCCAGGCCCAGGGTGCCGTCCTCGAAGCGCAGGAGCTCGTTGGCCATCACACCGGGCAGGCCCTCCACCTGGGCGATGCCGTCGGCCGCCAGAGTGACGTGACCGACCTCTTCGCTCGCCGCCTGGGTGGGCTCGTAGGAACTCACGAAGCTGTCCAGCGCAGCCCGGATCTCGTCGGGCCGGATCGTCAGCTCAGCCATTGGTCTTCCTTCACGTAGTGACCGCCGCGCGGTCGATGTCTCAGGTTCGGGGTGCGGGGTCAGCCCGCGAGCCGGCGCCGGGCGTCGGCGAGGCGGGTGGCCAGCGTGCCGTCGATGACGTCGTCGCCCACCTGCACCCGCACGCCACCGAGCAGCTCGGGGTCGAGGCCGACGTGCACCTGCACGTCCCGGCCGTAGTTGCGGCTCAGGATCGCCGAGAGCCGGTCGATCTGCTCCTGCGAGAGCGGGACCGCGGAGGTCACCGACGCCACCACGTGGGCCCGCCGGCGCGCGGCGAGCTCGGTGACGGTGCGCAGCGCGGTCGTGACCGAGCGGCGACGCAGCGACCGGGCGGCCCGCACGGCCAGCACGGAGGTCTCCGGGAAGACCTTGCCGTTGAGCACGGCCTCCATGAGGCCCGCGCGGCGCTCGGCCGGCAGGTTGCGGTCCTCGACGGCGTTGCGCAGGTCGCGCTCGTCGGCGAGCATCCGCACGAGGCGGTAGGCCTCGTCCTCGACGTCGGCGAGCCGACCTGCGGCCTGCGCCGCGGCGAGCACGGACTCCGTCGCGAGGGACTCCACCGCCTCCGCCAGGTCCCGGTCGTCGGACCAGCGCTCGCGCACCAGCCCGGCGACGAGGTCGACCACCTCGGGGTCGGCCTTCCCGCCGAGGACGGCGCCGGCCAGCCGGGCCTTGTCCTCGCCGCTGCGGGACGGCTCGGTCAGGGCCCGCCGCAGCGCACCGGAGCCGTCGAGGACGTCGACGACGCCGAAGAGCTGCTGGCCCAGGGCCAGGGCGCGCTCCCCCACCTCGCGCAGGACCGGCTCCCACCGCTCCTGCGCCCGCTCCAGGGCCGCCTCGCTGCTCGCACGCATCAGGCCTCCTGCACCTTCGCGTCCGCCGGGGCCTGCTGCGCCGTCTGGGCGTCGAGCTCGTCGAGGAAGCGGTCGATGACGCGGGACTGCAGCGCCCGGTCCGTCACCGACTCACCGACGATGCGCGAGGCCAGCTCGCTGGCGAGCATGCCGACGTCGGTGCGCAGGGAGATCTGCGCAGCCTGCCGGTCCGCCTCGATCTGCCGGGAGGCGTTGGCCGTGACCCGGTCGGCCTCGGCCTGGGCCTTGGCCCGGGCGTCGGCGACGATCTGCTTGCCCTCCTCCTGGGCGCGCTCCCGCACCTCGGCGGCCGCGCGGCGCGCGGCGCCGAGCTCGGCGGCGATCTGCTCCTCGGCCTGGGCGGCGGCCTGCTGGGCCTCCTCCGCCTGGGCGAGTCCGGCCTCGATCTTGGCGGCGCGCTCGTCGAGCATCGCGGTCAGTCGCGGCACGGCGTACTTCGTGAGGAAGAACGCGATGATGACGACGCACACCGCCGACCAGAGGATGTCGTAGCTGGCCGGAAGGAGGACGTTGTGCTCCTCCGCCGCAGCCAGCACCAGGTCGGTGGGAGTCATCAGAAGACGAAGCCGGCGGCCAGGCCGATGAGGGCGAGCGCCTCGATGAGGGCGATACCGATGAACATGTTCACGCGCAGCGGGCCGGCGAGCTCAGGCTGGCGAGCCAGGGACTCCTGCGTCTTGCCGACGAGGATGCCCATGCCGATGCCGGGGCCGATCGCCGCGAGACCGTAACCGACGGTGGCGATGCTTCCGATCATGTCTGAGGATTTCCTTCCGGTGGTGCGAACCGGGCCGGTCCCGGTACGTCAGGGTGGTGGCGAACCGTGCGGCCCGCCGGGGGTCAGTGAGCCTCGACGGACAGCTGGATGTACACCGCGGTGAGCAGGGCGAAGATGTACGCCTGCAGGAACGCGATGAAGAGCTCGAGGATCGTGAAGGCGAAGCCGGCGGCGAACGTCACCACGCCGACGACGGACAGCGCGCTCGCCATCTCGAAGAAGAAGAAGCTCGTGGCGGCGAAGCACAGGACGAGCAGCAGGTGCCCGGCGAGCATGTTCGCCATGAGACGGACCGTCAGCGTGAGGGGGCGCAGGATGAACGTCGAGAAGAACTCGATCGGCGTGAGCAGGATGTAGACCGGCCACGGCACGCCCGGGGGGAAGAGCTGCGACTTGAGGAAGCGCCCGCCGCCGTGGTGCGCCTTGATGCCGGCGGCGATGAAGGCGACGTAGGCGATGATCGCGAAGATCAGCGGCAGGCCGATCACCGAGGAACCCGCGATGTTGAGGAACGGGATGATGCCGGTGATGTTCATCGTGAGGACACCGAAGAAGATCACGATGAGCAGCGGGGCGTACTTGCGGCCCAGCTCCTTGCCCAGCGACTCCTCGGCGATGTTCGACCGCACGAAGTCGATCGCGAGCTCACCGAGCGACTGCCCGCGGGTGGGCACGAGGCGCGCGTTGCGGGACGCGAGCCAGAACAGCAGCACCAGCACCGCCGTCGCGATGATCCGCACCAGCGTGATGCGGTTGAACTCGAAGATCGTGCCCTCGAACAGGATCGGCGCCGGGAAGAAGTCGGCGAGGGAGGGACCGTGGAAGCTGGCTCCCTCGTCCGCGGCCATGACCTGGCCAGGGGCGGTGAGCGTCAGCAGACTTACGACAGACAGGACGTCCCCCTGTGGCTCGTTTCCGGCTCTCAATTCGGGTTCCCGCGCATGCGCGAATCACGTCGCGCACCCAGGGACTGCACAGAGCCTAACGCATGTTTACGCGGTCAAAGACCACGGCCCGGGCCGCGGACGGCCCTCGTGTCAGGCCTGGCCCTCCGACGGCGGGTGGGGCGGCTCGAACGTCGGCACGCGCGAGTGCAGCACGGCGCGGGCCTCGATGACGAAGGAGCCGATGATGGCCAGGACGAGGACGACGAAGAACGCCCCCGGCGAGTAGAAGTCCTTGCCGCGCACGAGCGCGAGGAGCACGAGCAGCAGGATGAGCTTGAGGATCCAGCCGCCCACGCCCGCGGCGCTGGCCACGTGCAGCGGCTTGTCGGCGGTGAGGAGCATCGTGGCGACGGTGCCGACCATGAAGAGCGCGGCGACGCCGGCGCCCATCAGGGCACCCCAGAGCCCGGGCTGGCCGGCCGCGAGGTAACCCACCACCCCGCCGCCCACGGCGAGGACCACGACGAGGAGGGTCAGCTGGCGCAGGATGCGCCGGAACATATCCCGGGTGGCGCCCGAGGTGTCGGGCGTCGGTCCGGGCGCGGCGGCGGGGCGGTCGGTCATCGGGGCTGGTCCTTCGCGGGGTGAGGGGCGGCGATGGCGGGCGCGCTGTGGCGGCCGCCGGCACGGGCCGTGCCGGCTGGAGAGGAGAGGGCGGGGCCGGTGGCGGCCTCGGGCCCGGGGGCGACGTCCGGATCCGCGGCGAGCTCCGGCTCGGCGGCAACGCCGGGCTCGGGGGCAACGCCGGGCTCGGCGGCGACGCCGGCCTCGGCGGCAACGCCGGGCTCGGCGGCGGCGTCGGGCTCGGCGGCGCGCTCATGGGCGGCGGCGACGTCTCGTCGTGGGGGCGCTCCGTCGACGTCGGCGGCCGCCCCCGCGGGCGCCACCGCGCCGCCCGGCGCCCCGGCGCCCGGAACGCCCGCGACGTCGGGCGCGGCGCCGTGCCGCAGCCCGGGGAGCTGGTTGTACGTCACCACCGCGGCGGCGACGATGGCGACGGCGGCCCCGACGGCGACCTGCAGCGGCGAGAACACGGCCAGCGCCACGGCGCTGAAGGCGAACACCGTGGTCCACAGGTACATGATCAGCACCGCGCGCCGGTGGCTGTGGCCCAGGGCCAGCAGCCGGTGGTGCAGGTGCATCCGGTCGGGGTGGAACGGCGAGTGCCCGGCGCGCACGCGGCGCAGCACGGCGAGGGTCATGTCCAGCAGCGGCAGCAGCAGCACCGCGACCGGAAGCAGGATCGGCACGTAGGCGGGCAGCACCTGACCGGTCGAGACGGCGGCCGGGTCGATCTGCCCGGTGACGACGATCGCGGCGGCCGCGACGACGAGGCCGAGCAGCATGGACCCGGAGTCGCCCATGAAGATGCGCGCCGGGTTGAAGTTGTGCGGCAGGAAGCCCAGGCACACCCCCACCAGGGCGGCGATGACCGCCGTCGCGAGGTTGGCGTAGTTGCCCGGCTGCGCCTCGCGGGTGAGCAGGTACGTGTAGAAGAAGAAGGCGCCGCCGCCGATGGCGATCATGCCGGCGGCCAGGCCGTCCAGGCCGTCGACGAAGTTGACCGCGTTGATGCACACGACGACGACGAGGATCGTCGCGAACAGCGACAGCCGGCTCGAACCGATCGTCAGCCCGAAGACCGGGAAGGTGATGAGCTGGACGCCCTGCCAGGCCATGAGCCCGGCAGCGAGGACCTGGCCGACGAGCTTCGTCATCCAGTCCAGGTCCCAGATGTCGTCGGCCACGCCGAGCAGGCACACCAGCGTCGCGCCGCCGAGGATCGCCCAGGCGGTGGAGGTGTCCCAGAAGACGGCGTGGAGGAAGGGCACCTGCGAGCCCACGATGAGCGCGGCGGCGAGGCCGCCCAGCATCGCCACCCCGCCCAGGCGCGCGGTGGGCACGGTGTGCACGTCGCGCGCCCGCACCGGGGTGAACGCGCGGGTCACGTGCGCGAGCCGCCGCACGATCGGCGTGAGGAGGAACGTCACGGCCGCCGCGGTCAGCATGACGAGCAGGTAGACCCTCACCTCGGGGCGTCACCCTCCCCGGTGGGCACCTCCGCGGCGGCGTCGTCCGCCGCGGGCCGGGATGCGCTCTCGCTCGCGGCCGGCTCGGCGGCGGACCCGCCCACGCCGTCACCGGAGGCGGCCTCGCCGTCGGCGGCCGGCTGCTCGGCGGCCTCGTCCTCGGCGAGCTCGGGGGCGACCGCGGCCAGCTCGGCGCGCGAGAGCGCCCCCTGGCGCAGGATGGTCAGCCGCTCCGCCGTCGCGTCGACGATGGTGGACGCCACGCCCCCGCCGGCATGGCCGGCGTCGAGGTAGACGGCCACCTTGTCGCCGAAGTAGGCCACGGCCTGCGCGGCGGTGGTCGCCGACGGCTGCCCGGACAGGTTCGCGCTGGAGACGGCCAGCGGGCCGGTGCGCCGCAGCAGCGCCAGGGCGGTCTCGTCCGCCGGCATGCGCAGCGCCACGGTGCCGTCGGTGTCGCCCAGGTCCCAGGCGAGCGAGGGCTGCGCGAGGCAGATGATCGTCAGCGGGCCGGGCCAGAACGCCTTGACGAGGTCGCGGACCACGCCCGGGACCTCGGTGGCCAGCCCGTCGAGCGTCTCGGGGCTGCCGACCAGCACCGGCGGCGGCATCTGCCGCCCGCGGCCCTTGGTCGCCAGCAGCGCGGCGACGGCGCGGGGGTCGAACGCATCGGCGGCGATGCCGTACACGGTGTCGGTGGGGATGACGGCGAGCGCCCCGCGCCCCAGGGCGTTGACGGCCTCGTCGAGGCCTGCGCTGCGTTCCTCCGGGTTCTGGCAGTCGTACACACTCACGCGGGTGAGTCTTTCACGCGCGCCGGACCGACGTGACATCCTGCCCCCCGTGCCGTCCGCCCGCTCCCGCCCTCCCGCGCGCCGGGCGTGGGCCCTCGCCGCGGGTGCGGCGCTCGTCGTGCAGGTGCTCGTGCTCTACGCGCCCCACGCCCCCTCGGCCGCCACCGCGGTGCCCGGGGCGGACAAGCTCGCCCACCTGGCCGTCTTCGCCGCCGTGACGTTCACCGCACTGCGCGCCGGGCTCTTCCCCGCACTCGTCGTCGGCTTCGGCGTCGCGCACGCCGTGGTCAGCGAGGTGGTCCAGCACACGCTGCTGCCGGGCCGCTCCGGGGACCCGCTCGACGCGGTCGCGGACGTCCTCGGCGTCCTCGCCGGCGTCGCGCTCGCCCGCGCCGTGGTGCGTCAGCGCCGGGCGACGACGTAGCGGTCGCGGCCGGTGAGGTCCTGGCCGGTGCGGACGTCCCCGAGGCCGGCGGCGGCGACCAGCGCGCGCACCGCCTCGGCCTGCACCTCGGCGTGCTCCATGACGAAGGTGCCGCCGGGGCGCAGCAGCCGCGCGGCGGTGCGCACGACGGCGCGCGGGACCTCCAGCCCGTCGGGCCCGCCGCCGTAGAGGGCGAGGTCGGGGTCGTGGTCGCGGACCTCCTGCTCGCGCGGCACGGCGTCGGGCGGGATGTAGGGCGGGTTGGAGACGACGACGTCGACGGCGCCGTCGAGGTCGGGCAGCGCGGTGGCCGCGTCGCCCAGCACCAGGTCGACCGCCGGGGCGAGGGCGTCGACGTTGCGGCGCGCGACGGCCAGCGCGTCCGGGGAGATCTCGACGGCGTGCACGCGGGCGCCCGGCACCTCGGTCGCGACGGCCAGGGCGATCGCGCCCGACCCGGTGCACAGGTCGACGACGACGGGCGTGCCGCCCCCGGCGGCGAGGGCCGCGGCGGCCTCGACAGCGACGCCGGCGACGACCTCGGTCTCCGGGCGCACGACGAACGCGCCGGGCGCGGCGGACAGGACGAGGTGGCGGAAGGGCATCTGGCCGGTGATGTGCTGGAGGGGCTCGCGGCGCCGGCGCCGGTCGACCAGCTCGGCGTAGCGGGTCTGCAGCCCCACCCCCAGGTCGGCGAAGGTGCTCGCGGCCGGGACGAGGAAGAGGGATCGGCCGAGGACGTGCTCGGCCAGCAGGCGGGCGTCGACGTCGGCGGAGGGCACGCCGGCCTCGGCGAGCAGGAGCGCCGCCCCGGCGACCGCCTGGCGCACGGTCACCTCGGGGCGCCAGGCGGCGCCGTCGTCGGCCACGTCAGTCCCGGTGGGCCGCGGCGGCGAGGCGCTCGGCCTCGTCCATCTCCACGGCGGAGGCGATGACCGGACCGAGGTCGCCGTCGAGGACGTGGTCGAGGTTGTAGGCCTTGTACCCGGTGCGGTGGTCGGCGATGCGGTTCTCGGGGAAGTTGTAGGTGCGGATGCGCTCGGAGCGGTCGACGGTGCGCACCTGGGAGCGGCGCTGCTCGGAGGCGGCGGCCGCGGCTTCCTCCTGCCGGGCGGCGAGCAGCCGGGCGCGCAGCACCCGCAGGGCCTGCTCGCGGTTCTGCAGCTGGGACTTCTCGTTCTGCATCGAGACGACGATGCCGGTGGGCAGGTGGGTGATGCGCACCGCGGAGTCGGTGGTGTTGACGCTCTGCCCGCCCGGGCCGGAGGAGCGGTAGACGTCGATGCGCAGGTCGTTGGGGTCGATCTCGACCTCGCCGGGGTCGTCGACCTCGGGCAGGACGAGCACGCCGGCCGCGGAGGTGTGGATGCGGCCCTGGGACTCGGTCACCGGCACCCGCTGGACCCGGTGCACGCCGCCCTCGTACTTCAGGTGCGCCCACACGCCGTCGGCGGGGTCCTGCGGGACGCCCCGGGTCTTGATGGCGACGGAGACGTCCTTGTACCCGCCCAGGTCGGACTCGGTGGCGTCGAGGATCTGGGTGGTCCAGCCCTGCCGCTCGGCGTAGCGCAGGTACATCCGCAGCAGGTCCCCGGCGAAGAGGGCCGACTCCTCGCCGCCCTCCCCCGCCTTGACCTCGAGGATGACGTCGCGGGCGTCGTCGGGGTCGGTGGGGACGAGGACCTTGTGGAGGTGCTCGGCAGCCTCGGCGGCGGCGGCCTCGAGGGCAGGGAGCTCCTCGGCGAAGGACGCGTCGGCCTCGGCGAGCTCGCGGCCGGCGGCGAGGTCGCCGTCGGCCTGCTGCCAGGCGTGGTGGGCGCGGACGATGCGGCCGAGCTCGGCGTAGCGCCGGCCCAGCTGGCGGGCCCGGCCGGGGTCGGCGTGCACGGCGGGGTCGGCCATGGCCTGCTCGATCTCGGCGTGCTCGGCCAGCAGCGGCTCGATGCCCATGTCCTCGCTCAACGCTCTCCCCTTCTCTCGGACCGGATACGACAGCGCCGGCGGGAGCCGCGGACCGAAGGGTCCGTCGACGTCACCGCCGGCGCTGAGGAACGGCTAGGCCTGCTTGGCCGCCTTCTTGCCGTAACGGGCCTCGAAGCGGGCGACGCGGCCACCGGTGTCGAGGATCTTCTGCTTGCCCGTGTAGAACGGGTGGCAGGCGCTGCACACGTCGGCGCGGATCTCGCCGCTCGTCGCGGCGCTGCGGGTGGTGAAGGTGTTCCCGCAGGTGCACGTCACGGTGGTGGTGACGTACTCGGGGTGGATGCCCTGCTTCATGATTCTCCTAGGTTCGTGGATGCCCCGGGTCGTGCGCGGCACGCACGTGAACCGGAAGCCGACGAGACATTCTGCCAGACGCGATCGCGCCCGGTCACACCGAGCGGCGCCGCTGTGAGCGACGCCACCCCGCGCAGGTGGCGAGACGTCACCTTGCGCGCGAGACGTCAACTTGTGCTCAAGGGCTCGCTTGCACTTCTTGACGTCTCGCGCCGTACTTGACGTCTCACCGAGGGTCAGCGGATGGCGAGCTCGGGCTCGCCGGTCGGGCTGGGCGAGGTCTTCTGGACGGTGAGCAGGAACTCGGCGTTCGACGTCGTCTCCCGCAGCTTGCCCAGGAGCAGGTCGATGGCCTGCTGCTGGTCCAGCGCGCCCATGACGCGGCGCAGCTTCCAGACGATCTTCAGCTCCTCCGGCGCCATGAGCAGCTCCTCGCGGCGGGTGCCGGAGGCGTTGATGTCCACGGCGGGGAAGATCCGCTTGTCCGCCAGCTGGCGGGACAGGCGCAGCTCCATGTTGCCCGTGCCCTTGAACTCCTCGAAGATCACCTCGTCCATCTTCGAGCCGGTCTCGACCAGCGCCGAGGCGAGGATCGTCAGCGAGCCGCCGTGCTCGATGTTGCGCGCGGCGCCGAAGAACTTCTTCGGCGGGTACAGCGCCGAGGCGTCCACGCCGCCGGAGAGGATGCGCCCGGACGCGGGGGCCGCGAGGTTGTAGGCGCGCGAGAGGCGGGTCAGGGAGTCGAGCAGCACGACGACGTCCTGGCCCAGCTCGACCAGGCGCTTGGCCCGCTCGATGGCCAGCTCGGCGACGATGGTGTGGTCGGAGGCGGGGCGGTCGAAGGTCGAGGCGATGACCTCGCCCTTGACCATCCGCTGCATGTCCGTGACCTCCTCGGGACGCTCGTCCACGAGGACCACCATGAGGTGGACGTTGGGGTTGTTCACGGCGATCGCGTTGGCGATCTGCTGCATGATGATCGTCTTGCCGGCCTTGGGCGGGGCCACGATGAGGCCGCGCTGGCCCTTGCCGATGGGGGCGACGAGGTCGATGACGCGCGGCGTGATGGCCTTGGGCGTGGTCTCCAGCCGCAGCTGCTCCTGCGGGTAGAGCGGGGTGAGCTTGTTGAACTCCGGGCGCTGGCGCGCCTTGTCCACGCTCATGCCGTTGACGGCGTCGAGGCGCACCAGGGCGTTGAACTTCTGGCGCTTGTTCTCGCCCTCGCCCTCGTGGGGCTGGCGCACGGCGCCGGTGATGGCGTCGCCGCGGCGCAGGCCGTTGCGCTTGACCTGGCCCAGGGTGACGTAGACGTCGTTCGGTCCGGGCAGGTAGCCCGAGGTCCGCACGAACGCGTAGTTGTCGAGGATGTCGAGGATGCCGGCGACGGGCAGCAGGACGTCGTCCTCGCCGACCTCCACCGGCTCGTCGAAGGCGAAGTCGCCGGGCCGGCCGGTGCGGCGCTTGCGGTCGCGCCCGCGGTCGCGGTTGCGGCGGCGGCTGCGCGCGCCGCGGTCGTCCTCGGCGTCGTCGCGCCGGGGCCGCTGCTGGCCGTGCGGGTGCTGGCCGTCGTGCTCGTGCTCGGTCGCCCGGCGCCGCGCGGCGGCCTCGCCGAGCGCGTCGAGGGTGAGCAGCGGCTCCTCGGCGGCGCCGCCGTTCTTCGCGGCGGCCTGGGCGGCCAGCTCGCGCTTGAGCGCCTCCTTGGCGTCGTCGTGCGACTCCGGCGTGGCCGTCGGCGCGGTGGCCCGGCGCGAGCCGCGGCGCGCGCGGGGGGCGTGCTCGCCCAGGCCGAGGTCGAGGCCCTCGGTGCGGGCGGACGTCTCGGCGGACGTGGCCGGGGCCTCGGCGGGAGCCTGCTGGGCGGCGGTGCTCGCGGCGGGGGCGCTCTCGGCGCCGTCGGTGGCGGCGGGCGCCTGGGCGGGGGCGACGGCGCGACGGGCGCGCGTGGCGCGCTGCGCGGGGGCCTTCGCGGCGGGGGCCGTGTCCTCGCCGGCCTGCTGCGCGGGAGCCTTCTCGGCCGACTCCGCGGCCGGCGTCTTCTCGGTCTTGTCGGCCTTGGCGGACTTCTCGGCGGAGGCAGCGCCCTCGCCACGGCGCTCACGGATGGCGGCGATGAGATCGCTCTTGCGCATCTTCGTGGTGCCCTTGAGACCCATCTCGCTGGCCAGCGCCTGCAGCTCGGGCAGGCGCATGGTGGTCAGCGAGCCCCCTCGCCCGGAACGGCTGGCGCTCTGGGGGGCTTCGACAGTGTCGGTCACGAGGTTCCTTCCCTCGGTAGATGTCCGGCCGCTGATGCGGGGGGACGTCGTCTGGGTCCAGCCAGAAGGCTGGGAGTGTCGGGGGGCCGCTCCGGCGCGCAGCACAATCGCTTCGTGCGGCGGTTCGCGGCGATGCTCCGTCTGTACGACGACGTGGTAGACGCACCCAGGTGCGCGGAAGACGTCCGCAGGGAGTCGGTGCGCCTCCATGTTATCAGCAGCGGCGCCGATGGTGAGGTTTTTCGCGGCAACCGTGCGCCAGGTCTCCTTCCCCTCCGGCGGGGCAGGTGCGGGCGAGGTCGCCCCTCCAGGATCCCAGGTCGGCGCGCCCGCTGTCGAGGGCCGCGGCCCTCAGTACAGGTACGCCCCGGTACGCGCGATCCCCGGGCGCAGCACCCGCCAGCCGTGGCTCGTCAGCGCCTGGGCGGTGCGGTCGTCGAGGTCGTCGAGGACGAGCACGCTCGGCCCCGCCCCGGAGACGACGGCGGGCCAGCCGGCATCGCGCAGCGCGCGCACCGCCTCGGTGGTCCCACGCATGGCGTCGGCGCGGTAGTGCTGGTGCAGCCGGTCCTGGGTGGCGGCCATGAGCAGCTCGCGCCGCCCGCCCAGGGCGAGGACCAGCAGGGCCGTGCGGGCGACGTTGAACGCGGCGTCGCGGTGCGGCACCTCGCCGGGCAGCACCGCCCGCGCGGTGTGCGTGAGCAGCTGGTCGGCCGGCACGAGCACGGTCGGGGTGAAGGCGTCGTCGAGCGGGATCGCGGCGGCGTGCGGGCCGTCGGCGTCGACCCAGGCGGCGGTGGCCCCGCCGAACAGCGCCGGCGCGGCGTTGTCCGGGTGCCCCTCGATCTGCGTGGCCAGGGCGAGGACGGCGTCGTCGTCGAGCGCCGCGGGCTCGGAGACCAGGCCGCGCGCGGCCACGAGGCCGGCGACCACGGCGGCCGCGGAGGAGCCCATGCCGCGCCCGTGCGGGATGGCGTTGTGGCAGACGAGCTCGAGGCCGGCCTGCGGGGCGCCGGCGTGCTCGAGCCCGGTGCGCAGGGCGCGCACGACGAGGTGGGCCTCGTCGTCGGGCAGCTGCCCGGCCCCCTCCCCCGTCACCCGCACCGTGGTCTCCCCGGCGACGGCGCGCACGGAGACCTCGTCCCACACGCCCAGCGCCAGTCCGAGGGTGTCGAAGCCGGGGCCGAGGTTGGCCGAGGTGGCCGGCACCCGCACCCGGACCAGGTCGCGCACGAGCCGCATGCGTCCCGCCCGCGGCCTAGAGGGCCAGGGCCGCGACGGCGGCCTCGAGGGTGGGCGCGATGACGCGCGGCTCGACGCGGGTCTCCCCCAGCGCCGTCGCCGTGTCCTTCAGGCCGTTGCCGGTGACGGTGCACACGATCCGGGCGCCGGCGGGCACCTGGCCCAGCTCGGCGGCCTGCAGCAGCCCGGCGACCGAGGCCGCGGACGCCGGCTCGACGAACACGCCGACCTCGGCGGCCAGCAGCGCCTGGGCGTCGAGGATCTGCGCGTCGGAGACGGCGTCGATGCGGCCGCCGGAGTCGTCGCGGGCGGCGGCGGCGTAGGCCCACGAGGCGGGGTTGCCGATGCGGATGGCGGTGGCGACGGTCTCGGGGTGCTCCACCGGGGCGCCCTTGACGAAGGGGGCCGCGCCCTCGGCCTGCACGCCCCACATCTGCGGGGTGCGGGTGGCCACGGCGGGGAGGCGCGTCGCGACGTCGTCGACGGACGCGGCGGTGGTGCGCCCGGCGTACTCGTTGTAGCCCATCCAGTACGCCGAGATGTTCCCGGCGTTGCCCACCGGCAGGACGTGGATGTCCGGGGCGTCGCCCAGGGCGTCGACCACCTCGAAGGCGGCGGTCTTCTGCCCCTGCAGCCGGTAGGGGTTGACCGAGTTCACCAGCGCCACCGGGTAGGTCTCGGCGAGCTCGCGCACGATGCGCAGGCAGTCGTCGAAGTTGCCGTCCACCGCCACGAGGGTGGCGCCGTGGACGATGGCCTGGGCGAGCTTGCCCGCGGCGATCTTGCCCGCGGGCAGCACGACGGCGCAGCCCAGCCCGGCGCGCACGGCGTAGGCGGCGGCGGAGGCCGAGGTGTTCCCGGTCGAGGCGCAGACGACCATCTTGGTGTCGGTGGCGGCGACCTTGGACATCGCCATGGTCATGCCGCGGTCCTTGAAGGAGCCGGTGGGGTTGGCCCCCTCGACCTTGACGTACACCTCCGCGCCGGTGCGCCCGCTCAGCGCGGGGGCGGCGACCAGCGGGGTGCCGCCCTCGCCCAGGGTGACGACGGGGTCGCCGTCGCCGATCGGCAGCCGCTCGCGGTACTCCTCGATCAGACCGCGCCACTGGTGGGCCATCAGACTCCCTCGACTCTCATCACCGAGACGACCTCGTGCACGCGCGGGTCCTCGGACAGCTCGGCCACGGTCCGCGCCAGCGCCGCCTCGGTGGACCGGTGGCTGGTGATGGTCACTCGCGCGTCGTTCTCGTCGGCGCCGGTCTGGCGCACGCTCTCGATCGAGACGCCGTTGCGGCCGTAGATACCCGCGACGGCGGAGAGCGTGCCGGGCTGGTCGACCAGCCGGATCTCCACCTGGGTGCGGGCGGGGGTGTGCTCGGGGTCGAGCAGGGGCAGCGCGGCGTAGGTGGACTCGCGCGGGGCGTTGCCGCCGTGGACCTTGTGGCTGGCCGCGGCGACGAGGTCGCCGAGCACCGCCGACGCCGTCGGCGCCCCGCCGGCGCCCTGACCGTAGAACATCAGCCGGCCGGCGGCCTCGGCCTCGACGAGGACGGCGTTGAACGCCCCGTGCACGGCGGCGAGGGGGTGCGTGGCCGGGACCAGCGCGGGGTGGACGCGCACGCTGATGCCGCGGGTGCCGTTGTCGGTGACGCGCCGGGCCACGGCGAGCAGCTTGATGACCATCCCGGCCTGGCGGGCCTCGGCCATGTCCTCGGCGGTGACGTCGCGGATGCCGGTGACCGGCACGTCCTCGATGGCCACGCGGGTGTGGAAGGCGAGGGAGGCGAGGATGGCCGCCTTGGCGGCGGCGTCGTGCCCGTCGACGTCGGCGGTGGGGTCCGCCTCGGCGTAGCCGAGCGCCTGCGCCTCGGCCAGCGCCTCGTCGAAGGTCAGGCCCTTGGTGGCCATCTCGTCGAGGATGAAGTTCGTGGTGCCGTTGACGATGCCGAGCACCGCGTTGACGTTGTCCCCGGCGAGGGACTCGCGCAGCCCGTAGACCACCGGCACCGCGCCGGCCACGGCCGCCTCGTAGTACAGGTCGGCGCCGCTGCGCTTGGCGGCGCCGTGCACCTCGGGGCCGTGCGCGGCCAGCAGGGCCTTGTTGCCGGTGACGACCGAGGCACCGTTGTCCAGGGCGGCGAGGACGAGGTGGCGCACCGTCCCGGTGCCGCCGATGAGCTCGATGACGACGTCGGCCGAGCGCACCAGCGTCTCGGCGTCGTCGGTGAGCAGCTCGCGCGGCACCCACGGGGCGCGCTCGGCGGCGGTGTCGCGCACCGCGATCCCGACGAGCTCGAGCCGGGCGCCGGCGCGGGCGGCGAGGTCGTCGGCGTGCTCGTGCAGCAGGCGCACGACCTGCGAGCCGACCGTGCCGCAGCCCAGCAGGGCGACGCGCACGACGCGTGAGTCGGTGGAAGTGCTCACCGGGTCGTCCTCTCCTTCCCCGCGCCACCGGACGGCGCGGCCCCGATGGGGGTCCCGCCCAGGATAGGGGCGGGCGGGCGGGGGCCCCGACGGTGTCCACGGACCGTCGGCGCCGCGTTCCCGCTCGTCACGGTCAGCCCTCGTCGAGGGCGAGCAGGTCCTCGATCGTCTCGCGTCGCACGAGCACCCGCGCGGCGCCGTCGCGCACGGCGAGGACCGGCGGGCGGGGCACGAGGTTGTAGTTGCTGGCCATCGAGCGGCCGTAGGCGCCGGTGGCCGGGACGGCGAGCAGGTCGCCGTCGTGCACGTCGCCGGGCAGGGCGACGCCGTGGACGACGATGTCGCCGCTCTCGCAGTGCTTGCCCACCACCCGGGCGCGGACCGGCTCGGCGTCGGAGGCGCGCGAGGCCAGCGCCGCGGTGTACTCGGCCTCGTACAGCGCCGGGCGGATGTTGTCGCTCATCCCGCCGTCGACGCTGACGTAGGTGCGCCGGCCGCCGTCGTCGAGAGCGACGTCCTTGACGGTGCCCACCGTGTACAGGGTCAGGGTGGAGGGGCCGACGATCGAGCGGCCCGGCTCCACCGAGATGCGCGGCACCGGGGTGCCGAGCTCGGCGCAGGTCCGGCGCACGACGTCGGCGAGGGTGGTGGCGATCTGCGCCGGGGTGGGCGCGGGGCCCTCGTGGCCGGTGTAGGCGATGCCGTACCCGCCGCCGAGGTCCACCTCGGGCATGAGGTGGCCGGTCTGCGCCGCGACCTCGGCGCGCAGGCCCAGCACCGCGCGGGCGGCCACCTCGAAGCCGGCCAGGTCGAGGATCTGCGAGCCGATGTGCGAGTGCAGGCCGATCAGGTCCAGCCCGGGACGGGCGAGGATCTCGTCGACGGCCTTGCGCGCGGCGCCGGAGGTCAGCGACAGGCCGAACTTCTGGTCCTCGTGGGCGGTGGCGATGAACTGGTGCCCGCCGGCGTGCACGCCGGTGGTCACCCGCACCATGACCGGGGCGACGACGCCGAGGCGCTCGGCGACGGCGGCCACCCGCTCGATCTCGGGCAGGGAGTCGACGACGACGCGGCCCACCCCGTGCTCGAGGGCGGTGGTCAGCTCCGCGTCGGACTTGTTGTTCCCGTGCAGGCCGATGGCCTCTCCCGGCACGCCGGCGCGCAGGGCGACGGCGAGCTCGCCGCCGGTGGCGGTGTCGACCCGCAGGCCCTCCTCGTGCACCCAGCGGGCGACGGCGACGGACAGGAACGCCTTGCCGGCGTAGTAGACGTCCGCCCCGGCCAGGCCGGCCTCGGGCGCGAACGCCTCGGCGAAGGCGGTGGCGTAGGCGCGGGCCCGCGTGCGCAGGTCCGCCTCGTCGACGACGTAGGCCGGGGTGCCGTGCTCGCGGGCGAGGTCGCGCACGTCCAGGCCGGCCACGCGCAGCGCGCCGTCATCTCCGCGGCCGGTGCCGGTGGACCACACGCCGGTGGGCGTGCCGTCCGGCTCGGGCGCGGGCAGCGCGGGCGCCTCGACCGCCTCGGCCTGGGCGGGGTGCTGGTCGTGGGGCACGTCGGCCCGGTGCCGGCTCACATCCGCTCCGGGGCGGAGACGCCGAGCAGGTCGAGACCGTTGGCGATGACCTGGGTGACGGCGTCGTTGAGCATGAGGCGGGCGCGGTGGGAGGCCTCCACCGGGTCCTCCCCCCGGGGGGTGACGCGGCACTGGCCGTACCAGGTGTGGTAGGCCGCGGCGAGCTCCTCGAGGTAGCGGGCCACCCGGTGCGGCTCGCGCAGCCGGGCGGCGCGGGCGACGACGTCGGGGAAGCGGCTGAGCTCGCCGAGCAGCTCGCCGTCGGCGGGGTGGTCGAGCGCGGCGGGGTCGAAGTCGTCGCGGGTCACGCCGTGCGCCTCGGCGTTGCGGGCGACGTTGCGGGTGCGGGCGTGGGCGTACTGGACGTAGTAGACGGGGTTGTCGAGGTTGTGCTCGCGCAGCTTCTCGGCGTCCAGGGTCAGCGGGGAGTCCGCGGGGTAGCGGGCGAGGGTGTAGCGCACCGGGTCGGTGCCGATGCGGTCGATGAGGTCGCGCAGCTCGATGATGTTGCCGGCCCGCTTGGACTGGCGGACCCCGGCCACGGAGACGAGCTGGCCGATGAGGATCTCGATGTTGCGCTCGGGGTCGTCCCCGGCGCAGGCGACGATGGCCTTGAGCCGGCCCACGTACCCGTGGTGGTCGGCGCCGAGGAGGTAGATCTTCTCGGGGAAGTCGCGGTCCTTCTTCGACAGGTAGTAGGCGGCGTCGGCGGCGAAGTAGGTCGGGGTGCCGTCGGCGCGGATGAGCACCCGGTCCTTGTCGTCGCCGAAGTCGGTGGTGCGCAGCCACACGGCGCCGTCGGCGTCGTAGACGTGGCCCTGCTCGCGCAGCCGGGCCACCGCCTGGGCCACGGCGCCGCCGTCGTGCAGCGCACGCTCGGAGAAGTAGACGTCGAAGTGGACGTTGAAGTCGGCGAGGGTCTGCTCGATCTCGGCCATCTGGAGGCGGTAGCCGGCCTCACGGGCGACGTCGAGCGCCTCCTCGGGGGGCAGCTCGGGCAGGTCCGGGTGCTGGGCGAGGACCTGCTGGGCCAGCTCGGCGATGTACTCGCCCTGGTAGCCGCCCTCGGGCACCTCCTGGCCGGTGGCCCGGGCGAGGATCGAGGCGCCGAACTTGTCCATCTGCGACCCGGCGTCGTTGATGTAGTACTCCGGGGTGACCGCGGCGCCCGAGGCGCGCAGCAGCCTCACGAGGTCGTCGCCCAGGGCCGCCCACCGGGTGTGGCCGATGTGGAGCGGGCCGGTGGGGTTGGCCGAGACGAACTCGAGGTTGACGACGTGCCCGGCGAGGGCGTCGTTGCGCCCGTAGGCGCTGCCGGCCTCGACGACGGCGCGGGCCAGGTCGCCCGCGGCGCCGGCCTCGAGGCGGATGTTGAGGAAGCCCGGCCCGGCGACCTCGGCGGCGGCGATGCCGTCGGAGCCGGTCAGGCGCGCGGCGAGCAGCTCGGCGAGCGCGCGGGGGTTGGTCCCGGCCTTCTTGGCCAGCTGCATGGCGATGTTGGTGGCCCAGTCGCCGTGCTCGCGCTGGCGGGGCCGCTCGACCTTGGGCTCGGGGACGTCCTCGACGGCGAGGGCGACGTCGCCGGCGGCGGCGGCGTCCACGAGGACGGCACGGATCTGGGACGCGAGCTCAGCGGGGGTCACCTGGCACAGGGTAGTCGCAGGCCAGGGGGCGACGCGGACCGCGCGGAGGGCCTCCGGTGCGGCGCTGGTCACACGCGTGGCCGCGGGCGGCGCCCGGTCAGATGAGCATGTTGCGGTAGACGCTCTGCACGGCGTCGGCCGGCCCGGAGAGGGTGAGCACGACGCCGTCGTCGGTGCGCCACACGATCGTGGTGGTCTTGCCGTCGCCCTCCACGAAGTACCAGTAGTGGCCGGTGTTGTTGGCGTACACCGACCCCTCGCCCTGCAGGGCCGCCCCGCCGGACTCGAGCTTGCCGGCCAGCTGCTCGCTGTAGGTGTCCTGCCCCTGGATGGTGTCGAAGGCGGCGGCGGTGACGGCGACGTCGGTGGCGCCGTCGGAGTAGGTGCCCTTGAAGGCCTCGCGGGCGCCGGCGGCGACGGCGTCGGGGTCGGCGGCCCAGCCCTCGGCGGTGAGCTTGTAGCTCGTGTTCGCCACGGCGGTGTCCAGCCGCGGCTCGAGCGGGTCGGTGCTCACGGTGCGCTGGTCGGGGGTGGGGCTGGCGGTCGGCGTGGCGGTGGCCGAGGGGGTCGCCTGGGGAGGCTGCTCCCTGTCCCGGAGGAAGAGATAGGCCGCGAGTGCGGCGAAGATCACGACCACGGCGATGAGCACCACGGGGACCACCCAGCCGCGCCGCCGCGGGGGCTTGTCGCCCTCGGTGACCGGCACGCCGGACTGCCCGGGGGGCGGCGTGAGCGGGGAGCTCGGGTCCGGCCCGCCCGCGCCCTGCGGCGGATTCTGGCTCATCGCTCCTCCTCCTCGCGCGGCCCGGGCGCGCACCGGCGCCGGCCTCCCGGCAGGCGTCCGGCCCCAGGCTAGGGCGCCGGGCCGGGCGCTGTCGCCCCGCCGGGCGGATGTGAAACGCGCGCCCGGCGGCTGGTAACATCGCAGAGCGCGATCACGCCGCGCCCCTTTAGCTCAGTGGATAGAGCGTCTGCCTCCGGAGCAGAAGGTCGCTGGTTCGAATCCAGTAGGGGGCACGAGCAGAGCCCTCGTCCCGGTCGGGACGAGGGCTCTTCTGCTTCTGTGGCAACTGGTTCTCTGGCGCCGCCCGCCGGCGGCGTCTGTTCCCATGGCGCCAGCACCGGCCGCCGGCTGCTTCTGGCCACCTGCTGCGGTGGGCCCGGGCGGCTGGCCCGGGCCAGCGCGCTCAGGCTCCCAGCCGCTCCCCGGCGTCCAGCGCCCGGGCCACCGGTGCCGGCACGGTGGCGAGGAAGCGGGCGACGCCGGCCTCGACGTCGACCGGGTCGTCGTGCTCGAGCAGCGCCTCGACGACGCCGTAGAACCCGTAGCCGAGCACCCGGGACAGCTCGGGCACGTCGACCTCCGCGGCCGCCCCGGCGTCACGCAGGAACCGGTCGGTGCGGAGCCGGAACTGCCACGCCACGGCGCGCATGAGCGCCGCGTCACCGCCGCTGCCGACGAGGCGGGCGTAGAGGCGCCGGTTGTCCGCGACGTGCTCGAGCACGGCCTCGAGCCAGTCGCGGTAAGTCAGCGCGCCGTCGTCGGACCGGCGCGGGCCCACCACGCGGCGGCCGAGGTCCTGGACGACGGTGGCGGCGAGGTCCGCGACGGTCTCGAAGTGCTTGTAGAACGTGGTGCGGTGGATGCCGGCCACGCGGCACAGCTGGGAGACGGTGATCTGGCTCAGCGGCTCCTCCTCGAGCAGCGTCGCCAGCGCATGGCGCAACGCGGCGAGCGTCCGCCGGGTCCGGGGGTCCATACGCCTGTCGTCCAGTGTCATGTCAGTATTCTGCCGCCAGTTTTGGGGGAGGGTGTCCGCCGGAGCATATCGGGCGGTCGTGTCCGCCCCGGTCAGTGCCATGCGCCGCGCCCGTCGAGGACGTCGCGCAGCACGCGGGGCCGGTCGGTGATGAGGCCGTCCACGCCCAGGTCGAGGAGGCGGACCATCTCGGCGGGCTCGTCGACGGTCCACACGTGCACCGCCAGGCCGCGGCGGTGGGCCGCCTGGACGAAGCGGGGCGTGACGACGGGCACGCCTCGGTAGCTCGGCGGCACCTGGACGCAGGCGGCGGGCGGGACGGGCGCCAGCCGGCCCACCCGGGCCGCGGCGAGGAGCCGGCCGACGCCGCGCCGGCCGAGACTCCTGGCCACCCCGGGCAGCCGGGCTCCGAGCCGGGCGAGGCGGGCGTCGGAGAAGGAGGCCAGCCCGACCCGGTCCTGGGCGCCGGTGCGCTCGATCGCGGCCACCAGCGGGTCGACCACGCGGTCGTCCTTGGCGTCGATGTTCACGCGCAGCGTCGGGTAGTCGCCGAGCAGCTCGTCCAGGCGCAGGGGGCGCTCCCCCGAGGCGTCGCGCAGCTCGGCCAGCCGGGCCCACGTCAGCTCGTCGACCCGGCCGGTGCCGTCGGTGGTGCGGTCCACGGTGGGGTCGTGGCTCAGGACGGCGACGCCGTCGGCGCTCGCGCGCACGTCCGTCTCGAGGTACCCGAGGCCCAGCGCGAGGGTGTGCTCCACCGCCGCCCGGGAGTTCTCCGGGACCTCGCGGGCGCCGCCGCGATGGGCGAAAGCGATGGGGCCGGGGCCCTCGAGATACCTGCAACTCACGGTTCTATCTTCCTCCATTGCGGGCCGGCCCGGGCGGCATTGGGACGGCCACACTCCCGGGTGCTGAACTATGTGGCCCGGGACCATCGAGCGGGCGCGGCCCCGTCCGTAGGTTTTCGCCATGATTCAGGACAATGGTGTCGACCTGCAGGGCAGGCGGGCAGTGGTCACTGGTGGCGCGAGCGGGATCGGCGCCGCCGTCGCCCGCCGCCTCGCCGCGGCCGGGGCCCAGGTCGTGGTGTGCGACCGCGACGCGGCGGGGGCGCGGGCGCTGGCCGAGGAGATCGGCGGGGAGCCGTGGGCGGTGGACCTGGCCCGGACGGAGGACCTGGCGGACCTGCGCCTGGAGGCGGACATCCTCGTCAACAACGCGGGGGTCCAGCACGTCGCCCCGGTGCAC
Source organism: Georgenia thermotolerans (assembly GCF_009193185.1). Taxonomy (GTDB): domain Bacteria; phylum Actinomycetota; class Actinomycetes; order Actinomycetales; family Actinomycetaceae; genus Georgenia; species Georgenia thermotolerans. The sequence goes on along the minus strand of NZ_VUKF01000010.1, from coordinate 65,678 downwards.
GAGTTCCCGCCCGAGCGCTTCGCCTTCATCCTCCGGCTCATGCTGGAGGCGCCCTTCCTCCTCACCCGGGCGGCCCTCCCCCACATGTACGAGCGCGGCTGGGGCCGCCTCGTGCACATCTCCAGCGCCCACGGGCTGCGCGCCAGCGCCTTCAAGTCGGCCTACGTCTCCGCCAAGCACGGGCTGGAGGGCCTGTCCAAGGTCCTCTCCCTCGAGGGCGCGCCGCACGGGGTGACGAGCAACTGCGTCAACCCCGGGTACGTGCGCACCCCGCTGGTCGAGCAGCAGGTCAGCGACCAGGCCCGGGTCCACGGCATCTCCGAGGAGGAGGTGCTCAGCACGGTCATGCTGCAGAAGTCCGCGATCAAGCGCCTGCTGGAGCCGGAGGAGGTGGCCGCCGCCGTCGCCTACCTGTGCTCGCCCGACGCGGCGTTCGTCACCGGCACCAACCTCGTGCTCGACGGCGGCTGGTCGGCACACTAGATGGCACCGGGCAGCGCGCCGGCCGGGGGCGGGGCCGGCCGGCGGCACGCGGACGACGCCGGCCGCCGGCACGGGGACGACGCCGGACGACGGCCCGACGGCCCCCGCCCGGGGCCGCTGCCCTCGCCCCGCCCGCCGCGGGCCGGGGCGCGCGGCGCGCCGCTGCCCACCAGCCGCGCCCGTTCCACGCCGGGTTCGGCCACAATGTGGCCCGTGGCCACACTGGAGTACCTCGAGCTGTTGGCGCGCGACGCCGCCCCGGTCGAGTTCGAGGGGCCGGTGCTGGCGGCGCGCGCGGCGGGCGCCGACCCCGCGACCCTCGCCGAGGTCGAGCGGGCCAAGGTGCTCGCGCTGCAGGTGCGCGGGGTGCTCGAGAGCCGCCGACGCCGCGAGAGCGAGCTGGCCGCGCTGTACGAGACGGCCGCCGCGCTGGCCGCCCTCAGCGACGTCGACGAGGTGCTCGAGGCGATCGTGCACCGGGTGCGGCTGCTGCTGCACAGCGACGTCGCCTACCTCTCCCTCAACGACGAGGAGGCCGGGGACACCTACATGCGGGTGACCGACGGCGCGACGTCGGCTCTCTTCCGCGCGGTGCGCCTGCCGCTCGGCGCCGGCCTGGGCGGCCTGGTGGCCCAGACCGCGACCCCCTACGCCACCGCGAGCTACTTCGAGGACGCCCGGTTCGACCACACCAGCGGCATCGACGACGCGGTCGCCGACGAGGGCCTGACCTCCATCGTCGGGGTGCCGCTGCTGCTGGGCCGGCGGGTCATCGGCGTCCTCTACGCCGCCAACCGCACCGTGCGTCCGTTCGGCCGCGACGACATCGCCCTGCTCGTCTCCTTCGCCGCCCACGCGGCCATCGCCATCGACAACGCCCGCCTGCTCGCCGAGACCCAGCAGGCGCTGCACGACCTGCGCGTGGCCGGCGAGCTGCTCCAGGCGCGCACCCTCAGCGTGGAGCGGGCCGCCGACGCCCACGACCGCCTCACCGCGCTGGTCCTCCAGGGCGGCGACGTCGACGACGTCGCCCGCGAGCTGCGCGCCGTCCTCGGCGGCGAGGTCCGCATGGTCGACCCCGCCGGGCACGTGCTGGCCTGCACCGATCCCGGCGCCCCGGAGCCGGACGGCGAGGCGGCGCTGCTCGCCGGCATCTCCCCCACCAGCCGGACCACCCTGGCCCCCGGCCTGTGCGCCGCGCCCGTGGCCGCCGGCGCGGACCACCTCGGCACCCTGGTGCTGCGCCGCGAGGAGCCCCTCGACGAGGCCGACCGGCGCATCCTCGAGCGCGCGGCCCTCGTCACCGCCCTGCTGCTGCTCTTCCGGCGCAGCCTCGCCGAGACGGAGGGCCGGCTGCGCGGCGAGCTGCTCCTCGACGTCCTCGCCGAGGACGAGCGCGACCCCAAGGTGCTGCGCGAGCGGGCCCGCCTCGTCGGCGCGGACCTCGACGCCCCGCACGCCGTCGTCGTCGCCGAGCTCGCCGGGGACCGCACCCGGGCGGCGCAGGCGGCCGAGTTCCTCGCCTCGCGCCACCACGGGCTCTCGGCCGTCCACCAGGGCCGGCTCGTGCTCGTCCTGCCCGGGCTGGAGCCGCGCGCCGCCGCCCGGCTGGCCGGGGAGGAGGTCGGGCACGCCGTCGGGCGCCGGCTCACCGCCGGCGCCGCCGGCCCGGCCGTGGGCACCACCGCCATCACCGCCGCGCACGCCGAGGCGGCCCGGTGCCTGGCCACGCTGCTGGCGCTGGGGCGCACCGGCGACGTGGCCGAGGCCGGCGATCTCGGCTTCGTCGGGCTGCTGCTCGGCGAGCGCCGCGACGTCGGGGCCTACGTGCGCTCGGTGCTGGGGCCGGTGCTCGACTACGACGCCGAGCGCGGCACCGCGCTGGTGCGCACCCTGCAGACCTACTTCGCCCAGGGCTCGAACCTCAGCCGCACGGGCGCGGCCCTGCACGTCCACGCCAACACCGTGACCCAGCGCCTCGACCGGGTCACCCAGCTCCTCGGCGCCGGGTGGAACGGGCCCGAGCGCCTCCTCGAGGTGCAGCTGGCGCTGCGGCTGGCGGGCCTGCTGCGCCCCTGACGTCGCGCGAGCGCTACCCATCCCCGCGAGCGCTACCGATCCTCGCGCCCACGGCACCACGCGCGCGGGCCCGGGACCTCTCGGTCCCGGGCCCGCTCCCCCACTTTCCCCTACCCCGGCCGACGCCGACGCCGACGCCGACGCACCAGCTCCCCCGCTACTGCCGCTTGCGCGCCAGCAGGTGCCGCGCGGTGCCCCACACCCCGCGGCGGAAGAGCAGCACGACGACGACGAACACGGCGCCGGTGATGATGCCGATCCCCTCGAACCCGGACGAGGCGAGCTGGTCCTCGAGGGTGATGATGATCGCCGCGCCGACGACGCCGCCCCACAGCGTGCCGATCCCGCCCAGGACGGTGATGAGCACGACCTTCCCCGAGGTGGTCCAGTTGACCTCCTGCAGGGAGACGAACCCGTGGCTGATGGCGTACAGCCCGCCCGCCAGGCCGGCCAGCCCGGCGGAGATGACGAACGCGGCGACCTTGTACTTGTCGACGTCGTAGCCCAGGGCCCGGGCGCGGGGGGCGTTGTCGCGGATGGAGACGAGCACCCGGCCGAAGGGCGAGTGCACGACCCGCCAGGCGAACCACAGCCCCGCCACGATGATCGGCAGCGCCGCGTAGTAGAAGTAGAACGAGTCGGTCTCCACGGCCTCGATCCCGAAGAACGACGTGGGCACCGACTGCAGCCCGTTCTCCCCGCCGGTGATGTCGCCGCGCTTGTTGGCCAGGAAGTAGACCATCTGCGCGAAGGCCAGCGTGACCATGGCGAAGTAGATCCCCGACCGGCGCACCGACAGGTAGCCCACGGGCAGGGCGAGCGCCATGGCCGCGAGCGCGCCGGCGAGCACCGCCAGCGGGAAGGGGACGCCCACCTTGAGCGCGACGAGCCCGGTGACGTAGGCGGACCCGCCCCAGAAGGCGGCGTGGCCGAAGGAGAGCAGCCCGCCGTAGCCGAGCAGGATGTCCAGGGCGACGGCGAACAGCGCCCAGCAGGCGATGTCCATCGCCACCGGCGGGTAGATCACCCACGGCAGGGTGAGGGCGACGGCGAGGCCGACGGCGAGCAGCGCCCAGCGCTGCCACGGGCGGCGGGCGACGCGCGCCTCCGCCTCGACCGCTGACTCGGGCAGCACGGCGGACTGGGTCATGCCATCTCCTCCCGTCCGAACAGGCCGGCCGGGCGCACGAGCACCACGGCGGCCATGAGCACGAAGATCACAACCTGGGCGTACGTCGGGGCGTAGGCCTGCCCGAAGGCCTCGGCGAGCCCGACGAGGAAGCCGGCGACGACGGCGCCCACGATGGACCCGAGCCCGCCGATGACCACCACGGCGAAGAGGATGATGATGAAGTTCGACCCCATGTCCGCGGTGATGGCCCGGAAGGGGGCGGCGAGCACCCCGGCCAGGCCCGCGAGCGCGATGCCGAAGCCGAACACCGGCGTCACCCACCGGCCGACGTTGACCCCCAGGGCCTGGGCGAGCTCCGACCTTTCGGTCGAAGCCCGCACGATCATGCCGATCCGGGTGCGGGTCATGATCAGCCACACCGCCAGGCACACGAGCACCGAGAAGAGGAAGACGAACACCTGGTAGGTGGGCAGGCGGAGACTCCCGAGCAGGACCTGCCCGTTGAAGATGTCGGGCCGGGCGTAGGGCAGTCCCGAGACGCCGTACTGGCGCTTGACGAGGTCGACCAGCACCAGCGTCAGCCCGAAGGTGAGCAGGAAGTTGTACAGCGGGTCGAGCGCCAGGAGCCAGCGCACGAAGAGGCGCTCCATGAGGACCCCGAACAGGAAGAGCAGGGCCGGCACCACCAGCAGCGCCCACCAGAAGCTCAGGCCCAGCAGGTCCTGGAGGACGGCGGCGGCGATGGCGCCGAGCATGTAGCAGGCGCCGTGGGCGAAGTTCACCACGCCGAGCACGCCGAAGATGACGGCCAGCCCGAGCGCGGCAAGGGCGTAGAAGCTGCCCGCCGCGAGGCCCTGGACCGTGTACTGGAGGATCTCGTTCATCGTCCCCTCACCTTGTCCGTGGTGTGCCGGGCGCGGGCGCGCCCGGCACACCCGTGGTCAGCCGAGCTTGCAGCCGGCGGCGGCGGAGTCGGCGACCGGCCGGAAGGCCTGCTCGGCAGGGATCGTGTTGAGGATCTCCTCGTAGTCCCAGTCCTCGGTGACCTCGGAGGGCGCCTTGACCTTGGCGAGGTAGACGTCGTGGATGACGCGGTGGTCCTCGGCGCGGATCTTGCCGTTGCGCAGGAAGACGTCCTCGACCTCCTTGCCGTCGAGGTTCTCGGTGACCTTGTCGGCGTCGTCGCTGCCGACGGCCTGGACGGCCTCGAGGTACTGCATCGCCGCGGAGTAGTTGCCGGCGTGGGCGAAGGACGGGCGGGACCCGGTCTCCTCCTGGAACCGGTCGGCCCACTCCCGGGCCTGGTCGTCCATGTTCCAGTACCAGGCGTCGGTGAAGGTGGTGCCCTCGAACTGCTCGACGCCCAGGGAGTGGATGTCGGTGATGAACATCAGGCCGACGGCGAGGGCGATGCCCTGGTCGCGCAGGCCGGCCTCGTTGTACTGCTTGACGAGGTTGATGAGGTCGCCGCCGGCCTGCATGGTGCCGATCACGTCGGGCTTGTCGGCCGCGGCGCGGGTGAGGAAGGTGGAGAAGTTGTCGTTGGGGAAGGGGGTGGCGATCTTGCCGGCCACGGTGCCCCCGGCGCCCTCCACCGCCGCGGTGAAGGACTTCTCCATGTCCTGGCCGAAGGCGTAGTCGGGGTAGATGATCTGCCAGGTCTTCCCGCCGTTCTCGGTCACCGTCGTGCCGGTGCCGTTGGCGAGCTGGTAGGTGTCGTAGGCCCAGTGGTAGACGTACGGGCTGCACTGCGCGCCGGTCAGCTCGGTGGTGGCGGCGCCGATGTTGAAGTGCAGCTTCTTGTGCGAGTCGGCCTGGCTGGCCACCGCCAGCGCCGCCGAGGACGCGGGCACGTCGAGGATGATGTCCGCGCCCTGGCGCTCGTACATCTCCTGGGCCTTGGTGTTGGCGATCTCGGGCTTGTTCTGGTGGTCGGCCTGGACCACCTCGATCGTGTCCACGACGGCCTTGTCGCCGTACTTCTCCTTGTAGTCGGCGATGGCCATCTCCACCGCCTTGACGCTGTTGGGGCCGGAGAGGTCCTTGTAGACGCCGGACTGGTCGTTGAGGACGCCGATGACCACCTTGTCGTCGGTGAAGTCCCCGCCGGCACTGGCCGGGCCGCCCTGGGAACAGGCGGCCAGGAGGAGCGCTCCGGACATCAGGGTGGCGGCGCCACCTGCAAGCTTCTTGCTCATGGTCCTTCTCTCTGTGGTCGGTCGGTGAGGGCGGTGGGTGGTGCTCTCGGGCGGGTGCAATCGGGTGGTGCGTGCGGTGGGGCGGTGGTGTGGCCCCCGGTGGGTGCGGCCGGCGGGTGAAGCCGTCCGGTGGGCGCGGCCGGGTCAGACCCCGAGGTGCTCGAGCAGCTCGGACTCGCGGGCCTCGAACTCCTCGTTGCCCAGGTGGGCGACGATGCGGCCCTGGGCCAGGAGGTAGTGGCTGTCGGCGACCGTGGCGGCGAACTTCACGTTCTGCTCGATGAGCAGCACGGTCACGCCGGCGGCCTTGACCTCGCGGATGATCTCCCCGATGCGCTGGACGATCACGGGCGCGAGCCCCTCGGTGGGCTCGTCGAGGAGGAGCAGGCGCGCGCCGGTGCGCAGGACCCGTGCGATGGCGAGCATCTGCTGCTCGCCGCCCGAGAGGGTGGTGCCCGCGGCCCGGCGTCGTTCGGCCAGGACGGGGAAGGCGTCGTAGACCTTCTCCAGCGGCCAGGCCCGGTCCGAGACGACCGGCGGCAGCAGGAGGTTCTCCTCGACGTCGAGGCTGGCGTAGATGCCGCGGTCGTCCTGGACCCAGCCCAGGCCGCGCCGCGCCCGGCGGTGGGCAGGCATGCCGACCAGCTCGGTGCCGGCGAAGCGGATGCTGCCGGCGACGTGGCGGTGCAGCCCGATGAGGCTGCGCAGCAAGGTGGTCTTGCCCGCGCCGTTGCGCCCGACGAGGGTGACCACCTCGCCCTCGGCGACGTCGATGTCGACGTCGTCGAGCGCCTGGGCCTCGCCGTACCAGGCCTTCAGGCCGCGGACCTCAAGCATGGCTGGCCTCCCCCAGGTAGGCGGTGATGACCCGGGGGTCGGTGCGGACCTCGTCGTAGGTGCCCTCGGCGAGGACCTTCCCCTGCTGGAGCACGGTCACGCGGTCGGCGAGGCTGCCGACCACGTGCATGTTGTGGTCGACGAACACCACGGTGCGCCCCTCGGCGATCCGCCGGACGAGCTCGATGGTGCGGTGGACGTCCTCGATGCCCATGCCCGCCGTCGGCTCGTCGAGCAGGAGCACCTTGGGCTCGAGCGCCAGCACGATGGCCATCTCCAGCGCGCGCTTCTGCCCGTAGGCGAGCAGCCCGGCCGGCTTCTCGGCGAGCTCGGCGAGCCCGACGAGGTCGAGCAGCTCGCTCGCACGGCCGGTGAAACGGCCCAGCAGCTTCTCCGAGCGCCAGAACTTCCGGCCCTGGCGCGTGCGGCTCTGCAGCGCCAGCTCGACGTGCTCGCGGGGGTTGAGGTTCTCGAAGAGGCTGGTGATCTGGAAGGACCTGGCCACCCCCTTGTGCGCGATCTGCTCCGGCTGCAGGCCGGTGACGTCCTCGCCGAAGACGGTGATGGTGCCCGTGGTGGGCTTGAGGAAGCCGGTGAGGAGGTTGAACAGGGTGGTCTTGCCGGCCCCGTTGGGACCGACGAGCGCGTGCACGCTGCCCGCGGCCACCTCGAGGTCGACGGCGCTGACCGCCCGGAACCCCCGGAACTCCTTGGACAGGCCGCTGGCCCGCAGCGCCGCACTGCTCGACGTCACGCGTTCCTCCCTGGCTTCGTTGCCGTCCCCGCCGGGCGCGGCGGGGCATGGGGGAACGTTAGAAACAGGCCCGGGACCGGGCCATGTGCCCGATCACCACAAAGCACACGAGAGAAATGTCCGCCTCGACCACTTTCCGGACGGCGCCACCCCGCTGTGAGGGGCTGCCCGGGTGGACGTGTCGGTGGGCTCGCCCGGTCGCGGAGGTGTGGGTCGGCACCAGCGCCGGAGGGTCTCGAGTGGCCCTCGGGAGGTGGTGCCGGCGTCGCGGGACGCGCGCCGGCGAGAGGGGACGACGGACGACGGCGGCAGCCGGCCCGTCAGCGGCGGAAGGGGCGCTCGCCCGTCAGCAGAGGGCGGAGACGTCGACGGCGCCGTGCTCCTTGAGCCACACCAGCGGGTCGAGGGTGGTCTTCCCGTCGGCGGCGTGGATCTCGAGGTGCAGGTGCGGGCCGGTGGAGTTGCCGTTGCTGCCCACCTCGGCGATGACGTCCCCGGCCTGGACCTGCTGGCCCTCCCGGACGTGGATGCCGTCGGGGTACATGTGCACGTACCAGCTGTAGAAGGTCTGGCCGCCGATCTGGTGCTTGAGGATGACCAGCATGCTCGAGCGGCCGTCCTTGCCCACCCCGACGTAGTCCACCGTGGCGTCCGCGACGGCGTGGATCGGGGTGCCCATCCGGGCGGAGAAGTCCTCGCCCAGGTGCTTGCTGTAGCCGGTGAACGGGCTGTTGCGGTAGCCGTAGGAGGAGGACAGGCGGTAGGAGCCGGCGGCGACCGGCATGACGACCTGCGTCTTGCGCTCGGTCACCGCGGCACGCACGCCGTTCGCGCCGTCGGGGGTGCACGTGAGGGCGTCGCGCTCGTTCGCCCGGGAGGCCTGCAGGGCGGCGGCCCGGCTGGCGGCGCCGGGGTCGGCGAGCAGGCTGGCCGGCGCGGCGGCCAGCGCCGTGGCGGCGGACTGGGCGTCGAGCAGCTCGAGCAGGCTCGCCTCGGTGTCGACCGAGGTGAGCGCCTGCGCCGAGGAGGCCTCGTCCGGCCCGGCCAGCCCGGTCAGGGGCGCCACGATGGTCAGCGCCCCGAGGGCGCCGAGGACGGCGGCGCGCGGCGCCCAGCCGCGGGTCCGGCCGTGGGCTACGGGGTGGGCGGCCTGGCCGCGCATCGCCCGCCGGCTGGCGGCCGGGCGGGTGTGCGACTGGTGGATGAACACCTCGGTCGGGGTGCGGTCGGCCCGCGCGGCGGCCGGCGTCGGCTCGGCCGCGGCCTGGCCGCCGACCGGGACCCACGCGAGGCCCCCCGGTGCGCCGGCCCGCTCCTGCCGGCCGGCGGCCTCCTGGGCGGCGCGGCGGGCGGCGGCACGGGTGCGCACCTCGGGCTGCGCGGGGGCCTGGGGCGCCGCGGCGGGGGTCGGCGCCGTCGCCGGGCTGACGGTGCCACGCGGGACGGCGGTGGCCGCCTCTGCGGGTGCGACGGCGGCCGCCTGGACGCCCTCACCCGCGGCGCGGGCGCGCTCGGCGGCGCGGAGGCTGCTGCGGGTCGGGAGCGGGGTCGCGGCCACCTCGGCCGGGGCGGGCGCCCCCGCGGTCGCCTGGACGGGTGCGGCGGCGGCCTGCCGTGCGGCCTCCCGGGCGCGTTCCGCCTCGCGGATCTGTCGACGAGTCAGCGGTGCCTCGGGGGCGGGCACAGCAGGACCTGACATCGGTACGACCTCCGGAGGGAACTCGGCCGGAGGCCGAGCGGAACTACGGTCGGGGCGAGCCCCGGGGGGTGGCTTGTCACGGAACAGTAACGGACGACAAACATGTGAGTCCAAAACCTGCTCACAACCGAGCCAGGGCCCCACAACCCGCTGACCTGGGGCTTTACGCCGCCAAACGCCAGGGACGCAAACAGTCCTTATCCTGTGACGCAGGTCACAAGCGCGTCGCCGCCGCCTCAGCCGCGGGCCTGCTCCCGCTGCATCGAGTCACGCACCTCGCCGACCAGCTCCTCCAGGATGTCCTCGAGGAACACGACCCCCACGACGCGGCCGGCGTCCGCCACGGACGCCAGGTGGGCGCCCGACCGCTGCATCGCCCCGAGCGCCTCCTCGACCTCGTCCCCGGGCGCGACCGACGCCAGCGCCCGCACCCGCCAGGAGGGCACCGGGCGGCTGCGCGCGTCGCCCTCGGCGTAGAGGACGTCCTTGACGTGCAGGTAGCCCACCAGCTCCCCCGCGGCGTCGGCCAGCGGGAAGCGGGAGTAGCCGGTGCGGGCCACCTCCCGCTCGACCTCCTCGGGCGTGCAGCCCAGCGGCAGGGTCACCAGCGAGCCGAGCGGGACCATCACCCGCGAGGCGGTCTCGGCGGAGAACTCCAGCGCCCCGGTGAGCAGGCCGAGGTCGTCCTGGAGCACCCCCTCCGCCCGCGAGCGCTCGACGATGGCGCCCACCTCCTCGGCGGTGAAGGCCGAGGCGACCTCGTCCTTCGGCTCGATGCCGACGAGGCGCAGGAAGACGTTGGCGACCCAGTTGAGCCCGGCGATCACCGGGTGCAGCACCTTCGACAGCGCGACCAGCGGCGGGGCGAGCAGCAGCGCCGCGCGCTCCGGGGAGGTCACCGACAGGTTCTTGGGCACCATCTCGCCGATCACCACGTGCAGGTACACGACCAGGACCAGGGCGAGGGTGAAGCCGACGACGTGCGAGGCGCCGGCGGGCAGGCCGAGCGCCACCAGCGGCGCCTCGACCAGGCCCGCGATGGCCGGCTCGGCCACGGCGCCCAGCCCGGTGGAGCACAGCGTCACCCCGAGCTGCGCGCAGGCGAGCATGAGGGTGACGTGCTCCATCGCGTACAGCACGGTGCGCGCCGCCCGCGAGCGCTCGGCCAGCGGCTCGATGCGGCTGCGGCGGGCGGACATGACGGCGAACTCGGCACCGACGAAGAAGGCGTTGCCGGCGAGCAGCAGCAGGCCCACGAGCAGGGCGGTGGAGGTGCTCATGCCTCCTCCGGCCAGACCCGCAGGCGGTCGACCCGCCGGCCGTCCATCTGCTCGACGTGCAGCACCGCGCCGCCCACCCGGACCTCGTCCCCGGCGCGCGGCACGCGCCCGAGCCGGTCCATGACGAGCCCGCCGAGGGTCTCGTAGGGGCCGTCGTCGGGCACCCACAGGCCGGTCTTGTGGCCGAGCTCGTCGGGGCGCAGCACCCCGGGGACCACCCAGGTCCCGCCCGGCCCGGCGTGCACGCCGGACCGGCGGCGGTCGTGCTCGTCCGCGACGTCGCCGACGATCTCCTCGACGACGTCCTCGAGGGTGACCACCCCGGAGGTGCCGCCGTACTCGTCGACGACGACGGCCATCTGCAGCCCGGAGTCGCGCAGCTGGACCAGCAGCGGGGCCAGGGCGAGGGTCTCGGGCACCCGCGGCGCGGGGACCATGAGGGACGACGACGCCACCGGCACCTCGCCGCGCCGCTCGTAGGGCACGGCGATGGCCCGGCGCAGGTGGACCAGGCCCACGATGTCGTCGCTGTCGTCGCCGATGACCGGGAAGCGGGAGTGCCCGGTGGTCCGGGCGAGAGCGACGACCTCGGCCGCCGTCTGGGTGCGGGTGAGGGTGTGCAGGCGCGTGCGGTGGGTCATGACGTCCACCGCCGTCAGGGCGCCCAGCCCGATGGAGCGGGTGAGCAGGGTGGCGGTGGAGACGTCGAGGGTGCCCTGCTCGGCCGAGCGGCGCACGAGCGCGGCGAGCTCGGAGGCGGAGCGGCCGCCGGAGAGCTCCTCGGCCGCCTCGATGCCGAAGCGGCGCAGGATCGCGTTGGCCGAGTCGTTGAGCGCGGTGATGAGCGGGCGCAGCGCGCGGGTGAACCCGGCCTGCACGGGGGCCACGAGGCCGGCCGTGGCGAGGGGGTCGGCCAGCGCGAGGTTCTTGGGCACCAGCTCGCCGAAGACCATCGAGAAGGTGTTGACGACCACCAGGGAGAGCACGACGGCGGTGGCGGTCGCCGCGGCCTGGGCGAGGCCGGCGTCGCCCAGCGGCCCGACGAGCAGCGCGGCCAGCGCGGACTGGGTGGTGTAGCCGAGCAGGATGGTGGTGAGCGTGATGCCCACCTGGGCGCCGGAGAGCTCCAGGGACAGCCGCTTGAGCGCCCGGCTCACCCGGGCGGCGCGGCGGTCCCCCGCCGCCGCCCGGCCCTCGACGGTGCCCGGGTCGAGCGCGACGAGGGCGAACTCCGCGGCGACGAACACGGCGGTCCCGGCGGTGAGGACGACGCCGAGCAGGACGAGCAACCACTCGGTCAGCACGCGGGGCCCCCGGGGAGGGCGGCGCCGCGGCACGCGGGGCGGGCGGCGGTCGGGGCGGCAGGTCGGTCGGGATCAGGAGGGTCGGGATGTCGACCGCGGCGGGAGCGTCGCATGGTGAGGCGATTCTACGAGGGAGCGCGGCCGGAGCGTGGCAGGCCCGTCGTCCAGGCCCCGCGCGGGCCGGTGTGCCACGCTTCGGCCCATGAGCACAGTGCCGCAGGCCCCGGTCCCGCCGGCGGTCCTCGTCGTGGAGGACGAGCCGGACATCGCCACCCAGATCGCCCACCGGCTCGAGGCCGAGGGCTGGCGGGTCCACCTGGCCGCGGACGGCCCGGCCGCCGTCACGGCCGCGCGGTCGGTGGCGCCCGACGTCGTCGTCCTCGACGTGATGCTGCCGGGCCTGGACGGGCTGGAGGTCTGCCGGCGCATCCAGGCCGAGCGGGCCGTGCCGGTGCTCATGCTCACCGCCCGCGACGACGAGGCGGACATGCTCGCGGGCCTGGGCGTGGGGGCCGACGACTACATGACCAAGCCGTTCTCCATGCGCGAGCTCGTCGCCCGGCTCAAGGCGCTGCTGCGCCGGGTGGAGCGGGAGCGCTCGCGCGCCGGGGCCGAGCCGGACCCCCGCGCCCCGCTCGTCCTGGGCGACCTGGTCATCGACACCGACCAGCACCGCGTCACCCGCGACGGCCGGGAGGCCCACCTCACCCCGACGGAGTTCGAGCTGCTGGTGTGCCTGGCGCGGCGCCCGCGCAGCGTCCTCAGCCGCGAGCAGCTCCTCGAGGAGGTGTGGGACTGGGTCGACGCCTCGGGCACCCGCACCGTGGACTCCCACGTCAAGGCGCTGCGGCGCAAGCTCGGCGCGGACCTGGTGCGCACCGTCCACGGCGTGGGCTACGCCCTGGAGCCCGCCCAGCCGGCCCGGCCCACCCGGCCCGCTCCCGCCCGCGATGCGTGAGGGCGTGGGCCGGCTGGTGCCGCGCCCGCTGGACCGCCTGCGCTCGATCAAGACCAAGCTCGGCGTCCTCGTCGCCGCCACGGTCACCGCGGCGGCCTTCCTCACGTGGATCGGCCTGTACCACCACCTCGGGCCCACCCGGACCTTCCCGCTGGCGATCGTCGGCGCGCTCGTGCTCACCCAGGTGCTCGCCCGCGGCATGACCTCCCCCCTGCGCGAGATGACGGCGGCCGCGCGGGCGATGGCACGCGGGGACTACTCCCGCCGGGTGCGGGCCACCAGCCGCGACGAGGTCGGCCAGCTGGCCGAGGCGTTCAACTCCATGGCCGACGACCTAGCCTCCGAGGACCGGCTGCGCCGGGAGATGGTCGCCAACGTCTCCCACGAGCTGCGCACGCCGGTGGCGGCGCTGCGCGCGCAGCTGGAGAACATGGTCGACGGCGTCGTGCCCGCCGACGCCGCCACCCTGGGCGCCGCCCTGGCCCAGACCGAGCGCCTGGGCGAGCTGGTCACCTACCTGCTGGACCTGTCGCGGCTGGAGGCGGGCGCCGTCGGCCTGGATCTCGCCGATCTCGCGGTGCGCGAGCTCGTCGACGACGTCGTCCAGGAGGTCGCCGGGGCGACCCGGGCCGCGGGCCGGGACGTGCGCTGGCGTGTCCAGGTCACCCCGCCGGACCTGCGGGTGCGGGCCGACGCCGCGCGGCTGTCGCAGGTGCTGGCCAACCTCCTGCACAACGCCGCCCGGCACACCCCGCCCGGGTCGGAGGTGACCGTGCGCGCCGGGCTCGGCGCCCGGCGCCAGGAGGTGGTCCTCGACGTCGTCGACCAGGGCGCCGGGGTGCCGGCGGCCGAGCGCGAGCGCATCTTCGGCCGCTTCCAGCGCGGGACCACCACCGGCACCGGGCCGGCCACCGGCGGCACCGGGCTCGGCCTGGCCATCGCCCGGTGGGCGGTGTCCCTGCACGGGGGCACGATCGCCGTCGCCGACTCCGCGCCGGGCGAGGGCGCGACGATCCGGGTGCGGCTGCCCGCCCGGGGGCCGCGCGCCGATCGGCAGGGCTGACCCCGGGCGCGCCGCGCACGGGCCGGCCCGGCTGCCCCCGTGCGCCGGCGGGCGACAGGCGGGGCTCACCCCGCGCGCACCCACGCGGCGTCGACGGCCGTCCCAGACCGACCCCGGACCAAGGTCCTAGTCACCTGTGACGACGGCTTGACCCCCGCTTGGTCCCGCCCCCGCACAGCCCCCCGAGAGCGCCCGAAAATCGCGCCGAGGGGCCCTTGGATGCGAGGTCGACCGCCCAGATCGCCTAGGGTTGTAGGGATCTTCGTCACACCCCCTGGAAGAGGGCGATTTCCGAGTGTCCACGCAGGAACACCACGACCCCATGGCTGCTTTCGGTGCCAACGAATGGCTCATCGAGGAGCTCTACGAGAAGTACCGCAAGGACAAGAAGTCCGTCGACCCCGCGTGGTGGGACTTCTTCGAGAGCTATGACGGCGGCAACGGCGGCTCGGCCACCACCGCCTCCCCCGCCCGCCCGTCCACGGCCCCGGCCGAGGCCCCCGCCGCGCCCCCGTCCAGCCGCCCGGCCCCTGGCGTCCCCGGCGCCCCGGCCGACGCGGCGCCGACCAGCCGCCCGGACGCCGCCGTCACCCGCGAGCCGGGCCTGCACGTCGACGCCCGGTCCCAGCAGCCGGCCACCGAGGCCGTCCGCGCCGACCTCCCGCCGGCCCCGCCGGTGGCCGCCCAGCCGCCGACGTCGCCCTACGCCGAGCGGGTGACCGCGGCCCGTGCGGCCGAGGTCTACCCCGAGACCCAGGACGAGACGGTCAAGCTGCGCGGCGTCGCCGCCCGCACCGTGCAGAACATGGAGACCAGCCTCGAGGTGCCGGTCGCCACGTCCGTGCGGGCCGTGCCGGCGAAGGTGATGATCGACAACCGGATCGTCGTCAACAACCACCTCGCGCGCTCGCGCGGCGGGAAGATCTCGTTCACGCACCTCATCGGCTTCGCCATGGTCGAGGCGCTGGCCGAGATGCCGGACATGAACTACTCCTACTCGCAGACCGAGGACGGCAAGCCGGCCGTCTTCCAGCCTGCGCACGTCAACTTCGGCCTGGCCATCGACCTGCCCAAGCCGGACGGCACCCGCTCCCTCGTGGTGCCCTCCGTCAAGGCGGCCGACGAGATGGACTTTGCCCAGTTCTGGGCCGCCTACGAGGACCTGGTCCGCGAGGCGCGCAACAACAAGCTGACCCTCGAGGACTACGCCGGGACGACGATCTCGCTGACCAACCCCGGCGGCATCGGCACGGTGCACTCCATCCCGCGCCTGATGAAGGGCCAGGGGACGATCATCGGCGTCGGGGCGATGAACTACCCGGCCGAGTTCGCCGGCTCCTCCCCCGCCACCCTCGCGCGGCTGGGCGTCTCGAAGGTCCTCACCCTGACCTCGACCTACGACCACCGCATCATCCAGGGGGCGGCGTCGGGCGAGTTCCTCAAGATCATCGAGACCAAGCTGCTCGGCACCGACGGGTTCTACGACCGCGTCTTCACCTCCCTGCGCGTGCCCTACGAGCCCGTGCGCTGGATGCAGGACGTCGAGTACAGCCCCGAGAACGAGCTGGGCAAGCCGGCGCGGATCGCGGAGATCATCCACGCCTACCGCTCCCGCGGCCACCTCATCGCCGACACCGACCCGCTGGCCTACCGCCAGCGCCGCCACCCGGACCTGGACATCACCAACTACGGGCTGACGCTGTGGGACCTCGAGCGCCAGTTCCCCACCGGCGGGTTCGGCAACACCTCCCGCGCCACCCTGCGCGACATCCTCAACCAGCTGCGCGACGCGTACTGCCGCACGGTCGGCATCGAGTACATGCACATCGCCGACCGCACCCAACGGCAGTGGTTCCAGGACCGCCTGGAGCGGCCCTACGCCAAGCCGTCGAGCGAGCAACAGCTGCAGATCCTCAAGAAGCTCGGCGCCGCCGAGGCGTTCGAGACGTTCCTGCAGACGAAGTACGTCGGCCAGAAGCGGTTCTCCCTCGAGGGCGGCGAGTCCCTCATCCCGTTGCTGGACGTGCTGCTCACCGGGGCCGCCCAGGAGGGCCTGGACGAGGTCGGCATCGCCATGGCCCACCGCGGCCGGCTCAACGTGCTGGCCAACATCGCGGGCAAGTCCTACCGGCAGATCTTCTCCGAGTTCGAGGGCAACCAGGACCCCCGCACGGTCCAGGGCTCCGGCGACGTGAAGTACCACCTGGGCACGGTCGGGAAGTTCACCGCCCCCGACGGGGCCGAGACCAAGGTCTACCTGGCCGCGAACCCCTCCCACCTCGAGGCCGCCGACGGCGTCATCGAGGGCGTGGTGCGCGCCAAGCAGGACCGCATCGACCTGGGCGAGCAGGGCTTCTCGGTCCTGCCGGTGATGATCCACGGCGACGCCGCGTTCGCCGGCCAGGGCGTGGTCACCGAGACGCTGCAGCTGTCCCAGCTGCGCGGCTACCGCACCGGCGGCACGGTGCACATCATCGTCAACAACCAGATCGGCTTCACCACCGGCCCGTCGAGCTCGCGGTCGTCGTACTACGCGACCGACATCGTCAAGGGGCTGCAGATCCCGGTCTTCCACGTCAACGGGGACGACCCGGAGGCGGTGGCCCGGGTGGCGGAGCTGGCGTTCGAGTACCGCCAGCGCTTCCACAAGGACGTCGTCATCGACATGGTGTGCTACCGCCGCCGCGGGCACAACGAGGGCGACGACCCCTCGATGACCCAGCCGGTGATGTACTCCCTCATCGAGAACAAGCGCTCGGTGCGCGCCCTGTACACCGAGTCCCTCGTCGGCCGCGGCGACCTCACCGAGGAGCAGGCCCAGTCCGCGCTGCAGGACTACCAGCGCGAGCTCGAGCGGGCCTTCACCGAGACCCGCGAGAGCGGGTGGACCCCGCCGGAGTCGGGCGAGCAGGTCCAGGGGCTGGAGCGGCCCGAGTCCCAGCACGAGGACGCCGGGACCATGGTCGGCTGGAGCACCGCCGTGCCCGCCGAGGTGCTCGAGCGCATCGGGCAGGCGCACGTGCGCCCGCCGGAGGGCTTCGACGTCCACCCCAAGCTGCGCAAGCTCCTCGAGCGGCGTGACCAGATGTCGCGTGATGGCGGCATCGACTGGGGCTTCGGCGAGATCCTCGCCTTCGGCTCGCTGCTCATGGAGGGCACCCCGGTGCGCCTGGCGGGCCAGGACTCCCGCCGCGGCACCTTCACGCAGCGTCACGCCGTGCTCCACGACCACCGCACCGGTGCCGAGTGGACCCCGCTGCTGTACCTCACCCCCGACCAGGCGAAGTTCTGGATCTACGACTCCTCCCTGAGCGAGTACGCGGCCATGGCCTTCGAGTACGGGTACTCCGTCGAGCGCCCGGACGCCCTGGTGCTGTGGGAGGCGCAGTTCGGCGACTTCGCCAACGGCGCGCAGATCGTCATCGACGAGTTCATCTCCTCCTCGGAGCAGAAGTGGGGCCAGCGCTCCTCCCTGGTGCTGCTGCTGCCGCACGGCTACGAGGGGCAGGGCCCGGACCACTCCTCCGCCCGCATCGAGCGGTACCTGCAGCTGTGCGCGGAGGAGAACATGGTGGTGGCGCAGCCGTCGACCCCGGCGAACCACTTCCACCTCTTGCGCCGGCAGGCCTACGCCCGCCCGCGCAAGCCGCTGATCCTGTTCTCCCCCAAGCAGCTGCTGCGCCTGAAGGCGGCGGCGTCGTCGGTGGAGGACTTCACCGAGGGCACCTTCCGGCCCGTCATCGGCGAGGTGGAGCAGCGGGTGCTCGACGGCGCCCAGCAGGTCCGCCGCGTGCTGCTGTGCTCCGGGCGCGTCTACTACGACCTGGCCGCCCGCCGGCTCAAGGACGAGGACCCGACCGTCGCGATCGTCCGCCTCGAGCAGCTCTACCCGCTCGAGCACGGCCAGATCGCCGAGGAGCTCGCGAAGTTCCCGAACGCGGAGCTGGTGTGGGTCCAGGACGAGCCGGAGAACCAGGGCCCGTGGACCTACGTCTCCGACCACCTGCCGGGCGCGCTCGGCGGGCGGTCGCTGCAGGTGGTCTCCCGCCCGGAGGCGGCCTCGCCGTCGACCGGGTCGCACAAGCGGCACGTGGAGGAGAACGCGGAGCTCATGGACCGCGCCTTCGCCCGCTGACGCAGCACCACGCACACGCGCGCTGAGACGTCACGAAGGTCGCGAGACGTCACGAAGGTCGCGAGACGTCACGAAGGTCGCGAGACGTCATCTTGTGACAAGCGGGAGGGCCGGGCCGGACGACATGTCCGGCCCGGCCCTTCGTCCGTCCGGGGCCGATCCCGCGGGCCCCTGTTCGCCCCGCACCGGCCGCATCGAAGCGGCGCTCCAAATCCGCCGGCCACGCTGAAGCGCCCGCTCCCGCGGGCGATCTCGCCCACACCGCCGCGCGGCGCCCCACCTCCCGCGCCGCCACCAGGCAGGATGGGAGGACGACGGCGAAGGAGGAGATCTTGGGCGACGCCCAGCTGCGGATCTGCGTGATCGGGGACGAGCTCACCGCCGGGATGGGTGACGCCCGGGCGCTCGGCTGGGTCGGCCGGGTCATGGCCCGCACGCCCACCGAGGAGCCGGCGTTCGTCGCCCAGCTGCCCGTCCCGGGCGAGAACACCACCGAGCTCGCCGCCCGGTGGGAGACCGAGTGCACGCGTCGCTTCACCCCGATGGCGGACAACCGCCTCGTGCTCGGGATGGGCGCCACCGACCTCGAGGACGGCCTCTCCCTCGCCCGCTCCCGCCTCAACCTCGCCAACATCCTCGACGCCGCCGCCGCCTCCCGGATCGGGTGCTTCGTCGTCGGCCCGCCGCCGCGCACGGACCTGGACGGCGAGGCGCTCGCCGCCCTGTCGGACGCCTTCGGCGACGTCTGCCAGCGCCGGCACGTGCCCTACGTCGAGACCTTCCAGCCGCTGCGCGCCCACGAGCAGTGGAACGCCGACGTCGCCGCCTCCGACGGCGTGCACCCCGGCCAGGCCGGCTACGGGCTGCTCGCGTGGCTGGTGCTGCACAACGGCTGGCACGGCTGGCTCGGCCTCCCCACGGAGGGCTGACCCGCCCTCCGGCCCGTCACCGTCCGCTCCCGACCTGAAGGTCCTAGCTGGCGGTGGCTACAGTGGTGGAATGCCAGTCGAGCTCGGGCTGCCCCGCCTCCGCGGCGCCGCCGCCCCCGCGCCCGCCGGCGCCGCCCCGGTGCCCGGCCCGGCGCCCTCCGGCGCCGGGACACCCGCCGCCCCGCCCGCCGGTGACCCGCAGGCCACCGCCCGCCCGAACACTCCTCAGCTGGTCGACCGCTTCGGCCGCGTCGCCCACGACCTGCGGGTGTCCCTCACCGACCGGTGCAACCTGCGCTGCGAGTACTGCATGCCGCCGGAGGGCTTCGACTGGCTGCCCACCCCGCAGGTCCTCACCGACGACGAGGTGATCCGCCTCATCACCGTCGCCGTCGAGCACCTCGGCATCCGCGAGGTCCGCTTCACCGGCGGCGAGCCGCTGCTGCGCAAGGGGCTCGAGCGCATCGTCGCCGCGACCAGCGCGCTGCGCACCGACCAGGGGCTGGTGCCGGAGACCTCGCTGACCACCAACGGCCTGGGCCTGGCGCACCGCGCGCACGCCCTGGCCGAGGCGGGGCTGAGCCGGGTCAACGTCTCCCTGGACTCCCTGGACCGGCAGACCTACGCGACCCTGGCCCGCCGCGACCGGCTGCCCGACGTCCTCGCCGGCATCGCCGCCGCGGACGAGGCGGGCCTGCGGCCGGTGAAGATCAACGCCGTGCTCATGCGCGGGCTCAACGAGCACCACGCCCCCGACCTGCTCGCCTTCGCCCTCGAGCGCGGCTACGAGCTGCGCTTCATCGAGCAGATGCCCCTCGGCCCGCCGGAGATGTGGCACCGCGGGGACATGGTCACCGCCGCGGAGATCCTCGAGCTGCTCCGCGCGCGCTTCACCCTGCTCCCCCGCGACGTCGCCAGCCGCGGGGCGGCGCCGGCCGAGCTGTACGACGTCGCCGCCGCGGACGGCCTGCCCGCCGGCACGGTGGGCATCATCGCCTCGGTGACCCAGCCCTTCTGCGGGGCGTGCGACCGCACCCGGCTCACGGCCGACGGCCAGGTTCGCACCTGCCTGTTCTCCCGCTCCGAGACCGACCTGCGCGGCCTGCTGCGCGGCGGCGCCGACGACGCCGAGCTCGCCGCGGTGTGGCGCACCGCCATGTGGGGCAAGCTCGCCGGCCACGGCATCGACGACCCCGGCTTCCTGCAGCCCCAGCGCCCCATGAGTGCCATCGGAGGATGACATGACCAGCCCCGCCCCCGCCCGCGCCGAGGCGGCCACCCTGACCGTGCGCGTGCGCTACTTCGCCGCGGCGGCGGAGGCCGCCGGCACCGCCGCCGAGGACGTCGCCCTGCCCGACGGCGCCACCGCGGCCGACCTCGTGGCGGCCCTCGCGGCCCGCGGCCCGGCCCTGGCCCGGGTCCTGGGCATCTCCTCGCTGCTGGTCGACGGCGTCGTGCGCGAGGACCGCGACCGGCCGCTGACCGCGGCGGGTGCGACGGCCGCCGTCGACGTCCTCCCGCCCTTCGCCGGCGGCTGAGCCCCGCCCACGCCCGCCCGGGCCCCGCCGTCGCCGACGGCGGGGCCCGGACGTTTGCCGACAACGGGGACAAATCCGCGCCGGAGCGGGATTTAGCCAACGGTGTCGTGACATTTCTGCCGGGACCATCGCCCCACCATTCCGGGGGGTACGGCCCGCGACGATGAGGACGTTCCCAGTCCCGTGTCGCGAGAGGATCCCGATGCCTCCCACCCAGCAGTCCCGCCCGAGAACGGTCCCGCGCCGTTCGTTCCTCAAGTGGTCCGCCGCCGCGGGAGGCGGAGCGGCGCTGGTCGGGGCCGGCGCCTCCTTCGGCGTCCTGCCCGGCGTGGGCCGGGCCAACGCCGCCACCCTGACCTCCCGGGACGTGGACAGGACCGTGTGGTCGGCGTGCGTGGTGAACTGCGGCTCGCGCTGCCCGCTGCGCATGGAGGTCAAGGACGGCCAGATCGTCCGCGTGCTGCCGGACAACACCGGCGACGACGCCATCGGCACCCAGCAGATCCGCGCCTGCGTGCGGGGGCGGTCCATCCGCCACCGCATCTACAACCCCGACCGGCTCAAGACCCCGATGCGGCGCAAGCCGGGCACCAAGCGCGGCGCCGGGGAGTGGGAGGAGATCAGCTGGGAGGAGGCCTTCGACGAGATCGCGACCACCATCCAGCGGCTCATCAAGGAGTACGGCAACGAGTCGATCTACCTCAACTACGGCACCGGCACCATCGGCGGCACCATCGCCTGCAGCTGGCCGCCCATCGCCACCCCCTTCGCGCGGCTGATGAACTGCGTGGGCGGCTACCTCAACCACTACGGCGACTACAGCGCCGCGAACATCGAGCAGGCCGCGCCCTTCACGTTCGGGTCCTGGATCGGGTCGAACTCCTTCGACGACGCCAAGAACTCCCAGCTGCAGGTCATGTTCGGCAACAACCCGCACGAGACGCGCATGAGCGGCGGCGGGGAGACCTTCGTCACCCAGCAGACGAAGAAGGCCAGCGGGGTGCGCACCATCGTCATCGACCCGCGCTACTCCGAGACCGCCCTGGGCGTCGCGGACGAGTGGGTGCCGGTGCGCCCGGGTACCGACGCCGCCCTGGTCGCCGGCATGGCCCACGTGCTGATCACCGAGAAGCTCCACGACCAGGCGTTCCTGGACACCTACTGCCAGGGCTTCGACGAGGCCCACATGCCCGACGGCGTCCCCGCCGGCCACTCCTACCGCTCCTACATCCTGGGCGAGGGGCCGGACAAGACCCCCAAGACGCCCGCGTGGGCGGCGTCGATCACCGGCGTCCCGGCCGCGACCATCACCCGCCTCGCGCGGGAGATCGCGGCCGCCAAGCCGTGCGCGATCACCCAGGGCTGGGGCCCGCAGCGCAGCGCCAACGGCGAGAACCAGGCCCGCGCGATCTTCACCCTCGCTGCGATGACCGGGAACATCGGCATCCCCGGCGGCGGGACCGGCGAGCGGGAGGGCTCGTACTCCCTGCCCATGGCCAACCCGTGGATCACCGAGAACCCCGTGGAGACGGCGATCTCCGTGTTCGGCTGGACCGACGCGATCGACCACGGGCCGGAGATGACCGCCCTCAAGGACGGCGTCGTCGGCAAGGACAAGCTCGACGTGCCGATCAAGATGGTCTGGCAGTACGCCGGCAACGCCCTGGTCAACCAGCACGCCGACATCAACCGCACGGTGAAGCTGCTCGAGGACGACACCAAGTGCGAGCTCATCGTCGTCGTCGACACCCAGATGACCGTCTCGGCCCGCTACGCCGACATCATCCTGCCCGACGCCTCCAACGCCGAGCAGCTCGACGTCGTCCAGCAGGGCAGTGCCGGGTCCATGGGCTACACCATCCTCGCCGACCAGGTCATCGAGCCGCTGTACGACTGCAAGACCACCTACGAGATGTGCACCGAGATCGCCAAGCGCCTCGGGGTGGAGAAGGCGTTCACCGAGGGCAGGACCCAGGAGGACTGGGTGCGCCAGGTGGTCGAGGAGAGCCGCGAGGCCGTCCCGGGGCTGCCCTCCTTCGAGGAGCTGCGCGAGATGGGCGTGTGGAAGGTCAAGGGCGAGAGCTACATCGGGCTCAAGGACTTCCGCGCGGACCCGGTGGCCAACCCGCTGACCACCCCCTCGGGCAAGATCGAGATCTTCTCCAAGCCGCTGTGGGAGATGTCGAAGACCTGGGAGCTGCCCGAGGGCGACAAGATCACCGCCCTCCCCGAGCACGTCGCCACGTGGGAGGGCGCCGAGGAGGCGCGGGAGAACCCGCGGTACCCGCTGCAGTGCATCGGGCACCACTACAAGCAGCGCACCCACTCCACCTACGGCAACGTCGACTGGATGCAGGAGGCCCACCCGCAGGTGGTGTGGATCAACCCCGCCGACGCCCAGGCGCGCGGGATCGCCAACGACGACGTCGTGCAGGTCTTCAACGACCGCGGCCGCATCCAGCTGCCGGCGCGGGTGACCCCGCGCATCGCCCCCGGCGTCGTCTCGGTGCCGCAGGGGGCCTGGTACCGCCCCGACGACAAGGGCGTGGACGTCGGCGGCTCGGTCAACACGCTGACCAGCTGGCACCCGACGGCGATCGCCAAGGGCAACGCCCAGCACACCGTCCTCGTCAACATCGAGAAGGCCTGAGGGAAGAGATCATGACCCAGCTCGGATTCGTCTTCGACCAGACCCTGTGCACCGGCTGCAAGGCCTGCTCGGTGGCCTGCAAGGACAAGAACGACCTGCCCGTGGGGGTGACCTGGCGGCGCGTCGCGGAGTACTCCGGCGGCACCTGGCAGCAGCATGGCGACACCTTCGTGCCCAACGTCTTCGCCTACTACACCTCCATCGCGTGCAACCACTGCACCAACCCGATCTGCGTGGAGGTCTGCCCGACCACCGCCATGCACAAGGGCGAGGACGGCGTGGTGACCATCGACGAGGACAAGTGCGTCGGCTGCCGCTACTGCGAGTGGGCCTGCCCCTACTCCGCCCCGCAGTTCAACCCCGAGACGGGGCACATGTCCAAGTGCGACATGTGCGCCGACTACCGCGCCGAGGGCGAGGACCCCGCCTGCGTGGCCGCCTGCCCCTCCCGGGCGCTGGGCTGGGGGCCCGTCGACGAGCTGCGCGCCGAGCACGGCGACCTCGCCGCCGTCGAGCCCCTGCCCGACCCCGCCCTGACCCATCCCAACCTCGTCATCGTGCCCCACCGCGACGCCCAGCCCACCGGCGCCGGCACCGGCGCCGTGGCCAACCCCGAGGAGCTGTGACATGCACACCGCCGAACTGCCGATGATGATCTTCACCATCGCCGCCCAGATGTGCGTCGGCGCCTTCGTCGTCCTCGGCGTCGTCCAGCTCGCCGCCGCCCGCCGCTACGGCACCGCCGCGGTCGACAAGATCACCGACCCGGCCCTGTACGCCATCGGCCCGGTCATGGTCCTCGGGCTGGTCGCCTCGATGTTCCACATGAACGACGTCACCCACACCCTCAACGTCGTCCGCCACGTGGGCAGCTCGTGGCTGTCCCGCGAGATCGTCTTCGGCACCGGCTTCGCGGGCCTCGGGTTCCTCTTCGCCGCGGCCCAGTGGTTCAGGTGGGGCAGCACCCGCCTGCGCCAGGCCCTCGCCCTGCTCACCGCCGCCGTCGGCCTGGGCCTGGTGTGGTCGATGTCGATGATCTACTACAGCCTCGTCACCGTCCCGGCCTGGCACACCTGGGCCACCCCGGCGCAGTTCTTCACCACCGCCTTCCTGCTCGGCACCCTCGCCGTGGGCACCGCGTTCATGGGCACCGTCATGTGGCGCCGCCGCCGGGCGGGCGCGGCCGGGGCGACGACGGCGGACCCGGCGCCCGTGGACCTGCTCACCGGCACCCTCAAGGGCCTGGGCATCGCCGCCGTCGCCCTGCTCGGGGTGGAGTTCCTCGTCATCCCCCTGCACATCGCCAACCTCTCCGGCGGCGGGGAGGTCGCGGCCCGCTCGGCCGAGGTGTTCACCGGCGCCTGGTTCGTCGCCCGGCTCGTGCTCGTCTTCGCCGGCGCCGGGCTGCTCACGATGCTGCTGGTGCGCCGGGCCAACCCCACGGCGAACCCGCGCACCCTGGCCGTGCTGGCCACCAGCGCCTTCGCCCTGGTGCTGCTGGGCGAGTTCATCGGCCGCTCGCAGTTCTACGCCTCGATGTTCCGGATCGGGATGTAGCCGGCCCCGCGGCGCCGGGACGACCGGCGCCGCGGACGGCTCGGGCCCGGTGGGGCGGCGTGTGCGCGCCGCCCCACCGGGCCCGGTCGATGCGGTCAGGGGGCCGTCAGGCGCTGCCGGTCCACTCGTGAGAGCCGTCGGGGAAGACCTGGCGCTTCCACACCGGCAGGCGCCGCTTGACCTCCTCGACGAGCTCCGCCGTCGCGGCGAAGGCCTCGGCGCGGTGGGCGGCGGAGACGGCGGCGGCGAGCGCCACGTCCCCCACGGCCAGGGTACCGGTGCGGTGCACGACGGCGACGGCGTCGACCGGGAAGCGGGCCGCGACGTCGGCGGCCACCTGTGCGACGACGTCCCCGGCGGTCGGGTGGCCGACGTACTCGATCTCGGTGACCGCCCGGCCGGCGTCGTGGTTGCGCACGACGCCGCCGAAGGTCACGACGGCGCCGGCGGCGTCGTCCTCGACGGCGGCGGCGCACTCGGCCACGTCGACCGGGCCGCCGCGGACCTCGGCGAGGACCACCCGGCGGGCGGGCGCGGTGAGCCGGGAGTCGTCCACGGGCCGCTCGCTCACGCGTCGGCCGCCCCGCCCGGCGCCGCCTCCGCGGGGGTCTCCCAGGCGGCGACGAGGCGCCGGACCCGGGCGATGCGCTCGCCCGCCGCGGCGGGGACGTCACCGCCCGCGCGCGCGGCCGCCAGGCCCACGAGGAACGCCGTCACGGGGGCGCCGGGCCGGCTGGGGCCGTGGGCGACGTCGCTGATGAGGGCGAGGAGCGCGGCGGAGTTGGCGTCCAGGACGGCGCGGTCCACGTCCAGCTCGGCGCACACCGCGTCGAGCCAGCGGTTCATCGCCGCCATCTTCTCCGACTCGTCCCCGCGTACCCGGGTGGGTCGTTCCTGGGCCATGCTCGTGCTCCTTCCCGGCCGCGACGGGCGGCCTGCGGCCATCGTGGCACAGCGTGCCCGGGACCCGCCGCCCGCGCCCGGGCCGAAGGGCCCAGGAGCGGGGCGGCCGAACGGCCCAGGCGCGGCGGGGCCGAAGGGCCCAGCCCGGGCACGTGCGCGGACGGGAGGATGGATGCACACATCCAGAGGAAAGGGGGCCACCTTGAGCACCGCACTCAGCCCCGCCGGCCCGCCGGCCGGTTCGGCCCACCCACGTCCGCCGCTGCTCACCGACCCGGACCTCGCCGCCACGCTCGACCGCTTCGCCGGCGCCTTCACGACGCTCTCGCGCCTGCTGCTGGCCGCGCCCCCGGCCGCCGTGCTCGGCCAGGTCCGCGACCCCGGCCTGCTCGCCCACTGGCCGCTGCCGGACCACCCGGAGTGCCGTCGGGGGGTGGCGCTGCTGGGCGAGTCCGCCACGGCGCGCGAGGCCGAGGCGAAGATCCGCACCGACTACAACCGGCTGTTCGTCGGCCCCGAGCGCCTCAAGGCCCCGCCGTACGAGTCGGTGCACCGCTCCCCCGACCACCTCGTCTTCGACCGCGAGACCCTCGAGGTGCGCGCCGCCTACGCCCAGTTCGGGCTGGCGGCGCCACGCCTCAACCAGGAGCCCGACGACCACATCGGCCTCGAGCTCGGCTTCCTCGCCACCCTGTGCGTGCTCGGCCTCGACGCGATCGAGGCCGACGACGACGGCGAGCTGGCCCGGGTCCTCGACGCCCTGGTGGCGTTCCTGCGCGACCACGTGCTGCGGTGGGCGTCGCGGTGCCTCACCCAGGTGGCCGACGGGTCGGCGACGTACTTCTACCAGGGCGTCGCCGCGCTGGGCCTGGGCACCTTCGCCCGCGCCCGGGAGACCTTCCTTTCGTGACGGCGGCCCATCCGGCGGCCGGCCCCGCCGAGCCGGACGGGCCCACCGGGCTCGGTGGGCCCGCCGGGCCCGCCGCCGGGCTCGACGCGCCCGCCGAGCTCGGCGGCGTGCGGGCGTGGCTGCGCCGGGCGGGCGAGCCGGTCCACCTCGAGCTCGCCTGCGCCGAGCACCCCGACCCCGCCGCCGGACCGGCCGGCCGCACCGTGGTGCGGCTGACCGCCTGTGCCGGGAGCGTGGCCGCGCACGAGCTCGTCGAGCTGCTCGCCGCCGGGGCGACGGTGACCCTGCGCCTCGACGGCTGCGAAGCACCGGAGGACGTCCGGGCGCACCTGGCCGGCGTGCACGCCGTCCTGACCGCCGCCGGGGTGACGGGGCTGCGGCTCGAGGACGCCCCGCCCCCGCGGGACGGCGGGCGCCGGCTCGGGCGGCGGCGCGCCCGACCGGTGCTCGACGCCGCCCACATGCCCCTCAGCCGGCGCCACCTGCTCGGCCTCGGCGCCAGCACCGACCCCGCGCCGGATCCCACCGGGCTCACCGCCCACGAGCGGCTCGTCGCGGCGCTGCACGCGCTCGGCGCGGGCGAGGCGGGAGCGGCGGAGGGCGGGCCGGCCGGCCCGGCGGCCGCCCTCGCGACGCTGCCCGGCCCCGCGCCCCGGCTGCGCGCCCGCGGCTGCACCGCCTGCGGGGTGTGCCTGCGCGCGTGTCCCACCGGCGCGCTGAGCATGCGGGACGCCGGCGGCCTGACGACCGTGCTGCAGGACCCGGCGGCGTGCGACGGCTGCCGCCGCTGCGTGGACCTGTGCCCGACGTCGGTGCTGTCCGCCGAGGGCGCGTGGGGGTGGGAGCGGGTCCTCGCCGGCGACCCGGCGCCGGTCGCCACGGTCACCACGACGACCTGCGCGCGCTGCGGCACCCTCTTCCCGACGTCGTCGGGCGAGCGGTTGTGCCCGGTGTGCGCCTTCCGCCGCCGCAACCCCTTCGGCTCGACGTTCCCGGTCGGCCAGCGTTAGGCGCGGTGGCGCCCCAGGTTCTCGCCGAGCACGGCGCGCTGGTAGTCCCGCCCGCTCTCGACCGACAGCACCGCGAGCACGAGCCGGCCGAGGGAGCGCCAGACCCCCATGGCCGCCTGACGGACGAGCCGGCCGCCGAGGTCGGGCAGCACCGGCACGAGATGGGCCTCGATGAGCTCCTGCTCGCGCAGCCGCAGGGACTTCCCTGTCGCGGTGTCCCCGGCGGCCCACGCCTCGGCCTCGGCCCGGCACGCCTCGGCGACCTCGCGGACGTGCGCGACCACCGCGGCGTCGGGCGCCACGAGGGCGGCGTGGTCGGCGCCCAGCGCCGCGACGTCGTCCTCCATGCTCCGGCGCGCGGCCCCGCGTTCGTAGACGTCGAGGTTGTACAGGTCGGCGACGAACAGCTCCGCGTCGTCGCCGAGCCAGCGGGAGGAGGCCCGCCAGGCGGCCGCGAGGGAGCCGTCGCGCAGCCGCTCGGCGGCCCGGTCGCCGCCGGCGAGGACGTCGGCGACCGCGTCCCAGGCGCCCGCCCGGTCGCGCGCCGCCTGGGCGACCTGGGCCAGGTAGCCGCCGACGGTGTCGTCGGACGGCGCGCTCATGCCCGGTCCTCCGCGGCCGCGGGCCGGTCCACCGCCCGCGTCTCGCGCACGACGGCCAGCGACCCGGACACCGACCGGGCGGTGAGGAAGCAGACGTCCTGCCCGTCGCGCTCGTCGACCGTGGTGGCCCCGAGGCCGGGGGCGCGCCGGTCGGCCCCGTCGACGGTCACCGCCCCCGAGACGGTCCGGGCGGTCAGCGACAGCCCGGTGGCCGCGGGCAGGTCCACGTGCATCGCGCCGGAGACGGTGGCGAGGTCGACCATCGAGGTGCGCGACGTCGTCGAGACGCTGACGGCGCCGGCCACACTGGTGACCTCCACCCGCGGCAGGTTCCCGACCAGGGTGGTGCGCCCGGCGGCGGTGCTCACCCGCACCGGCCCGTCGTGGTCGAGCACCTCGACGCCGCCCGAGGCGGACTTCACCGACGCCGCGCCGCGGCACCCCTGGGCGCGCACGCGGGCGCCGGCGGTCATGAGGGAGACGTCCTCGTGCACGCCCTCGACGGCGGCGTCGGCCACCGCGGTGGCGAGGGTCACCGCCGTCGCGCGCGGGACGAGGACCCGCACCCGGGCGGTGTCGGAGGAGCGGAAGGAGCGCAGGCGCTTGACCCACCCGTCCCAGCCGAGGAAGGGGTAGCCGATGGTGAGCCGGCCGTCCTCGACGTCGATCTCCAGCGGGTTGCCGGTGACCTCCTCGACCGCCACGTGCACGTGCGCGGCGTCGTGGGCCTGGACGCTCACCGCGCCCGCGACCAGCTGGACGCGCAGCGCGGTGACGTGCTCGACGTCGTGCTCCTGGGGACCGGGGACGATCCACGAACGGGTAGCCATGGCCCCGACCCTACGCGGAGACCTCCACCGTGACCTTGCCGAACACCTCCCCCGCCTCCAGGCGGCGCAGCGCCTCGCCCACCTGGTCGAGGGGGACGACGCCGTCGAGCACCGGGCGGGCGCCGGTGGCGAGGAGCATCTGCTGCAGCGCGACGAGCTGGTCGCGGGTGCCCATGGTGGTGCCGACCACGCGCAGCGAGCGGAAGAAGATGCGGTTGAGCTCGGCCGGCGGCATGGCGCCGGAGGTGGCGCCGGCCAGCGCGACGGTGCCGCCGGGGCGCAGCGCGCGCAGCGAGTGCGCCCAGGTCGCCGCCCCGACGGTCTCGACGACGGCGTCGACCTGCGCGGGCAGCCGGGCGCCGGTGGGGAAGGCGGCGTGGGCGCCGATGTCGAGGGCGCGGGCGCGCTTGGCCTCCGAGCGGGAGGTGACCCACACCCGCAGGCCCGCGGCGCGGCCGAGCACCACGGCGGCCGTGGCCACCCCGCCGCCGGCGCCCTGGACGAGCACGGTGGCGCCGGGCCGCAGGGCCGCGGCGTCGAAGAGCATCCGGTAGGCGGTGAGGTAGGCGGTGGGCAGGGCGGCCGCCTCGGCCCAGCTCAGGGCGGGGTCCTTGGGGACGACGTTGCCGGCCGGCACCCACACCCGCTCGGCCAGCGTGCCGGGGTGGAGCTCGGACAGCAGGGTGCGGCGCGGGTCGAGGGTTTCCTCCCCCTGCCAGCCCGGGCTGGGGATCACCGAGTGCACGACGACCTCGGTGCCGTCGTCGAGCACGCCGACGGCGTCGGTGCCCAGGATCATCGGCAGGCGCTCGGCCGGCAGGCCGACGCCGCGCAGGGAGAACAGGTCGTGCTGGTTCAGGGCGGCGGCGCGCACGGTCACCGGCACCCACCCCGGCAGCGGTGCGCCGGGGTCGGGCAGGTCCCCCACCCGCAGCCCGTCCAGCGGCCGGTCGGCGTCCTGGCTCTCCACGTAGGCGCAGCGCATGGCCGCCACACTAGGGCCGCCCGCCGTCCGGTGGCATGACAACTCCGTGGCCTCGGCGCGCGTCCCGGCCTGCGGGCATGACGAAGGGCCGGTCACCGAGGTGGCCGGCCCCTGGGCGCGGAACGTATCCGCGCCGCGGTCAGGCGTTGGGACGCTTGCCGTGGTTGGCGGCGCTGCCCCGACGGGACCGACGCTTGCGACCGCGCTTGCTCATGACGTTCTCCTCAGCTCAGGGGGTCGCCCACCGTCCGGCGGGCACGAATCACGCCGACCATCGTCCCACACTTGGCGGGGCCTTCGCGCGGCGCCCGGAGCCAGCCAGCAGCGTCGTCGCTCTCGAGGGGTCGCCAGCGCCGAGTGCGACGAGATTGTGGTTCCGAGCGCCTACTGGGCCACAACTTCGTCGGTCTCGACGCCCGGAGACGCGACAAGACCGCACGTCGCGCCGTGGAACGGCGAGTCGGACGGGGGGCGTCAGAACTGCTCGGTGCTCCGCACCCGGGTGACGCGCAGCACCGCGAGCTGGGACTCCACCCGCAGGCGCAGCGAGGACGGCGCCTTCTCCGCGCACGACCGGCGCACCATCTCGCGGATGTGCTGCTCGGCGTCGGCGGCCTCGTGGCAGGTGGGGCAGGTCGCGGCGTGCTGGCGGTAGCGGGTGCAGGTGTCCTCGTCGAGCTCGGAGTCGAGGAACTCCATGAGGTTCTCGAGCAGCTCCTCGCAGCTGCACACCCGCGCGCGTCCGCCGGTGAGGGCCAGCAGGGCCCGTTCGGCGCGGTCGACGAGGTCTGGGGTCTCGTCCTCGCTCATGCCTTGGCCTCCGTCCTGATCCCGAGCGTCCGCGCGTGGTCGACCAGCAGCTCGCGCAGCTGGCGCCGGCCGCGGTGCAGCCGGGACATCACGGTCCCGATCGGTGTGCCCATGATCTCGGCGATCTCCTTGTAGGCGAAGCCCTCGACGTCGGCGAGGTACACCGCGAGCCGGAAGTCCTCCGGCAGCTGGTTGAGGGCGTCCCTGATCTCGGAGTCGGGCAGCTGGTCCAGCGCCTCCGCCTCGGCCGAGCGCAGCCCGGTCGAGGTGTGCGAGGCGGCCCGGTGGATCTGCCAGTCCTCCACCTGCTCCGCGTCGGACTGCTGCGGCTCGCGCTGCTTCTTGCGGTAGGTGTTGATGAACGTGTTGGTGAGGATCCGGTAGAGCCAGGCCTTGAGGTTCGTGCCGGGACGGTACTGGTGGAAGGCGGCGAAGGCCTTCGTGAACGTCTCCTGGACGAGGTCCTCGGCGTCGGACGGGTTGCGGGTCATCCGCATGGCGGCGCCGTAGAGCTGGTCGAG
Source organism: Georgenia thermotolerans (assembly GCF_009193185.1). Classification (GTDB taxonomy): domain Bacteria; phylum Actinomycetota; class Actinomycetes; order Actinomycetales; family Actinomycetaceae; genus Georgenia; species Georgenia thermotolerans. Next base: position 34,511 of record NZ_VUKF01000010.1, on the reverse strand, counting down.
GAACGGCAGCGCGTCGCGCTCGAAACGCAGCGCCCGTTCGGCGTCGGTCTCACCGTCGGGCGCGCGGTCGAGGTCTTCCTCGTGGCTCTCGGTCATCACCCACGAGGGTAGCCCGCCGGCCGGCGCACCGAATCCCGACCAGGCCCCGGTGCCCGCCGCCTGCGCGGCGCGCGGAATGTCGAGGATCAGGCTGGTCATGTCGGGTGCAACGGGCACCGGGGGCTGTTCATTCCGCCGGTGGCGGGGCAATTCGCACGGCCCGCGTCCCGCCCGTCCCGGGCCACCCCTCCAATCGGGTCGCCCCGGTCCGCCTGGTGCGGTAGCAATGTGACATGAGCCTCGTCAGCCCGTTCGCCCGTCCCGCCCTGGCCGCCCCCTTCGTCGTCGACGGCGTGGACGCGGTGCTGCACCCCGACAAGCACGCCGAGAAGCTCCAGCGGCTGGAGCCGACCCTGCGCAAGGCCGGCGTGCCGGCGGCGCTGTACGCCAACCCCAAGCTGCTCACCCGGGTCTCCGGCGCGGTCAGCGCCGTCGCGGGCCTCATGCTCGCCACCGGCCGCAGCCCGCGCGCCGCCGCGCTGACCCTGGCGGCGATCAACGTCCCGCTCACGGTGGTGCACAACCCGGTGTGGGCGGCCAACGGCGGCCAGCAGCGCCGCGAGTACCTCTCCGGGCTGCTGCGCGGCGTCGGCCTCGGCGGCGGCCTGCTCTTCGCGGCCGCCTACCGCGGCGGCAAGCCGTCGTGGGCCTGGCGGGTGGAGAACGCCCGGGGGCAGCGCTCCGAGCTGCGCGAGGCGAAAGCGGCCCTGAAGGAGCGGTACAAGGACTGACCGGCCCGGCGGCCGTCTGACAGGGTGGGCCCCACCGGCCCCGGCCGCGCCCGGCCCACTACCCTCGCTGGCATGACCCTGCCCGAGGACCCCTGGCCCGCATCGACCGCCACCGGCCCGCTCGACGCCACCGTCGACGTCCCGGGCTCGAAGTCGCTGACCAACCGCTACCTCCTGCTCGCCGCGCTCGCCGACGGGCCCACCGAGCTGGTCCGCCCCCTGCACTCCCGTGACTCCGAGCTCATGGTCGGCGCGCTGCGCGCCCTGGGCACCACCGTCGAGGCCGCCGGGGAGGACCTCCTCGTCACGCCCGGCCCGCTGCGCGGCCCGGCCCAGGTGGACTGCGGCCTGGCCGGCACCGTCATGCGGTTCGTCCCGGCCCTCGCGGTCCTCGCCGACGGCGAGGTCCACCTCGACGGCGACCTCCGCGCCCGCGAGCGCCCCATGGGTCCGGTGGTGCGCGGCCTGCGCGACCTCGGCGCCGCCGTCGACGCCGCCACCAACGCCGACGGCGAGCCCACCCTGCCGCTGACCGTCCACGGCACCGGCGCGCTGACCGGTGGGTCGGTCTACGTCGACGCCTCCGCCTCCAGCCAGTTCGTCTCCGCGCTGCTGCTCGCCGCCCCCGCCTACGCGCAGGGTGTGGACCTGCGCCACACCGGCGCGACGCTGCCCTCGCTGCCGCACATCGACATGACCGTGGCGGTCCTGCGCGAGCGCGGCGTCACCGTCGAGGAGCTCACCGAGGACGGCGCCCCGGCCGGGGCCACCACCGAGTGGGCGCCGACCCGCTGGCGCGTCCACCCCGGCCCGGTGGCCGGCGGGCGCGTCGTCGTCGAGCCGGACCTGTCCAACGCCGGGCCGTTCCTCGCCGCCGCCCTGGCCGCCGGCGGCACCGTGCGGGTGCCGCGCTGGCCGGCGACCACCACCCAGGCCGGCGACGGGCTGCGCGAGCTGCTCGCCGCGATGGGCGCCGAGGTGGTGCTCGAGGACGGCACCCTGCGGGTGACCGGCCCGGCGGACGGGCGTATCCAGGGCCTGGACGCGGACCTGCACGACGTCGGCGAGCTGACCCCGACCATCGCGGCGCTGTGCGCGCTGGCCGAGAGCCCGTCGCGGCTGCGCGGCGTCGCGCACCTGCGCGGGCACGAGACCGACCGGCTGGCCGCCATCGTCACCGAGATCACCCGGCTGGGCGGGCGGGCCCGCGAGACGGCGGACGGGGTGGAGATCGACCCCGCGCCGCTGCACGGCGGCGTCGTCGAGAGCTATCACGACCACCGGATGGCCACCTTCGGGGCGATCCTGGGCCTGCGCGTGCCCGGCGTGCGGGTGGTGGACGTGGCCACCACCGCCAAGACGCTGCCGGACTTCCCCGGCATGTGGCGGGCGATGCTGGCGGGGCGCGGCTGACCATGGCCCGCGACATCGGCACCGACGACGCCCGGGTCCGGGTGCGGCCCAACCCCAAGGGCAACCGGCCGCGCACGAAGAAGCGGCCCGAGCACGCCGACGCCGTCGGCGCCCTGGTGCTCGGCGTGGACCGGGGCCGCTACCAGCTCCTCACCGACGACGGCACCCCCGTGGTGGGCATGAAGGCCCGGGAGCTGGGCCGCGGCGGGCGGATCGTCGTCGGCGACCGGGTCGGGGTGGTCGGGGACGTCTCCGGTCGCAAGGACACCCTGGCGCGCATCGTGCGCGTCGAGCCGCGCACCTCGGTGCTGCGTCGCTCCGCGGAGGACGGCGACGCCGCCGGGGTGGAGCGGATCATCGTCGCCAACGCCGACCAGCTCGTCATCGTCACCGCCCTGGCCGACCCCGAGCCGCGCCCGCGCATGGTGGACCGCTGCCTGGTGGCCGCCTACGACGCCGGCATGGAGCCGGTGCTGTGCCTGACCAAGGCCGACCTCGCCGACCCGGCGCCGTTCCTCGCGCTGTACGAGGCGCTGGAGGTCCCGGCCCTGATCACCTCCCGCGACGACGGCGCCATCCACGGCCTCGACGCCTTCCGCGAGCGCCTCGCCGGGCGCGTGTCGGTGCTCATCGGCCACTCGGGCGTGGGCAAGTCGACCCTCGTCAACGCGCTCGTGCCCGCGGCCGGGCGGGCCACCGGGGACGTCAACGCCGTCACCGGCCGCGGCCGGCACACCTCCTCCTCGGCCGTCGCCCTCGAGCTGCCCGAGGGCGGCTGGGTCATCGACACCCCCGGGGTGCGCTCGTTCGGGCTGAGCCACATCGCCGCCGAGGGCCTGCTGCGCGCCTTCCCCGACCTCGACGCCGTCGCCCAGGACTGCCCGCGCGGCTGCACGCACACCGCCGACGCGCCCGACTGCGCGCTGGACGAGTGGGTGGACGCCGGGCGGGCCGGCCCGGCGGGCGAGGCCCGGCTGGCGTCATTCCGCCGGCTGCTGGCGGCCAAGACCGGCGCGGAGTCCTGAGTGCGCGTCCTGGTCGCCTTCGCCGGCGGGCTGGGCCACTACGGCCCGCTCGCCCCCGTCGCCCGCGCCCTGGTCGCGAGCGGGCACGAGGTGCGCGTGGCCTGCCAGGCCTCCGCGGCGCCGGCGGTGGCGGCCGACGGCCTCGACGTCGTCGTCACCAGCGCCGAGACCGCCGGGCCGGTGCGGCTGAGCGCCCTGCTGCCGCTGGACCTCGACCGGGAGGACCGGGCCCTGCGCGAGGGCTACGCCGGGCGCACCGCACGCTCCCGGGCCGCCGACCTGCTGGCGCTGGCGGCCCGGTGGCGCCCCGACGTCGTGGTGTGCGACGAGGTCGACTTCGGCGCCATGGTCGCCGCCGAGCGGCTCGGGGTCCCGCACGCCACCGTGCTCGTCATGGCGGCGGGCACCTTCGTGCGCGAGGCGGTGGTGGGCGAGCCGCTGCGCGCGCTCCGCGCGGCCCACGGGCTGCCCGACGAGCCGCCGCTGGCCATGCTCGCCCGGCACCTCGTGCTGTGCCCGTTCCCGCCGAGCTTTCGCGACCCGGCGGCGCCGCTGCCCGCCACGGCCCGCCTGCTGCGCCCGGGCGCCGGGGCCGGCGCGCGCGGTGCGGCCGACGACGACGCCACCGGCCCGGCGAGCGTCGCGCCCGGCCTCGCGCCCGCCGCCGATGGCGCCCGGCCCCTCGTGTACTTCTCGCTCGGCACGGTGTTCAACCTCGAGTCCGGCGACCTGTTCACCCGGGTGCTGGCCGGCCTGCGCGACCTGCCCGCCGACGTCCTCGTCAGCCTGGGCGCCGGCCTCGACCCCGCCCTGCTCGGCCCGCAGCCGGCGCACGTGCGGGTCGAGCCGTTCGTCGACCAGGACCGGGTGATCGCGGCGGCCGACGTCGTCGTCACCCACGGCGGCTCCGGGACGGTGACGGCGGCGCTGACGGCCGGCGTCCCGGTGGTCGTCCTGCCGATGGGCGCCGACCAGCCCGACAACGCCGCGCGCTGCGCCGCCCTGGGCGTCGGGACGGTGCTCGACCCGGTCACCGTCACGCCGCCGCAGGTGCGTGCCGCGGTGGGTGCGGTGCTGACGGACCCGGCGTTCCGCCGTCGGGCCGCCGCCCTGGCCGCGGAGGCCGCCGCGCTGCCGCCGGTGGGCTCCGCCGTCGCGCTCCTGGAGGACCTGACCGGCCGCTGACCTGCGTCCGCGTGCCGGAGCGGCGCGCCGGCGGCCCGCCGCGGGGGCGCTACCGTGCCAGGCATGAGCATCTCCGGGGCCAGCCGCTACACCGACGACCTGCGCCTGGCGCACGTCATCGCCGACCAGGTCGACGGCCAGACGATGGCCCGCTTCGGGGCGCTGGACCTGCGGGTGGAGACCAAGCCGGACCTCACCCCGGTCTCGGACGCCGACCGCAGCGCCGAGGAGATCGTCCGCGGCCAGCTGGCCCGCACCCGCCCGCGCGACTCGGTGCTCGGCGAGGAGTTCGGGGTGACCGGGCACTCCCCGCGCCAGTGGGTCATCGACCCGATCGACGGCACGAAGAACTTCGTCCGCGGGGTGCCGGTGTGGGCGACGCTGATCGGGCTGGTCGAGGACGGCGAGGTGGTCGTCGGCGTCGTCTCCGCCCCGGCGCTGGGGCGGCGCTGGTGGGCCGCGCAGGGCGCGGGCGCGTGGACGGGCCGGTCGCTGTCGACCGCCCGGCAGATCCACGTCTCGCGGGTCGCCGAGCTCGCCGACGCCTCGCTGAGCTACTCGAGCCTGGACGGGTGGGCCGAGCGCGGCAGCCTGCGCGCCTTCCTCGGGCTCGCCCAGCAGGTCTGGCGCACCCGGGCCTACGGGGACTTCTGGTCCTACATGCTCGCCGCCGAGGGCGCGGTCGACATCGCCTGCGAGCCCGAGCTGGAGCTGTACGACATGGCCGCCCTGGTCCCGATCGTCACCGAGGCCGGGGGCCGGTTCACCAGCCTCGACGGCGCGGACGGGCCCTGGGGCGGCAACGCCGTGGTGACCAACGGGCTGCTGCACGACGCGGTGCTGGCGCAGCTGGGGTCGCAGGAGGACTGACCTCGCCCCGCCGGGCCGGGCGCGGCACCGGCGAGGCCACCCCCACCGGCGCCCGGGTGTGATTCGCCCCCGCCGTGTCACTCCCGGGCGATGTCAGTGCCCGGGGTTAGCGTCCACGGCATGCGGATCCTGCACACCTCGGACTGGCACCTGGGCCGCACCCTGCACGGGGTGGACCTGCACGGGGCCCACGAGGCGTTCCTCGACCACCTGGTCGAGCTGGTCCGCGCCGAGCGGGTCGACGCCGTCGTCGTCGCGGGGGACGTCTACGACCGGGCGGTCCCTCCGGTGGCCTCGGTCGAGCTGCTCTCCGACGCCCTGGGCCGGCTCACCGCCCTGACCCGGGTGGTGCTCACCCCCGGCAACCACGACTCGGCCACCCGGCTCGGCTTCGGCGCCGGGCTCTTCCGCGACCGCCTCGCGGTGCGCAGCCGCATCGCCGGGCTGGGCGAGCCCGTCGTCCTGCCGGACGCCGACGGCGACGCCGGGGCGCTGGTGTACGCGCTGCCCTACCTCGACCCGGACATGAGCCGCGAGGAGCTGGCCGAGACCGGGGAGGACGGCGCCCGCGTCGCTCCCGCCCGCTCGCACGAGGCCGTCACCGCCGCCGCGCTGCGCCGCGTCCACGCCGACCTGGCCGCCCGCCGGGCGTCCGGGCCCCGCGTGCCGGCCATGCTGCTGGCGCACGCGTTCGTCACCGGCGGGGCGCCGAGCGAGTCCGAGCGCGACATCCGCGTCGGCGGCGTCGACGCCGTCCCCTCCGGGGTCTTCGGCCCCGCCGCCGCCCTGGACTACGTGGCGCTGGGGCACCTGCACGGGCCGCAGCGCGTCGGGCGCGAGGGGGTCGACCCGGTCATGCGCTACGCCGGGTCCCCGCTGGCGTTCTCCTTCTCCGAGGCCGCGCACCACAAGTCCACCGCGCTGGTCGACCTCGGCGCCGACGGGGTGCGCGCGGTCGAGCTCGTGCCGACGCCGGTCCCCCGCCGTCTCGGCGACGTCGCCGGCACGCTCGCCGAGCTGCTCAGCCCGGCCTTCGACGACCGCACCGCGGACTGGCTTCGCGTCACGGTGACCGACGACGTCCGGCCCGAGCAGCTGTGGGAGCAGGTCGCGCGGCGCTTCCCGCACGCCCTGGTGGTCCAGCACGTGCCCGCCCGGGTGCGCGAGCGCGCCGCCGCCACGGTCACGAGCGCCCAGGACCCGCTCGAGGTCGCGGCCCAGTTCCTCGCCGCGGCCGGCGGGCGTCCGGCCCGCGAGGCCGAGCTCGCCGTGCTGCGCGAGGCGTACGAGGCCGTCCTGGCCGCCGAGAGGAGCGCCTGATGCGGATTCACCGCCTCGCCCTGCAGGCCATCGGCCCCTACCCCGGCCGGCACACCATCGACTTCGACACGCTCTCGGCCGGTGGCCTCTTCCTCCTCGAGGGGCCCACGGGGGCGGGCAAGTCCACCATCATCGACGCCGTCGTCTTCGCCCTGTACGGCAAGGTCGCCGGCGAGCACGCCTCGGACGACCGGCTGCACTCCGACCACGCCGCCGCCGACGTCGAGCCCTTCGTCGAGCTGGTCTTCTCCACCGGCGCTGGGATCTATCGCGTGTGGCGCTCCCCGGCGTTCCTCCGCCCGAAGAAGCGCGGCGGCGGCTTCACCCAGCAGAACGCCCGCGCCAAGCTGTTCCGGCTGGCGGCCGTGGAGGACGAGGCCGGCGAGCCCGTCTCGGCGCACGTGCAGGAGGTCGGCACCGAGCTCGGCCGCATCGTCGTGCTCGACCGCACCCAGTTCACCCAGACGGTGGTGCTGCCCCAGGGCCAGTTCGCCTCGTTCCTGCGGGCCAAGCCCGAGGACCGGCGGGCGGTCCTGCAGGACGTCTTCGGCACCGAGGTCTACGAGCGGCTGCAGAAGCAGCTGGCCGAGATGGCGCGCACCGCCCGGGCCGACCTCGAGCGCGGCGGCCGGCAGATCCAGGCCGCGGCCGCGACGTTCCTGCGCGCCGCCGAGCTCGGCGACGACGAGCGCGAGGCGGCCGGCACCCCCGATCGCGAGGCGGCCGGAGCCGCCGACCGCGAGGCGGCCGAAGCCGCCGACCGCGAGGCGGCCGAAGCCGCCGACGGTGAGTCGGCATCCCCGGCCCACGCGGCCTCGTCGACCTCCCCTCGCGCCGACCTGCTCGCCGCGGCCGAGGCCCTCGATGTGCCCAAGCTCACCGACCGCAGCGCCGAGATCCTCGCCGAGGTCGAGGCCCTCTCCGCCTGGGCCGCCGCCGCCGAGGAGCAGGCCCGCGCGCACGAGCGCACGGCCCGCGAGCACCTCGACGCCGTGCGCGCGCTGGCCGCGCTGCTCGAGCGGCGTGCCGCCCTGCTCACCGAGCAGGCCCGGCTCGCCGAGCGCGACCCCCACGTCCGGGCCGCCGCCGACCGGCTAGGCCTGGCCCGCCGGGCGGCGACCACCCTCGCGCCGCTGCGCGCCCACGCCGAGGCGCAGGCCGCCGCCGCGGCCGCACAGACGGTGCTGGCCACCGCCCTCGCCGACGCCGCGGCCGGCCCGCACGCCGACCTGCTCGCGGCGAGCGCCGACGGCACCGACCTCGCCGCGCTGCGCGCCGCCCACGAGGCGGCCACCGCCGAGCAGGGCGCCCTGGCCGCGCTGGTCCAGGTCGAGCACCAGCTCCCCACCCGGGAGGTGGGCATCGAGGCCACCGCCCGCAGCATCGCCACCGCCGCCGAGGCGCTGACCGAGGCCGAGGAGCTCCTCGCCGCCCGGCCCGCCGCCCGCACCGCTCTCGCCGACCGCCTCACCCGCGCCCGCACCGACGCCGCCGGTCTGCCCGCCGCCCGCGCCGCGGCCGAGGCGGCAGCGGCGGTCCGCGACGCCGCCACCGCGGCCGTCGAGCGGGCCGTCGCGCTGCGGGAGGCCGAGTCCGTCGCCGACGCCGCGGTCCGGGCCGCCCGGGAGGCGGTGGACCACGAGCACGCGGTCCGGCGCCGGTGGGTGGACGGGATGGCGGGCGAGCTCGCCGGCCGGCTGGAGGACGGCCAGCCGTGCGTCGTGTGCGGGGCCACCGAACACCCCTCCCCCGCCGCCACCGCGCCCGAGCACGCGAGCGCCGCCGACGTCGACGCGGCGGCCGCCGCCCGCGAGGCGGCCACCACCGCGCTCGAGCGGGCCCGGACCCGGGTCGCCGCGCTGACCGAGCAGATCGCCGGACTGCGCGCCGCCGCGCAGGACCGCGACGCCGAGACCGCCCGCGCCGAGCTGACCGCCGCCCAGGAGGGGGTCAGCCGCTGCGAGGCCGCGGCCACCACAGCCCAGGAGCTCGAGCACGAGCTGGACGCGTTCGACCGGCACACGGCCGAGCTCCACGCCGCCTTGAGCGAGGACCGCGCCTCTCTCGCCGCCCGGCAGGAGCGCCTCACCACCCTCCGTGAGCAGCTGGCCGCCGACCGCGACCGGTGCGCCGCGGCCCGCGGCGACGCCGAGTCGGTGACCGCGCGGGCGGAGGCCCTCGGGGCCCGCGCGGCCACGGCGACCGCCCTCCTCGAGGCGCGTCGGGCGGCCGACGGCGCCGCCCGGTCCCAGGAGCAGGCGGCCGCCCAGGTCGCCCGGGCGCTGACGGACGCCGACCTGCCCGACGCCGCCGCCGCCCGCGCCGCCGCCCTTGCCCCGGCGGAGCTCGACGCCCTCGAGCGGGAGGTGCTCGACCACCACGCCGCCCGGGCGCGCGTCGACACCGGGCTGGCCGAGCCCGCCATCGCGGCGCTCACCGGCGCAGAGGAGGCCGACGTCCCGGGCGCCGAGCTCGCCCACCGCGACGCGATGACCGCGCTGGCCGCCGCGACCCGGACGGCGAGCGAGTGCGCGGTGCGCGCCGCGCACACGGCCACGGCGCGCGCGGAGCTGCTGGCCGCGGCGGGCGACCACGCGATCCAGGCCGAGCGGGCGGCCCCGGTGCTGCGCACCGCCGCCCTGGCCACCGCCGGCGAGGGCACGGAGACCGCCACCACCTTGGCGACGTACGTGCTGCTGCGCCGCTTCGAGGACGTCGTCGCCGCGGCCAACGACCGGCTGGCCACCATGTCCGACGGCCGGTACACGCTCGAGCGGATCGACGAGAAGGAGGGCGGGCAGCGCTCGCGCCGCGCCGGGCTCGGCCTGCAGGTCCGCGACCACTACACCGAGGCGCCCCGCGACCCGCACACCCTCTCCGGCGGGGAGACCTTCTACGTCTCGCTGTGCCTGGCGCTGGGCCTGGCGGACGTCGTCCGCGCCGAGGCCGGCGGCGTGGAGCTGGGCACCCTGTTCGTCGATGAGGGCTTCGGCTCGCTGGACCCCGCCACCCTGGACGCGGTCATGGCCGAGCTCGGCCGGCTGCGGGACGGCGGCCGGGCCGTCGGCATCGTCTCGCACGTCGCCGAGCTGAAGGACCGCATCGCCGAGCGGATCGAGGTGCGCCGGCTGCCCTCGGGCGCCTCGACGCTCACCGTGCGGGCCTGACGCTCTCGCCCATGCTGCGGGTCAGTGTCCCGCCGCCCTGACCCGACGGTTGTGCCGGGCGTGGATCAGGAAGGCGGGCGCCCACGCCGCAAGGATCAGCGGCACCCCCGCCCACCACGTGGTCCGGTCGGACGCGACGAGGTTCGCGCCGAAGATGACACAGAAGAGGCCGCCGAAGCGCCACGTGTACACGGCCCTGGGCAGAACCGTCGGCCGGCCCCACCAGGCCGGCAGGGCCACTCCGGCGTTGGCCCGTGTGAGCACCTGCCCCGATCGCGCGAGCAGCACCGCGCCGGCCAGGAGGAACAGCACTCCGACGGCGGTCATGGGGCCAGGGTGGCAGACGGTGCGGGCGGCGACTGCGGATCCGACGGAGAACGTCCACCGGTGCGGGGCGCCCGCGCGGGCGGTCGGCCAGCGAGGCGCCCGGGGCCAGTCAGCCCGCGAGCTCGCGGCGCAGGTCGGCCAGCTCGACGACGTCGTACCACAGCAGGTCCCGCTCGGCGGCCCGCTCCAGCGCCTGCTCGTTCCCGGCGGCGGCCGCGGCGACGTCGTCGGCGGCCTCGGGCTCGTCGACGAAGATCGCCACGACGGCGGACCACGGCACCGGCGCGACGACTTCGACGGCGGTCTCGAGCTGTTCCTCGCCGAGGACCTCGGGCGCGCGCACGGAAGCGTCCGGCACGTCCGCGGCGACGACGACCCGGCGCGGCAGCGACCCGTCCGCGGCCAGCCGCTCGACGGACTCGTCCGCCGCGGCCAGCGTCGCGGTCATCTCCAGCCCCTCGTCGTCCTCGTCGGGCAGGGCGCCGCGCAGCGCCGCGGTGACGGCGTGCGCCCACCGGGGCCCCACTCCCCTCTCCTCGCGCAGGTCGGCGGCGGTGGCAGGCAGGTAGACGCGCATGGGCGTAGTCTCTCCGATTCGCGGCTCAGCGCCCACGCGCCATGCCCAGCCGACGACGGCGGGCGGGCTCGGGCATTCCTGCCAGCCGGGCCGCCAGCCGCTGCAGCGCCAGGCGGGCAGGCGAGCCGGGCCCGGCGTCGGGCAGGGTGCGCCCGTACAGGACCGCCCGGTCGACGGCGGGACGGTCGTCCGGGACGAGGACGGCGTCCGTGACGCCGGCGAAGCGGGCGAGGGCCTCGAGGATCGACCGGTCTGGGTGCGGCCCGGCGGCGGAGGTGCGGATCCGGTTGACGACGACCACCCGCTGCGCGTCCGGGCCGACCACCGCCCGGTCGGCCAGCTCACCCAGCGCCAGCACGAGCCGTCGCATGCCGACCGGCTCTCCCGCGCCGACGACGACCAGGACGTCGGCGGCGGCGAGGGCGGACAGCGTCGCCTGGTGCCGCTGCGGCCCGTACGTCGGGTCTAGCCCGCCGTCGCCCTCGATCCCGGCGCCGACGTCGACGACCGTCCACGGGCTCGTCCGCCGCGCAGCTTCCCACACGACCTCCAGGGCGGCGGCGGGCAGCTCGCGCCACCGGTCGGCCCGGGTGAGGCCGGTGAGCACCCGCAGCCGGCGGTCGACGACCGGGCACAGCGCGGCCAGCGCCGCCGCGTCCAACCGCCCGTGGGAGGCCTGCCGTGCGGCCACCGCGATCGCGGAGGCGTCGTCCAGCAGGCCGAGCACCTGCGTGACCGACGGCGCCTCGGTGTCGGCGTCGACGAGGAGCGCGTCGCCGTGGGTGGCGAGCTCGGCGGCCAGGGTGACGGCCACGGTGGTCCGGCCCGGCGCGCCGGGCGGGCCCCACACCACCACGAGGCGGCCCCGTGTGGTCGCCGGGCGCGCGCCGTCGAGGTCTGCGAGCTGGGCGCCGCCCGGGGCAGCCAGATGCTCGCGATCCTGCTCCTCGTGGCGTCCGTCGACGCCCGCGTCACGTCGGTCGGCGCCCTCCAGACGCCCGTCGTCGTCCTCCGCACGTCCCGTTTGGGCGCCCCTCGTGCCCCCGCCGCCCTCCCCCGGCGTCTTCCCGGCGGCGCTCGTCGCCTCAGCAGCGGTCCCCGTCTCCGCGTCGCCGACCGTCGGGTCCCCGGGGCCCGTGCCCACGGTTCGGAGGGACAGGTCCCCGGCCAGCACGCCCGTGCCGGCGGGGACAGCCGGCCCGGCGTCCTCCCCGCCGACCGGCGGCGGAGGCGGAGGCGGGTCCGCGGCCCCCGATGGCTCTCCTCCCGCCGGCCCCGGCGTCCGCGCGAGTGCCACGACCCGGTCCGCGAGCGTGGCCGCGGCCGTGTCAGCCGGGGCGACGGCGTCGGCGCCGAGGACGGCGCAGCGCTCGAGGTCCTCGGCGCCCGCTACGAGCAGCGTGCTCACGCCGGCGGCGCGCAGCCGGGCGAGCATCGGGCGGTCGACCCCCGGCAGCTCCGCGGCCAGCACCGCGACGGCGCCAAGCCCGGCCGCGGCCGCGGCGAGCACCTCGGGCACGTCGGCGCAGCGACGCACCACCCGCACGCCGGTGCCCGGGGCGTCGAGCGCCTGCACCAGCGTGCCCTCCTCGGAACCGGTGAGGGCCAGCAGGACGCCGGCGCTCCTCACCCGGCCTCGTCCTCCGCGGCGGGCGCGGGTGCCGGCCCGGGCTCTCCGCCGAAGGTGGGCACGGCGACGAGCTGCCCGTCGCTGGAGAGGGCGCCGAGCACGTCCGGCAGGTCGAGCCGGGGCACGAGCAGCTCGACGGAGACGCCCGTGCCGCCCGTGAACATCGACGAGTCCTCGAGGACCTCGGCGACCACGAGGTCGGCCCCGAGCAGCGTCGGTGGCGCCGGCGCCTCCGGCTGCAGGCCGCCGGTGGGCGGGGCCGGGACGAGCCAGAGGTCGACGACGGTTCCCGGGCCGAGGTCGGCGGGCACGGACAGCCCCAGCGGGATGACGACCGGGCGCAGGTCCACCGCCTCGGAGGCCCCGACGGCGGCGCGGGGCACCAGCTCGCCGGCTCCGACGGTGCGCAGGGCCACGGCGCTGTCCGGCACGCCGTCGGCGACCGGCAGGTAGCGCTCCTCGGGCCCGCCCAGACGGACGTGGGCGACGACGAGCGCGTCGCCGTCCAGGGCGTCCCCGGGGGTGAGGTCCTGCCGGGCCGCGTACACCGCGGTGGTGGCGGCGGCGTCGCGCACCGCCCACGTGCCCAGGGCCACCGAGGCGGCGACGAGCAGCACGCCCACCCCGAGCCGCGGATCGCGCCAGGTGGGCCGGCGGAGCCGGCGGGCCCGGGGAAGGTCGTCCCCGCTCATGGTCGCCTCCTTGGCGGTGGGTGCCCCATGGTGCCGTTCCGGCCCGCTCGCTCCCGCGAGATGTCCACAGCTGCCCGATGATGCGCCGCGGCGGCCAGGGCCGGTGAGAGGATGAGCCCATGGCGCGCTTCCTCACCCTCGCCGACGTCGCGGAGGAGCTGGCGGTGTCCGTCGCCCAGGTACGCGTCCTGGTGCGCACCGGGGAGCTGGCGGCGATCCAGGTGGGCGGGCGCAACCAGTGGCGCGTCGAGGCCGCCGCGCTGGAGGACTACATCCAGCGGCAGTACGCGCGCACCCGCGCGCGGATCGAGGCCGAGCGTCCCTGAGGTCATGCGGTGCTCACCGTCTCGATGGCAGCGAGCGAGATCGTGACGACGGCGCCGGTCTCGGGCCGGCCCGGTTCGGGTCCGTCGGTGCGCAGGTCGACGTGGTCGGCACCGACCCGGCTCAGCCAGCCGGCGTAGGCGCCGCCCGCGCAGGCCACCTGCACCCGGATCCCCTCGTGAGCGAGGGCGCGCAGGGCGTGCGTGACGCGGAGGCGCTGCTCCACCCGCGCGGTGCGCGGGGCCGCCGCGCCCAGCGGCCACGCCAGCACGATGGCCTCGAGAGGCACCAGGATCCGGCGCTCGCCGCTCGCCATCAAGAGCCACTGCGGCGCCGCGTCGACCAGCCGGCCGCTGAGGTCCGCGCCCGAGCGCAGGCGTAGGCGCAGCAGGTCGCCGGTCCGGGCGCGCAGGCGGTCCGCGAGACGAACGCTGGCGATCTCGCCCTCCGCCAGCTCGGCGACGGCGTCGTCGTCGGCCAGACGCGCGGCGGCCTCGTACTGGCTCTCGAGGTCCGCGAACAGCGCTTCCCACCGCATGCCCGCACGCTAGGGCACCGCCGCCATGGGCGGACCTGAATCTCCGTATCTGTGTGGGTGCTGGGGGCGCCTCGTTCTCGGGGCACGGACCGTCCACAGCACCCCATCCGGGGGCTTTACCCGCTGGCGGCCGCGGCGTACACCTATCTGCACGTTCCAACACCAAAGTGCACGATCAGGCATCAAGAGTGAGGATCCACCATGAGACCTCACACGCGAGCGGGCGTGACGCTCACGGTGCTGGCCGGCGCGGGCCTGCTGGCGGCGGGCCTCGGTCAGCGGGCGCGAGAGATCGCGCTGCCCCTCCTCGACGAGGGCCGCGTCTCGCAACTGACGGCCGTACACCTGCCCGACGTCGTGACGCTGGCGTTGCTGGCGGCGGGGTGCGTCGTGGCCGTCTGGTACGCCGCGACGGCAGCCATCGCGCTGGCCGCGCTGGTCCTGCGGGGCGGACCGCGGCACCGCCTCGAGGGCCTGCTGCGGCGCTGCGGGGCACCGATTCTGCGACGCGTCCTGCTCACGACGGCGGCGACCGGTGTGGGCGTCGCCGTCTCACTCGGCGGTGCTGCCGCCGCCACCGTCGAGCCCGACCCCGCGCTGCCCGTGGACCTGGGCTGGGGCGCTGCCGACGATGTGTCGGCACCCGCACCGGCCCGGGCCCCCGATCCGTCCCCGCCGCCCGTCCCGCCCGCCTCCTCGGTGCCTCCCTCATCGGCGCCATCGGAGGACCCGGGGTCGCGGGCTGGCACGCCTGCCGCCACGGCCCCCGGCACGCATTCGCCGATGCCCGGCACACCCGACTCCCCGACGCCCCACGCGCCCGGCCTGCCGACGGCGGGCCCGCCGGAATCCCCGACGCCCGCCGCCCCCGGGGCCCGGCCGTCTCCGGCCCCACCTTCGGTAGCGCCGTCCCCGCCGGCCCCGGCCGCGCCCACCGACCGCCACGTCGTCACCGCTGGCGAGAGCCTCTGGGCCATCGCCGCCGACCATCTGCCCGATTCCGCCACCGACGCCGAGATCGCCGCGGTGTGGCCGCGGTGGTACCGCGCCAACGCCGCGGTGATCGGCGGCGATCCCGACCTCATCCAACCCGGTCAGCTGCTGCAGGCCCCGACGAAGGAGTCCTCATGAGCGCCCTCACCCTCGCCCCGTCCCCGGCACGGTCGTCCGCGACGATCGCGGCACCCGTCCACCGTGGTGACGAGTTCGATCTCCCCGGCTCCGCAGGCGGTGCGCCCGGTGCGCCGCCCAGAGCACCTGCCCGTCCCGGCACGCGGCCGACGTGGGACCGGGTCCGCTTCGTCGGCGGCATCGCACCGGCCCCGCCATCCACCAAGCGGGCCACAGCGCGCGGCGCCGTCGTGCTCACCCTGCCGGAGCTCCCGCGGGAGGACACCCCTCAACCGCTCCCGGAGCCGGCCCCGTGGGCGGGGGCCGTCGTGCTCGGCGCCGTCGAGGCGCTGATAGGGCTGCGGCCGCCGAACCAGCTCGCGCGGCTGCTCGCCCCCGAGCTGTACGGGCCGCTCGCGCGCCGCGCCCGGCTCGCCGAGCGGGTAGTCGGCCGACCGGCTCGCGCCCGGCGCACCCAGGTCCGCCGGGTGCGGGTGTGCCGGATCGACCCGCGCACGGTGGAGGCGGCGGTCGTCGTGCACGACGGCGACCGTGTGCGCGGGGCCGCCGTGCGCCTCGAGGCCCACCGCGGCCGGTGGCGGGCGACCGCTCTTGAGATCGGGTAGGCCCGCCGCCGACGTGCCGCCCAGGCCCCGTCGCGCGACGATGCCCGCATGTCCTCGACGATGACGGCGGCGTACGTACCGGCGCTGGGGCCGGCGGAAGAGATCCGGGTGGGCGAGCTGCCCGTCCCCGTCCCTCACCCCGACGAGGTCCTCGTGACGGTGGAGTCGGTGGCGGTGGACCGGGTCGACACCCTGGTGCGCTCAGGCGCCTACCGCACCGAGGTCCCGCTCCCGCTGATCCTCGGCCGCGACCTCGTCGGCACCGTGCTCGAGGTCGGCCACGCGGTGCACGGCTTCCGCCCGGGTGACCGGGTCTGGTCCAACAGTCTCGGCCACGACGGGCGGCAGGGATCCTTCGCCCAGTACGCCGTCGTCCCGGCCGAGCGGCTCTACCACCTCCCCGATCACGTCGACCCTCGGCTGGCCGTCGCCGTCGCCCACTCGGCCGCGACGGCGTACCTCGCCTGGTTCGTGCACGCGAAGCTACGACCGGCACAAACGGTCCTGGTCGGCGGCGGGGGCGGCAACGTCGGCACCTCGGCCATCGAGCTGGCCGCCCGCGCGGGGGCCACGGTCATCGCCACCGCCCGTCCCGACGACCACGAGCGGTGCACCGCCGCCGGGGCCGCCGCCGTCCTCGACTACCGAGCCCCCGACCTGGCCATGGCCATACGCACCCACGCCCCGAAGGGCGTCGACGTCGTCTGGGACACCTCGGGCCATCAGCCCCACGAGATCTCTGCCGAGGTCGTGAGACCCGGCGGGAAGATCCTGGTCACCGCCGTGCGGGACGGCTCCGGGCCGGTGCCACTGGCGGAGCTGTACACCCGGGACGTCAGCATCCACGGGTTCGTCATCAGCCTGGCCTCGGTGCGCGACCTGACGTCCGCCGCCGCGCTGATCAACCGGATGCTCCTCGAGGAACGCCTCAGCGCCCGCATCATCGACGAACTGCCGCTCGCCTTCGCCGCTGACGCGCACCGCCAGATGGAGGCCGGTGACCTGCGTGGCCGGTTGTTGCTCCACCCGTGGGCGCGAGAGGGCGAGGAGGTGTGGACTGGCCGCCCGTCCTGACCATCGACCGGACGGACGGCGCCTCTCATTAGGGCGCGACCTTCTCAGGCGGTCCGGTCGAAGGTGGCTCGGTGGCGTTCGACCAGTCGCTTCAGGCGGCTGTCCTTCTCGGGCGCGCCCGGCGGTCCGGCTGGCTGACGGCCCGGCGGCCCCGTCGCTGGAGCCGGTCGGTGGCCGGGCAGGGGTGGGGCGTGGGAGGTGTAGGTGTGCCCGGTGGGGGTGGTCAGCTCGACGACGTGGCCGCCGGGCCCGGCCCGCGGGCCTTCCGCGGCGCCGTCGCCGACCCCGCTCGTGGCGGCGTCGTCGCTGGTGGGGAGGGTGCGGGCGGTCCAGCCGGGGGCCTGCCGGGCGTAGTTGCAGGCCTCGCAGGCCCCGCGCAGGTTCTCCGCGGTGGTCGGCCCGCCGGCGGCGGCGGGGATGACGTGGTCGCGGTGGCGGATCGGGGCGTCGCACCAGTTCGTCCGGCACGCCAGGTCCCGGGTGGTGACGAACCTCGCCAGCCCGGGCGGGGCGATGCGGCGGCGGGAGTCCAGCGCGACCAGCTCGCCGGTGCCCGGGGCGGTGAACAGCCGCCGCAGCCACGCCAACACCTTGCCCTCGTCCGCACCGGGCACCGCGGCGCTACCCGCGCCGGGCGGCCCGAAGGCGCTAGCCGCGCCGGGCGGCCCGAAGGCGCTACCCGCGCCGGGCGGCCCGAAGGCGCTACCGCCCACCCGGTCCGCGCCGTCGCCCGCGGGGGCGTCGGTCTCGGCCGAGGCGCCGAGGCGGGCGGTGAGCAGGTCGCGGGCGACGTCGGCCGGGACGGTGCCGTAGCCGGGAATCACGGCGGGTTCGGCGTCGCCTTCGAGCAGGGTGCGGTCGGTCATGACCAGCTGGACCTCGATGGGCACGTCGGCGGCGCGGGCCTGGCCGGTGACCCGCTCGACGAGGGTGTCGGCCATGATCTGCCCCCGGCTGCGCCCGTCGCCCTGGGCGCGCAGCGCGTCCGCCGTCCTCGTGAGCGCCGCCCACACCCCCACCCCCTGGGCCACCGGCAACAGCCCGGTCAGGTAGGTCATGGTGTCCGGGGCCGGGCGCAGGCTCACCCCCCGTTCGGCCTCCGCCCGGCGGGCCCGGGCCACCACCGAGGCGGCGTCCAGGCGGTAGGCCAGCTGCTTGGCCCGGGCCACCAGCGCCCGGGTGCCCATCCGCTCCACCGCCGCCGGGTCGGCCCACAGCTGCGCGTCGAAGGCGGCCCGGTCGGGGGCGGCCAGGCAGATCGACTCGCGCACCAGCACCGTGGCCCGCCACTCGCTGATCACCCCGGCCTGCAGGGCGGCGAAGGTGCGCGGCATCTCCAGCACCAGGGTCTTGGCCAGGCCCAGCAGCCGCCCGCCCTGGTGCGGGGACTCTCGGCGGGCCAGCGCCACCTGCGCCCCCACCCCGCGCCCGCGCCGGGCCGCGGGCACCCCGGCGGCCTCCTGCGCCCGGCGCTGGGAGAGGTCCAGGTCCACCGCGATCCGCGCCTGCGCCGCCGCTGCGGCCGCCTTCAACTCCTCCAGCACCCGCAGCTGATCGACCCGCTCGGCGTCCGAGACATCCCGATCCACCCCCGCCAGCGCTTCGCGCCAGCTGGTGATGTCGGCGGAGGTGAGAGGGGCAGGAGCCGGCACCGACGGAGCCGGCGCGGTCGGCGCGGCCGCCGGAACCGGTGGCAGGGAAGACTGTGCGGAAGGTCTCGCCGAGGCAGGGTCCGCACCGGGCTGCCCCGCACCCCGGTCCCGGCCACCCCGCCTATCGAACATGTGTAGCACACTACCGACCGGCACCGACATCCGCCGCGGGCCTGGGGACAACCGTGCGCGGGCGACGGAGGAGGTGCTCTCACCGCACGAAGGAGCCGACCGCGCGTGGCAGCTACAAGCGCGGCGCCTGGAACACGGATCAGCACCATGCGCGCACAGACGCCGATGGCCGTGTCCGGCGGACACGGCCATCGGCCCTCCTTGTCCGGCGCGCTATGCGCACGCACAAGGAAGGAGACGACTCAGAGGTTCCCGAGCATCTGGTCGAACGTGGGGACGTCGGCGTACAGGTCCGCCGGCCCCGAGTTCTCCCGCGCCGCGACCATCTCGGCAAGCTCCCGCCCTGCGCGCTGGATGCGGGCGGGCAGCGGGTTGACCTTGTCGCCCTCACCGGCCCAGTCGTCCGTGGCCGCGAACACCGAGGTGGTCGCGACGTCGGCGCGCAGGTAGGTGAACAGGGGCCGCATGGAGTACTCCAGCGCGAGCGAGTGCCGCGGCGTCCCGCCGGTCGCACCGAGCAGGACCGGCATGTCGACGAGGGAGTCCTTGTCCAGGATGTCGACGAAGGACTTGAACAGCCCCGAGTAGGTCGTCGTGAACAGCGGGGTGACGAGGATCAGCCCGTCCGCGCCGGTGACCTTCTCGATGACCTCCCGCAGCGCACCGGTGGGGAAACCGGTGAGCATCGCGTTGATGATCTCGTGCGCGACGTCACGCAGCTCGACGGTCTCGACTCGCGTGCTCACCCCCCGCTGACCCAACGCGGCGACGGTGGTCTCGGACAGCCGGTCCGCCAGCAGCCGGGTGGACGACGGCTGGCCCAGCCCAGCCGAGACGGCGACGATCGTGCGCTCGCTCATGGTTCTCCTCGTTCTCGCAAGTGTGCTCGGCGGCTCACAGCCCGAAGGCTGCGCCCTTCTTGGTGGCGGCGTGGGCCGCGGCGGCGTCGTCCTCGGCGGTCGCGCCAGTCCAGCGGTCCTCGCCGGCGACGTGCTCGCCCGCCACCGCGCCGGCGGCGCGGGCCTTGGCCACCCGGTCGGCGTGGCTCGGCGGGTCGGAGGGCACCCCGGCGGGGCGCTTGGACTCGTTCTCCTTGCGGAGCGCGGGGACGATCTCCTCGGCGAGGATGTCGATCTGCTCGAGCACCGTCTTCAGCGGCAGACCCGCGTGGTCGATGAGGAACAGCTGGCGCTGGTAGTCCCCGACGTCCTCGCGCATGGCGGCGTAGCGGTCGATGATCTCCTGCGGCGAGCCCACCGTCAGCGGCGTCTCCCGGGTGAAGTCCTCCATCGACGGGCCGTGCCCGTAGACCGGGGCGTTGTCGAAGTAGGGGCGGAACTCGGCCTTGGCGTCCTGGGAGTTCTTCCGGGCGAAGAACTGCCCGCCCAGGCCCACGATCGCCTGGTCGGCGCGCCCGTGGCCGTAGTGCTCGAAGCGCTGACGGTAGTACTGCACCATCCGCTTGGTGTGGCTCATCGGCCAGAAGATGTTGTTGTGGAAGAAGCCGTCACCGTAGTACGCGGCCTGCTCGGCGATCTCCGGGCTGCGGATCGAGCCGTGCCACACGAAGGGGGGCACGCCATCGAGCGGGCGAGGCGTGGCGGTGAAGCCCTGCAGCGGGGTACGGAACCGGCCCTGCCAGTCCACCACCTCCTCCTCCCACAGCCTGCGCAGCAGCGCGTAGTTCTCGATCGCGAGGTTGATGCCCTGGCGGATGTCCTTGCCGAACCAGGGGTAGACCGGGCCGGTGTTCCCGCGGCCCATCATCAGGTCCATGCGCCCGTCGGCGATCACCTGCAGCATCGCGTAGTCCTCGGCGATCTTCACCGGGTCGTTCGTGGTGATCAGCGTCGTCGACGTGGACAGGATGATGTTCTTCGTCGTCCCGACCAGGTAACCGAGCATCGTCGTCGGCGAGGACGCCACGAACGGCGGGTTGTGGTGCTCCCCGGTGGCGAAGACGTCCAGGCCCGCCTGGTCGGCGTGCTGCGCGATCTTGAGGATCGCCCGAACGCGCTCGGTGTCGTTCGGCGTCGTGCCGGTCGTGGGATCGGTCGTGACGTCACTGACCGTGAAGATTCCGAACTGCATGGCTGCGCCCCTCGCAAGATCGATGCATTTGCATGTACATCCGGACCAACAGCGGGACCTAGGTCGGTATTCCGCCCCCATCGTGACGAGCGCCACGCGACGGCGCAGCCCGGGGCGCGCCGGCCGACGCCCGGGCGCGCCGGCCGACCAGCCCGGGAGCACCGGCCGACCAGCAGCGCAGCCCGGGCACAGCGACCGGCCCACCACGCGGCGCAGGGCCGAAACGACCACCCCGCCGCGACGCCGTCGGGCCCCACCACGGATGTGGTGAGGCCCGACGGCGGTGACATGTTCGGCGCCCGCAGCGCTCGCGCGGCAGCTACTGCCGGCGGCGCGCCGCCTTCGCCTGCGCCCGGCGCTGCTCGCGGTTGCCCGCGCCGGCCGGCTGGCCGTCCTCGCCGGCCACCTGGGCGGCCGGTTCCCCGTCGCCGGAGACGCCGGTGGGCATGCTGCCGTCCAGCGCCGAGGCGGAGTACGACAGCCGCTGCGGCCGCTCCGGCGCCTCGAGGCCCAGCTCGTCCGTCGCCGGGGCGGCGGCGGTGGCGGCGGCCGGGGCCTTCCGCTTCCGGGCGTGCGCGGCCGCCTTCGCCGCGGTCGCCGCGGCCGAGGCGTTGTCGACGAGCTCGGACGGCGCGTTGACCGGGGCCTCCTGGCGCTTGACCTCGAGGTTGAACAGGTACCGGACCGACTCTTCCTTGATGGCCTCGTTCATGGCCTGGAAGAGCTGGTAGCCCTCGGTCTGGTACTCGACCAGCGGGTCGCGCTGGGCCATGGCCCGCAGGCCGATGCCCTCCTTGAGGTAGTCCATCTCGTAGAGGTGCTCGCGCCACTTGCGGTCCAGCACCGAGAGGACCACCCGCCGCTCGAGCTGACGCATGATCTCCGAGCCGAGCTGCTCCTCGCGGGCGGCGTAGGCGAGGTGGATGTCGGACTGCAGCTCCTCGGTCAGCATCTCGGCGGTCACCCGGGTGGCGTTGCCCGCCTCCTCGACGATGTCCTCCGGGGTGATCGTGACCGGGTAGGTGGTCTTCAGCTCGGTCCACAGCGCCTCGAGGTCCCACGTCTCCGGCGCGCCCTGGGCGGTGTGCACCGCGACGAGTCCGGCGACGACGTCGTCGAGGAACGCCTGGATCTGCTGCTGGAGGTCCTCCCCCTCGAGCACCCGGCGCCGCTCGGCGTAGACGATCTCGCGCTGGCGGGACATGACGTCGTCGTACTTCAGGACGTTCTTGCGGATCTCGAAGTTGCGGGCCTCGATCTGCGCCTGGGCGCTGGCGATGCCGCGGGAGACGAACTTGTGCTCGAGCGGCATGTCGTCGGGGAAGGAGGCGCTGTCCATGACGCGCATCGCCAGCCCGGAGTTGAACAGCCGCATGAGGTCGTCCTCGAGGGACAGGTAGAACCGGGACTCGCCCGGGTCACCCTGACGGCCGGAGCGGCCGCGCAGCTGGTTGTCGATGCGGCGCGACTCGTGCCGCTCGGTGCCCAGCACGTACAGCCCGCCGAGCTCCTTGACCTCGTCGTGCTCGGCGGCGGAGGCCTTCTTGGCGGCCTCGAGCGCCGCCGGCCAGGCGGCCTCGTACTCCTCCGGCGTCTCGGCCGGGTCGAGGCCCTGCTGCTTGAGCGTCTGGACGGCGATGAACTCGGCGTTGCCGCCGAGCATGATGTCGGTGCCGCGCCCGGCCATGTTGGTCGCCACGGTGACGGCGCCCTTGCGCCCGGCCATGGCCACGACCGCCGCCTCGCGCTCGTGCTGCTTGGCGTTGAGGACCTGGTGCGGGATGCCCTTCTTCTTCAGCAGCGCCGAGAGGACCTCGGACTTCTCCACGCTCGTGGTGCCCACGAGGACCGGCTGGCCGACGGCGTGCCGCTCGGCGATGTCGTCGACGATCGCCGTGTACTTCTGCTGGACCCCCTTGTAGATGAGGTCCGACTGGTCCTTGCGGACCATCGGCTTGTTCGTCGGGATCGGCACGACGCCGATCTTGTAGGTGCTGGAGAACTCCGCCGCCTCGGTCTCGGCGGTACCGGTCATGCCGGAGAGCTTGTCGTAGAGGCGGAAGTAGTTCTGCAGGGTGATCGTGGCGAGGGTCTGGTTCTCGGCCTTGATGGCCACCCCCTCCTTGGCCTCGATCGCCTGGTGCATGCCCTCGTTGTAGCGGCGCCCGGCCAGGACGCGGCCGGTGTGCTCGTCGACGATGAGGACCTCACCGTTCTTGACGATGTAGTCCTTGTCCTTCTTGAAGAGCTCCTTGGCCTTGATCGCGTTGTTGAGGAACCCGATCAGCGGGGTGTTGAGGGACTCGTAGAGGTTCTCGATGCCGAGGTAGTCCTCGACCTTCTCGATGCCCGGCTCGAGCACGCCGACGGTGCGCTTCTTCTCGTCGACCTCGTAGTCGACCTCCGGCTTCAGCCGGGTCACCAGGCGCGCGAACTCGGCGTACCACTTGTTGACGTCGCCGGTCGCGGGGCCGGAGATGATGAGCGGGGTGCGGGCCTCGTCGATGAGGATGGAGTCGACCTCGTCGACGACGGCGAAGTGGTGGCCGCGCTGGACGAGCTCGCTGACCGCCCACGCCATGTTGTCGCGGAGGTAGTCGAAGCCGAACTCGTTGTTCGTGCCGTAGGTGATGTCCGCGGCGTACTGCGCGCGGCGCTCGTCGGGGCTCTGGCCGGACAGGATCGTGCCCGTCGTCATCCCCAGAAAGCGGTGGACGCGGCCCATGAGCTCGCTCTGGTACCCGGCGAGGTAGTCGTTGACCGTGACGACGTGCACGCCCTTGCCAGTCAGCGCGTTGAGGTAGCTCGGCAGGGTCGCGACGAGGGTCTTGCCCTCACCGGTCTTCATCTCGGCGATGTTGCCCAGGTGCAGCGCCGCCCCGCCCATGACCTGCACGCGGTAGTGCCGCTGGCCCAGCGTCCGGGTGGCGGCCTCGCGCACGGTGGCGAACGCCTCGGGCAGGAGGTCGTCGAGCTTCTCGCCGTCGGCGTAGCGCTGCTTGAACCGGTCCGTCTCCTCGCGCAGCTCGGCGTCGGACATGGACTTGAACTCGTCCTCGAGCGCGTCGACCTGGTCCGCCATGGCGCTGAGCCGCCTGAGGACACGGCCTTCGCCCGCTCGCAGGATCTTGTCGAGGATCTTCGGCACGCGCCAGCTCCTGGTCGTCTCACGTCCACCGGACACGCCGGTGCGGTGCCCCGGATGGGCGCACCCGGTTTCCATAGTAGGCGGTGCCGGACGACGGCCACAGCCGCCACACGAGGCGACGGCGCGGCGGGGCGCGAGGCCGGCCCGCGCGCGGCGGCTCAGCGAGCGGTGCGGAGGGCGCCGGCCAGGTCGTGGACGAGGTCACCGTGCGCCTCGTCGTCGAGGTGCACCGCCCCCAGCCCCAGCCAGCCGGCCATCTCGCCCAGGGCCGCGGCGAGCTGCTCGCTCACGAGGCCCCGGGCGGGCCACGCCCCGGACCCGGCGCGGACCAGCCCGGGGACGGCGTCCGGGGCCTCGGCGTGCGCCGCCCGGACGACGAGGGCGCCGGCGCGCCGGTCGGCCTTGAGGTCCACCCGGGCCACGAGGTGCTCGCCCAGGAGGAAGGGCAGCACGTAGTAGCCGTGCCGGCGGCGCGCGGCGGGGGTGTAGATCTCGATGCGGTAGTGCATCCCCCACAGCTCCCGCACCCGGCGGCGCTCGAAGACCAGCGGGTCGAAGGGCGCCAGCAGCGCCCGGGCGTCGCTCCGTCGCGGCACCCGCGCCCCGGCGGCGAGGTAGGCCTCCTTCCAGCCCGGCACGTGCACGGGCTCGAGCGCGCCGTCCTCGACGAGCTCGGCGACGGCGGCGGCGGTCGCCGCCACGGGCAGCCGGAAGTAGTCGGCCAGGCCCCGCACGGTGGCGACCCCGTGCGCGCGGGCGGCGACCGCGACGAGCTGCCGCACGGCGTCGGCCCGGTCCGGGACCGGCGCGGCCAGGACGTCGGCGGGCAGGACCCGCTCGGTGAGGTCGTAGGCGCGCTCGAACTGCAGGGTGCGGCCGGCGGCGGCGATCTCGCCGATGTTGAACAGGTGCTCGAGGGCACGCTTGGCCGGCGTCCAGTTCCAGCCCCAGTGCTCGCGGGGCCCGCGGCGGTGGCCGAGCGCCTCGTGCACCTGGCTCGCCGTGACCGGCCCGGCCTCGGCGACGACCTCGCGCACGGCCGAAAGGACGCCGGGGTGGTGGGCGAGCTCGCGCCCCCAGTGGTCGCGGAGGCGGTAGTCCTCCATGCGCCATCGCAGCAGCTGGTAGGTGCGCGGCGGGACGTAGGAGGCCTCGTGCGCCCAGAACTCCACCAGGCGTCGGGGCGCGCGCCCGCTGGCGCGGTCGACGAGCGCGACGTCGTAGGGGCCCAGGCGCGAGAAGAGGACGAGCAGGTGGGCGCGGGCCAGGACGTTGACCGAGTCGATCTGCAGCAGCCCGATGCGGTCGATGGCCCGCTGCAGGTGGCCCATGGTGGGGGCGACGGACCGTGACCGGTCGAGGCCCTGGGCGGCGACGGCGATGCGGCGGGCCTGGCCGGGGGTCAGCGTGCGGCCGGGCCGAGGCGGTCGGGCCGCCCCGGTGGGTCGCGCGACGGTGGTGGTCACGTGCCCATCGTGCCCGGTCCCACCGACATCGACCCGCGAAGCGCTCGGTGGCGGCCGAAACGGCAGTCCGACTGCTGGGGCTCAGGCGGCGGCGAGGCGCAGGTCGTCGACGAGGGCGTCGAAGGCCTCGTCGAAGCCAGGCCTGCCGCGCAGCCGGACGACGGCGGACGGGTGCGTCGTCACCACGACCCGCACCTCGCCGTCGGGCCCCGGCCGGCTCAGCGGCGTGCCGCGCTCGGCGGTGACCCGCACCTCCCGGCCGAGGACCGCCCGCCCGGCGGTGGCGCCCAGACACACGACGACGCCCGGTCGCACCGCCGCCAGCTCGGCCTCCAGCCACGGCAGGCACGCCTCGACGTGCGCCACCCCGGGCGTCTTGTGGATGCGCCGCTTGCCGCGCATCTGGAAGCGGAAGTGCTTGACGGCGTTGGTCACGTACACGCCGCCCGGGTCGATGCCGGCCGCCTCGAGGGCGTCGTCGAGGATGCGGCCGGCCGGGCCGACGAACGGCTTGCCCTCGCGGTCCTCCCGGTCGCCCGGCTGCTCGCCGACCAGCACGATGCGCGCCCGGTCGCTGCCGGTGGAGAAGACCACCTGGGTGGCGTCGGCCCACAGCTCGCACCCGCGGCACCCCGGGGCCGCCGCCCGCAGGCCGTCGACGTCCGCCTCCGGCGGCACCCACCGCCGGGCGCCGGGCCGCTCCTCGGACATCTCCCCTCCTACCCCGCCACGGCCGCCGGCCGGGCCGCGATGTCGCCGAGCCGGTCGGCCAGCGCGATGGCGTCCACCGGGGCCCGGACCTTGACGTCGTTGTCGAAGTAGACGTAGACGTCCCGCCCGTCGCCGTGCCAGCGGCGGATCTTCTCCGCCCAGGTGTCCAGCGCGGCGTCGGTGTAGCCGCTGACGTAGAGCTCCTGGTCCCCGTGCAGGCGCACGTAGACGATGTCGGCGGTGACGTCCTCCAGCAGCGGCCAGCGCCCGGCGGTGTCCGCGACGACGGCGGCCACCCCGTGCTCGCGCAGGAGCGCGGCGAACGCGGGGTCGCGGTAGCTGGGGTGGCGGACCTCCATGGCGTGGCGCAGGGGCCGGTCGGCGTCGGTGGTGGTCCACGTCTGCTCGTCGGTGAGCCGGTCGTCGTGCCCGGCGGCGAGGGCCGCCGCGTCGGTGGTGGTGCGCGGCAGCTGGGCGAGGAAGCCCTCGACCCGCGCGGCGTCGAACGGCAGCTGCGGCGGGAGCTGCCAGAGCACGGGGCCGAGCTTGTCGCCCAGGGCGAGGACGCCGGAGGCGAAGAAGTTGGCCAGCGGGGTCGCGACGTCGACCAGCTTCTTCATGTGGGTGATGAACCGCCCGCCCTTGACGGCGAACACGAACCCGGGCGGGGTCTGCTCGGCCCAGGCGCGGTAGCTCGGCGGGCGCTGCAGGGAGTAGAAGGACCCGTTGATCTCCACGCTGGAGAGGTGGCTGGCCACGTAGGACAGCTCGAGCCGCTGGGGCAGCCCGCGGGGGTAGAACACCCCGCGCCAGGGGGCGTACCGCCACCCCGAGATGCCGACCCGCACGACCATGGGCCCGACTGTATTGGCGGGCGGCGACGGCGGCGCGGCGGGCGCCGTCGCGGGCCCCGGTGGGGCGGGCAGGCTCGCCCCACCGGGGCCTGGTCAGCGGGCGACGGCGCGGACGGTCACCGCGTCCGCGGGTCAGCCGGCGACGGCGGGGGCCGCCACCGCGGGCACCTCACCGGTGCGGCGGCCTTGCAGCTCGTCGATCTCGTCGAGGGTGCGGTGCGCGGTCTCCTTGGCCGTCAGGGCCGCGAGCGCGGAGATGACGCACATGGCCGAGACGAAGACGGCGGGGCCGATCCAGCTCTGCAGGTCCGGGCCGGCGAGGTAGGTCGCCATCGCCGGGGCGAGGCCGCCGGAGACGGCGAAGCCGATCTGGGTGCCGAGCGCCAGGCCGGTGGCGCGCACGCGCGTCGGGAACATCTCGGCGTAGAAGGACGGCCAGATGCCGTTCGCGAGGGAGTACAGCATCCCGGACATGAGGACGCCGAAGGCGAAGACGAGGCCCCAGTTCCCCGCGGAGATGGCGGCGAGATAGGGGTACATCAGCACGGCCGAGCCGACCACGCCGGTGACGAAGACGCGCTTGCGGCCGACCCGGTCGGCGAGGCGGGCGGCGAGCGGGATGGCGCCCAGGGCGACGGCGTTCGCCGCGACCGGCACCCACAGCATGGTCGAGCGCTCCAGG
Source organism: Georgenia thermotolerans (assembly GCF_009193185.1). Lineage (GTDB taxonomy): Bacteria > Actinomycetota > Actinomycetes > Actinomycetales > Actinomycetaceae > Georgenia > Georgenia thermotolerans. The sequence goes on along the minus strand of NZ_VUKF01000010.1, from coordinate 7,067 downwards.
CCGACGCCGTTGGTGGCGTAGCTGACGGAGAAGACGGTGAACACCATGTTGACGGTGTTGATCATCGCCGCGGCGGCGATGCGCAGGACGGCCGCCTTGTGGTGGCGGAAGGTCGCCGCGAGCGGGGTCTGCTGGGCGGTGACCTCCCTGGCCTCGTGGAAGGCGGGCGGCTCCTCCAGGGAGCGGCGGATGATGTAGGCGGTCACGACGACGAAGGCAGAGAGCCAGAACGGCACCCGCCAGCCCCAGCTGAACAGGATCTCGTCCGGCAGCAACGTGAAGGGGATGAAGATCGCCGTGGCGAGGAGCGTGCCGAACTGGGTGCCCTGCAGGGTCCAGCTCGTGGTGAACGCGCGCCGGTCCTCGTCACTGTGCTCGAGCGACATGGAGATCGCGCTCGCCTGCTCGCCGGAGGCGGACAGGCCCTGGAGGATCCGGCACAGCACCAGCAGCGCCGGCGCGAGCGCCCCCACCTGGTCGTAGGTGGGCAGGCAGCCGATCGCGAACGTCGCGCCGCCCATGAGGAACAGGGTGAGCATGAGGACGAACTTGCGGCCGAACCTGTCGGCGAGCGGGCCCATGAGCATGGCCCCCAGCGGTCGCACGACGTACGCGACGCCGACGGTGCCCATGGACAGCAGCACCGCGACCACCGGCGAGGCGTCCTCGGAGAAGAACAGGTGGTTCAGGACGAGGGCCGCGGCGGTGCCGTAGACGGCGAAGTCGTAGTACTCGAGGGCCGAGCCGATCCAGCTCGCCAGTGCCGCCTTCCGGGGCGTCTTCTCGTGGGTGGGTGCGACGGGCATGTGGTGATCCTTCATTGGACGGGTCCCGAGGACGAAACCTGCTCAGCTGACGGGCAGGCCGGGGTGCGTCGGCCGCACCCCGGTGGACGGATCGGCGACGGGGGGCGGGCTCCGTGGCCGGGTGGGCCGGGACCCGCCGCGCCGGCACGCACCCGATAGGGCCCTTCCGGCGACCGCGATCCGCGCTGCCGCCACGCTCCGTTTCCAGATAGTGGCAACACCTGCTATATGTTGAGTCGTTATCCTGCTGTGGCGTCCGCTACATGTCAAAGAGGAGCTATGTCGGATTCGTCGAGCGGCACCGTGGGCAAGGCCTTTCGGGTGCTCACCGCGGTCGGGGAGCACCCCGACGGCGCCACCGCGGCCGACGTCGCGCGCGACGTGGGCTACCCGTTCAGCACCGCCTACCGGCTGCTGAGCACGCTCGTGCGCGAGAACTTCCTCGCTTACGACCCGCGGGACAAGCGCTACCGCCTCGGCCTGCGCATCTTCCAGCTCGGTCAGCGGGCCTCGAGCAGCCACGGCTTCGACGGGATGGCCGCGCCCGTGCTGCGGGGGCTCACCGCCGGGACGGAGGAGAGCTCGCTGCTCTGCGTGCTCGACGGCGACCGGTTCCTCACCGTCAACAAGGTCGACGGCCCGCAGTTCCGCACCACCACCGACCCGGGCGAGCGCGGGCTGCTGCACACCTCGGCCATGGGCAAGGCGCTGCTCGCCTTCGCCCCCGACGACACCCGCGAGCACCTGCTCGCCACGCTCGCGCTCGAGGCGCGCACCGAGCGGTCCATCACCGACCGGGCGGCGCTGCGCCGGGAGATCGACGCGGTGCGCGAGCAGGGGTGGGCCGGCCAGGACGAGGAGCACGACGTCGGCATGGTCGCCCTGGCCGTGCCCGTGCGCACCGCCGCGGGCGACCTCGTCGCCGCCGTCGCGCTCGCCGCGCCGGTCTTCCGCCACAGCATGACCACGCTGCTGACGCTGCTGCCGCAGCTGCGCGACGCCGCCGAGGAGCTCGGCGCCCGCCTGCCGATGCACCGCTGACCCGACGCACCGCCGACCGCCGTCCCACCGAGACCCGCCAGAAAGCGAGCACCGCACATGAGCCTGCCCTCCGAGTCCTACCTCGTGGGCCTGATCGGCAGCGGCATCACCGCGTCGCTGACCCCGCCGCTGCACGAGCGCGAGGCGGACCGGCAGGGCCTGCGCTACCTCTACCGGCCCGTCGACCTCGACGTCGTCGGCCGGCCCGGCGCCGACGTCGGCGACCTCCTCCGCGCCGGCCGCGACCTGGGGTTCAACGCCTTCAACATCACCCACCCGTGCAAGCAGCTCGTCATCGCCCACCTCGACGAGCTCTCCCCCGCCGCCCGCCGCCTCGACGCCGTCAACACCGTGCTCGTGCGCGACGGCCGGCTCGTCGGGGACAACACCGACTACTCCGGCTTCGCCTGGGGCCTGCGCACCGGCCTGCCCGGCGCCGCCCTCGGCACCGTCGTCCAGCTCGGCGCCGGCGGGGCGGGCGGCGCCGTCGCCTACGCCCTGCTCGACGCGGGCGTGCGCACGCTGCGGATCAGCGACGTCGCCGCCGACCGGGCCGCCGAGCGCGCCCGGACGCTCGCCGCCCTGTTCCCGGACCGGACGGTCGAGGCGATCGCCCCCGCCGACGTCCCCGCCGCGCTGCGCGCCGCCGACGGCCTGGTCAACGCCACGCCCATCGGCATGCACCACCACCCGAGCCTCCCGCTCGACGCCGACGCCGTGCACGGCGGGCTGTGGGTGGCCGACGTCATCTACCGGCCGGTGGAGACCGCGCTGCTGCGCCTCGCCGCCGCGCGCGGGTGCCGGGTGCTCGACGGCGGGCACATGGCGGTCGGCCAGGCGGTGGACGCCTTCCGGCTCATCACCGGCGCCGAGGCGGACGTCGCGGCGATGCGCGCCGACTTCCTCGCGCTGGTGGCCGCGGAGACGGGGACGACGACGGCCGCCCCGGCCGCGACGGCGGCGACCGCCACGGCCGCGGGGGCCGGGCGATGACCGGGCGGCGCAGGTCCATCGCGACGGTCTGCCTCTCCGGCGCCCTCGAGGACAAGCTCGCGGCCGCGGCCCACGCCGGCTTCGACGGCGTCGAGCTCTTCGCCCCCGACCTGGTCGGGTCGCACCTCTCCCCCGCCCAGGCGCGCGACCTGTGCGCCGACCTCGGCCTGGGCATCGACCTGTACCAGCCCTTCCGCGACGTCGAGGGCGCCCCGCCGGAGCTGCACGCGCGGACCCTGCGCCGGGCCCGGCACGCCTTCGACGTCATGGCCCAGCTGGGCACGGACACCGTGCTCGTGTGCTCCTCGGTGGCGCCGTGGGTGATCGCCGACGACGACCTCGCCGCCGCTCAGCTGCGCGACCTGGCCGAGGAGGCCGCGGCGCGGGGCCTGCGGATCGCCTACGAGGCCCTCGCCTGGGGGTCGGTGGTGAGCACCTGGGAGCACTCCTGGGAGATCGTGCGCCGCGCCGACCACCCGGCGCTGGGCCTGTGCCTGGACAGCTTCCACGTGCTCTCCCGCACCGACGACGTCGCCGGGATCGCCGGCGTGCCCGGCGAGAAGATCTTCTACCTCCAGCTCGCCGACGCCCCGAGCCTGGACATGGACGTCCTGCAGTGGAGCCGGCACCACCGGCTCTTCCCCGGCCAGGGCAGCTTCGACCTGCCGGGCTTCGTGGGCACCGTCCTCGCCGCCGGCTACGCCGGCCCGCTGTCGCTGGAGGTGTTCAACGACGTCTTCCGCCAGTCCGTGCCCGCGCTGACCGCGGTGGACGCCATGCGCTCGCTCGTCGACCTCGAGTCCAAGGTCGACGACGGCGCCGGCCTCACCCCGGCGCCGACGCGCCCGCGGCCGGGCTTCGTGGAGATCGAGGCCTCGCCCGGCTCGGCCCTGCGCGTGCGCGCCGCCCTGCGCGCGCTGGGCTTCGCCCGCACCGGCGTCCACCGCTCCAAGCCGGTCGAGCTGTGGGAGCAGGGCACGGCCGCGCTGCTGCTCAACACCTCCCGCCCCACCGCCACCCCCCGCCCGGACGCGGCCATCACGGCACTGGGCGTCGCCGTCGAGGACCCGGCGGGGGCCGCCCGCCGCGCCGAGGAGCTGCTCGCCCCGCCGCTGCCGCGGGTCGTGGGGGCCCGGGAGGCGCAGCTGCCGGCGTTCATCGCCCCCGACGGCACCGCCGTGTTCCTGTGCGGGCCCGACGACGGCCCCGGGGGTTGGCGGGCCGACTTCGCCCCGGTGCAGGACACCGACGGCGCCACGGTCCCGGCCGGCGACGTCCCGGCTGCCGCGGGCGAACCCGCTCCCGTGCCGGCGCGTCCGGCCGCCGTCGGCCTGGTCGCGGTCGACCACGTCACCCTCACCCAGCCGTTCGACCGCTCGGACGAGGCGACCCTCTTCTTCCGCTCGGTCCTCGGGCTCACCGTCCGGGACGCCGCCGAGGTCTCGGGCCTGTTCGGGCTCGTGCGCACCACCGTCCTGGGCGCCGGCGACCTCGCCGTCGGCCTGAACTCCTCGGTGCTGCGCCGCGGCTCGTGGGCGCCGGGCGTGCCCGCCCCGCAGAGCGTCACCTTCCGCACCGACGACGTCTTCGCCACCGCCCGGGCCCTGCGCGAGCGCGGCGCCCCGCTGCTGCGCATCCCGGCCAACTACTACGACGACCTCGCCGCCCGGCTCGACGTCGACGAGGGCCTGCTCGCCGCGCTGCGCGAGCACGACGTCATGTACGACCGGGACGCCGACGGCGGGGAGTACCTCCACCTGTTCACCCGCGTGATCGGGTCGCAGGTCTTCTTCGAGGTGGCGCAGCGTCGCGGCGGCTACCGCGGCTACGGTGCCGCCGACGCCCCCGTCCGGATGGCCGCGCACGCCGCCGTGCGCACGCACGCCTGACCGCCCGAAAACCCCACCACCACCGAGGAGCACCATGCCCGTCGTCACCGTCAAGGACGTCATCATCGGCCAGGGGCGGCCGAAGATCATCGTGCCGCTGACCGGGAACGACCTCCCGGCGCTGCGCGCGCAGGCCGCCGCGCTGGCCGGTCGACCGGTCGACGTCGTCGAGTGGCGCGTGGACCACCTGACCGGGCCGGCCGAGCCGGACCGGGTCGCCGCCGCCGCCCGCGAGCTCGCCGCCGCCCTGGGCGCCCTGCCGCTGCTCGTCACCTTCCGCACCGCCGCCGAGGGCGGCGCCCGGGCCATCGACGACGCCGCCTACGGCGCGCTGTACCGCGCGGTCGTGGCCTCGGGGGCGGCCGACCTCATCGACGTCGAGCTCTTCCGCGACGCCGCGGTGGTGCGCGACCTGGTCGCCGCGGCGCACGACGCCGGGGTCGCCGTCGTCATGTCCAGCCACGACTTCGACGCCACGCCGCCGCGGGCGGAGATCCTCGCCCGGCTGCGGCGCATGCACGAGCTCGGGGCGGACATCCCCAAGATCGCCGTCATGCCGGCCGACCCCGGCGACGTCCTCGTCCTCCTCGAGGCGACCTGGACGATGCACCGGGAGCTCCCGGACGTCCCGCTCATCACCATGGCCATGGCCGGCACCGGCGTCGTCTCCCGCCTGGCCGGGGAGGTCTTCGGCTCGGCCGCGACGTTCGGGACGGTGGGCCCGGCCTCCGCGCCCGGGCAGGTCGACGCCGACGCGCTGCGGCGCACCCTGGACCTCATTCACCAGGCGAGCTGAGGGCCGGGCCCGCGCGAGCGGGCGCCGGGTCCGGTGGCCGGCGAGGCCGCGTGAGCGGGCGAGGCCGCGTGAGCGGGCGAGGCCGCGTGAGCGGGCGCCGTGCCAGCGAAGGGCGGCCGGCGCCTCCCGGCACGGACCGGGGCCCGCCGCGGTGGCGACGGGCCCCGGTGAGCAGCGGGATCAGGCGTGGTTGGCGACCACGGGCTCGGCCGGTGCGGCGTTCTCCGCGGCGGCGGGCTCGCTCTGCTGGTGGTCGGCGATCACCGCGTTGAGGCGGATGACGCCGTAGGTCCAGCCGTGGCGGTGGTAGGCCACGCAGGGCTGACCGGTCTCGTCGTCGATGAACAGGAAGAACGGGTGCCCGACGAGCTCCATCTCGTACAGGGCCTGGTCCACCGTCATGGGGGTCGCCTCGAGGCACTTCTGGCGCACGACCACCGGGGAGTCGCCGAGCTGGCTCTCGACCGCCTCGCCCGGCGTGGTGGGCGGGGTCATCCGCTCCGCGGTCTCCTCCTCCGGCGCCTCCGGGGCGGGCACGAGGGCGTCCGCCGGGGCCGGAGCGGCGTAGCGATGGTGGTTCTTGCGCCGGTCACGCGCGCGCCGCAGCCGTTCGACGAGCTTGCCGGTCGCGAGGTCCAGGGCGCCGTAGCGGTCCGAGGCCTTCGCCTCGGCCCGGATGACCGGGCCCTTGTCGCGGACGGTGATCTCGACGCGTTCCGCCTGGTCCGCCAGTCGCGGGTTCTTCTCGCGCGTGAGCTCGACCTCGACGCGCTGCGCCCGCGGCGCGAGCTGCTCGACCTTGGCGAGCTTCTCCTCGACGGTGGTGCGGAAGCGGTCGGCGATCTCGGTGTTGCGACCCTTGACGACGATCTCCATGGTGACCTCCAGCGGTCCTTAGACGTGGGGGCTCTGCGGCCCCGGACTCGTGCTGCTCGCCAGGCTCACGGGCGAGCGGTTGGGGTGGGGACCACCTCCTCCAGGACCCGTCCGGACCCGGGCGGCGCCGTCTCGACACCTCGCCTGCGGGATGGGACTGGCTCCATGCATCAACGCTAGTCGCATCAGGAAGGGCGATCATCTCCTTGGTCCTACCCGCGCGTCCACCGCTGGGGGTAGCGTGGAAAGCGCACCATGGCGCCGATTTCGAATTTCCGTGCAATTTGGCCGAAAATCGCGCGACGGGCCCGGCGGGAGGGAAGCGGAACACATGAGTCCGCCGCGGGCCCGGTTCCGGACCGCTCCGCTCTAGGACCGGCGTGTCGCCCGGCCGGCACGCCCGGGGGCCGGCGTCGAGGCGAGCACGAGCGCGCCCGCCACCCGTCCGCCGCGCTCCTCCACCGCCGCCCGGCTGGCGGCGAGGGTCGCGCCGGTGGTGACCACGTCGTCGACCAGCAGGACGACGGCGCCGGCGGGCGGCGCGGCCAGCGCCACGACGGCGCCCGCCCGGTTCGCCGCCCGCCCCCGCGCGCCCAGCCCGACCTGGTGCGCACCGCCGCGGCGGCGGCGCAGGGGGTCGACGACGAGCACCCGGGCCGGGCCCGG
>NZ_VUKF01000109.1 GCF_009193185.1 Georgenia thermotolerans | reverse complement strand
GCTTGTGGGTGGCGTTCATGCGGCCGCCGGGGCGCGGTAGGTGTAGGCCTGCAGGGCGTGGACGTGCCCGTCGCGCAGGGCGTAGAAGACGAGCTCGACCTGGCGGCGGGCGGCGGCGACGGCGCCGATGTTGCGCCCGCGGCGGGCGGCGACGCGTTCGCGCAGCCGGCCGACCAGGGTGGTGGCGGGCAGCTTCTTGACGGACTCGACCGCGGCCCAGCGCACCAGCTTCGAGCCCTGCTTGGTGATCCGCCCGCGGTAAACCTTGGTGTCGGACTCGTGGTGGCGTGGGGTCAGCCCGGCCCAGGCGGTGAGCTGCTCGGGCCGGGTGAAGCGGGAGATGTCGCCGATCTCGGCGACGAAGATCGCCCCGAAGACCGGGCCGATCCCGGGGATGGTCTGCACCGCGGCGTAGGCCGGGTCCTGGGCCAGGCGGGTGTGGATCGCGGTGGCGAAGGCGTCGATCTCGCCCTCGAGGGTCTCGATGACCCGGCGCAGGGAGACCACCCGGTCGGCGTAGACCTGGGGCAGGGCGAGTCGCTCGAGCAGCCTGGTGCCGGCCGCCCCGAACAGGTCGCTCATCGGGACCTGGACCCCGCAGTTGGCCAGCACGGCGTGGATCTGTGCCTTGCAGCTGGTGCGCAGGCCGACGAGCTTGGCGCGGTGGCGGACCAGCGCGCGCAGCTCTCGGGTCTCGGGCGGGGCGATCCACGCCTCGGGCAGGCGCCCCATGCGCAGCAGGTCGGCCAGGTCCGTCGCGTCGCGCACGTCGTTCTTGACCCGCCGCGTCTCGAACGCCTTGACCCCCAGGGGGTGGGCGAGATGAACGCTCGCGCCCGCGTCCTGCAACGCATCGACCGCCCAGAACCAGCCGTAGGTGGCCTCGAGCACCACCTCGGGATCCTCGCCGGAGCGGGCCAGCACCTCGGCCAGCAAGTCCGGGTCGTTGGCGATGCGGACGACCTCGAGCACCTCGCCGGCCATGTCCATCCGCACCAGCACCGAGCGCTTGCGGTGCAGGTCCATACCCACGACCTGCGGTCCTGCGTACGCTTCCATCAGGGGCCTCCTCGTTCGAGTGACAGCACCCTCAGGATCAGCCTGGGGACCGAGAAGCGGGAGGCCCCCACCGCCCGCTCCTTCATGCCATCAA
>NZ_VUKF01000108.1 GCF_009193185.1 Georgenia thermotolerans | reverse complement strand
TGCCGCCCGCCGACGACGCCGTCCTCGAGGCCGCGGTGCGGGCCGCGGCCGCCGCCCCCGCACCGCTGGCGGCGGCGCCCGACGCCGCCGCGTCCGACGGCCCCGCCCCCGCTGGCCCCGCCACCTCCGCGGCGCCGGTCTCCCCTCCCCCGCTCCCCGCGGCCGAGCGGTCCTGATGCACGTCGTCGCCACCGCCGGGCACGTCGACCACGGCAAGTCCACGCTCGTGCGCGCCCTGACCGGCACGGACCCCGACCGCCTGGCCGAGGAGCGCCGGCGCGGGCTGACCATCGAGCTCGGGTTCGCCTGGACGGCCCTGCCCGGCGTCGGCGACGTCGCCTTCGTCGACGTGCCGGGCCACGAGCGGTTCGTGCCGACCATGCTCGCCGGCATCGGGCCGGTGCCCGCGGTGCTGCTCGTCGTGGCGGCCGACGACCCGTGGATGCCGCAGGCCGCCGAGCACCTGGCCGCCCTCGACGCGCTCGGGGTGGCCCACGGCGTCGTCGCGGTCACCCGCGCGGACCTCGCCGACCCCGCCCCGGCCGTCGCCCGCGCCCGGGCCGAGCTCGCGCCGACCTCGCTGCGCGGGGCCGCCGTCGTCCCCGTCAGCGCCGTCACCGGCCGCGGGCTGGAGGAGCTGCGCGCCGCGCTGCGCGAGATGCTGGGCGCCCTGCCCGCCCCGGACCCCGCCGGGGACGTGCGGCTGTGGGTCGACCGCCGCTTCAGCGTGCGCGGCGCCGGGACGGTGGTGACCGGGACCCTGTCGGCCGGCCGGGTGGCCGAGGGCGACCGGCTCGAGCACGCCGGCCGGCGGCTGCGGGTGCGCGCGGTGCAGTCCCTGGGCCGCGACGTCGGCGCCGCCACGGCGGTCGCCCGGGTGGCGCTCAACCTCACCGGCGACGGGGTGGAGGAGGTCGGGCGCGGCAGCGTGCTGCTCACCCCCGGCGCCTGGCACCTGGGCGACACCGTGGACGTGCGCCTGTCCGGCGCCGGCACGCCGCCCGAGCGGCCGCTGCTGCACCTCGGCGCGACGGCGGTGGCCGCGCACCACCGCCCGCTCGGCGAGGGCCTGGCCCGGCTGCGGCTGGAGCGCGCGCTGCCCCTGCGGGTGGGCGACCGGGCGATCCTGCGCGACCCCGGCTCGCGGGCGCTGTGGGGCGTCACTGTCCTCGACCCCGCGCCCCCGGCGCTGGGCCGCCGCGGCGCCGCCGCCCGCCGCCG
>NZ_VUKF01000107.1 GCF_009193185.1 Georgenia thermotolerans | reverse complement strand
CGGCGGGCAGGTCGGCCTGGGTGAGCAAGCCGTCTGCGGCCTGATCCCAGGGGCGGGGCGTCGGAAGTGCCATGCGCACGAGATTATCGGGGAAGGGGCCCCTATCTCATGTGGTTGCAAGGACGCGGATGTCGGTGTTAGATGTCAGGTAGTGGCACAAACGCTAGTTGCTGCTGGCGGTCACCCGGACCTGGACGAGGCCATGACGGGCAAGGGACCGGACGACCTGCTGTTCTCCGGGCCGACCGGCGGCCGGCTCGTCGCGGCGAACTTCCGCCGGGCGGTGGACTGGGCGACGATCCGCCCGGCGCTCGCCCGCCCCGACCTGCGCGTGCACGATCTGCGCCACACGTTCGCCACCATCCTGTTCGACGCCGGCGCGTCGGCACCGGACGTCCAAGCGGTGCTCGGGCACTCCAGCCTCCAGGTCACCGAGCGCTACTCGCGCGCACGCGAGGGGGTCGCCCGACGAGCGGGTGCGGTGTTCGACAGCCTCACCGGCGGCGGAGGCCACGGATATGGCACAGCGCCCCGCGGGGCCCGGTCTGTGAGCGCCGTCAGCGCCGCGGAGCCGAGGCGCCGGGCCGCCAGACCGGACTTCAGAACCTGATGTCACTCGCGAAGATTCGCAATGCCATCGACGAAGGCCAGGTGCGTGACGCCATGGCGCTGGTCGGTCTCGATCCCGACCTACCTCAGAAGGCACGCCACTACTCCCTGGGCATGAAGCAACGACTCGGCCTGGCGCAAGCGATCATGGAAGACCAGCCCGGCATGGTGCTCGACGAACCCTTCAACGCCCTCGACGAGGAGACGGTCACCGAGATGCGCCAGCTGCTGCGGTCGCTGGTCGACGACGGCAAGCCCCTGGTCATGACCAGCCACCCTAAGACGACATCGACATCCTCTGCGACCGCGCCTACCGCTTCCGGCGTGGACACCTCGAGACCATCCGCTAACTCACGTGCCGCAGGACGCCCCGCTGCTTTGACTTGTGACGCGTGGCATCTATCCGTTGACTGGCCGCCGCACTCCCTCGGTTCCGGCAGGGCGGCAGGTGGTGACTTGCCCCGCTTCACCGACCGACCCGTTCCTGACAGCCGTTGATGCCGCTCGCCGATCTTCCCCAGGGGTGCTCGTTGAAATTCCCCACCCGGAGGCGGTTGTCAATGTAGCGGTCGCGGGTTGCCGGTGGTGGCTCGGCGGAGGGTGTCGGTGGCGGCGTGGTGGG
>NZ_VUKF01000106.1 GCF_009193185.1 Georgenia thermotolerans | reverse complement strand
GGCGGGTTCAGGCGGTCAGTGCATCGGCCTGGATGAACGCGGTGAGTTTCTCAAGCGGGGTTGCCCAGTTCAAGGTCTCGCGGGGGCGGGTGTTCAGCAGGTCTTGGGCGTGCTGGATCTCGGCGTCGGAGATCTCGTTGAAGTTGGTGCCCTTGGGGAAGAAGTCGCGGATCAGGCCGTTGAGGTTCTCGTTGCTGCCGCGCTGCCAGGGGCTGTGCGGGTCGCAGAAGTACACCGGGCAGTCGGTGCGGACGGTGAAGGTGGCGTGGCGGGCCATCTCGGTGCCCTGGTCCCAGGTCAGGGTGCGCCGCAGCTCGGCCGGCAGCGCGCCGATCATCTCGCTGAGCCGGTCGATGACGGTCTGGCTGTCGCGTGCCCCAGGTAGGCGCCGCAGCAGGCAGAACCGGGTGGTGCGCTCGACCAGGGTGATGATCCCGGAGTTCTCCGGCCCGACGACCAGGTCGCCTTCCCAGTGCCCGGGCACGGCCCGGTCGCCCGCCTCGGCCGGCCGGTCGCTGAGCCGGGCGCCCTCCAGCCATGGCCGGCTGGACGCCCGCGGCAGCCGGGACTGCGGGATGCGGCTGGTGCGCCCCGAGCGCAGCGCCTTGACGACCTTCAGCTCCTGGCGCAAGGACCCTCGGCCCTGCAGATACAGGGCCTGGTAGATCGTCTCGTGCGACACCCGCATCTCCTTGCAGTGGGGGAAGTCCACCCGCAGCCGGTTCGCCACCTGCTCGGGCGAGTACCGGCTGTTGAGCCCGGAGACCACCGCCGCCCGCAGCAGCGCGTTGCGCTCGAGCAGCGGCGTCTTGGGCCGCGACCGGGCGGCGGCGGCCCGGTGCTCCCCGGCCTGGGCGTTGTACCGCCGCCGCGAACGGTACTGCAGCGAGCCATTGCGCAGCTCCCGGGAGATCGTCGACTGGTGACAGCCCACCAGCTCGGCGATCCGGGCCTGGGACAGGCCGGCTTCCACCCCGATCTGGATCTGGGTCCGGTCGGCCAACGTCAGGCGCCGCCCATGCCCGCTTCCCCCGCCCGGGAGTCCGACCGCGGGAATCAGACCGCCATTACAGCCGACAGAAAAACGCATACCGGCAAGGATTGCCCACCGGTACACCTGCCGGGCCCCGCACCCGACCCGCTCCGCGACCACCGGCACCGGATGCCCCTCGGCCAGCAGATCCACCGCCAGCCCACGCACTTCCAACCCCGCATGCGAACCCACACCCGCAGCCCTCCAGGACGAAAACGTCCCAGGCCTATGCACTCACCCCTTGAGAGCGCC
>NZ_VUKF01000105.1 GCF_009193185.1 Georgenia thermotolerans | reverse complement strand
TTACGGCGGTCATAGCGAGGGGGAAACGCCCGGTCCCATTCCGAACCCGGAAGCTAAGCCCCTCAGCGCCGATGGTACTGCACGGGAGACCGTGTGGGAGAGTAGGACACCGCCGAACACCCATTCCAGAAAGGCCCCCACCACCCGGTGGGGGCCTTTCTGCATATCCGTGCCGGCCCCCATCGGCCAAGGACCCTTCCGCGTCATTCTCTTTCCCGATAGTCCGCGCGGTGTCGTTTCTGCGTCTCCCCGTGGGCTCGTGCCGGGACCTGCCTCTGGCTGTTTCGGGTAGTCCGCGGCGGGCGGCGGGCACAGCGCATGCCGCGCGCCCGGGTGGTGTGGCGGGGAGCGGTTCGATCGCGTCTGTGGCGTCGGTCCTCGTCGTTGTGGTCGGGATCGGCGGCGGTTAGGTTGGTGCCCGATCCGTCACGCGAGCAGCTCGGCGCCGGAGGCGATCGTCGCGGGCCGGCGGGGGTGCTGGCGAATGGCAGCTGATCTGCTGGGGGCGCCATGGCGTGCAGCGTTCGTGAGCCACTGCGGCAGGTTCGGCCAATAGCGGCGGCGTCCCGTTCGCGCGGCTCGCGATGACCGCGGGAGGCGACGGGCGCAGATCACGGGCCGGGTGGCCGCGGACGAAGGCCGCTCTTCGCCCGGTCCTCATCGCGTCGGCGCTGCTCGTGGTCTACTTCGCGGTGCCCGTCGGAACTGCGTCTGCGCCAGCGGTGGTGCTGCTGGTACTCGGGTTGTTGGCGCTCGGGGGACTGTTGATCTGGCAGGTACGAGCGGTGACGGTGTCGCCCTATCCGCGCCTGCGTGCGCTCGAGGTCGTGGCCACCGTGGTGCCGTTCTTCCTGACTCTCTTCTCCGGCATCTACTCGGCCATGTCGCAGTCCGACCCGGCAGCCTTCAGCGAGCCGCTGGGGCGCCTGGACGCCCTGTATTTCGCCATCACCACGTTCGCGACGGTCGGGTTCGGCGACATCGTGGCACGCACCGAGGGCGCGCGGCTGGTCGTCACCCTTCAGATGGTCGGCGGGCTGGTCCTCGTCGGGCTGCTGGCGCGCGTGCTCGTCGGCGCCATGCAGCGCGGCCTGCGTCGGCTCGGACGGGACGACGGCTCGGACGGCAGCGGCCCGGGGTGACCCGCCGTCCCCGAGAGCCCGCCCCATAGACCTGACTTGGCTCACGAATCGGGGCTGACCGGTGGGGCGCCGCGCTGACCTGCAGGTTTGTCCGTTCGGTGCTGGGAAATGTGGCACTAAATCGGGGCCTAAGGTGGTCGGGTGTCGCCGCACATCC
>NZ_VUKF01000104.1 GCF_009193185.1 Georgenia thermotolerans | reverse complement strand
TGAACCGTCCTGGGTCCGCCGGAGGGCTGGTGGGTTACGCGACCTCCGGGATGGTGGTCGCGGTTACAGCCTGCCGGTGACGGTGTTCGAACTCCATCGGGGGCAGGTTCTCGATGGAGGAGTGCAGCCGGGCGTGGTTGTACCAGTGGACCCAGCGGGCGACCTGCCACTCGACCTGAGCGCGGTGTTTCCAGGTCGGGCCGCCGTCGTTGATGGCCTCGGTCTTGAACAGGCCGATGGTGGACTCGCACAGGGCGTTGTCCAGGGCGTCGCCGACGGTGCCGATGGATCCGGCGATGCCGGCCTCGAGCAGCTCGGCGGTGAAGGCCACCGAGGTGTACTGCGAGCCGGCGTCGGAGTGGTGGACGAGCTTGCCGCGCTCCCACCGGGCCCCGCCGCGGTGGCGGACGTCGATGGCCTGGCGCAGGGCGTCGGTGACCAGGAAGGTCTCCTTGCTGGTGGTCACCCGCCAGCCGAGGATCCTGCGGGAGAAGACGTCGACGACGAGGGCGACGTAGACGAACCCGGACAGGGTCCAGACGTAGGAGAAGTCCGCCACCCACAGCTCGTCCGGGGCCGCCGGGGTGTGCCAGCCGCGCCGGACCAGGTCGGGGTGGCGCGGCGCCTCTGCCGACCGGCGGGTGGTGCGGGTGCGGTGGCGCCCGCGCACCGCCCCTACCAGCCCGGCGACGCCCATGAGCCGGCCGACCTGGTCCCGGCCCACCTGCAGGCCGGCGCGGCGGGCGGCGTGGTGGAGCTTGCGGACCCCGTACACGCCCCAGTTCGCCCGGTGCAGGGCCACCAGGGCGTTGACGAGATAGGCCTCGTCAAGTTCGGCCTCGGTCACCGGGCACGCCCTGCGGGCGTAGTAGGTGGACGGCGCGATCGTGACCCCGTGCTCGGAGAGCACGGAGCAGATCGGCTCGACGCCGAACCGGTCCCGGTAGGTATCGATGTAGGCCACGATCACTTGAGTCGGCGGTCGAGCTCCGCCTGGGCGAAAAACGCCGACGCGGTCTTGAGGATCTCGTTGGCCCGCTCGAGCTCGGCCACCCGCTTGCGCAGCGCCCGGACCTCCTCGGACTCCACCGCCCGGCTCGGCGCCGGACTTCGCGTGCCCTCGGCCAGCTCGGCGTCCTCGACCCAGTTGCGCAGCGTCGCCTGGTTCAGGTCCAGCAGCGCCCCGACATGCCGGCGCGCGCCGAGCTTGGACTCGCTGCCCTCCGCGAGCCGTTCGCGGTACATCCGCACCGCCCGATCCCGGAACTCCTGGTCGTACTTCCTCGGTGCTGACACGAGACTCAGTCTCCCTTGCTAGATCAGCACCCTCCAGGGAACCCAGGACGGTTCA
>NZ_VUKF01000103.1 GCF_009193185.1 Georgenia thermotolerans | reverse complement strand
GGGCGTGTCAGATGGTCTGTGTAAGTGGCGGTTCCTAGATGCTGGCGCTCACGCGCCGGCGTGAGGAGGCCACCGTGATCCTGACGAACCCGACCGGAAACGCCGCCCTGGACGGCCCTGCGGGGCCGGGAGAGGCTAATGGGGTGCCCGCGGAAGAGGAGGGCCGGGACCGGCCCCAGACGCCCGCCGGCGAGCTGCGCCGCGAGCTGCTGGGCGACGACCTCATCGACGACCTGATCGCCCGTGCGGGGCAGGGCGGGATCGCGTTGACGGGCGAGGGTGGCTTCCTGCCCGAGTTGATCCGTTCGGTCCTCGAGCGCGGGCTCGCGGCGGAGCTGTCGGATCACCTCGGATACGAGCGGGGCGACCCGGCCGGGCGCGGCTCGCCGAACTCCCGCAACGGCTCGACGGACAAGACGCTGCAGAGCGAGGTCGGCCAGGTCCCGCTGAGCACCCCGCGGGACCGGGCGGGCACCTTCGAGCCGCGCTTGGTGCCCAAGGGCACCCGCCGCCTGGCCGGGCTCGACGAGATGATCGTCAGCCTCTACGCCGGCGGGATGACCGTGCGAGACATCCAGGCCCACCTGGCCCGCACGCTGGGCACCGAGCTGTCCCACGAGACGATCGCGAACATCACCGACGCGGTCCTGGAGGAGGTCAAGGCCTGGCAGTCCCGGCCGCTGGACCCGGTCTGGCCGGTGATCTTCCTCGACGCGCTCGTGGTCAAGGTCAACGACGGCGCCCACGTGGTCAACCGCGCCGCACACATCGCCGTCGGAATCGACACTGAGGGCATCAAGCACGTCCTGGGCATCTGGGTCCAGGCCAACGAGGGGGCGAGGTTCTGGGCCGCGGTGTGCTCCCAGCTCGCCAACCGCGGGATCAAGGACGTCCTCATCGCCTGCTGCGACGGCCTGGAGGGCCTGCCCGAGGCGATCGAGGCCACCTGGCCCTTCACCGTCGTCCAGACCTGCGTGGTCCACCTGATCCGGGCCGCGAACCGGTACGTCTCCTACGGCGACCGCAAGGCGTTTTCCGCCGCGCTGCGCAAGGTCTACACCGCCCCCGACGCCGACGCCGCCGAGACCGCCCTGCTCGAGCTTGCCGAGCACCCCCTGGGCAAGAAGTACCCCGCGGCCGTCGCCGTGTGGCAGCGCGCCTGGGAACGCTTCATCCCGTTCCTGGCCTTCCCACCCCAGATCCGCAAGGTCATCTACACCACCAACACCATCGAGTCCCTGAACTACCAGCTGCGCAAGATCATCAAGAACCACGGACACTTCCCCTCCGACGACGCCGTCGTGAAGCTGCTCTGGCTCGCGATCCACGACGTCGAGGACAAACGCGCCCGCCAACGCGCCAAGGAAGCCAGCCTGCCCAAAAACAAGCGCCACGCCCCCGGCCGCCTCGTCGAAGGCGCCCCCACCGACGGCTGGAAAGCCGCCCTCAACCACCTCGAACTGCTCTACCCCGACCGCCTAGCCGGACACATCAACTAAAACCGATACAACCCGTCCTACACAGAAGAATTGACAGGCCC
>NZ_VUKF01000102.1 GCF_009193185.1 Georgenia thermotolerans | reverse complement strand
CCTGAGTTGGCTCAATTTAGTGCCACGTGCCGTCCGGAGCGTGGATGCGGGTCAGGGCCTGGGTGAGGTCGGCGGGTAGGGGGTCGGCGGCGGTGATGTCGTGGTCGCCGGCGCGGATGGTGATGGTCTTGTACCGGCGGGCGGTGGTGATGAACCGCTTGAGGGACCAGTCGGTGAGGTGCTCGAGGCGGCGGGCGACGGCCAGGGCGGCGAAGACCACGGTCAGGTGGGCGTCGATGGAGTCCTGCAGGCGGTGGTAGATCGGCCGGGCGGCGAGGTCGTGCTTGGACATCCGGAAGGACTTCTCGATGTTCCAGAGCCGGTGGTAGGCGCCGATGACGAACTCGGCCGAGGCCCGCTCGGGCGGGAGGTTGGTCAGGTAGCCCTTGTAGCCGGCCAGCGCGCGGGCCTTGGCCTCCAGGTCGCGGTTGACCGCGCGTGCCTCGCCGGTGACGGTGAGGAACCGGTTGCGCTTAACCGGGGCCTTGCCGGCGGCGGCCTGCTCGGCCTTGGCGACCTGGGCGTCGATCCCGCGCAGCGTGCGCCGGGCCCGGGCGGAGCGGTACTGGTAGTAGATCCGGGCCTCGCGCCGCGCCCCGGCGGGGCCGGTGAACGTCTTGGCGGTGAAGATCTGCCCGTCCTCGGGCGCGGTGTCGGGGTGGGCCGCCATCCACTGCTCGACCACGTAGGGGATGTCGGGCAGCTTCGCGCCGAGGATGTAGGACAGCCCCGCCGCCTCGATCGCGTCCCGGTTGTCGTGGGAGAGCATCCCGGCGTCGGCGACCACGGTGACGTCGGTGAGGGCGTAGGTCGCCTTGAACGCCTCGATCACCGGCAGCATGGTCTTCGTCTCGGCCTTGTTGCCCTCGAAGGCGTTGACCATCAGCGGGAACCCGGTGGCGTCGGTGAGCAGCCCGATCGTGATCTGCGGGTCGATCCGCCGTTCCTTGGAGTACCCCGGCTCGCGGAACCCATCGCCCTCGTCGGCCTCGAAGTACAAGGTGCTCACGTCGTACAAGATCAGCGCCGCCGGGCCAAGTTCCGCCCGCTCCGCCAGGGCAGCGGCCAGCGCCTTGCGGAAGTCCGGGGCGGCGTAGCGGGGCAGGCGCCGCTTGACCGTGGCGTAGGAAGCCGGCGCCAGCCCGGTCTCCTCGATCACGCGCAGCGAGTCGAGCTTGCTCGTCGGTTCGACCAGGCGGGCCAGCACCAGCTGCCAGAAGACCTCATCACCGCCGGCGGCGTCTTCGAGGCCCAGGTCGGCGTAGATCCGCCGGACCGCGCCGATCAGGTGCTCCATCCGGGTGGCGGTGATCGGCAGCGGCCCGCCCGTCCCCGGCTCCTCCAGGCCGAGGTCGAGCTCGCCCTGCCCGGCGGCCAGCCGCTGCCGGGCCGCGGCCAGCAGCAGCTCGTACTCCTCGTCGGTGTGGGCCGAGCCGAGGTGCTCCATCTGGCGCGCGCCCTTGCGCCGGGAGTACACGATCTGCACCGCCCGCGCCCCCGACGCGGTCCTCACGGTGCGGATGTGCGGCGACACCCGACCACCTTAGGCCCCGATTTAGTGCCACATTTCCCAGCACCGAACGGACAAACCTGCAGGTCAGCGCGGCGCCCCACCGGTCAGCCCCGATTCGTGAGCCAAGTCAGG
>NZ_VUKF01000101.1 GCF_009193185.1 Georgenia thermotolerans | reverse complement strand
GGCGACCGCGGCGAGCGGGGGCGCGCCGCGGGTGCGGGGCGCGGCCTTCGGCGTCCCGGGGGCCCGGCCCGCCCGCGACCAGGGCCCCCTGCGGCGGTGGCGGCGGGAGGGGGCCGCCCTGTGGGACGCGAGCGCCGCCGCGATGACCGACCGGCCGGGGCCGCCGCCCGCCGCACCGCCGGCCGAGGCGCTCGGCCGGCTCCTCGCCTTCCTGGCCGACCGGGAGCTGCGCGACGCGGTGGTCGCGCGCACCATCACCGGTGGCCGCCGGCCCACCGCCGCCTACCTCGATACCGGCGCCGTCATCGCCGCCTTCGACGCCGCGCGCCGCCGGGACCCCGAGGCGTTCGCGGCCGCGTTCGCCCTGGGCACGGCGGTGGCCCAGGCCGCCCCGGACGGCGCGGGCGCCCCCGCGCTCGGACTGCTCGCCTTCCTGGCCTGGTGGTCCTCCGACGGCGCCCGCGCCGACGTCCTGGCCCATCAGGCGCTCGTCGAGGAGCCCGGGCACCACCTCGCCGCCCTGGTGGTGCGGGCCCTCGACGCCGCCGCGCCGCCGCCGTGGTACGAGCCGCAGCACCGCTCGCCGGCGAGCGCCCGGGCCGAGCGCGCATCGGGTAACGTCGCGGGGCATCAGACGGACGGCGGACCGTAGCGGCGCCGGGATGGGGGACGCGCATGTCGATCGTGGTGGGCTACCTCTCCACCAACGAGGGGGAGGCGGCACTCGCCGCCGCCGTCGCGGAGGCCTTGCGGCGCGAGACCCGCCTCGTCGTCGTCCTCTCCCGGCGGGCGCAGGGCGAGGACCACGCCGCGCTGGAGGCCGAGGCCGACGCGGTCCGCGACCGGCTCGACCTCGCCGACGTCGCCTACGAGGTGCGCCAGCTGCGCCGGGGCACCGACGTGGCCGAGGACCTCATCACGGCGGCGACGGAGGAGGACGCCGAGCTCATCGTCATCGGGCTGCGCCGGCGCTCCCCGGTGGGCAAGCTCATCCTCGGCTCCAACGCCCAGCGCATCCTGCTCGACGCGCCGTGCCCGGTCCTCGCCGTCAAGGCCGAGCCCGACCCCCGCTGAGCGACGGACCGTGATGGCGGCGATGTCGCCGGCCGGACCGCTGACCACGGCCCTGTACGAGGTGCACGCGGCGGCGCGCGCCGCCCTGACGCCGCACGCCGGGTGGCTGGTCGCCGCCCGCTACACCGACCCGGCCGAGGAGCGTGCGGCGCTGCGCGAGCGCGCCGGGCTGGTCGACCTCTCGCACACCGGACAGGTCGAGGTCTCCGGGCCCGACGCCGCCGCCACCGTGGCGGGCGGCCTCGTCCTGCCCGCGGGCGTGCCCGAGGTGGGCGGGACCGCGCCCGCCGGGTTGCCCGGGGCCGGCAACCCGGCGCCGGCCGGTCCGGCCCCCGCGGACACCGGCGACCTGGCCGTCCACCGCCTCGCCCCCACCGAGTTCCTCGTCCTGACCGGCACCGGCGACCGGATCGCGGTCCTGGACGCGCTGCTCCTCGCCTCGCACCGGGCCGGGGCCGAGCGGGTCCTCGTCGCCGACCGCACCGAGGCGCGGGTGCTCCTCGGCCTGGCCGGCCCCGCGGCGCCCGACGTGCTGCGCGCCGCGGCGGGCGCGGCCCCCGCGGTCGGTGCCTGCGTGCCCGCCGTGGTCGCCGGGGCACCGGTGCTGCTCGCGCGCCCG
>NZ_VUKF01000100.1 GCF_009193185.1 Georgenia thermotolerans | reverse complement strand
CACCCGGGACCGCGCCCGCGGGTGCCCCGCCGGCCCCTGCCACCCCGGGGGCGCCGCACGCGGTGACCGCGACCGGGCAGCACGCCGGCGACGTCCAGCCCGCCGGGCCCGCCGAGCACACCGGGAGCGGCGACCACGCCGGCCCGGCCGGCCACCCGCCCGCGCACCCGGCCGGAGCGGGCGGCTTCGTCCCCGGCCCGTACGCCGCCCCGGCGGGCCGGCCCGGGGTGGCCCGCGGCGTCGTCGTCCTCCTCGTGCTCGTCGCCCTGCTCACCGGGCTGCTGCTCGGCGGCCTGGGCGCGCGGGCGGTCTTCGGCGTCGGCGAGGCCCGCGCCGGCACCCTGCCCACGTCCTCCGGCGGCAAGGTCGACCGCGCGCCGGACTCCGTGGCCGGCATCGCCAAGACCGTGCTGCCCTCGACCGTCTACATCGAGACGTCCGCGGGCGGGCAGCGCGCGTCGGGCACGGGGATGATCCTGCGCGAGGACGGCTACGTCGTCACGAACAACCACGTCGTGCAGGCCGCGGCGGACGGTGGCGGGCGCGTCCTCGTCGTCTTCGCGGACGGCAGCCAGGCGCAGGCCGACGTCGTCGGGCGCACCGCCGAGTACGACGTGGCGGTCCTCAAGGTCGACCGCACCGGGCTCGCCCCGCTCGTCCTCGCCGACTCCGACACCGTCGCCGTGGGCGACCCGGTCGTCGCCGTCGGCGCCCCGCTGGGGCTGCAGGGCACCGTCACCACCGGCATCATCAGTGCCCTGAACCGGCCGGTGCGCGCCGGCGGGCCGGGCGCCTCCACCTTCATCAACGCCATCCAGACCGACGCCGCGATCAACCCCGGCAACTCCGGCGGGCCGCTGGTGGACGGCGCCGGCCAGGTGATCGGCATCAACACCGCCATCGCCCAGGCGTCGGGCTCCTCCCAGGCCACCGGGAGCATCGGGCTGGGCTTCGCGATCCCCTCCAACCAGGTGCGCCGCACCGCCGAGCAGCTCATCGCCGACGGGCGGGCCACCTACCCCGTCATCGGCGTCGCCCTCGACACCCGCTACACCGGCGAGGGCGTCCAGGTGCTCACCGGCACCCAGGGCGGCCAGCCGGCCGTGACCCCGGGCGGCCCGGGCGACGTGGCCGGGATCGAGCCGGGCGACGTCATCCTGAGCATCGACGGGCGGCCGGTCACCGACCCCGACGAGCTCATCGTCGCGATCCGCTCCCGCGCCCCGGGGGACACCGTCGAGCTCAAGGTGCGCCGCGGCAACCAGGAACGGACGGTCTCCGTGGTCCTGGGCGAGGAGGAGTCCGACTGAGCGCCCGCGCCGGGCGGCGGCGCTCCGGCGCTGCGCGCGGTCCTTCGGTGCGCGCGGGCGAACTATCCTGAGGGCGTGCCAGGTATCTCCGGTGGCGAGTTCGTCGTCCTGCTCGTGCTCGCCTTCCTGCTCATCGGCCCCGAGCGCCTGCCCGCCCTCGCCCAGCAGCTCGGGCGGCTCACCCGGGAGCTGAAGAAGCTGGCCACCGGCGCCAAGGAGAAGGTCCGGGAGGAGCTCGGGCCGGAGTTCGACGACCTCGCGAAGTTCGACCCCCGCCAGTACGACCCGCGCCGCATCGTCCGCGAGGCGCTCCTCGACGACGAGCCGGTGAAGCCGGTCAGCCGCCCGCCGGCGGCGCGCCGTCGTCCCTCGGGGACCCCCAGCCGTCCGTCCGCCGCCGCGGCCGTCGCGGGCGCGGCCGCGGGGGCCGCCGTCGTCCCGCCGCCCGCCCCCAGCGCGGCGGTCGAGGGTGCGGTGGCGCCGGTGAACCCGGCCGACGTCGTGGCGCAGGCCCACGCCCCG